>DATMNN010000092.1:0-175547 GCA_035569025.1 Terriglobales bacterium
CGTATAGCGGTCTTTCAGATCTTCTCGTTCGGAGCGCAGTTCGTTGAAGGTCGAAACCTTGTGCAGCATCCGGGTATAGGAACTGGCAATCCCGGTCAGGCCGGCGATACCGATTGCCGCGCCCGCTAAAATGACATACAGGTAATGAACGGGAATGGAAATCTTGCGCAGTTGACCGTGCTCGTCGCGCGCCACGAAAAATATGTAAAAGCGTTTACGCAATATGGTATCCGGTATTGAGATTTTTCGGTTCCTGCCGGAGCGGAACAGTCTGCTCGGGCTCAGAATCTGATTCCACCAGCCTCGTCGGGATCGAGCTGGCTTACTACTCCCTACGGAACCAGGCAAGGCCAAGTTCCAATCGCCTGCAACCGATTCAGGATGCGGCACTTGGTTCGGCCAAAGGTTTTATGAACGACTGGTGAAACGGTAACAAACCTCATCCACCCTGTCAACGCGCTCTGGCACAAATGTGCGGTTACCCAAGGCGGGTAATTCGGCTGCCCGAGTGTACAAGTTCCCCGGCAGATAGGGCATGGGCTGCCGGGTGGTAATGGCGCGGCGTATAGTCTAAAGCTTGCCAGAACGCGAAAAGTCGCTGATTAACCGCGTCCGTCGGCGTGCTGGACGCGGGCCAGGCGTCATCACCGGAATCGGCGACGACTGCGCGGTGCTGCGCGTCCCCGCAGGTCACCAATTACTGGTTACGACCGATTTCTCTCTCGAAAACGTGCATTTCCGGCGGGCGTGGCACACTCCTGAAGTGGTGGGATGGCGATGTCTGACCCGCGGGTTGAGTGACATCGCGGCTATGGGCGGAGAGCCTCGGGCGGCTTTTCTTTCTCTCGCGCTCGACCGCAAGACTCCGCAGGCTTGGGTAAACAAATTTCTCGACGGCCTGTTGAGAGCGGCCGCGGAGTTTCGCATTCCGCTCGCTGGCGGCGATACCGCACAATCAGACGGCGGCATTCAGGCTGACATCGTCGTCGTGGGATCGGTGCCGCGCGGAAAAGCAGTTCTGCGATCAGGGGCGCGGGCGGGTGACCTGATCTACGTTACGGGAGAACTGGGCGGCTCGGCGGCGGCGCTGAAGTGGCTAACCGCAGGCGCTAAAGCGCCAGTTGCTTCCGGCGAAGTTACGGCACGACTGAAGTCGTGCCCTCCCGAAAAACTGCGAGCGCTTGCTTCGGGAGGGTACGGGGCGAGGAGTCACGGCTCGAGAAGGCGCGATTCGGGAGCGCACAGCTCGGGAGGGCACGACTTCAGTCGTGCCGCAAACGTGCGAACGGTGAAGGCGGCTTTAGCCGCTGCGGTCGCTGCGGACTTCCCGCGCCACTTTCATCCGACCGCCCGAGTGCAGATCGGGCAATGGCTCAGGCGCCGAGGCCTGGTCTCCGCCATGATCGATCTCAGTGACGGGCTCTCCACCGATCTCCAGCACATAAGCGATGAAAGCAACGTCGGAGCCGTGGTTGAGGCGACAGCCATCCCGCGCGCGCTTGTCGGGCGACCGAAAGAGACGGTCAGCCTCGATCTGGCTTTGCACGGCGGCGAGGATTACGAACTACTGTTTACATCGTCGAAAACAATTCCTCCAAGAATTGCCGGCGTTCCCGTGACGCCAATCGGGCACGTCACTCGCAAGAACGGAATGATGCTGGTCGATCAGAAGGGACGGCGAAGGAGATTGACGGCACGCGGCTGGGAACACTTCCAGGGAAGCACTTAGCAGGCTGCGGGAACAGTCTTTTCGTGGCGAGGGCCACCGCCCGCAGTGGCTACACACTTTGCTGAAAAATCTTCAGTATTCACCTCTGGGGCTGAAGCCCAGGTCAAAGCGAACGAGTTATCGCAGCGCTAAACCGCTGCGCCACCCAAAAGAAGGGTCAACACCTGTGTTGGCTGGTGACTTTGGTTACCTGCCTACCCTCTAGTTCCCGCCGACGTAAGGGTCTAGAGTTAACCCATGCGTACAAGAAATGTGCTCCTCGCTATTGTGGTCGCAATCATTGTGACCGGTTTCGCCCAGGGACAGACCGCTCCGAAGGCCGCTCCACAGACCGCTCCGAAAACCGCTCCACAGGGCGCTCCGAAGATCGATAACGCCTTCGTCCAGCAGACCTTCGGGAAAGACTTTACTTTTGTGTCGGAAGTCGGAGGCATGGTTGGCGACCTGGACGGCGACGGCGTCGAAGACGTGGTGATTGCCGCGCGCTCCAAGAATCCGTTGCTCGACCAGGCGGAGCACGACTACCAGGTCATCGATCCGTATGACACTTTTTTTGGCTATGGAGATCCGAAAGTCACGATGACCTTCGTCGAGGACAGTCCGATGAAGCGCGGACTGGTCGTGCTGATTATCCACGGCGCCGGACCTGAAGCCTGGTACTCGCAAACTCCGAAAGCGAAATATGTCGTCATCAACCTGCCTTACCGGACACTCACCGTGCGCAAAATGAAGCTGAAGAAAAAAACTTTCCAGGCGATCTATGCCGAGGAAGGGAATGAACTCGGCGAGACCTCGGCAGTGTTCTTCGATGGCAAGAACTACAAGTACGTGCCGATGGGATCGAGCATGGAGTAGGTTGGCGTCAGCCTGGTTGTAGTAATCTCCTGTTGGATTGCCCCACAAGTTGAAATTTCGGGTGCTTCCGGAAAAGCTGGCAGTGTGTCAGCTTGCGGCCGGCACACCTGTGCCCGCGTGGGCCGTCGGACCCGGATTTTTCTGCGTGACCCAGACCTCGGACGAACTCTCCGTCGTCTGCGAGGAAAGCCGGGTTCCCGCCGGCGTACGCATTGAGAGAAATTGGGTCGCTCTGAAACTCGAAGGGCCGTTTCCGTTCGCAATGACCGGTGTACTGTCGTCGTTTCTTGAGCCTCTGGCGGTGGCTGGCATTTCAATCTTCGCGGTCGCAACGTTCGACACCGACTACGTGCTACTGAACCGCGAGAAACTGGAATCTGCGCTGGCCGTTCTAGACGCGGCTGGTCACGAACAGGTCGACGCCGGAACCGCCTAAATCCGCGTGAGGTCCGAATTCCCATCCAGTCAACCCCGGTATTAGACTGATCAGTCCCATCCCCGAGGAAGATCATGCCCACCGCAACGCGTACCAATCCGCTTTCATTCCTTACCAATCAACTCGACGAACTCAAAGCCAAGGGCACGCACTTCAAACTGCGGGTGCTCGAAGACGAACAGGCTGCGGAATGTACGTTTGACGGCAGACGCGTCATCAACCTGGCTTCGAATAATTATCTCGGGCTTACGACCCATCCCAAACTACGCGAGGCCGCGCTGGAAGCGACCCGCAAGTACGGAGTCGGATCTGGAGCCGTGCGGACGATTGCCGGAACGATGAAGATCCACATGGATCTGGAAGAGAAAATCGCGCGCTTCAAGAATGTCGAAGCGTGCGTGGTGTTTCAGTCCGGATTCACGGCAAATGCGGGGACGGTGTCGGCGATCCTGGGAAAGGAAGATTTCGTCATCTCTGACGAACTGAATCACGCATCAATCATTGACGGTTGCCGTCTGTCTCGCGCGAAGATTCTGGTCTTCCGTCACAAAGACGTTGCCCACGCTGAAGAGCAACTGGCGAGCGTGAAGGACCAGCCGGGCCGCAAACTGCTCATCACGGACGGCGTGTTCTCGATGGACGGCGATATCGGCGCGCTACCCGGTCTTTGCGATGCTGCCGAAAAGTACGGCGCGATCATGATGGTCGACGACGCTCATTCTTCCGGTGTGCTCGGCAAGGCAGGCCGTGGCACGATCGATCATTTCGGCGTGCATGGACGCGTGGACATTCAGGTTGGAACGCTGTCAAAGGCCATCGGCGCGCTCGGCGGATACGTCTGCGGCACCCGGGACTTCATCGACTTCCTCTACCACCGCGCCAGGCCGTTCTTGTTTTCGACTTCGCATCCACCATCGGTTGCGGCGACTTGCATTGCGGCCTTCGATGTCCTGGAAAACGAGCCTCAGCTCATGGAACAGCTCTGGGACAACACTCGATTCTGGAAAAAAGAACTCGCGTTGCTGGGCTTTAACGTCGGCGGGAAAACCACACCTGCCAGTGAAACGCCGATTACGCCAATCATCATCGGCGACGGGCGGTTGACGATGGAGTTCTCGCGAGAGCTGTTCATGGAAGGCGTGCTCGGAACGGGCATCGCATTTCCAACGGTCCCCGAAGGGAAGGCGCGCATTCGGACGATCATGACCGCCACGCACACGAAGGACGAACTCACGCGGGCGCTTGACGTGCTGGGGCAGGTCGGGAAGAGGATGGGGATCCTCAGCTAAGCGCCACCAGCACTATTGTCACCACAAAGAACTGAGCTCTGAATCAAGCAACCTACTGAAGCACGAGAAAGTCTTTGTTACTTGCCAGCGTGCCTCCCGGAGTAGTCACCGTCACCGGGCCGTTGTTGGCGCCGACGGGAACTGTGGCAGTCAGATACGTTGCCGAAACAACTTTGAAGGTGGTGGCTGGAGTTCCGCCGAATGAGACAGCGGTGGTCCCGGTGAAACCTTGTCCCAGAATGCCGATTGTCTTTCCGACCTTCGCCGCCCTGGTGACCAAACTGACGAATGGCCCCAAGCTTCCACTCAAGCTGTAGAACACGCCAGAACATTGGGCGCCACAATTGTTGGGTCCCAGGCCACCTTTCTGAGTGTCTCCGTACAGAGTGCCGTTGGTGTGCTGCGTAAGGGTCACGAGGGGATACGCGCCAGTCGTCTGGTCGAAGGTGTAGAGAACGGTGTACGTGCCTCCGGGTGTGACTTTGTAGAGTGTCGCGAAGCCCAAGGTTCCGCCGTCGCTGGTGGCTCCGTAGAAGTTGCCGTCAGTGGCCTGTACCAAACCGGCGGTGGGACGCCCCCCGTCGGGACTGAAATTGAAGTCGTGGATGACGCTGGTGGTCCCGTCGGGCGCCATCTTGAACACGGTCCCAAAGTTGTTAGCGCCGCCCCCAAACGTGGTGCCGTAGAAGTTGCCATCGCCGGCCTGTACAAGAGGACCAATCGGGCTTATTCCATGGGAGCCGTCGAACGAGAATAGGACAGTGAGAACGCCCTTCGACGTGATCCTAAATACCTCACCCTTGCTGTTGGCCCCTCCATTCACAGTGGTCCCGTAAAAGTTTCCGTCGATTCCCTGAATCAGCGGTGCGGCTGGAAAGGAGCCGTGCGTGACATCGAAAACGTATAGCGACTTAAACGTGCCTGCAGACGTGATCTGGTACACCGTGCCGTTTGGGGTTCCAACTCCCCCGGCGGTAGTGCCATAGAATTTGCCATCGCTGCCCTGGATCGGTGGCGCTTGAGGCGCTCCTCCATCAGGACCCCCAAAGTTGTGTAGCACCGTGAGCGTGCCTTTGGACGTTATTTTGAATACAGTGCCGCAACAGCCCGTCGGCCCCGCCGTAGTAGCAGTTCCATAGAGTTTCCCGTCACTGCCGAGTGTCAAGCCGCCATAAGGAGAGGCTCCGTGGGCGGCATCGGAGTTGAACAGCACCTTCAGCGTCCCGCTGGGCGTTATCTTGAACACGGTTCCGGCGCTTGTTCCGCCCGAGACCGATGTGCTGTATAGGCTGCCGTCGCGGCCTTGGGCCACGATGCCGGAATTAGCAGGCTGCAGCGGATCTCCGCTATGTGAGCCGAAGTTGTAGAGCACGGCGAACTGGGCATAAGCAGCAGTTACACACAGCAACAGCGCGGCAAGCTCACAGAATCTTCGAATTCGACTGTTCCTCATGGGGAACCTCCTCGAAAATAAACTGGGGCCCAGGACGATTGGTTAAGCGAGAGATGGAGGCCCATTCGGCAGCGGACGCACGTACTACGCCGGAAGGCACACACCGGGGGAGGCAGCAAGCATCCCCCCGTGAGACCGGTCCTGTCAAGATGAAAGATATTCCGATGCTGGGATTGTAGGAGAGTCACTCTTGGACAGGGCGAGTCGTTTTCTCGGGTGAAGTCTAGGCTGTGGTGAACAAAGTTGGAAAGTTCTAGCGTCCGCCCGCGTCTTCCACGATCGCCTGCACCAGTTCGTCGATTGTTTCCGTAATCCGCTTGGGGGGCAAATTAGAGTTGTTGGACAGAATTGAGAACACTACGGTCTCGCCGCTGTCGGTAGTTGCGTAGCCCGACAGGGTTTTTACTCCGCCGAGCGATCCAGTTTTGCCCAAGATACGGCTTTGGAGGCGTGGCGAACTCAAGCGGTCGGAGAGCGATCCGTCGATGCCAGACACTGGGAAGGTTGATTTGAAAGCAGAGCCCCACGGTTGCGAGGCTGCATAACGCAGCAACTGCACGATAGCATGGGGGGCGACCAGATTCTGGCGCGAGAGGCCGGAGCCGTCATAGAAAACGTATTGTTCGTTTGAGATTCCAGCCTGCGTGAGAAATTCGCGCAACACCTCGAGGCCGCCTTCGATGGTTCCGGCGGTGCCGCGTTCCCGCCCCAACAGACGCAGCAGGATTTCGGCGTGCAAATTCTGGCTGACTTTATTCACCACTCGTATGTCTTCCAGCATCGGCTTGGAATCGTAGCTGGCAAGCACAATCGGCTGATCGCTTTTCAGTGGACGCATTGAGCTGTCGCTGCCGCCGCGCGAGGGCGCGATGGTAGTCACGCTGAACGTGGAAAGTGTCGCCAGTTCGGTGTGCTTCGTGCGCTGGCGCCCGTACACTACGATGCCGCGTTTTTCAAGCAACTGACGAAAAAGCGCCGCGGCGAATTCTGCCGGATCTTCGATGGCCAGCGCTTCGTTGGCGCCCGGATCATCGAGAGGCATGTTTCCCCAGAGTGTCAGGACGGTTGAACCGGGCTCGCGATTGACGAAGAATTTTCGACCCGTGCCGGCGGGAGTTGTGATGATGCGGTTGTCGAGGCGATAGTAATCGGCAAACGGCGTGACGGTGACGAACGCCTTTTCGCCCGGTCGGTCGGCGGGCAGGATGTTCACGAAGACGACGTTGTCGTTGATGGTCAGGGCGGAAACGGGAGCGCCGTCGGCCCACACCAGGTCGTCCTGGCTCCAGCCTTCTCCATAGCGCTCGAAGGCGAAATACGAATCGTCGGCAACGATGTCCCCGTCCACGTACTTCACGCCCTTCTGGACGAGAGCGTCGGCCAGTGTTTCGAGCGCCTGAATGGGATGGTCGTTGCGCTGCGTGCGCAGGTCGTAGGGCAATTCGCGCCCGGAAAGATTGGGGTCGCCGCGGCCGACCAGGAACAAGTCGCCGTTCAGGCGGCCGTAACGGTCAAGGCTGGCGATGGTTTCGACCGTGGTGCGAAATTTGTAGTCGGGACCAATCAACGCCAGCGCAGCCGCGGTTGTAAACAGCTTGGTGTTCGACGCGGGCGTAAAGAGCTTGTCGGGATTGAGCGAGTAGAGAGTTTGTCCGGAAAGGGAAGTTACTTCCAAACCCCAGAATCCACGCGCCAGGTCGGGAGCGGCGAGGACCCTGGCGATCCGGTCCTGAAGAGGTTTGGGCGGAGCAGCCAGCGCCGTGGCGGCAATCATCACGACAACGAGGCTTCCAAGCGTGACTGACCGCGAACGCGCCATTGATCCAGATTCTAACATCCCGCAAGTCCCTGCCACGTTCTAGAATAGCGGCGGCATGCGCGCAATTTTTCAGTGGAATCTGGGTAGCCGCACGATCGAACTGGGACGACGCACTCTGATTATGGGCGTGGTGAACGTGACGCCCGATTCTTTCTCCGACGGCGGTCAGTACTTCGACGCCGAGAAGGCCGTCGCCCGGGCGGAGCAACTGCTGTCCGATGGTGCCGCGCTCGTGGATGTCGGAGGAGAGTCGACCCGTCCGGGGGCGGGCGCCACTGTCACCGAAGAGGAAGAACGAAAACGGGTGCTGCCGGTAGTCCGGGACCTGAAACGGCGGCGGCCTGACGCGATCGTCAGTGTAGATACGTATAAAGCCAGCGTTGCACGCGCCGCAGTCGAGGCGGGTGCTGAAATCGTAAATGACATCAGCGGCTTTCGTTGGGACGCAAAGATGGCGAAGACCATCGCCGAATTGAAGGTCGGTGGCGTCCTGATGCACACGCGGGGCCGTCCCGACGAATGGCGCGGGTTGCCTCCTATCGGGGATCCAGTGCTGATCGTCAAACGCGACTTGCGGCAATGGGCGGAGGCAGCGACCCTGGCCGGGATTAAACGCGATCACATTGCACTCGACCCAGGGTTTGGTTTCGGCAAGAGTCTCGAAGAGAACTATCCCTTGTTAGCGCACTTTGCGGACTTGCAACAAATGGGATATCCGCTGGTGGCGGGCACTTCGAGAAAGTCGTTTATCGGCCGCACTCTGGCCCGCGATGGGCAGGATGCTCCAGTCGAACAACGTCTTCACGGCACGCTGGCCACGGAGACGGCATTGATTCTCAAGGGAGCGCATATCATCCGCACGCACGACGTAGGCCGGACCGTGGAAGCGGCCCGAGTTGCGGATGCGATCGTGGCCAGCGGAGGGTAAGGCAAGATCAGAGGTTACGGGTCATTGAAGAGGTAGAGAGGCAGGTTAGAGGTGAGAGGCCAGATTGCAGAGGTTAAGGGCCGCCAGCATTGTGAGCCTTGACCTCTTCAATCTGACCACTTACCTCTGCCCTACTCTGTCAGCTCTGACCTGCTTTCACGCCCTCGCCGCCTCAGTGAAGGGCGAACCCATGCGCATCGCTGGCAACCGAATCTCAAACGCTGCGCCGCCCTCGGGGCGGTTGTAGCAGGTGATCTGTCCTTTGTGATCCTGAACCACACCGTAGGTAGCGCTCAGGCCAAGACCCGTGCCTTTTCCAACCGGCTTGGTGGTGTAGAACGGATCAAAGACCCGCTCTGGGTCGCGCAATCCGGGACCGCTGTCCGCGAATTCGATCACGACTTCGTTGCCCTCGTGCCGGAGAGACACGAGTAATTTGCCGCCGCCCGCTTCCTGCAGGGCGTCCACGGCGTTTTCGACGACTTGAAGAAAGGCTTGCAGAAGTTGATTGGAATTGCCCAGTACGCGCGGCACTGTGTCGTCGCTCTCCACAGCCAAATTGATGTCGCGTTTCTTTAGTTTGAAACCTTCCATCTGGACCGCGCGCTGCAGCAGAGGCTTGAGTTCCAGAGGAGATTTCTCTCCGGGAGTCTGTTGAGCAAAGCTCAGGAGATCGTTGACCAGATCGCGCGTACGCCGTGCCTGCTGACCGATTTTCTGCGCGGTGGAAAGTTGTTCGCGGGTCAGGCTGCTGCTGGCGGCAAGGCGCTCGGAACTCTCCAGCACGGTAGCGAGCGGGTATTCCAACTCGCTGGCCGCCAGAGCCACTAGTTCTCCCAGCGAGGCGAGCTTGGCCTGCTGCACGACCCGTCCCTGAAGGCGTTGCAGGTTGTCATAGCTGCTGCGGGATTGCAGGAGCAATTGCACCAGTCTGCGATCGAGCAGGTGCTGCTTCAAGAAGACAAAGAAAGCCAAGACCGCAACTCCCCCCATGGCAACCGTGAAACGGACTTGCCGCAGATAGCTGGATTCCGATCCCGCGAACAATGCCCAGTAGCCCATCACGGGCAGCGAAAGCAGAGCTACCTTGGCCAGCAGTGGGGCAAAGTGACCTGTGTTGGCAGTACCGGAAGGCGTCGTTTGCGTTTCGCGCAAACAGTAGCGTCCGCTGAGCGTTGCCCAGAAAAATCCGAGCAGGGCGATCACAAACGGAATATCCGCGGGGCCGCCGGTTTCATAGGTGCCGCGAGCGATGGCGATATTGATCGTCTCGGAAGAGATCGCATAGAGAATGCTGGCCAGTAGGATGGACCGATAAAGGCTCCGCCAAGATCCCTGGCTGGTGAGGAAAGACCATCCCGCAACCGCAATCACGATCAAGGATTCGGTCAGGTAGAGGACGTCCCAGCGCAGGCTGTAGACCGCCACGTTCCGGATCAGGAATTCATCCGGGAATACTACGAAGGCGTACACCACCACTCCCCACACCAGCAGGATGACAACGTTGAGCGCGCTGGGCAGCATTCCCTCGCTTTCGTGCGATTTTTGAGGACGAATCGCCACCGCCGCGATGAGAGGAACGGGATGCAGGAACAGGATGATGTCTCCGTAGAACGGGTCCGGAATAGGCGCACGGAGGATCACTTCGAACCAGAGCCAGCCGGCCTGATTCACCCACCACATGAACAGTCCGGTCGTCATGAGCGCCCAGAAAAGCCTCGTGTTGCCTCGACTATCGATCGTATTTCTGGTGGCGAGAACAAGCGTGGCTGTGCCAATCAGAAACGGGATCACGTTCCCTATTGCAATGCGAAAAAATGGGCTTGGAAAAACGATAGGGGCCAGAACAAAGACAACGACCAGAGCGACTCCGCAGACAGCCGACGCGATGGGACGAAGAGTCACTTCTTAGCATGATATGGGTTTCAGACATTTTGTTGAGGTCCCTGACCGGATTCTCCAGGTTACCTTGGTAACCTGGAGTTCGCCGGGCAAGGAGAGTCGCCCCAGGCCTGCACTCGGCCGGAACGGACTGCTAGAATCTGCTCATGGCCTTTCCTGCCACCCGCATGCGCCGTTTGCGGTCAACGGAAGCACTGCGTTCGCTGGTCCGCGAAACACGGCTCACTCCCGAGTCTTTTGTCTATCCGATGTTTGTTTGCCCTGGAACTGGAGTCCGCAAGGCCGTGGGGTCGATGCCCGGGGTATGCAATCTATCGGTGGACGAAGCGGTAAAGGACGCTCGCGACACCCATGCCTTGGGCGTGCCAGCCGTCGTCCTGTTCGGACTTCCCGAGAAAAAAGACGAAACCGGTACGGGCGCGCGGGCAGACGATGGCATCGTGCAACGGGCGGCTCGGGCCATCAAGAGCGAAGTACCCGACCTGCTGATTGTTGGCGACGTCTGTTTGTGTGAATACACCTCGCACGGGCATTGCGGAGTTGTGAAATCGGGTGCGCAATCGCTGGGAGCGGCCGCCGCCGCACCGCCGTCTTCACCTGAGTACGAAATCGTCAATGATGCGAGCCTGGAACTGCTGGCGCGCACCTCAGTCTCGCTGGCATGTGCCGGAGTGGATATCATCGCGCCGTCCGACATGATGGACGGAAGAGTGGGCGCGATCCGCAAGGGCCTCGACCAGGCTGGCTATTCGAATACTCCGATTCTTTCCTACGCTGCCAAGTTCGCCTCGGGCTACTACGGACCGTTCCGCGAAGCCGCGGATTCAGCGCCTCAGTTCGGCGACCGGCGCTCATACCAGATGGACCCGGCCAACGTTCGCGAAGCGATGCGGGAAATTGAACTGGACATCGAAGAAGGCGCCGACATGATCATGGTAAAGCCCGCCATGCCGTATCTCGACGTAATTGCCGCCGCTCGAGAGCGCTTTGACTTGCCGCTGGCGGCTTACCAGGTGTCGGGGGAATACGCGATGATCGAGGCTGCCGCCAGGAACGGATGGATTGATCGGGAACGGGTGATGATGGAGTCGCTGTTATGCATCCGCCGGGCCGGGGCAAGTATGATCCTGACTTATTATGCTCGGGAAGCCGCTCGACTCCTGGCATAATCCGTTCCCGACCGGATCGCAGTTACCCCATCGGTTCCCGTCAATAACTTTAACTTTGTCAACATTTTCATAAAAATACTGTAGAATCCGCCGTCTCGGGTACATTCGTGACCAGCCTCTCTGCCCTTTCCTCGGACGGCCTTGTCAAGGCGTGCGTCGGCACGGACAGTGCGGCTGCGTGGGCGGAATTCATCCGTCGTTTTCAACCTCTGATCGCGAAGGTTGTGAGTCGAACGGCGCGCCGGCAGTGGCCGCAGACTCCGCCTCACATTCTCGACGAGCTCGTTCAGGAAACCTATCTCAGGCTTTGTGAAAATCAATGTCGCCTGTTGCGGGAATTTCACTCGCGCCGGCAAGACTCGTTCTATGGATTCGTCAAAGTCGTAGCGGCCAGTATAGTGCTGGACTATTTCAAGAGTGAACGAGCTCAGAAACGGGATGCCAGTCAGACCGACTCGCTAACGGACCAGAATTCGCTTGCCATGCCGCCTGTCCCCAGCCAACTTTCCACCGAGAACATCGTAGCGCTGCACGAGATCGATGCCGTTCTCGGAAAGCTGTACACAGGCGAGATACTGATCAGAAATCGAGCTGTGTTCTGGCTCCACCATCGTGAGGGCATGACGGCGCAGGCCATCGCTTCTATACCCTGGATCCGTCTGAATACAAAGGGCGTGGAGACAGCTTTGCGACGGATGACGCTGTTGATCCAGAGTCACATTGAAGGCGAGCGGTGAAGGGTTTTGCGTGTTGCTGTCGTTATTAAGTTGTAAATGCTGATGTTGAACCCGACTCTGGCCCTGGGGCGTCTCCCCTGCCTAGCCGGGTAACGAGTAACTTTGAAGGAGTTTTTTTTGGATCGTGATTCCGAAAATCTGGTGCCAGGGAACGTTCCGAGCCTGCCCGGTGACTGTCCGGACCCGCTCGGTTGGTATCAGATTGCTGCCGGAGGATTGCCCGAGGAGACCGTCCAGCACTATATGCAGCACGCGACCGACTGTGCGAAATGCGGCTGCCTGTTGCGCGACGCGGTTTCCGACTTCAACGAGGAAACAAGCGCGGAGGAAACGAGACAGATTACAGGACTGGAAAGCGCCCAGCCCGATTGGCAGTATCGTCTCGCGGTCCGGATCGCCGGAACGGTCACGCCAGAAGCAAAACCAGAATCCGTTCGGTGGAAATGGTGGACCACTCCTCGCCTGATCGCCACGCTGGCAGGGACTTTGGCGGTTGCAGTTGCGGGCTACGTGTACGAATTCCGGGTGAGCCGCGAACAACAGGTGTCCCAGTTGCTGGCGCAGGCGGGAAGCTTACGGCGCATCACTGAATTGCGCATGGAGGGATCAAAGTATGCCAGCCTGGGCGAAGGACTCAAGCGGGAGGCTGCCTCGACCTTCCTGAGTTCGCCCGGAGAACTGCTGAAAGCCGAATCTCTGATTTACGAGCAACTGGCGGCACACCCTTCGGATCCTTTTTGGCTCCATGCGAAAGCCCGCGCGGACCTGCTGGACGGAAAGTATGACGCAGCGCAGGCAACGTTGATTCGAGCCTGGCAACTGGATCCCAAATCGCCCGAGATTCTTACGGACCTAGCCACCGCTTATTTCCAGCAGAACAACTACGCTGCAGCCTATGAGAGGCTCAGCGAAGCTCTCGGGATGAAGCCGGACGATCCGGTGGCGCTCTTCAATCGCGCCATTGTTGGGGAACAACTCCACTTCTACCGGCAGGCGCTCGATGACACGGAGCGCTATCTGAAGATTGAGCCGCACTCAGGGTGGGCGACAGAAGCCGGGGCGCGGGCTGATCGCTTGCGATCGAAACTTGAGAAACATGATCAAGGCCAGGCTGCGCCGCTGCTGTCGCCGCCGCAGTTAGTAGCGTCCGTGAGCGATCCGAATATCGGTCTCGTGGTGGATCAGCGCATCGACGAATATTTGAATGAGGCGGCCGTGACCTGGTTGCCGGAGGCGTACCCGCAACGGGCCGGGACGGCCGATCCTGCCGCCCGGCAGGCGCTTTTTTTTTTGGCGGACCTGACCCGCCAGCGGCACAACGACCTGTGGCTTTCAGATCTTCTGAGGGATTCCTCGTCGCCAAACTTTCCAGCCGCGGTGGCTGCGCTCGCCCGTGCGGCGCGAGCCAACAAGGCGGGTGAGCATGACGCGGCGGCAACGAACGGCGCTAGTGCTGCCCGATTATTTCGTGCCGCGGGCAATGTTGCCGGTTTGCTACTAGCGGGGTTTGAACAGGCGTTCGCTGCCCATGTAAACCGTCAGGGTGAAACCTGCCGGGGAGAGGCGACCGCCGCGTTTGCCGAATCGCAGAAATATTCCTACCCGTGGCTGCAGATTCAGTTGGGACTCGAAAAGGGCGCCTGCTCGTTTCTGATGGGAGACATCGGCGGCGACGAGGCGGTGACGGCTCACGCCACGGACCTGGCTCGAAACAGCGACTATGGGGCGCTCGTCCTGCGCGCGGTTTTCTTTGCCGCGGACGACAAGCTCTCGACCGGCGACCGAGACGGAGCAATTTCGTTAGTGGGCAGCGGTCTCCAGAGTTTCTGGTCGGGACAATTTCCCGCCGAGCGCGGATTCAATCTCTATTCGGAATGGGCGGACATCGCGCAGTCCGGGGCCTGGCCGAACCTTCAGATGGCATCCTGTCGCGAGGCCACCGGACTGGTTGACTCGGGTGGAGACTTCCTGCTGCGGGCGTGGGCGCACTACTGTTCCGCCGACGCGGCGACGGCCGCTCGTCAGCCCGAAATTGCCGAGCGCCAGTATAGCGAAGCCGCCAGGCTTTTTGCCCTCGCGCCGCCAACCGAAGCCAACCGGACTTACGCGATCGAGACAGGAATCAGGAATGCCCGTCTGGAGTCCCGCTTTGGGCGCTTTGACGCCGCCATCGAGCTCTTGACATCAATCCAGGACCAGATCCGCCCGCTTTCGAACAACTTACTTACCCAGATGTTTTATTCCACGCTGGGTGAACTGCAGGTTCGCAGAAATCTTGATCCGCAAGCGGAGCAGGCACTGCGGCCGGCGCTGGCACTGGCGGAGCAAAGCCTGATGACACTCAGGTCTGAATCGCAACGTACAAGTTGGAGCAAGGACGCTGCGCCGTCCTATCTCGCGCTGGTGGAAGCAGAGTTGGCTCAGGGTCGCACACAGAATGCTCTCGAAGTCTATGAGTGGTTTCTGGCGGCACCGCAGCGGGAGTCTGGCGCAAGCGCCGTTCGTCCTTTGACCAACCCCGCGATGCCGGAACCGCCGACGCTGGCCGGTCGTCTGCCTCTCCTGACAAAGGAAACGGTGCTCGCTTATGCCGCCCTCCCGGACGGCCTGGCGATCTGGGTTTATGACGACCGTGGTGTCAAAGTGTCCTGGACGCCGAAGCCCACCGAGGACATTCAGGAGTTAGCGGCGAAATTTCAGGAGCTCACGTCCGATCCGAGATCGGAACCAAGCGCCCTCCATCGGGACGCACGCAGCCTGTATGCGGCGCTCATCGCGCCGGTGGAACAACACCTCGCGCCGGGACGGACGCTGGTGATAGAAGCCGGCGGCTGGCTGGCGCGGGTTCCTTTCGAGGCGCTGCTGGATGCCGACAATCACTATCTGATTGAGCGCGCACCTATTGTTCATTCATTTGGTCAAGATTCGCAGGCGCGATTGCGCGTTGACGATGGCATATCGTCCGGCATGTCCGCCCTGGTAGTGGGCAGTACGGCATCGTCGCCGGCCGATGGACTGATTGCTCTGCCCGATGTGGCCGCGGAAGCGGACTCCGTGTCCCTTGAGTTCCATTCGGCAAGCGTACTCAAGAGTGGGCAAGCCACGTTGAACGCGGTTCGGAGGGAGTTGCCGGGCGCTGCCGTATTCCATTTCGCAGGACACTCGCTGGCCACCCCGGAGAAGGCTGGATTGCTATTGGCCGGGGAGTCGCAATCCGACCCCCTGCTACTGCTGGATGGTGACACATTGCAGCGCGTCAAACTGCCGGCGATGCGACTAGCCGTTCTTTCGGCGTGCAGTACGGCGGCAGGCAGCGGCGGCTCAAACGGATTCAAGAGTATTACGGAAGCGCTTATCCGCACCGGCGTTCCGCACGTCGTGGCCAGCCGCTGGGCGGTAGACTCGGTCGAAGCACGCGCGTTTGTCGAGGATTTTTACAAAAACGCGCTTTCCGGAGAATCTGTCTCTGGCGCCATTCGCCTCACCTCCCGAAAGATGCTTGCCAGCCCACGCACCGCGCACCCGTACTACTGGTCGGCATTCGCCGCCTATGGTCGACCCTAAATTTCCTAGCTGTCGCAAACCAGGACTTGGACCCGCACTTGGATCATATGGCTTCGTAACTCCCACTTACAGGAGAACAGACCCTATGAACAACCGCCGCCACTTCCTCGGCAAGCGGATTGGCATCGCCAGTGTTGTGGCAATGTCGATCGCGCTCGTCGCTTGCGAGCAATCCAAACAACCCGCGCCGCCACCGGCGTCAACTACAGAAAGCGTATTCGCCGTCTTCGAAGGTCCGTGGGCCCTGGTGGACGACCCCAAAGATGCGAACAGCGTGCTGGCTCTCGCGCCCAAACTGAAAACTCACAATGATCTGTACATGGCGGCGTCCAACGATTCGAAGCTGGATTCCGGAATTTATGAACTAACCGTACCGGTCCACGGTTCCGCTTTTTCGGGAACGCTCGATGCGAGTTTTGCCCAGGTGAAAATCGATGCAAAGAGTTTGCAGAAAGCTCTGGACGACAAGTCCGGCCGCTATGTCGTTCGACTGCCCAAACCCGAGGCGTACGTTGCAGCCCGGCGATACCTCAGCCGCGTGGGACCGAGTTATCCTCCAGGCCCTTCAAGCGAGCAGAAGTATGTCACCTCTGTCTCCCTTCGTTACAACGTTGCCAGTCTCAACGGGTTTTCATTGTCGGGAACTGCCGATACAGGAACTTTCAATCCGCTGCTTCTCGATCTTGATACGCCAACCATTCGGTTTGCAATTGAGCAAACCGATGCTCCTCCGGACCTGTGCCACAACCACTCCCGTGCGGCATTTCGCGATGCGGTGAAGTTCCTGGGCGTAAAGTCCTACGTAGATTTTCCGAAAGACTCAGACGATTGCCACAAGAACGATCCCCAGAATTCTGGCACCGTCAAGGCAGAGATGGGCCCAACGCCGCTGGAAAGTGCGGCTATGCTCGTCTTCGGTGGCATGTCTGAGGCGCAGACTGCTGATTCGATGGGCATCCCGATTCGCTCTACGGCCCCCTTGGCTTCCCTTTTTTTATTTCACGCAACAGACGGAGGCTGCAAAGCGCCGATACTATTTCTCACCGCAACTCCCTGAACCACACGCTCTGTGACCGACCGCCGCTGCGTCGTAAGGCGCAGCGGTGGTTCTTTCGTGACGCTCTTTTCTGATGTCTGGTCACGACGGATAGGCCATCCTGATCAAGGTTCTTTCCGAGAAGGGTACGTACAGTAGTGCGGCGGTAGCGGCGAGCGCGAGGCCGATTCCGATCTGGGGCAGGAGCAGAAACGGAGCCACCGCCCAGAGTTGATCCGCGACCAGCACGAATGGGAAGAGGCGGCGGAAACTCGCTCCCAGCTTGCGAAAATCGAATCCTACCGCTGACATGAGATAGAAGCGCAACGGAATTCCGGCCGCTCCTGTCACTACAACCGCAATGACGATCAAACGAGTACCCCACGCCGGCAATGTCCCCGCAGCGACCCGCTCTACGTCATCGAGATGGTGGAGCGCGTTTACGTAGAAGGCGAGATACATGATCTGGATCAGCGCGAACAAAGCACGCACTACGCCGCGATGGGGTGCGGGCACATCGAGTGCCAGAATCGCGGGGAACACGGGCGGTTCTGTTCCAACCTCTACATCGCTGGATCCGGCCTTGGAAGATTTTGTCGCGCGTGTTTCGACGCTATTGACGGGTGCAATGAAACGGTAGCCTCGCCGCGCCAGAGTTTCCACGAAACGCGGGCTCGAAGCGGAGTCATTGAGGGCTTCGCGAATCTTGTTCACGGCCGTATTGAGGCTGTGATCAAAATCGACGAAAGTATCGGCAGGCCAGACTCTCTGCCGGAGGTCATCGCGTGTCACTACGCGCCCTGGGTTTTCGAGCAACACGACTAGGACCTGAAACGGCTGGTCCTGCAAGCGCAGGCGAGCGCCGTTCTTGCGAAGTTCGCCCGCTGCCACGTCAACCTCAAACACGCCGAACCGCAGGATCCCTGATTCGCCGCTGGAGGCTGGCATCGGCATGACGTGGCGCCCGTAGTGTACACCGGTGGAAGTAATGTCCTGGCAGCGATCCCATTGGCCGATCACCATTGTCCCGGGCGGGATTACAATAGCGCCGTGGCCCCTCCCGTCCCCAAGGCGGTTATGGACGACAAGCATCGGCACCGCCATCATGCCTACGCCGCCGAGGCAACTGGCTTGCTTATGATCGCGATTCTGCTGCTGATTCTGACGATCGTCCGGTATTGGTCCTATATCCACTGGAGCATTCGCTGACGTTGCCTCCCCGCGAACCGCTGCTGGCAGTCGTACTGGGTCCTACGGCGAGCGGCAAGACTGCGCTGGCGCTGGCCATCGCACGCCGGTTCCGCGGTGAGATCGTCAACTGCGATTCGGTCGCGATGTATCGCGAATTCGAAATCGGCACCGCCAAACCATCTCTCGCGGAACGCGCCGAAATTCGACATCACCTGCTCGATCTTGTCGACCCGACGGCGGACGTTACCGCTGGAGAGTACGCGCGCCAGGCTCGTCACGCTGTAAGAGATATCTCAGAGCGGGGACGCCTGCCGATCGTCAGCGGCGGAACCGGACTTTATCTTCGCGCGCTGCTCGAAGGGTTGTTTGCCGGACCCCAGCGATCTGAAGATTTGCGCAATAGTCTGCGGCGGCGCGTGGAAAAAAGCGGTCCAGAGCGTATTCACCGCATTCTTCGCCGCCTCGATCGCGCTGCAGGCCGGCGGATACACGCCAACGATGTGCCGAAAGTGATCCGGGCCATCGAGGTCTGCCTGGCTTCGCGACGACCTATGTCTGATCTTCTGCAAGAAGGCCGCGAGCCTCTGCGAGGCTTCCGTATTTTGCGGTTCGGGCTCAACCCGGAACGCGAACCGCTGTATGCGCGCATCAATCAGCGCGCGGCGAAGATGTTCGAGCAAGGATTGATTTCCGAAACGGAACGCCTCTGGAAGAAATATGGAGACGAGGCACGGCCGTTACATTCGCTCGGATACAAACAGGCGATGCAGGTTCTGCGCAATGAGATCGATCAGAACGCCGCACTGGAAGCGGCCCAGCAGGCCCATCGCAACTACGCGAAACGTCAGATGACCTGGTTTCGCCGAGAGCCGCAAGTCCGCTGGCTGCCAGGCTTCGGCGACGAACCGCGGATTCGAGAAGAAGCGTTGGACGTGGTCAAGGAATATCTGGAGTAGAGACAAGAGTATCGGTGACAGACTCTATGGTTTTTGCAGGACTAACTTCACGACTAGTACGGCCAGCACCGCCACGCAACCGATGACCGCCTGGTACTCGCGGTGTTTCCAGTAGCGTTCCGAAGAGAACGTACCTCTCTGATTGCCGTACCGGGTAAAGCGCGTCGCAAAGCGGGGAACGCGACGGGCATAGTCGTCATATTCTGGAAATGTTTTTCGCAGGTAACGTTCTTCGCCCGCGACGACTGGAACGTAGATCACTGCAAACATCACGAAGAGCATCACCAGTATCCACGGGTTTTGGGCCGCGACGACAAATCCGACGGCCATGATGATCGATCCGAGGTAGAGGGGGTTGCGAGTGTAAGCGTACGGTCCGCTGGTGGTCAGTTCGCGATCTTTTTGCACGTGGCCAGAGGCGAGACCACGCAGAACCAGGCCGGGTACCAGCAGCAAGCCGCCCGCCAGCAATGAATCTTTCGTTGGATGAGCGAACCAGAGATAAGCAATTGCAAAAATGAAACTCAGCGGCACGCGGATGCGGCGCGCGACCCTGGACCAAGTCGCCATCACCGGCTGCGGTTCGGATTGCATCGCATCACTCATGACGGCTTCCCAGCAGTTTGCGCGCGGCCGCGATCACTTCTTCCGGGGAAATTTCCAGCAGCCCCTTTTCCGGTTCGCGATGACGGGCATGACTGGTCATACTACTCGCGCTGCGCAATACAATCGAGGCCGTGCCGAAGGGGCCGTTGCGTGCTGGATTGGTGGGACCAAAAATTGCGACTACGGGAACCTGGAGCGCGGCGGCCAGATGCATCGGGCCGGTGTCTCCACCTACGAACAGGCGCGCACGGCGGGTGAGGGCAATCAATTCGGAAATCGAGCAAGAAATTTTTCGTGCCGCTCCGGCGCTGGCGGTCTCAACCGCTGCGGCAAGTTCTCCTTCACCCGGGCCGTAGTTGATCAGAGAGCGCACACCATCTTTTGCGAGTTCGCTCGCCACCAGTCCGTAGCGTTCTGCGGGCCACTGCTTGGCTCCCCAGCCGGCTCCAGGATTGAGAATTGTGAAATCGCGCGCGTCTCCGACAAGAGCGGTGATTCGATCTTCTGCGCCCGGATCTACCGGGAACAGGGCTCGTGCCGCCGTTACGGGATGCGGAGTCACAGCTTGTGCCAGCGAGAGCGCTTGCTCCACGACGTGTACGCCCGATGTTGCGACGGGGCGGCTGTAGAACAACTGCGCGCCGGGCTCACGCGGGTTGGCGTCGCCGTAGACTGTTCTCGCTCCTGACCAACGCGCCAGCAGCGCGGTACGTAGGGCTCCCTGAAAATCAATGGCCGTCTGGTAGCCAATGGCGCGTACTTCTTTCGAAACCGCGGACATTTCCTGCCACGTCTTCGCCGAAAGCAACGCTCGCCGCCACTGTTTGGTGTTGACGATGTGCACGCGATCCGCTAGGGGCCTTTGCGGGGAACGCGGACCTGAGCGCGGAGTGCCCGCCGCGCACAACAATTCTGACCACCGTTCCTCAACTACCCATCCAAGAGTCGCGTGCGGGAACGCTTCGCGGAGAGCCGACACCGCGGGCAGTGTGTGGATGATGTCTCCCATCGCGCTCAGCCGCACCACCAGCAGGCCTTGCACCGGCGGCGATGAGGGCGAAAGGGCGACGGCCATCCTGCCTCAGTTGCCGCGCGGGGTGAGCCGCGAGCGGATGATTTCGGTCGCCGAGTGATCTTTGGGATCGCCTACGATCGCCACGCGACCTCCGCAAGCTTCTACTTCGTCGCGCTCGGGAACACTGTCGACTGTATAGTCTGTGCCCTTGGCCTGAAAGTCAGGACGAATTTCGCGGATGATCGCGCGGACGTCTTTCTCGGGAAAAATCACCACAGCATCCACATCGGCGAGCGCAGCGAGGATTTCGGCGCGCTCCATGGCCGGCATCACGGGCCGGCCCTCGCCTTTCAGTCCGCGCACGGAGTCGTCGGAATTGAGTGCGACCACCAGCTTCCCGCCCAGTTCACGGGCGGCGTGCAGATAGCGGATGTGCCCGACGTGCAGCACATCGAAGCAACCATTGGCGAGCGTAACTGGTGCGCCAGAGCGCCGCCACTCCGCGACCCGGTCGCGAAGCTGCTCGCGCGAAAGAATCTTCTGATGAAGAGATGCCGTCAAGAGTCTGCTCAATCTCAATGCGATCGATTCACGGGCGCTGCCTGATCGAGTGCATGCAGCAATTCCTGCCGGCTGACCGTGGCCGTGCCGCGTTTCATCACGACGATACCGCCCGCGTAGTTCGCGAGTTGTGCCGCTTCTTCTGTATCGGCGCCGGCTGCTAACGCTGCGGTGAAAGTCGCAATGACCGTATCGCCAGCGCCGGTAACGTCGGCCACTTCATCGCTACCGAAGATTGGAATGTCGATGGGCTGATGGCGCCGTGGAAAAGCAACCATGCCATCTTTGCCGCGCGTGATCAGCAGTGATTCCAGTTTCATTTCGCTGACAATCTGATCGCCCGCGGCCACCAGACGGTTCCAGTCGTTGCCAACGCGGATACCGAGGACTTCTTCCACTTCCGCTTCGTTGGGAGTCGCGGCAGTGATGCCAGAAAATTGCAGCATGCGATGACGGGAATCAAGCGTGACCGGCACGTTCGCCACCGAACGCTTTTCACGGACCGCATTCAGCAGCGCCGGAGTGGCGGCGCCGTAACCGTAGTCGGAAACCAGAAGGGCATCGGAAGCGCGAGCATACTCGCGTGTCGAAAGCACCAGTTCCCGGCGCAGATGCGAATTAGGCCCTTCCGCGGGCTCGCGATCCAGACGAACGACCTGTTGTCCCGCGGTGTGAGCGAAACCGGCGAGAATCCGCGACTTGGTCACGGTGACGTAGCTCTTGTCCTTGAGAACACCGCTCACGGGGATACGACGGTGGCGGAAGGCGCGCAGCAGAAGCCGCCCGGCTTCATCGTCGCCCACGACGCCGACCGGCAACACGGTGACGCCAAGGTCCGCCAGATTGCAGATCGCGTTGGCTGCGCCACCTGGAATTACCTTGCGGTCACGGTGCTTCAGAATCAGCACCGGAGCTTCGCGGGAAACACGCGAGATTTCGCCGAACACAAACTCGTCGGCCACCAAGTCGCCCAGGACCGTGACGGTGGTCTTGGGAAACGCTTCAACGATTTTGCGCAGTCGCTCGTTTTCTTTAGCTTGCTTAGCCATGATGATGACGGAAGCTAAGATTTTCTCACGAGCCGGGCTTCCGTCCCGTATTTCTCGCCAGAATTGTATCCAGTAACTCGGCGGGACGGTCGAGAGTCACCGTCAACTCCGCGACAGTCAAGGGATCGAGATGGGATCCCATGGCGCCGAGATTGACGGCATCTTTTTCAGTGGTCAGGAAACCATGGGCGTCGAGCTCACTCCGCATGTTGATGAGTCTCTCGACATCACTCTGGTTATAGGCATGATGGTCTCGAAAAACCACTTCGGCCACCGGTTCGACACCTGCGGCGCGTATCTGGGCGAAGAACTGCTGCGGACGAGCGAGACCGCAAAATGCGATGGGAGATTGCGGCACAGTGGGCAACGAAAGCTCACGTGTCATCCGGAACAGAAGTTTATTCCGCAATCCCGCATGATCGATCGCAAATCCATGCGGCAGTACGATCGCGTCCGCTCGTCGGAGCGATGACACCGGTTCCCGCAGGCGGCCAATGGGCAGCAGGCAATCTTCGAAGTCGGCAGCCGTCATCAGTACGATATCGAAATCACGGGCGAGTGAGCGGTGCTGGAATCCGTCGTCGAGCAGGTGGAGTTGCGATTGGAACTTCTGCTCGGCGATTCGACCGGCGTCATAGCGGCTTTCGCCCACTACGACCGGAACACCTAGTTTCCGTGCGATCAGCAGCGGCTCGTCGCCATACTCGGAGGCGTGTCCGACGGGGTCGACCACTCGTACACCGCTTGTCTTCCGTCCGTAGCCTCGCGAAAGAATGTCGAAAGAAACGCCACGTTCCTTCAGTAGTTGCCCTAACGCAATCACGAACGGCGTCTTGCCGGACCCTCCGGTCGAAAGATTGCCGATGCTGACGACTGCCCGATTCAATCGATGCGCAGGAGAAATGCCGCGATCGAACAGGGCATTTTTCGTGGCGACGCCCGCACTGTATAGCCGGCTCAGGAGATTCATGCTGAACTCCTATTCGGCGGCTGAGTGCTCATCAGATGAACGAGCGCCTCCACGGTCCGGTCGGTCGCGCCCCTCTGTGACTCGAGCGCTGCCAGGGAATTCCGGCCGAGTGTCTCCCGAGTTTCCTGGCTTCCAATTAACTCCATGAAGACCAGCGGGAGTTCGGCGAGTCCAACGACGCGCACCGCATTGCGGTCGCGGAAGTAGTTCACGATATCGCGAAAGTTTTCGTAATGATTGCCAGTGACGACCGCCACACCGTAGAGGGCGGGTTCAAGAATATTGTGGCCGCCGCGCGGGACGAGGCTTCCTCCGACGAACGCCACCGTCGCAAGAGAATAGAGCGCCGCCAGGTCACCGATCGTGTCCACGAGAAATACGCCGCCAGCCAGGGGCTCTCCGCTCCAGAGCGAACGGCGCCACATTCGGAAGCCAAGCTTCTCCACCAATTCGGCGACCTCGACAAAGCGCTCGGGATGGCGCGGCGCCAGGATCATCACCGCTTTCGGATGATCGACGAGGATATTGCGAAACGCAGAGAGCAGCGAACCCTCTTCGTCTTCTACCGTGCTGCCGCACACCAGGACCGGACCGCCTCCGGACATACCAAAGCTCTCGCGTATGCTCGCCACAATCGCCGGCGTGCTCGGCGGCGCCACATCGAACTTCAGGTTGCCGGTGACGGAGACGCGGCCGGCGGGGGCGCCGATTTCGATAAGGCGGCGGCGATCTTCGTCGGTCTGCGCTAGAAACAGATCGATGTTATCCAGAACCGTTGGGAGCCAAGAACGAAAGCGCCGGTATCCCGGCAGGGAACGGTCGGAAATGCGGCTGTTGATGACGGCCACCCGGCTTCCGCTGCGTTTTGCTAGCCGTAGAAAGTTCGGCCAGAACTCCGTCTCCGCGATCACCACCAGTTCCGGTCGTAACGCCGATAGGTAAGGGCGAATGGCGGTTCCAAAATCCAGCGGAAAGTAAAAGACGCTCTCAGCGCCAAAGCGGCGGGCGGCAAGTCTTTGTCCGGTAGCGGTCGTGGTCGAGATCACCACGCGGTGTTCGGGGAATTTCATTCGCAACGCCTCGATCACAGCGCTCGAAGCCACAACTTCTCCCACCGAAACCGCATGCACCCAGATAGTCCGTTGTCCCGAGGGGGTATTTAGCTTGGACGGAACAGCGCCCAATCGCTCTCGCAGTCCGGCGCGATACTTTCCATGACGCATCATCTGCAGCAGCCAATAAGGTAGCGTCAGCACAAGGAACAGGGCCAGCAGCGCACTGTAGAGGACATACATTTCGAGAAGTCACATTCTAAACGGAGGGAACAGCGCTTTTGAGTGCTCGCCGCATCCTATAATTCAGGCATGCGTAGATTACCCTGTGTGCGGTCCTCGGGAACAAAGGCTTTCCTGGGAGTGGTGTCTTTTATTCTGCTCACTTGCCTCTGGGCGATGGCAGGCAAGGACTTCGTCATGCCCACCGCGCAGGCGGCGCGAACCTATCCCGCGCATGACGATCATCCCACCGAGAAACTGAGCGTCGCAGTCGATCCTTACGACATGGCGGACAAAGCCCAGATCTTCCGCACCAACTTCAACGAGTATGGATACCTGCCGGTATTTTTTATTGTCACCAACGATAGCGACGAACCGGTTGCGCTGAGCGGAATGAAAGCGCAACTCATTACGGTGGATCGCACCAAACTGCTGCCCGCTACGTCCGACGATCTGGTCCGGCGCATGGCGCGTCCCGCGCGTAACGACCGTCCGGGAGTGCAGTTGCCGATTCCGCTGCCCGGAAGCAAGAAAGTGAAAGGCGCCGTCAGCCGCCAAACCATGGACGAAATCAGCGAATCGCAGTTCGGCGCGCGCTCGGTTGACCCACATTCGACCGCCTCGGGATTTCTTTACTTCGACGTGGGAGATATTTCTACGCCGCTCGCGGGCGCCAATTTTTACGTGACCGGAGTGCGCGATTCTGGCGGAAATGAACTGATGTATTTTGAAATTCCGATGGAAAAGTATCTGAGCGCGCCCCAGGCGAAGAAGCCGTAGAGGTATCCGCCAATTTGATCCTATAATTCCAGAATGCCTTCAACCGTCCACGCCGCCTGCCCGCACGACTGTCCCGATGCTTGCGGTGTGCTGATTACGATTGAAGACGGCCGCGCCACTAAAATCGAGGGTGATCCCGCGCATCCGGTGACTCGTGGATTTCTCTGCGCCAAAGTCACTAAGTATCTCGACCGCGTCTACTCGCCGGACCGCGTCCTCTACGCGATGCGACGCAAAGCCGGCGTTGCGAAAGGCCCGTCTGGTGCGGGCAACGCCGCGCGCGAGGTGTTCGAGCGCATTACCTGGGACGAAGCGCTCGATGAAATGGCGCTCAGGCTGCGCAAGACTGCGGACGAATACGGCCCCGAGTCGATCCTGCCTTATTCCTACGGCGGCACGCTCGGAGCGTTGAACTACGGCTCCATGGACCGCCGGTTTTTTCATCGTCTCGGCGCTTCCCAACTCGATCGCACGATTTGTTCGAGTGCCGGCGGCGAAGGACTCGTGTCCGTTACAGGCGTGAAGCTCGGCACGGAGCCCGAGCAGTTTGCGCACTCGCGCACGATCATCGCATGGGGTTCGAACATTCACGGCAACAACGTGCATCTGTGGCCGTTCATCGAAGAGGCCCGCCACAAGGGCGCGCGGTTGATCGTCATCGATCCGTACAAGACGCGAACGGCGAAGTTTGCCGACTGGTATTTACCCATCAACCCCGGCACCGACATCGCGCTTGCGCTGGGCATGATGTACGTCATCATTAACGAGGGGCTCTACGACGCCGATTATGTCTCCCACTACACGCTCGGCTTCGACGAACTGAAAGCGCGCGTCCAGGACTATCCGCTCGACAAAGTGGCACGCTGGACTGGCATTTCGGTCGAAGACATTCACAAACTGGCCACGGAATATGCCACGCAGCGGCCGTCGGTGATTCGTGTCAACTATGGCATCCAGCGCTCCGAGAACGGCGGCATGGCGATGCGGGCGGTGGCGATGCTTCCGTGCCTGGTGGGATCGTGGAAGGAAGTGGGCGGGGGATTACAGCTTTCGACCAGCGGTGCGTTCGGCCTGAACAAGGCTGCGCTGGAGATGCCAGAGTTGATGAACGAGTCTCTCGGGCGCCCGGCTCGGATCGTCAACATGGTGCAACTGGGGTCGGCGCTGAACACGCTGGAGAATCCGCGCGTGCACGCGATGTTCGTCTATAACTCCAACCCAGCGGCGGTGTGCCCTGACCACAATGCGGTCGTCCGCGGACTGAAGCGTTCCGATCTGTTTACGGTAGTGCACGAGCAGTTCTTCACCGACACCACCGACTACGCCGACATTGTGCTGCCAGCGACAACTTTCTTCGAGCACAAGGAACTTCAGGCCGCCTATGGGCACTACTATCTTCAGGTATCGACACCGGCGATCGAGCCGCTCGGGGAGTGCCGATCGAACGTCGATCTCTTTCGCGCGTTGGCCGAACGCATGGGGTTCGAGGAAGACTGCTTCCGCGAAAGCGTGGACTCAATGATCGATCGCGCCCTCGACTCGCCGAACCCGTGGCTGAAGGGAATCACGCGCACACGCCTGGAGACCGAAGACCACATCCGCATGAATTTCTCCGGTAACGGCCACGCCGGATCGGCCGAAGACCGCCCGTTCCTACCGTTCGCCGAAGGCAATTTCCGCACGCCGTCAGGCAAGGCCGAGTTCTACAGCGAAACGATGAAGCGTCAGGGACTCGATCCCATCGTCGCATTTTTTCCGCCGGTCGAATCCAGGAACGGCGCTCAATCTGCCAGGTTCCCGCTGGAACTGTTGTCGCGCAAGCCCGACAACCATCTCAACACCACGTTTGCCAATCTGCCGACGGTTCGCAAGATGGAGCCCCTGATCGGAGCCATCGAGATGCACGCCCGGGACGCGGAGCAGCGCGGCATTCGCGATGGCGACCAGGTCCGGGCGTTCAACGAGCGGGGAGAGATCATTCTGAAAGCTCGCCTCAACGGTTCAGTGCCTCCGGGAGTCGTCGCTGCGCGCCTCGATTGGGCACGTTTTGGGCCGGCTGATCGCAATATTAATGTCCTTACCTCAGAAAAACTTACCGACATGGGCAACGCGGCGACGTTCTATTCCGTCTGTGTTGAGGTGGAGCTTTTTCGGGCCTGACTCGTTGGGAGAAGTATCGCTCTCGCTTGGACGCCCCGCCGGACTCTACCGTATAATTACCGTTTTCCTAACTCCAGGTTTATTTCGAGGTAGTTGCGATTCATCGCCGTCATCAGGAAATCCCTTGCGCCACTGGCCTGCGTCGTCGCGCGGGTGCGCGCAGCCGCCTCGGTTCGCCGCCATCCTCTTCCACGTCAAGGGGTTGGAGAAATTGGCGCGCCTCGGGACAACTCCTCGGACTGCTGGCGCTTGTATTACTCTCGCTGCCGGCTTTAGCTCAGCAGGACCTGGTGGTCGGAATCACCGTCCATGGCAACCGCCGCATTCCCGCGGAAACCGTCAAAGCTCGCATTTTTACCCACATCGGCGATGTCTATGACGCGGCAGCCATTGAGCGCGACTTCAACTCTCTGTGGAATACCGGCTACTTTGAGGACCTCCGCTTCGAGCGCGAGCAGACCAGCAAGGGCTGGGTTCTCCACATCTACGTTAAAGAACGTCCTACGATCCGCGAGATCAACTACACGGGCTTGAGCGCGGTCTCCACCAGCGACGTACTCGACAAGTTCAAGGAGCGCAAGGTCGGCCTCTCGGTCGAGAGCCAGTATGATCCCACCAAGATCAAGAAGGCTGAAGTCACCTTGAAGGAGTTGCTGGCCGAACACGGACGCCAGTTTGCCACGATCCGAAGCGAAGTGCGGCCGATTCCGCCGGCGGCGGTGGGGCTGACGTTCGTGATTCGCGAAGGACCCAAGGTCAAGGTTGGGAAAATCCGCTTCACCGGCAACAAGCACATCAACAACCGCACCCTGCTGGCTTCGATGAAGAACCTGAAGCCGATCGGCATCCCGAAATCGATCTTCCTGGAGAGTTTGTTCGCAAAGACTTACGACGCCACCAAACTGAGCGAAGACACCGAACGCGTCCGGGCGGAATTCCAGAATCGCGGCTACTTCAAGGTGCTGGTCGACGATCCGAAAACCGATATTCATGACACAGGCCATACCGGATTCCATGTCCCACTGCTTCAGAAAGGCGCCGGCAAGTCGGTGGACATCCTGATTCCGATCGACGAGGGCGCCCGTTACACCCTAGGCAGCATCACATTCAAGAACAACAAGGCGATCACCAATCAGGCGGCTTTGCGCAGTCTGTTCGCGATGAAAGATGGCGAGATTTTCTCCCGCGAGAAAGTTGCCAAGGGACTGCAGAACCTCACCAAGGCGTACGGGGAAGCCGGCTACATCAACTTCACTCCAGTCCCGAATACCACGTTCGACGACGACAAGAAAATTGTGAACCTCGAGATCGACGTGGACGAAGGCAAGCAGTTTTCCGTCCGCCGCATCGAGTTCCAGGGCAACACTACCACTCGCGACAAAGTGATCCGGCGTGAAATTGCACTTGAGGAAGGACAATCCTACAACTCGCATTTGTGGGAACTGAGCCTACTTCGTCTGAACCAACTTGGCTACTTCGACCCGCTGAAGCCCGACGATCCCAATACCACCGACCGCAAGCTCGACGAAAAGGCCGGGACCGTCGATCTGACTTTGAAAGTCCATGAAAAGGGAAAAAACCAGATCGGGTTGCAGGGCGGCGTCAGTGGGCTGGCAGGAGCCTTTATCGGCTTGACCTATAGCACGAATAATTTTCTGGGGCTGGGCGAGACGCTCTCCGTGCAGGCCAGCCTGGGCAACCGCCAGCGCGATTTGCTGTTCGGATTCACTGAGCCGTATCTGTTCGACCGGCCGATACAGGCTGGATTCCAGATCTACACACGGAAGTCGACCTATGATCAGGCGCAGCAGCTGTCGATTCAATCTGGCCAGAATTTGAATCTGCCAAACCCGCTCCTGCAAAACCTTCAGAACTACACGCAGTCGAGCACGGGCGCCAGCTTCTCGGTCAGCTATCCGCTGCGGCGGTCGTTTAAGCGGATCGGCATCAGTTATTCATATGACCGGTCGTCTCTGGTTGCGGTCAGCGAGGCGTCGAAGATCCTATTCACGAACATCAACTTTCGCGGCATCACCGGGCCCAATGCCCTCAACGGGATCGTGACCAGCAAGATCGTTCCCAGCTTCACCATGAACACGCTAGATGCTGCCTACCAGCCACATCACGGCAAGAGCATTTTCCTGGGCGGCGAGTTCTCGGGACTCGGCGGCACGGTTTACACGATTCGTCCCATTGTCCAGTACAAGCAGTTCTTCCCGGTGAACAAGCGGCGCAACGCGATCGGCTACAACATCCAAGGATCGTTTATTTCAGGATACAACGGCGTCGTGGCGCCCCCGTTTGAGCGCGCGTACTTGGGTGGCGACAACGATCTGCGCGGATTCGATATCCGGACCATTTCGCCGATCGCCTTCCTGCCCAGCGCCCAGACCGTCTCGCTGAGAAATCCAGACAACTCCTTCGTCCCCAAAGATCCTCGCATTCCCGTGGGCTCGGACAGCGCGGGGCATTGCGTGCCTGTCTCGAACTGCTGGAATATTCCTGTTCCCTTTGAGCAACTGGTCACGCCTGGCGGCGACTTAAGCCTGGCAGGAAACCTGGAGTACCGCATCACGATTGCGGGTCCCGTGGTGATCGCTCCGTTCATGGACGTGGGCGTCAACCCGATCATTCGCAAGTCGCAATTGAAAATCAATACCGGACAGTTCAGCGATCTCCAGAACACACTGTTCGGCTGCCCGGACCTCGACCCGGCATTCCAGTGTACGGGTGGACAAAAGCTCCCGTTCTCCCAGTTCCTCCAACCGGTTCCCGGGACGAACTGGGTGCCGCGCATGTCGACCGGCATCGAACTTCAGGTAATGCTGCCGGTCATCAATGCGCCCTTCCGCATTTATTGGGCGTATAATCCGCTGCGCCTCGACACCAACACCAACCCCCCCGTTCCTATCAGTAAAAGCATGTTCCCGTTCGACACGCACTTCGGCGCGGCACAATACACCTATCAGAACACCATCGACACACTGGGCCCGAACTACACTCTGCGCGAGCCGCGGAAGACGTTCCGCTTCTCGGTGTCGACAACGTTCTAGGGCAGCGGCAATCAGCATTCAGCCGTCAGCTCTCAGCCAAACGTCTTTGTGGATTGCGCATGCCTGTCCAACAAATACTGGTTTTGAAAATCCTCCTGCGGCGGTGGGATGTGCTGGCGGTCAGACAAGAGTGTCCGACCTACAAAGGCAGGGGTGTCCCACGGACAAAGGAAAGAGACCAGGTTCTCAGCTTTCTAATGAGGCCAGAAGACGATTCCTACAAGATAGATTGCCTGGGCTGCGGCCATTCCGATCCAGATGCGGCGGCGAATTCTGGAGCGGCGCAGATCGCGGAGCAGGCCGGCTTCAGTGGGGTTCGCGGAACGAGCAGCCGGCAGTTCGGACACCGCGACGGGAATCGGGCTCGTCAGCACCACCGCGGTGCTCTCCGCCTTGGGCTTGTCCGGATAAAACACTTTTGGTGTGCTGATCACTTCCGACCACGCTGGCAGCAGGATCCACGTTTCGGGGATCACGTTGGCCATCGGTTTGGAGGTCAGTTCGAGCGCCGGCAATTTCTCCGGAACCAGCCGGTCAGCCAGATTGCGGAGCAGCGAACTGAACCAGAAATGACTGAGCTGGTCGGTAATCAGTTCTCCCACGTCGACCGGTACTGATTCCAGTTCGAGCGGCGGCAAAGATTCGGGCGAGATCACATCCCCGATATTCGTGAACACAGTTCGAAACCAAGAAAGCCGGAGGCGGTCGCCAAGGGGCAGTCCCACATCTATCGGGCGCGACGTAAGTTGTAGAGGCGGAAGCTTTTCCGGCGCAACCGTATCCCGTAGATTGGTCAGCAGTGACCGCCATAACGGCTGGGTGAGCGAAGCCGGAGGCAGCAGGTCGATGCGATGCTCCAGCACCACGGGCGAAGGCCCCGGTTCCTGATACCACGCTTCGGCGGCGTTCGAGCGGTATGTCATGACTCCTATGATGCTAGATGCCTGGGACACAATTGTCACGCCTGTTTACGCAGTTTTACAGGTGGCCGTGAATGGCGTTTTTTACCTTGAATCTACGTCCGTACTCTTGTTTCCTCCTGTGGTACATGGACTTTCAGCCGTTGAGTCGGCCGCTCATCTCAAGCACAATCTGAATATGACTGGCCCCAGCCTCGCTATAACCTTGTTTCGAAGAATGGGGCCGCTCATGCTCGTGCTGGGCCTCCTCGCCTTATCGGCTGCGGCCAAGGACTTGGCTCTGGTTTCGAACAAGAGCAATTCTCTCCCCGCCATCGCTTTGCCGGACTTGGTCAAGGTTTGTAAGGGCCAGATGAACCGCTGGCCAGACGGCAAGCCGGTCACCATCGTGATGCGCCAGCCGGGCTCTGCCGACATGAAAATGGTGGAGGAAAAAATCTATTCCCTGACCAGCCAGGACGTCCGCGAATTGATTGCGTCGGCCAATCACAATCGAGCCGAACGGCCGGCGATCATTCTGGGGAACAGCGACGAAGAGGTCATTCAGAAAGTGGAATCGATGCCGGGCGCAGTCGGACTGGTAGACATATACTCCATCACCGGAGCGGTGCAGGTCGTCAAGATCGGCGGTAAGCTTCCCCTTGAATCGGGATACCCTCTTCACGGAAACTGAGCGCGCCTGTTCCGCAAGGGGCAGAGATAGAAGGAACTGATTGAGCGACGAAAGCCTTGGGACGTCTCCCGCTTACATCCGGAACCGGCGCTACACCCGGCACCGTCTGGATGCGCGCATTCAGCTTTCGGTATTTCGCGACGGCGCCACCGTCTCGATCTGGGGCCGCACCAGCGAACTCGGGCAGGACGGCGTAGGCGCGACCTTGAGCGCGGAACTGAAGGTTGGCGAGGTCGTTTCCCTGGAGTTTCCCATTCCCGTCCCGCCCTATCACATGCGAGTACGGGGCATCGCGCGCTATTGCGAAGGGTTGCGCTGCGGATTCGAATTCCTGATTGTCACCGAGGATCAGCGCGAGATTCTCCGCCGCACCTGTGAAGTTCTTTCCACTGGGTTCTAGTGAATGCGTCAAGCAGATCGACGTGGATAACAACTCGATTTCCCCCGCGCTCTGCCGTGTCCCCCGTGGTAATGGCCTTTGACTTCCTCGTCGAACACTACCGCGTTCCAGCCCTTCCCGTTTCGGGACCTTTCATTACCCCAGTAACTTTCTGGTGCAAACCAAGGTCGGTACCATCGCTCTACTGACGTTGCCAACGGAAGGGACCAAGTATGGGGGAGAAAATCACCCCGCCAGCCGCCTCGGCCGAAGTACTGCGAGCGAAAGCGCTGCGCGACGCTCGCGAGCGTGGCATGCCGCCGGTCCTGACTCGCATTTCTCCTCCTTCGCCGGGCAACGGCCATTCCTCTAGCCATTCCATCGATCTCGAAAAAGCATACCTGGAACAGATCGTAGAAAATGCTCCCGAAGCAATCAGTATTCTTGATCTCGACATCAACGTCATCCGCATTAACCATGAGTTCACGAGGCTCTTCGGTTTTTCGAGCGACGAAGCCACCGGGGAAGCAATCGACACGCTGATCGTTCCGCCCGACCGTTCCGCGGAAACGGTGTGGATTGCCGAGAGTGTCGGCCAGGGCAAGAAGATTTCGCTCGAAGCCCGCCGCCGGCGAAAGGATGGTTCGCTGGTGGACGTCCTGGTCTCGGCATCGCCTGTTATCGTCGACGGCGAAAGAGTCGCGACCTACGCCTCATATCGCGACATTACCGAGCAGAAGCGGGCCGAAGCGTTGAACGCGGCGTTGTACGCGATTGCGAACCGCGCCCACTCGGTGGAAGACCAGCACGGATTTTTTGCCGCGATCCACGGTATCGTCGGCCAACTGATGGATGCCCGCAACTTCTACATCGCGCTGCTGGCCTCCGACCAGGAACTGTTGCACTTTCCCTACTTCGTGGATGAACACGACCCGGCCCCTGCTTCCAAAGCCCTGGGGCGCGGCCTGACGGAACATGTGATCCGCAACGGCGAACCGCTTCTGGCGACGCCCGATGTCTTCGACGAACTGGTCGATCGCGGCGAAGCAGAATTGATCGGAGCGGCCTCCCTGGATTGGCTCGGCGTTCCGCTAATGGGTGCGAACGGATGCATCGGTGCCCTGGTCGTTCAAAGTTACAGCGAGAACGTACGCTTCGGAGAACGCGATCGCGACATTCTGAAATTTGTTTCCCAGCAGATCGCCACCGCCATCGAGCACAAACGATACGAAGAGGCGTTGCGTTTCTCGGAAGCCCGCTACCGTTCCCTTATCCTGAGCGCGGCCTACGGCATTTACCGCTGCACAGTGGACGGGCGGTTTCTGGATGTGAATCCCGCGCTGATCGCCATGCTGGGCTATGGCTCGGTGGAAGAGGTTCTGCAACTGGACCCAGGCCGCGATGTTTTTTTTAATCCTGAAGAATTGGAGCGCCTGACCGAGGACTATCGCCGCACGGGAAGTTTGAACGGCGTAGAAGTGCAATGGAAAGCGAAAGACGGGCACGTCATTGTGGTGCGATTGAGTGGACGCCCCGTCAGCGGCACGGAGCAGCCGGCGGAGGAACTCGAGATCATCGCCGAGGACATCACCGATCGCCGCCAGCTGGAAGAACAATTCCGCCAGGCCCAGAAAATGGATGCCGTGGGCAGGCTCGCGGGCGGTGTGGCGCACGATTTCAACAATCTTCTGATGGTCATCAACGGCTATACCGAAGTGTTACTCGAGGAATTACAGCCGGAGAGCGCGATGCATCAGAAAGTGGATTCCATTCAACAGGCCGCCAACCGCGCCGCGACCCTCACCCGGCAACTGCTGGCGTTCAGCCGAAAACAACTGCTCGAACTGAAAGTGATCGACGTCAACACCGTGATCGGCGATATGGAGCGCCTGTTGCGTCCATTGATTGGCGAGAACATCAGCCTCGTGACCCGGCTCTCGCCCGATGCCGGACGCACGCGCGCCGATAGTGGACAACTGGAACAGGTCATCATGAACCTGGTCGTCAATGCCAAAGACTCCATGCCGGACGGCGGCAAGATCTCCATCCAGAGTTCAGATGTGATGGTGCGTCCGAATTTCCGCGAACACCGGTTCATCCAGCCCGGGCGCTACGTCGTGCTCTCGGTCTGCGATACCGGACACGGCATGGACAAGGAGACGCAGTCCCGCATCTTCGAGCCGTTTTTTACCACCAAGGAAAAAGGCAAAGGCACCGGCCTCGGACTGTCTACTGTGTACGGCATCGTGAAGCAAAGCGGAGGATATGTTTTCGCCCAGAGTGAACCGGGCGCGGGCACGACCTTCTACATCTATTTGCCACGAGTAGAAGAAGCACCGGAAAGTCTGAGTCCGCCAAAATCGCAGGAGAGCGAAAAAGGCGGGTGCGAAACGGTGCTGCTGGTCGAGGACGAAGACTCCGTTCGCGAACTCGTGCGCGAGACGCTCGCAGCCCGCGGCTATAGAGTACTCGAAGCAGAAAATGGTGAACGTGGCTTGCGGGTCGCAGAAGCCCATGGCAAAGAAATCGACATCCTCATCACCGACGTGGTCATGCCCGGCATAGGAGGGCGCGAGCTGGCGAAGCGCTTGCTCAAGCTCCGCCCGAGTCTCGGCGTTCTCTACCTCTCTGGCTATACCGAAGACACAATCCTTCATCAGGGCGCTCTCGATCCCGGGACCGCCTTCCTGCAAAAACCCTTTACGCTACAAAATCTGGCAAGGAAAGTTAGGGAAGTGCTGCGGTTGCGGGCGAACTAACGCGCAGCCCCAACGCCTGGCCTATCGCCGGCTACCACCTGTTGGTGCAATCTGGATGTTACGTCAACTGGCGAGCACAACCCGCTTTCCCCGCGCAAACAAAAGGGATGTGAGGGCAATAATCCATACTGCCGGAGTAATAAATCTGAGGATGAGCAGAGCCGTGGAAAGGCGGAAGGCACTGCAGTCAAGCGAGAACCGAAGAACGCTGCGGACACCCACTGCGGACCACAAAAGCATCGCGACAAAGACAACTATCATTCCAAAGAGCCGCCAGCGCGCCAAACCACGATCAAGTGTCAAACCTAAGAACCACCACCAAATCAAGATGCCAGGAACGACCAAGACGAGGTGCGTGGGACCTGCCAGTCTCAACAAATTGGCAATAGGCATGGCGATGGAATATGCAGGACCATTTAACAGCCTCAGCAGAATATCTGAGGTTTGATATGGCCAAATTGGCGCTCCCATGTCCCAAGCCATTCCCATCGACTCAATCACCCGGGCGTTGTGGATGTCCCACAGCACTAGTGGCAGGCTGACTATGCCTATTACTGGCGGCAGAACGATTCGGAGCCGCGAGCTCATGCCCCATTAGACACCGCCATCCGCCCTGATAGTTGTTGTAAGCAGGTGATTATACTCAAGGTCCCCGCCACGTTTACACTCAGAACCAACTCAGGAAAGGAAACTGAATGACCTCAGAAGTGCTCACGAAACGGCTAGCCCCAATGTCCGCATCGCAGAGGGTCTGCGCGTTATCCATGATCTACTCAAGGTTGACAGTCTCCACCAGAGAACTGTTCCTGCCTGACAGAGCGAAGGGGAAAGAGAAACTCGTCATCACGATGCTGCACGGTATCAATGAGCTTCACCACACGCTGGCAAACTGGCTCGTTGCATATTCGACCGATGAAACCAAGGCGTTCCCCGTCGAAACCCTGAGCAAACAATTAGAGCAGATCGCAACTGAGTTTCGTGTACAAAGCATGCTGACATGGTCGGTCGAATCCGTTCTAAGCAAGGAGTGAACTGCCAACTGTTGTAATCAAGGCGATTACACCAACGACGCTCGGCGTTCGACCGTGCATCGCCAGTGGTTTCACCCGAGGGTCCCGAGGAACCACTGAAGTGGCTGACAAACGCCTAGTCCGACCCATTGAAACTTTTTCCTCCCAGAGGACTCATATACTTGGAACAAGGGTACATCCGCGTCCCCTTGGATCGCGTACCCTGTAGTGAAGGTAGAGTCCAGCATGCTGATCAAGAAGCCCGCCGATATCGCGCCCTCTGAAATTACGGCGAAAAGCGTGTACCTGAACCGGCGCCATTTCATCGCCGCGGCCGCTGTAGTTGGAACCGCAGCCGCGGCGGGGTTTGCATTTCGGGGGCTCAGTTCGCCTTCGGTCGTGAGCGAGGCAAACACTAAGATCGACGGCCTTCAGAAGAGTCCGTTCAGCACGACCGAGCCGCAGACTCCCTTCAAGGACGTCAGCAACTACAACAATTTTTACGAATTCTCCACCGACAAGTACGAGCCTGCGGAAGCGGCAAAGAATTTCAAGACGCGTCCATGGACGGTGACCATCGACGGCCTGGTCAAGAAGAAGCAACAGCTCGACATCGATGCCATCATAAAAATGGCGGCCCCGGAAGAGCGCATCTACCGGCATCGCTGCGTGGAAGGCTGGTCGATCGTAGTGCCGTGGGTCGGATTCTCGTTGAGTGAACTGATTAAGCGCGCCGAGCCGCTGGGCAGCGCAAAATTCGTCGAGTTCACCACGTTGCTCGATCCCAAGCAGATGCCCGGTCAGCGCGTCCCGGTTCTGAAGTGGCCCTACGTGGAAGGCCTGCGCATGGACGAAGCCATGCATCCGCTGGCACTACTATGCTTCGGCATGTACGGAGAATCACTTCCCAACCAGGACGGCGCGCCGTTGCGGATTATCGTGCCATGGAAGTATGGATTCAAAAGCGCGAAGTCGATTGTGCGAATAAGTTTCACCGACAAGCAGCCTTTGAATACCTGGCAGCAGTCGGCGCCCAACGAATACGGCTTCTACTCCAACGTAAATCCCAACGTCGATCACCCGCGCTGGAGCCAGGCAAAAGAGCGCCGCCTCGGCGAATTCACAAAGCGGCCCACGCTGATGTTCAACGGATACGATCAGGTGGCAAACCTTTATTCGGGGATGGACCTGAAGAAAAACTTCTAGGATTTGTAATCGGTGATTGGTGATTTGTAATTGTTTCGGGACCGTCGGAGTTTGCGGTTCAAATTACCAATTCCCAATTACAAATTGCCAATCGCAAATTACCAATTCCAAATGAAACTACGCCTCACCAAGCTCCTCATCTTCCTCGCCGCTCTTGTTCCGCTGGCCCGGTTGCTGTGGAGGTTTCGCCACAACGCTCTGGGAGCCAATCCCGTCGAAGTGATTACCCACTCGACCGGCGACTGGACGCTGATCCTGATCATGTTGACGCTCTCGATCACCCCGCTGCGCAAGCTGACAAAACAGTACTGGCTGATCGGTGTCCGGCGCATGATCGGCCTGTTTGCGTTTTTCTACGGGTGCCTGCACTTCACGACCTATCTGTGGCTCGACAAGTTTTTCGACGTACACGAAATGATCAAGGACATCGTGAAACGTCCGTTTATCACCGTGGGATTTCTCGCGTTTGTGTGCATGATCCCGCTGGCCATCACGTCAACCCAGGGATCGATCCGGAGGCTGGGGAAAAACTGGCTGCGGCTGCATCGCCTGATCTACGTCACCGCCCTGGCTGGCGTGATTCACTATATATGGCTGGTGAAAGCGGATATTCGCAAGCCATTGCAGTACGCATTTGTGCTGGGCGTACTGATGACCTACCGGATCGTGGCCTGGATCAGCGAGGCACGCAAAATTCCGGCTTCCGTCCGAACACCCTCGCCGGAAGTCACCAAGGTATGAGTGCCTGGAGTACTCTCCGAATCAGTTCCCACTGACAAAAACTTTACTTTCCCGCACGGGTTTAAGGCATCTTAACGAGCAACAGGAGCGCCTTCTATGAACCCCTATTCCAAGAGGTCGAAGTGTGCCGCACGCGCGGCTCTGGTGTTGGCAGCCACGGCTGCTCTCCTCATGGCAACAGCATGTGGCTCCAGCGGCAGCAATGGAGGAGGGGGTGGAGGCGGCGGTACCTTTACACCGGCAAGCCTTAGCGGACAATATGTGATTTCACAGACCGGTATTGGAGCCGACCAATTTGGCGGCGTTGCGGTATTTTCGGAATCCATCGTGTTCACGGCGGATGGAAAGGGCAACCTCAACGTCACCGTCGACGACTTCAATCAAAGTGGAGTTTCGTTTCAGTTGAGTTCGGCCCTATCCGGCACCTACTCCATCGGTAAAAACGGCGTCGGGGTGCTGCACTTTAATTCATCGACCTACGGCATCACCATGATCGACGATAGTCATTTCCATGTGATCCAGGGGGACCTTTTCGCCACAGCCTCGGGTTTCGGCGAAAAACAGGACACATCTTCCTTTTCCGCAGTGCCGGTGGGCACGTTCATATTTCAGAGCCACAATGCGTCGGTCGCTTCGCGGGTCGGGAGCCTGGCGGTTGCATCCGGCAACATCAATGTATTGGAAGATTCTCTGACGCTGGGAACTACGCTGCCCATATCTCCTACCGCATTGACAGGTTCCTTCGGCCCGACGATCGACGCAAATGGTCGGGGTACATTTGTCCTGAGTGACGGCTCGACCTTTGCTTTTTACATGGTGAATGCTTCGAAATTCCGGTTCATGTCCTTCTCTGGCGGCAGTTCAACGCTCGAAATCGGGCAGGCCGAAAAGCAGACGGGTGGCCCATTCTCGGCGGCTAGCCTTGGCACTGGGACGTATGTGTTCGGCACCTCGGGAGACACCCTGACCAATTCGGTGGGGATGCATTCGGTGGGGGCGCTCACGACGGATGGAGTGTCCAAGTTGACCGGTACGGTTGACTATGTGCAGGACGGAGCGGTGAATACGGCCATCACGCTCCTCGACACAAGTTCCTATGCGCTGGCGATGGATGGCCGCGGACTCTTCAACCTTGATTTGAGCAACAGCACTTCGGACCAGAAAGTGTTCTGGATGGTGAATCCCACGCGCGCGTATGTTCTCAACAACACCGCCGCCGCCATCGAAGACGGCACCTTTACGAAGCAGCAGGGGGCGCCATTTTCAGCCACCAGTCTGGCGAGTCAGTCGTCCTTTGTGATGGACGGATTCGACGTTGCGTTCAAGGACCGCACGGGCGTTATCACGCCGCACTCGAACGGAAACCTGGACTGGAACCAGCAGGCGAACTCGTTCGATATCAATTTCGGCGGTGTGCCGAGCGCGACGACGACCACCGGTAACTATCAAGTCGATGCCAGCGGCCGAGTGACCGTCAGCGTGAACAATGTGAGCAGTAGCATCGTGTTCTATCTGAGTTCTGCCAATTCCGGTGTGATGGTGCAGGAAGATGGGGCTGACATCGGAGGAACTTTCGAGACGCAGGCTACGCAGTAAGAAGTCTTCGCAAATTACAAAATTTCGGCGCACTCAAACAAAAATCCCCGCCCAAGCGAAGCTTGGACGGGGCACCCGTTTTCTTTTTCTAATCACTAACCACTGCTCTATGCCATCGCCTCGGCTGCGATCTTCTCCGTCACGAACGCTTCGATCACGTCCCCGGTCTTGATGTCCCCGTAGTTCGCGATTGCGATGCCGCACTCCATGCCATTGCGCACTTCGGAGGCGTCGTCTTTGTGGCGTCGCAGCGATCCGACTTTGCCGGTGAAGATCACCGTGTTGTCGCGCAGCAGGCGTACTTGTGAATCGCGTTTGATGGTGCCATCGGCAACACGGCAACCGGCGATCGTTCCCACTTTCGGGATGCGGAAGGTTTCGAGCACCTCGGCGCGGCCCTGGTAGGTTTCCTTGATCGTCGGTTCGAGCAGGCCGGTCATGGCGCGCTTGATCTCGTCCTGCAGCTCGTAAATGATCGAGTGCAAGCGGATGTCGACTTTGTCCTGTTCCGCGAGTTCCTGCGCTTTGCGTTCCGGACGCACGTTGAAGCCGATGATGATGGCGTTCGATGCGGACGCCAGCAGCACATCGCCTTCGTTGATCGCGCCGACCCCGGCACGCAGCACTTTCAAACGCACTTTGTCGTTCGAGAGCTTGCCCAGCAGATCGGTCAGCACTTCGATGGATCCGCCGACATCGCCCTTCAGGATGATGTTCAGTTCCTTCATCCCGGCGGTCCGCAACTGCTCTGACAAGCCTTCCAGCGAAACGCGCGAACTCTTGGCGAGCGTGGCTTCGCGCGCTTTCTGGCCGCGGTAATCGGAGATGTCGCGCGCTTTCTCACGGTCGGTGACGACCACAAACTGATCGCCCGCCTGCGGCAGGCCTTCGAGTCCGAGGATTTCGACTGGCGTTGAGGGCGGAGCTTCCTGCATCGATCCTCCACGATCGTCAAACATGGCGCGAACTTTGCCGAACACGTTGCCGACCACGAAATTGTCGCCAGTCTTCAGCGTGCCGTTCTGTACCAGGATGGTGCCGACTGGACCGCGTCCGCGATCGAGCTTGGCTTCGAGCACCACGCCGCTGGCTGCGCGTCCTGGGACGGCTTTTAGTTCCTGCAGATCGGCGGTGAGGCAGATCATTTCCATCAACAGGTTGAGATTGGTTTTCTTCTTGGCCGACACGTCGACGAAGACCGTCTTGCCGCCCCATTCTTCTGGGAGCAATCCACGATCGCCGAGTTGTTTCTTCACGCGATCGGGCAGCGCTTCCGGCTTGTCGATCTTGTTGACGGCAACAATGATCGGCACTTCGGCAGCATGCGCATGGTCGATCGCTTCCAGCGTTTGCGGCATCACACCGTCATCGGCCGCGACGACCAGGACGACGATGTCGGTGGCCTTCGCTCCTCGGGCGCGCATCCGCGTAAACGCTTCGTGACCCGGCGTGTCGAGGAACACGATCTCGCGGCCATAAGCCGGCGAGTTCTTATCCAGAATGCGGACTTTGTAGGCGCCGATGTGCTGCGTGATTCCGCCCGCTTCGCCGTCGGCGACGTTGGTGGAGCGAATGGAATCAAGCAACGTTGTTTTGCCGTGATCGACGTGTCCCATGATGGTGACCACCGGCGGACGCGGCACCGCCTCTGCGCTCTCTTCGCTGCCTTCCACCGCCTCGGCCATGTCCTTCGAGGCTTGCTCTTCGAAGGTGATGACTTCGGTGTCGGCGCCGAAGAAGCGCGCCATTTCGCTGGCGAGTTCTGCATCGAGCGTCTGGTTGATGGTTGCGAATACGCCTTTTGCCAACAACCGCGCGATCAGATCTTTTGCACGAATGCCGAGCTTCTCCGCCAGGTCCTTCACCGAGATTCCTTCGGTGATGGTGATGTTGCGCGTAATCGGCGCCGGTTCGTTTGAAATCGACACCCGCGGCGGCGGAGTGTAGCCCTTCATCGGGCCTTCTTTTATGCCGCGCGGAATGTAACGCTGACCGGGACGACGCGACGGCCCACCGGGACGCGCTCCGGGACGCGATGGTCCTGGAGGCGCCATGGCGCCTGCGCCCGGTCCTACGCCCAGCGGACGCGTGCCAGTCGGCGACGAACGCGTGGGATGCATCGGGCGACGCTCTCCCGGACGCAACATGGGACGAGCACCCGGCGGCCCTGACTGCGGCGGACGCGGACGCTGAAAGATCGGTTTGCCTGGCTCCGGACGTCCTGGTGCGGGACGTGCCACCGCTCCCGGCGACTGTACGGGCGCCTTGTACACCGGACGTGGCCCGGTCTGCGGCATGATTACGCGCGGTGGCGCAATCGTGGGTACCGGCGGCTTGGCAGCAGTGGCCTGAATCTGCGCGGCTGGCGGCTGGCTCGGCGGCACCACGGGTGGTGCGACCGGCGGCTGTGCCACCGGAGCATGCGGACGCGGAGGAATCGCAACCGCCACCGGCGGAACTGGTGGTGGAGGAGGCGTCGCAACCGGCCGGGGCGTAACCACTGCCGCCGGCGGTCTGGACGCAGCTACCGATGCGGGCGTTACAAGTCTGGGCGAGGTTGGTTCGGCTGCGGGTTTCGCAGGTGCCGGCGGTCTTACTGGAGAAGCAGCAGGCGCTTCCGGCTTAGGCGCGGGCGCTGCCGGCTTTGCAGCTGGGCGCTCCACGGCCGGGGCCGCAGCTTCGCTCTTTTGCAGGATCGCTTTCAGCACATCTCCCGGACGGGAGATGTTCGACAAATCGATCTTGGTCTTGATTTCATCGTCGCCGCGACTGGCGCGCGACGACTTCGAGGAGCCTGAGGACTCGTCGGCGTGAGACTGGAAATACTTGCGGACCAGCACTGCCTCGTGCTCTTCAATCGAGCTGGAGTGCGTCTTCTTCTCGGTAACTCCGACGGCAGTAAGTGCGTCAAGGATCGCCTTACTCTTGACTTCCAACTCACGCGCCAGATCGTTAATTCGAATCTTGCTCATCCACCCTCTCGCCTTCTGATTTCCTCTAAGCTCTCATGTCGACCTCAGGGAGTAATTCATTTCTCGTCTTCCACAGCTGGTTCGGCCGCGGCCGGTTCGCTATCCGGAACCGCTTCAATTTCGGCCGTTATCGCTTCGTCGGTTCCCGCCAGGGCTTCTGCTTCGTTGGTGCCTTCCGAAGCCTCTAACACTGGAACTGGCTCGCCACCCGTTTCCTCCGCGCCTTCGGCGGCTACCGGTTCGCCGCCTTCCAGGCTGGAGAAATAATTATTGACCGCAATACTGATTTTTTCCACCGTCTTGGGACCAATGCCTTCGATCGCCTCCAGCTGCTCGGGCGTCATATCCGCCAGCGATTCCACGGTCGTAACGCCGGCCGCCTTGAGCTTCTCGACCAGTCCTTCACCGAGGCCTTCCACGTTCTCGAGAGGAGTAACGCTCTGCGGCAGCATCGCCGACATTTGCTGTTCGACTTCCTGGCGCTTTTCTTCTTCGCTCTTGATGTCGATCTTCCATCCGAGCAACTTCGCTGCCAGCCGGACGTTCTGACCCTTCTTGCCGATGGCCAGCGAGAGCTGCGTGTCGTCGACCACGACTTCAAGATGCTTCTCCGCGGAATCGACCACGGTCACGCGGCTCACTTTGGCCGGCTGAAGCGCCTTCTCGGCGAACGTCACCGCGTCCTCGTGATACTCAATGATGTCGATCTTCTCGCCGCGCAATTCGCGGATAATCGATTGCACGCGCATGCCCTTCATGCCCACGCAGGCGCCGACCGCGTCCACGTCTTTGTCCTTCGACATCACCGCGATCTTCGTGCGCTCGCCTGCTTCACGAGCGATCGCCCGGATCACGACCGTACCGTCATAAATTTCCGGCACTTCGGTCTGGAACAGATGCTGCACGAGTTCTGGCGCCGCACGCGACACCACCACGCCCGGTCCCTTGGAAGCCTTCTCCACGCGCACGATCACAGCGCGCAGTCGCTCGCCGACGGCGAACGACTCCAGACGCGACTGCTCCTTGCGTCCCATGCGCGCTTCGGCCTTACCGATGTCGAGAATCACATCCGGGCCTTCGATCCGCTTCACGGTGGCGTTGACCACTTCATTCACGTGGCCGATGTATTCGTTGTAAACCGTGTCGCGTTCGGCCTCGCGGACTTTCTGGAAGATCACCTGCTTGGCAAGCTGCGCGGCGATGCGTCCGAGGATTCCTTCGGTCGCCTTGGGGATGAGCAGTTCTCCGCCCACCTCCGCTTTCGGATCGAGCTTGCGCGCCTGTTCGACCGTCACCTGCAGGTTGGGATCTTCGATCTGCTCGGGATTCTCGACGATCGCTTTCACAGCATAGGCATTGATCTTGCCGCTGTCCCGGTCAAGCACCGCGCGGAGGTTTTCCTGCGACTTGTAGTACTTGCGAGTCGCGACAACAATCGCGTCCTCGACCGCGCTGACGACAATCTGCGGGTCGATCCCCTTCTCGCGGCTGACCCCTTCGATGATGTTGTAAAGCTCGCTTGCCATAAAATTCAGGTCTCGGGTGCTAGGCGTCAGGTCTCAGGTTCTGTGGATCAGGACTTTGACTTTCCTGACCCTTGAGACCTGACACCTGAGACCTTTTAAATCTCGGGCACTAGATTGGCCTTCTCAACGTTGGCCAATTCAATTTCCACTTTCGGGGCCTGTCCATCTTTCGGACGCAACTGGCGGCGGGCGACACCCAGGTCGAGCACCAATTTCCCGTTTTCAAAACTTTCTAGGTTGCCTTCAAAATGCCGGTTGTTGTTCACCGGTTGGCGCGTCATCAACTTCACACGATGTCCGCGGAAGCGTTCGAAGTCTGCCGCTTTCGTCAATTTGCGATCGAGGCCCGGAGACGAAACTTCGAGCACGTACGATCCGCCCGGCATCACATCCTCGACATCGAGGATGGTTCCAAATTCGCGACTGAAATTCGCGCAGTCTTCGTGCGTTACGCCGTCCGGACGATCCTGTGCCGGCACGGCTCCCGGACGATCGATAAACACGCGCAGCATGCGATGCTTGCCCGCGCCGTGGAATTCGATGTCCGCGATTTCCAGCCCGCTCGAACCCGCAACGCGCGCCGCAATGTCCCGAACGATTATTTCATCAAAAGCCATCGTTTCAGCAACTTACGCCAGAATCGCCGCGCAAAACCTGCCCCAAACTAAAAAGTGGGCTTGCGCCCACTGGTGTGCTTCGACAATTCCAACGCACTACGACACAACAGTTTTCATTGCCAACTATACGCCTGCAGGTGCGAAAATACAAACCTCCGCCGGGTATATCCGGGCGTTCGGGAGGCACGATGCGGCAGATTCCACTCTCCGGCATAGCCCTGCTTCTGGTAAGCTGCTTCCCCGCAACCGCCCAGCGGCCCGGAGGCGGACCGGGCCCCAAGTCGACGGGCCTCTCGCGCTCCAACCGCCCGATTACAACTGGAACTGGCTCCTTACCAACCACCACTCACTTCAACGCGAACCAGGAAGCGAAAGTTGAGTTCCGCTCACAGACCGTGCTTGTCCAGGTTCCGGTAGTAGTTCTGGACAAAAAGGGAAACCACGTTCACGGCCTCGCGAAAGACGATTTCGAAGTCCTGGAGAGCGGCAAGCCGAAGACGATCACTTCATTCGAGGAAATCAATACCAGCAGTCAGGCGATCGCGTCTAACAAGGGCACCCCTGACACATTTATAAACACCGGAGGAGCCAGCGGCCATTCGGCCGCGCCCACAGTCATCGTTCTCGACACGATCAACACGCCCTATCTCGATCAGGCATACGGCCGCAAAGAGCTCATTCGATATCTAGCCAGCAACCTGAACGCGGGACAAAGCTTTGCACTGGTGATCCTCACCAGCAACGGCGTCCGGATAATCCACCAACCGACCCAGGACGCGTCGGGCGTTGTGCAGGCGCTCAAGAAGCTGAGCGGTGAACTGCCGGCGATGCAGGGTGTGGACATCGATGCGCAAGCGATCGCCGCAACCAGTTCGCCGGAAGAAGAAGGGTTCGCCTCTGCGCTGGGCCGTGGCCCGCAAGATCCTTATGTCGGGCTAGAGGAGTTTATCGCGCGGGGCGACTCCTCGATCGTCCGCTTGCAGCAGGATCGCGCGATCGAAGCGACCTTGCACGGATTCTTGGACATTGCCTGGTCTCTGTCCGGTGTTCCCGGACGCAAATCCCTGGTCTGGGCCACCGGGAGCTTTCCTTTTGAAATTGGGTCTTCGGGCGAAGTACCCGGAGGCTATCAGTCGGTTCTGTACGAACACGCGATGAAAGCATTGAACGACGCCCAGATTGCGGTCTACCCCGTGGACATCCGTGGACTTGTGAATACCAACCCCGCCAGCGATGCGGGGGCGCGCATGACACGAAGTCCGGCGGGGAGTGCTCGACAAGTCTTCGCACGCGATTGGCTGCAAAATTCCAGCATCGACACGCTCAAGGATTTCGCCGAGATGACCGGCGGACGGGCCTTTTACAACACCAACGACCTCGCCGGCAGCTTTCACCGAGCGGCCGAAGATTCCTCCTCGTACTATCTTCTGGCTTACTATCTGGATACCGAGAATCGCGACCCCGGATGGCGCAAATTGAAAGTGAAAGTTGCCCGCAAAGATATCGAGGTCCGGTCGCGAAGCGGTTTCTTTGTAACCAATGCAACGAACAATCCCGAAACTAGTCGCAAGCTCGATCTCGGACTTGCAGCAAACTCTCCGTTCGACAGCACTGGTCTTCCGATGACAGTCCAATGGACCGCCGTGAAATCCGTGCCGGACTCAAAAGCTCCTAACCAGGCCGGCAAGAAGACAGTCCAGTTCCTTGTAAGAGTCGCAGGGAGCGGTGTGACGGTGAATACAGCGGAGAAAAACCACGTCGATCTGGACGTACTAGCATTCGCATTCACTGGCAAAGGAAAAGAGAGTGCCGCTAACTTTGCTCAGAATCTGGCGATGTCGATTCCCGAAGAACAACTTGCCAAGCTGCGGGAACAAGGCGTCGGATACCGCAACGCGCTGGAACTTCCAAGCGGCAACTATTTCGTGCGCTTTATCGTACGAGACAACGTCAGCGGGCACGTAGGAAGCGTCTCCGCTCCACTGACCGTGAATTAGTTTATTGGATCGTCCCGCGTAACACGGTTATGGAGGCTTTCGGGAGCAGATACTGGACGCCTGCTCCACCGGGATCGTTTGATTTCGATGCCGGGCCGTCCGGCTCAGCGAATCCGTGCGCACCGTCAGGATGCCAGGAGTATTCTTCGTTTCCAAAACTGAGTTGTGTAACGGCATTCTCGAAATAATGCGCGCCGCTTCCGGCGTCGTGGAATCGTACCGTTACCGGACGCTCGTTATGCGGGTCCTTGTTCACCAGCAAGACGGACCATTGTCCGTCGGGGCGCTGCAATGCATAGGCCGTCACCAGGACGTTTCCATCAGCGTCCTGAATGTCGGACGCCGCCGGAAATACGGTGTGCATCGCATCAACCGGTTCGGCCCATTCCTGCGTCAGTAGTTGCGACGAGAAGAATTGCGCGACGTTCTGCTTGATGCTGTAACTGTTGTCGACGTTGAACATCCCGAACGTTCCCCAGCCACCGCAGCCTTGATACATCGGCAGAGGCTCGTATTGGTAGTAATAAGCGGCATTTCCGCCGGCGGTGAGAAAGCTACCGACGAAATCCGCATGCCAAAGTGCAGCATAGATCTCCATGTAGCGCGAACTCTGATCGAACGCGAGGTTGTATTCCGTAATTTCCTGCGGGACGCCGGCAGGCAGGCCGTCCTTTTGCCATACCTTCACGATATGCGACACGAGCTGCGGTTCCTGATACAGGCTGCTCCACTGAATGTTGCAGGGGCTGAACGGATAGTGCTCGTAGGTCATCACATTGAGGTCGTTGATGTGTCCGTGGGCGCGCAGGTAATTCAGAAACCGCGTGAACCACGAGGTGTTGCCCTGAGCGTCAGGCCAGACCGGAATATCGTCGGTTACGCCTTCAAAGATCGGACCCGCAAGCTGCACATTGGGAGCAACCGCGTGGATTGCATCCGCCCACTGAATGTATAGCGCCGCCTCGTCTTCTGGTTGAATGAACTGCCCGTCTGGTTCCTCGCCCAGCTCGACATACTTGATGGCGTAATTGTGGCTGTCGAGATAGGCGATCTCGGCGGCTGCGTTGTCGGGATTGTCGTAGAGCATCGCCACCGGCACCGTCATCGGGAGGCCACGCGTGATTCCGCTGCCGTAGACGAGATCGAAACCGGGCTGCTCGCCATCATCCTTCGCAATCGCGGAAGGCGTGTGCCACGGGTCGACGGACGAACAGTACGTCGCGGTCTGCCCGCCGTCCTTTTCGTGCTGAATGAGATCGATGAACTTATTCTGGGCGTCGATGTGGCCGAGATAAACTTCCCGGATCGCATATCCGACGCAGTTGCGAATGTCGGAGGGGCCGTGACTATCGCATGTGTTCGACGACACAGTCATCCACACGCGCACGAAATGGACTGGGATCGGGCTTTTAGACAGACGGAGAGTCGCGGTGCCGCCCGTTCCGGATGTGACCGTGCCTCCCGGAAAATCCTGCCAACGGCCGTGTGCCGGATCGTAGATTGCATCGCCGCCCGTCCAGTACTGCACTCGATAACTCACTGCATACGGGTCGGTCCATGCGATGCTGATCGCATCCACACCTTTCGTCCCGCCAAGATCGATGAGCACCCATTGCGGATGTGGCGAGTCCATTCCACTGAAATGCTCGCTGAGGTAAGGGTTGCTCTTCCAGTACGTGTTGAGGTTGCCGTCGTCGAGGCGGGAGTATCCGCCGGACGACCCGTCGTTGCTGGTCACTCCCCGATGCGGCAGGTTGTATCCGAAGGAACGCTGAATCGCACCCGGACTGTTCGATGCGCCGACGAAATATCCCTGTTGACCGCCGGCGTCACTCCACGTTCCCGCCGGGTTCCAGTGCCAGGCTTGAATGGCAAGCTCCGTGTTCAGCCGGTAGCTGACTCCGCCCCATCCGGCGGTGAGCATCGTCTGAACGTGCGCCGGATCGAAGAGGGTCTTCGCCGACTGGAGAGGGTCGCGGTCGATGCCCGCGCCCAGGGCCCGTACCGGACTGATCATGTTCACAGCATGCGAGGGAGTGATGTCGACAGTGATGTGCTGGGCAAACAGACAGGAACTTGCCGCCACGATGAGCAGCGAGAGGGTGATTCGGGCACGTACGGAATTTCCCACAGAGCACCTCAGGAGGCCGTGGCTTTGGCCGGGACGGGGGCGGATTGATTGTAACTCAGTTGGGAGCCATTTTAAACCGTTTTTGGCGTGGCGTGGACGAGCTTAAGACCGCCGCTCACTTCGCTTCCGGCAGACGGGCTGGGGTGACCACCCACATAAGCGCTAACTTGAACGGAACGACACAAGAACTCCATGTCATTTGCAAGAGTGCATCTCGAGTTTATCGGGTCTTCTTCGACACACGAGCGACCAACTCGTCCAGCTTCGAGAGCAAAAGCTTGAGGATCGAAGACTGGTTCGATTTTTTGTAGCCGAGGACCAGATCGACAGTTGGCGCATCTCCCTTCACAGGGCGGCTCGTTACAGAGGCAGGGAGAAAGTTCTGTGCGTAAGCAGGTAGCAGCCCTACGCCGCCGGTCGACGCTATGAGGGACATCGCCATGGCCAGATGGTCTACCTCGTGAGCTGGAGTGATATTGATTCCGGACCGCTTCAGGTAATTGTCGATGACCACACGCAGTACAGGCGCCGTGTTCGACACGGTCACGAATTTCTCGCCTATCAGATCTCTCGGATTGATGGCTTTGAGCGCAGCGAGACGGTGGTCACCAGGCAAGATCACCACCAAAGGCTCCTTGATAACAAGACGAAACGCCAAGTCTGGAATCCCCCGTTCCCTCCGAAGAAAAGCGGCATCGATGTTTCCTTTCGAAAGGCCCTCCGCAAGTAGCGGAGAGTATTGACTCGATATCATCACGTCAATGTTAGGTAGCTCGCTGCGCAATATCCGCAGGGCTTCGGGCATCCAGGTCAATTCGTGACCGGTGAGAAAGCCCATGGTGAAGCATGGCTTGGCGGGACGAGCGGCCCGGCGTGCAGCTTCACCTGCCGCTTCAACCTGCGATAGCACTGCGCGCGCGTGATCGAGGAAGGCTCGACCCGCCGGTGTCAGGTCGACGCCGCGGGCTCTTCGCGTCAGAAGTGGGGTGCCCACCTCGTCCTCAAGATCTCGAATCTGCCGACTCAACGAAGGTTGCGACGTGTGAAGCATTCGCTGTGCTGCCACCGTCAAGTTTCCCGCGTCGGCAACCGCGACAAAGTAACGAAGGTGCCGTAATTCCATTTCGGACTCCCATGCTTGTGGAGCATCGCTACCAGCCTAACAAAGTATGCTTCAACGGCGCCACTAATCCCTCCCTTCGCAATCTAACCAGGTGATCTGAGCTGTCCCGAAAGCAGTCTTTGGGCGGAAGTCATGCCTGACCTGCATGGGTTTCCAGATCAAGGAGGCAGTCTATGAGTTCACCAGTTGTTTTGATCACTGGGGCGCTGACAGGAATCGGTCGCGCCACGGCCGTGGCCTTCGCGCGTGATGGCGCGCGGGTCGTTGTTTCGGGTCGACACGACGATGAAGGTCAGAAGCTAGCTAAGGAACTGCGCAACCTCGGCACAGAGGCCGAATTTGTGCGCACCGACGTTCGGCATGAAGAGGAAGTCAAGGACCTTGTCGACAAGATCATCGCTCGTTTCGGTCGCCTCGATATCGCCGTCAATAACGCTGGCACCGTTGGCACTCCCGGTTCGGCTGCTGATGTAACCCCGGAGAGCTATCAAGCCATCTTCGACACAAATGTGCTTGGTGTGCTTCTGAGCATGAAGTATGAAATCCGGGCGATGCTTCGACAAGGCAAAGGCAGCATCGTTAACATCTCGTCCTCGTACGGCAAGGTCGGCGGCCCGACCGCAGCGGTGTATGTCGGCAGCAAGCACGCTGTCGAAGGCATCACGAAGTCTGCGGCCCTCGAACTCGCCGGCACAGGCATTCGTGTCAACATCATCGGCCCTGGTCCGACGGAAACAGGGATGTTCAACCGCTTTGCGCAATCCGAGGAAAACAAAGCGAACTTCCTCGAGGCACATATTCCTACCAAGCGCATGGGAATGCCCGAAGAGATTGCCAATGCCATCGTGTTCATCGCTTCGGACAAGGCCTCTTATATCGTTGGCGCATCCCTGGCGGTGGATGGAGGAATGCTCGCGGGGTGATTTAAGCCGCGTCACGCTTTTGGACACTTATCGGGCCAGCGCGGCACCACCGACATTCGCGATTCATAAATGTCCTGTGGAGAAGAGATGCCCGATTAGTTCCAACAGTAAGGGGTGCACTTCATCGGTCCTAGAAAAGGCGCTGAACAGGTTCGAGGCGACTCTCGATCGAATAACCCTCGCCGATGTGGTTGGGGAAATCCGTCGAGCGAGCCGGTGAATGTTTTTTCATCTCTATGTGCTTCTTATCATCATAGATAACCGTTCGGGCCACCCGCGTTGTAAACGGAGCGGATCGGTGAACTTCAAAAAAAGGAGAAACGAATGTGAACAACCTTAAAGATAAAAATAAAGACAAGGTCGCGGGTTCGACGGATGCCATATACGTGATTTTGGGGGCGAGCGGGAACACCGGCTCGATCATCGCCGATTCCTTGCTCTCGAAGGGTAAGAAGGTGCGCGTCGTAGGTCGCGACGCAGGACGACTGCAGCGCTTTGTGCGCCAAGGCGCGGAAGCGTTCACGGGCAACGTGAGCGATGCGATCGCGCTCACCAAAGCCTTCAGTGGCACGCGCGCGGCATACTTGATGTTGCCGCCGATTACCTCCCGGGAAGACCAGGAGCGAGAGAGCGATGCGATCGCGCAGGCTGTGAGGGAGTCCGGACTGCGTTGCGCGGTGCACTTGAGCAGCTACGGCGCTCATGTCCCGGAAGGCACCGGGCCAGTCACGGGGCTGCATTCTTCGGAGCAAAAACTCAATGCTATCGGCGGTTTGAACGTTCTGCACCTGCGCGCCGCGTATTACATGGAGAACAATCTGGCGGCGATCAGCATGATTCAGGGGATGGGAGTCTTCGGACACGCACTCCTACCCGACCTGAAGCTGCCCATGATCGCGACGCGAGATGTCGGCGACTACGCCGCACAGCGCCTCCTGGACCTGGATTTTTCCGGCAAACAAACCCGCGAACTGCTGGGCGAGCGCGACCTGTCGATGGCGGAAGCCACCACGATCATTGCGCGCGGCATTGGCAAACCGGATCTGCGTTACGAGCAGTTTCCTTACGACCAGGTGCAGCAGGGGTTAGAGCAAATGGGCATGCGGCCGAAGAAGGCCGCGGTGTATATCGAGATGTTCAAGTCGATCAACGCAAGTGTCCTCGCTGCGCAGGAGCCGCGTACGCGGGAAAACACCACTCCGACTTCGTTTGAACAATTTGTGCAGGACGTCTTTGCGCCTGCATATCACTGGAAGGCTCGCACCGCTTAGGCTCAGCGTCCAGGCTGGATGGAGTGGTGCTCGCAGGGTGATTCAAGCTCGGCATCCAGGTGGGACTTCTCGTGAATAACAGCGATTGGAGGGGGGTATGACGGAGCACAACAAAACGGCGCTTGTGACGGGCGCATCAAGAGGAATTGGCCGCGCGACGGCTGCAGCGCTTGCTAGGGCCGGTGCGCACGTCCTGGTTCACTTCGGTCGCTCCCAGCGGGAAGCGGAATCGCTCGTTTCCGAGATCCGGGCGGAGGGCGGCCGCGCAAATGCGATCTCTGCGGATCTGGGAACTCACGACGGCGCTGTGCTGCTCGCTAAACAAGTGCGCTCCATCGTCGGTGATCGATTGGATGTGCTTGTGCTCAACGCCGGAATCAGCAAGGCGGCGCGCCTCGCGGAATATACGGTAGAGGATTTTGACAACCTCTTTGCGACAAACGTCCGAAGTCCGTTCTTCCTGGTGCAGCAACTGCTGCCTATTCTAGGTGACGGCTCGAACATCATCGTGATCTCTTCGATCGGGTCCCACGCCGTAGTTGGCAAGCCAGGCGTGGACAACCCCTCGCTCCTTGCCTACTCCTCGACCAAAGGGGCCTTAGAGACGCTGGTCAAGAACTGGGCCGCCATTCTTGGACCACAAGGCATTCGCGTCAATGCTGTCGCGCCCGGCGTGATCGATACGGACATGTCGAATTTCACGAAGACTGAAGCAGGCCGCGAGACCGCTCTTGCAATGCAAGCTCTCAAGCGAATCGGCAAGCCGGAGGACGTGGCAGATGTAGTCGCGTTCCTGACTTCGGACAAGGCGCGCTGGATCACTGGTGCCAGTATTCCCGTCGATGGCGGCTCGAAGCTGTAACTAATACTGTGAAGATCGCAAGTCGAAACGATCTCTTAAACACGAAAGGAATCAACATGCCGAAGACTACGCCCGAACAAAACAAGGCACTTGTCTTGGAAGCGTTCGACACACTCTTCAACAAGCGCGATTATTCGGCCGCGGAACGATTCTGGTCGCCGGACTACATCCAGCACAGCGCTCATATCGCACCTGGCCGCGAAGGTCTGTTCAATCTCGTCAAGAGCCTTCCACCAACGTTGAAGTACGAACCAGGAATGATCGTGGCCGAGGGGGAAATCGTGATGGTGCACGGGCGATTTAGCGGTTTCGGCGCTCCAGTGAATTGGATTGCCGCAGATATTCTGCGCATTCAAAACGGGATTTTTGTGGAGCATTGGGACGTCATTCAGGATGAGGCGACCGAAGAACAGTCGGAAAGCGAGCGACCCATGTTTGGCGCTACATTCCCGAGCGGCGTCTGAAAACAAACAGGTCTTCACCGCGTAGGTTCTAGAGGCGCTCATGTCGGCAAGAGGAAGTGAGGTCTGCACTTGGCGTCGACTCTGGATGAATTGCGGGCCATTCCGGAAGATTCTCAAGTGAGCAACTGTCGGTGCCCCTTATATCCGGCCAAGCTGGGCCAGGTTACGGTGGTTTCTCTCGTAACCTTGCTGACGGATTGACTTTAGCTCAGACTTTCTGGATGCAGGTTTCGCGCACACATCTGGGGATCGCGATCGGCGCCGGCGCTCTGCTCGTGCTGGTGTTCGTCGGCTATCTCTGGTGGCTCAGCAACCAGCCGCCGGTGCTGGCTCGCTCTGAAGAGCGTGATCCGCTCACGCACATGCCACTTACGATCACGATGAATCCATTTCGCGATCGTACGATCGAAAAGATTTCGGCGGCGTTCATCAAGGAAATGCGCGACGGCAACTGCCACAAAGTGCTGGCGCAGTGGGAAAAGAAAAAAGACTACCGCAAGAAACGCGCTGACTTCATCTGCGACTCCGAAACCCAGCACCCGCTGATTTCATGGAACCTGGTGGAGTGGGAAGACGCGCCACCCCTGATCATTCTTCACTACAAAGGGGAGCGGTATTCCAGCCCGAGTCAGGATGCGACTTATAAGGATTTGTTCTCCGTGACGCTCGAAAACAAGGATGGCGCGTGGAGTGTGACCAAATACGACGCCTTTTACTAGCTCTTTACTAGTGCCGGCATCCTGCCGCCGGGACGCGGCGCTCTGCTATCCCCCAATATGCACCATCGTCCTTGACGCGGGTACGAACCCTGGTTCGCCGATGTGGTGCCGGGCTTCCTTCTTCTCTACCACGCCCACAATGAATTCAACCAACTTCTCGTCCGACGCGCCCCGGCGCATCAACTCATGCAGATCGTGGTCCCAGACTGAGAACAAACAGGTGCGGATTTTGCCGTCGGAGGTGATGCGGATGCGGCTGCACTGGCCGCAAAACGGATGAGACACGGGCGCGATGATTCCGATCTCGCCGACGCCGTCTTCGAACGTGTAGCGGCGCGCGGTTTCGCTCCGCTCGTGCGGAATTTCAACCAGCGGCTTGTACTCCGACATGCGAGCGACGATCTCGTCGAGGGTGACGACAATTTCCGGCGTCCAAACACGGTCTTCCTCAAGAGGCATGAATTCGATGAAGCGCACGACCACGCCTTCTTCGCGGGCAAACTTTCCGAACGGGATTACCTGGTCCTCGTTGAATCCGCGCAGCAGAACGCAGTTCACTTTTACCGGTTCAAGTCCGGCGCGACGAGAAGCGCGAACTCCGGCCAGTACGCTTTCGTATCCATTGGGCACCCGCGTGATCCGGGCGAAGCGCTCCGCGTCGACTGCGTCCATGCTGATGGTCACACGATCGAGTCCCGCGTCTTTTAGTGGCCGAGCGATCTCGGCCAGCAGGTGGCCGTTGGTGGTCATCGCGATGTCGGGCTTTTTGCCGGCGTGCGTGCGCAGCTTGGAGAGATCGCGGACGAAATTGACAATGCCTTTACGAAGCAGCGGCTCTCCGCCGGTAAGACGGATCTTCGTGATCCCCAGGCTGACCAGGATGCGCGCCATACGCAGGTAGTCTTCGAACGGCAATTCGGCGTACACAGCTCCGCCCGTTCCGGTGCGGCAATAGACGCACCGATAGTTGCAACGGTCCGTGATCGAGATACGGAGGTCGTGAATGGAGCGGCCGAATTTGTCGGTGAGCAGAGGCACTTGGCACTTAGCATTTGGCACTTAGCAAAAGCGGTTTGGCCAAATGCCAAGTGCTAAATGCTAAGTGTGATTTTTCCGGAAGGCGCGGCAGGCAACAATCCTGGCGAGCGTTTCCTTTCCAAACACGGGAGGCGCAGGCGTTTCCCCCTGCACCCTCGAACCGCACAACCTTGCGTGCCGTTCTCGCCCTCGCCGCCAGGTATCCCCAAGGCGTACGGGGTCGGAAACTCATCGCCATTATAGATGCTTTGAACCGACATAAAGGGACCGGTTTTTATGACGAGCCCGCATCCACATGCAAAATCAAACGCCAGCACGCGACCCGAGGCCTCCACAACTCTCAACCAACGACTCCCCTTGCTACACTGGCCGCATGAAAGCTCTCGTGATCCCGCGTTTCGGCGGTCCGGAAGTTCTGGAATTGCAGAACATTCCCGATCCGCAGCCTGGGCCTGAACAAGTCGTCGTAAATGTCGAAGCAGGCGGCCTGAATTTTGCCGACCTGATGACGACCCAGGGTGGATATGCGGGCACTCCGAAACCTCCTCTGGTGGCTGGAAGAGAGTTTGCCGGAGTCGAGGACGCAAACGGCCGACATGTGATGGGCTACACCCAGTGGGCCGCTTTTGCCGAGAAGACCGCGGCACATCGCACGCTGCTTTGGCCTGTCCCCGAGGGATGGACGAGCGAACAGGCGGCAGCGTTTCCAGTGAATTTCTTCACCGCCTATTTTGCCTATTGGAAAGCAGGGTTGGTCGACCAACCACAAGGTGCGCGTGTACTGATCCACGGGGTCGCCGGCGGAGTGGGGACGGCTGCCGTGCAGATCGGAAAAATACTGGGCGTCGAAATGTATGGCACTTCTTCGTCCGACGACAAGTTGGCGCGTGTTCGCGAACTGGGATTGCACCACGGCATCAACTACAAGCAGAAGGATTACGAACAGGCAATCAAGCAATTGACGAACGGTGAAGGCGTTGACGCAGTATTTGAAATGCTGGGCGGCGAGCACGTCGCGAAAAGCGTGAAGTGCCTGCGCGATTTTGGACGCGTGATCGTGTATGGCGCGGCGACGGGAGAGCCTCCTGTGCTGAACACGAGATTGCTATATGCCAGGGGTGCGAGCGTCCACGGGTTGTGGCTGAGTTACCTGAGCCTGAATCGAAAGGTAATGGACGCGGGATGGCAACAACTCTCGCGGTGGTTGCAGGAGGACAAGCTGCATCCTGTCATTGGCGCCGTGTTCCCGGTTGAAGAAGCGCGTGCGGCCTACACGCTTATCCAGGAGGGGAAGAATTATGGAAAGATCGTGCTGAAGATCAGATAAACTTTCAGCGCAATGTTCGAAGAGATTCCGTCTCCACAACCGCCACCAAGTCGGAGGACCGCGACTGCATTCTTTAGCCTGAACTTCGTAGTTTTCTTAGGCTGCATGGCCATCGCCTGGTTTCGGTGGTCAGGTCCTCTATCGTTGGTCCGCAAGATATCCGTTGTAGAATTTATGGTGTGCTGCACACTTTCTGGAGTGTTCCTTTTATCTGCTAAATCGGCCGCTCCGGAAATCAATCGGAAGCGGATCGCAATTGTGTATTTCCTCTTCATAGCGTTTCAACTGACCGGATCCCTCCTGCGGTAGTTACGCGGGAGAGATTCAGGACGCATTGCCGCTTCACTCTGGCGGACTTCTCGCTTCGCGCGAGTCGCACCACATAACAAATTTCAAGTGTGATGGACAGCCCCAAAGGACCGCGAACTGCTAACGCGGTTGTTCGCAAAACGTCCAAGAAGAAAGTTCACATAGTCTACGGAACTTCCTGAATGGGGGATTCGTATCCTGGGATGAGCTAACGAAGATGGGTAAGTGGAGACGAATGTCTCGACTTGCTCCCACGAGATATGAGCAGGGTGACGGGACTGGCTCACACTTGGTTTGGCGGCCCAAGTGAGCCGAGTCCGGGCAAGAAGCACGAGTTCGCGGCCCGCGTCTTTTTGCGTCACCCTGACACGCGCATTGTAGGACTTTCTCGGAAAAACACAAGTCCTACGTTCAACCTTCAACCAGCCGCCCTTGGATTCCGGCCGGACGCCGGACAGAAGGGGTCATTATGAAATTGGCAAAGAGTGTAGTGCTGGCGCTGGCGGTGTTGATTGCAACGAGCGCATTCGCAGGCAGCAGCGGCAACAAGGGTTCTCTTCATCTGGGCGAGGCGGTACTGATCAACGGCCAGTCCGTTCCGGCAGGCGACTATCAATTGCGCTGGGAAGGCACCGGGGCAGTGGAGGTTAGCGTCATGCAGGGGAAGAAACTTGTGACCAAGTCCCCCGCGAAAGTAGTCGAGTTGGCCGGGGCATCGAATAACGACGTTGCTGTCGTTGACAAGTCTTCGTCTACACCGTCGATCACGGAAGTGCGGTTTGCCGGCAAGAAATTTGCTCTCTTACTCGGCGGCGCCGAAAAGGCGGCGATGGGCGAGAGCACCAAGTAACAAAGTTTCCTGAACGAGGCGGACAGGGGAGGCGGTTTTTCTCCCCTGTCTTTTTTCGCGCTTCAAATTTTTCAATGCGGAGACGCGCTTGCTCTTTAGTTCGCCGCCAGTACGTCGTAGTTGTAGTTCACCAGCGCACGCTTAGGCGGGTCCTTGAGCCCCTTCAACGGCACCCTCTGCTCCACTGACGAATTCCCCTTCAAATTCGCGCGCGCAAGGCTGACTGTTTTTCCATCTGCCAATTCAACATAAATCGGGATGATCATCCGGAATTTATCGTCCACTCCAGACTGCGTCAGCTTGAAAGAAAATACGACGTCACCGTCGGCGTTCTTATCGAAGGTTGCGTTGAACTGATAGGAGGGGAGCGCCGTTCCGTAGACGTACTCATCGAAGAACCAGTCCATGCGATGGTCGCCCATCAGGTCCATTTCGTGCGTCATGTGTTTTTCGACGATGGCCTTGAAATCCTCGGTGGTCGCGGCTTTGCCGGTGTAGGTGGTCACGAAGTCCTGCATGGTGGTTTTGAAATTCTGGTCGCCGGTCTTGTGGTCCCACATCATCATGCGCACCATGTGCAGGATGTACGCACCTTTCGGGTAGATGAGATCGCGGGCAATGTTGAATCCGGCCTTGCTGTTGTTGAGGCGGTAGCCCATGGTGAGCGGTCCGACGTCGATAGCGCGAAATCCTTCCTTATTTTTCTCCGTCAACAACTCGCGTTCGTCCTTCCAGAATTCGAGGAATTGTTTGGGCTCCTTGGCGTAGGCCATCTGGAGGAATAGCGACGCGGAGAAGTCGGCGAAACCTTCACTCATCCACTGGTCGCGATAGGAGTTGAAGCCCACGGTGTGTCCCCACCATTGATGCGCGACTTCATGCGGCGCGACCACCTTCCAGTAACCGCGGTCGCGCACGTCGAGATTCAGTTCGTGCCGCACGGTGGCGTCGAAGAAGGAACAGATCGGCAGCCAGACCAGCGCGGGCCATGACTGGCCGAAATTGCAGGCCGTCTGCTGGGTCATGGCCAGCCGCTTGTAGGGCGCCGGGCCGAAGTAATCGGAATAAAGCTGCACCGAAAACTCTCCCTCGGCGAGCACTTTCTTCATCATCACAGTCGTGTTGTAGAGACCGCGGGCTGCATCCGGTAAATCCTCGTTGGCATAAGACTGAACCAGATATTCGGGCTGAGTCAGTTTCGCCTCTTCCACCTTGAACCGGCCGAGATTGAATCCAGCAACGGTCTGTGGGACTTCACTTTTCCAGACGGTCACGTTCTGGCCGCCGTCATTCGTTTCGCTTACCAGACTGCCGGTCGCGACCGCTTTCATGCCTTTCGGGATGCGGAACGTCATGTCGTAGGAGCTGTACTCGCCGAGCGAAGCATTGCTGTTGTTGGGATACCAGTTCTCGCGGGCAATCGGGAAATAGTTGCCATTGCCCTCATTCGAGACTGCGTCTTTTCCGGTGTAAGTCGCCGTGATGATGTATTTCTCGCCCCGGGCGAGAGCCTGCGGAAGAATGACGGCGAATTGGGGATCGTCGTTCTTCTCCTCCTGGACGAAAGCCAGAACCTGGCCCCCATCGCCAATCACATTCTCGACGCGCAGGGTCGGAAAGAGATTGAAGGGGACGACGCGCATTCCATTCACCAGTGAGACGAAAGTGGTAGAGGCCTTGCCGGTCAGGTGTGCATTTTTTTCGATGGTCGTGTCGAGTTGCTGGTGCTCAATGTGAATCAGGTTGCGGTTGGCCGGACGCTGACCCAGCTCAGAAATATCAAAGCCCGCCCAGCTACCAAATTTATTCTCGTCATAGGTCATCAGCTCGACCTGGTCTGAGGAGCTGTGCGGATCAATCGTGAAGAGTTCCTTGCCGTTATAGCGTTTGCCGTGAATGAAAGCCACGAACAGGCCCCCGGGTTCGGAACTGAGGACGTCTTGCAGAATGCGCTCTTCCAGGTTGTCGTTAAGTTTGTGGCGGGTTGTGTTCTGGCTGTCCTTGAGTAACCCGGCATCGCATCCGCCGGTCGCGGTACCGCCCGCCTTCTTCAACTCTTCATAACTCGAGTCGGTGAATCGAAACACGGCTTGAGTGAAGGTTTCCACAAACTCGCTCCCTTTGGTCAATAACTTGAGACTGGCAATTTCCGACGCCGCACGCGGATCGAGGACAAATTCGCCGTCTCCAACAAACACCGCGCCCGTCACTTTCCCCGCCACCGGAGCCACGAAACAAATCGCCCCAGAGCGCAAGTGAAACGTGGCGACGTCGCGGTGGATGGTCAGGCTATTGACGCCCACGCTTTCTCCACTCAGCGTGATTCCGCGCAGTTGCTGATAAGTGGGGTCGGTGTTGTGGCCGGGAGCGGGGGCGTCAGCGGCAAATAGTAAATGAGACGGTAAGAAAATAGCTGCGAAGAAGAGGCTGCGGACGACCTTAGGCACAATTACTCCTCGGGCAGTCCGGTAGTATGCATGATTTCGTGTGTTTGCGCAAAGAGAACATATGCAAAAAAATAGTCTGCCATATCCAATTTGGGGAGCATAATGGCCTGCGCGGAGGGCATCTATGTTTACGACAAGGCGTCCGAGTTACTGGCTGCTGGTGGCTCCGGCGCTGTGCATCTTGTGGTCGCAGCGCGCGTACACGTTGGCACCCCAGGACAGTAGTGCAACTCCAGTCGCGAGTAAACCGTCTGGGCAAGATCAACCATCGGCAGATTCGGTCACAAAGCAGGCTGCTCCCGACTTGAAGCCTGCCTCCGCCGAGGAGGGCAAGCTGGCCACCGTGAATGACGCCAAAATCCCCTCCTATTCGAAGGTCTATGTCGCGCCCATGGTCGGCGGCTTTGATAACTATGTGGTCGCCGGATTGCGAAACAAGAAAGTGCCGCTGACGGTTGTGGTGGATCGAAGCAAGGCAGATTACGAGATTAGCGGCGTCTCCGATAGCGAAAAGGCTGGATGGGCCAAGATGCTATTCCTTGGCTCGCAGAACTCCAATGAAGAAGCGAGTATCAAGGTCGCGAACCTGAAGACGGGCGCGGTCATCTTTGGATATTCCGTTCACAAGACCAACTCTGTCCGCGGAAGACAGAGCGCCGGAGAGGCGTGCGCGAAACATATCAAGCAGATTGTGCTCGAATAAGCGGCGATCAGCCGCCTACCGCGTTGCCGGAGGAAAAATCATGCACCAGGTGAAGGGTACAGCCAGCGTCCTTGTTTTAATGTTTGCCATTGCCGTTTGTGCGGCGCACGCGGGCGAGAAGAACGCGCCGCCTTCGGAAAAAATTCCCAAGGGAGCGAAAGTATTCATCGGCCCGATCGCGGATGGCTATGAGTCCTACCTGAAAGATGCGATCGCCACGAAAAAAGTCCCCGTCGAAGTTGTCGCCAGCAAAGATCAGGCGGACTACGAAATCACCGGCACATCGGAGAGTCAGAAGGCGGGCACCGCCAAGAAGTTGATTATGGGAAACTGGCACTCGCGGGAAGAAGCCAGCATCACGTTGAGCAACGTCAAGAGTGGCGTGGTGGTGTGGGCTTATGCGGTTCACCAGGAGGCGTCGACTCACGGCAAGCGAAGCTCGGCGGAATCCTGTGCCAAACACTTGAAGGAAGCAATCGAAGGCCAGTAGCCCGTGCCGTCCGCTGAAGCGGACTCGGTTCATTCCACTTTGCGCCTTCCCGGCACTGCCCTGCCGGACTTTCGCACGCCCGCTGCTGAAGCGACTGGAGCATACCCTGGCGTTCGCCTTCGACTTCGCAATCACCCGCCTTTGCTAGAATCTAAGGATTCACGCAACTCATCGGAATGGATAATCAGTCCCGCAAAAAACGTGTGTTGAGCGGAATGCGCTCGACCGGCAGACTTCATCTGGGCAACTATGTGGGCGCGCTCGAAAACTGGGTGCGCATGCAGGACCAGTACGACTGCTTTTTCTTCATCGCAGACTGGCACGCGCTCACCACGGACTATGCCGACACATCGCGCATTAAAGAAAACTCCGTCGAGGTCTTGCTCGACTGGCTGGCCGCGGGTCTCGATCCCGGAAAGTGCGTGATGTTCATCCAGTCGCACGTGCCCGCGCACGCGGAACTTCATCTTCTGTTCTCGATGATCACGCCGCTGGGCTGGCTGGAGCGGGTTCCGACATATAAAGAGCAGAAAGAAAACATCAAGGAAAAAGACCTGGGAACATATGGGTTCCTAGGCTACCCGGTGCTGCAGTCGGCGGACATTCTGATTTACAAGGGAGATTTTGTTCCGGTCGGTGAGGACCAGGTGGCTCACGTCGAGCTGACGCGTGAAATTGCGCGGCGATTTAACGGCTTTTACAAAGGCAAAGTGGGAGAGGTTTTCCCCGAACCCCAGGCCCTGCTGACACCCACTCCCAAACTTCCCGGCACCGACGGCCGCAAAATGTCGAAATCATATGGCAACACGATCATGCTCACCGATCCTGAGCCGGTTGTCCGGCAGAAACTGAAGACCATGGTGACCGATCCGGCCAGGATCAAGCGCACCGATCCGGGCAATCCTGACCTGTGTCCAGTGGGCGATCTGCACAAGATATTCAGCGACAAGCCGACCATGGCCAAGGTAAACGAAGGCTGCCGGTCGGCGGGCATCGGGTGTATCGAGTGTAAGGGGTGGGCAGCGGATGCATTGGTTAACGTGCTGAATCCGATGCAGGAGCGCCGTAAAAAATACGAGGACAATCCGCGGCTGGCGTGGGATATTCTTGAAGCAGGCTCGGCGCGCGCCGCGCAGGTAGCGGGCGCAACCATGGACCAGGTGCGGGATTCGATGGGCATGTCTCTGAAATACGAGCCGCCGAAGGGCAGCGCGAAGTGACCGACGTTTCACAACTCGCCGCGGAGCAGTCTTCCGTCCCAGCCTCGGCGGCGGCGTCCGAAATCACTTCCGCAAAAAATACGCACTGCGACGAAAACGATTTTCCATTCTCCATCGATCTCGGCGGCGTCTACGACGGCCCCCTCGACCTGCTGCTCGATTTGATCCGCAAGCAGGACATCAACATCTACGACATCCCGATCGCGAAGATCACAGCGCAATATCTGATCTACGTGGAACGCATCAAGGAACTCGACGTCAACATCGCTTCGGAATTTATCTACATGGCGGCGGTGCTGATCCACATCAAGTCGAAGATGCTGCTGCCGCGCGACCCGCTGGCTCCGGCCGGGGTGGATGACGATCCGCGCAGCGAACTGGTCAATCGACTGCTCGAACACGAAAAATTCAAGTCCGCCGCCCAGATGCTGCTGCAAAAACAGCAGATTGAAGAAGCGGTGCTGAGCAATCCGGCGCTCAAGGAATTCATGGACGCCGAAGGCACCGAGCCGGAACTCGCCGCTGACGTCATTGACCTCGTGAAAACGTTTCAGCAGATACTCGATCGCGCGCGGAACCGTCCGATTCTCGAAGTGAACGAAGAGACCGTTACCGTCGGCCAGATGATTCAGTACTTGCACCGGCGCCTGGCGATTGAGTCGAAGCCCATTCGCTTGAAACAGATGCTGCGCAACGTTCCCTCGCGCCAGGCTCTGGTGTGCATGTTTCTGGCGATGCTCGAACTTGTGCGCCTGCAGGCGATCCAGGTACGTCAGGATCACGTCTTCGGCGAAGTGCTCGTCCGAAAGCACGCGCACTTCGACGAAGTGATGACGGAGCAGGCCGCGGTGCGGGATGACTGGAGATGAAGCAGTACCCAGTACCTGGTAACTGATTTCTATGAGTCTAAAAGCCCAACTCGAAGCCATTATTTACGCGACAGACGCGCCGATCTCGCTCGACCACATCGTTCAACTCGTGAAACCCGAGGTTCTCGCCTCCGGCGCCGTTGACGACAATGAAGTCAAGTCGCGCGTCCGCGCCACCCTGGAAGAACTGACCGCCGACTACTCAGGCGCCGATCACGGCATCGAAATCCGCCAGCTTGCCGGCGGATACCGGATGTCCACCAAGCCCGAGCAGCACGACACGGTGCGCGCATTTGCCAGGAGCCTGAAGCCACCCATTCGCCTGTCGCTGCCCGCGCTCGAAACTTTGGCCGTGATTGCCTACAAACAGCCCGTGACTGTGCCGGAGATCAGCGAAATTCGCGGCGTCGATTCGAGCGGCGTGATTGCGACCTTGCTGGATCGCAAGCTCATCACCACTGCTGGGCGCAAAGCTGTGATCGGTCGTCCGATTCTCTACAAGACCAGCCGGGAATTCCTGCTGCGGTTTGGGCTGAAAGACGTTGGCGAACTGCCCAGCATGGAAGAGTTTGAAAAGCTGCTGGCGGAGTCGTTTCAGAGCGACATGCTGACGGAACCGGCGAGTCAGGAAGCGCCTGCGGAGTCTGTGGAACCGGCGGCTGCGCTGGAATCGGAAACGCCCGAGCCGATGGACGATGACCCGACTGCGGAGATTGTCCTGACCGACGGGTCGGCGAGCAAGACGAATCCGGCGGCGTAGCGACCAAGCCGACCTCGCGGTTACAGGATTCCCGCGCAGTCGATTCGTCCTTTTCCTTATCAATCAACAGTCGATACCGTTATTCCACACCTTTCCCACAGATAGAGCCTCCCTGCTATATTCCCCTCAGCGCAACGCGAGCGCACAATGAAGCAGGAGTAGTTTGCGCCGCCCATGACCTCGGACAACTTCAAAGAGACGCTCAAGCAGCAGGCGGACATCGTCCGCATCGTGGGCGACTACGTCAAGCTGAGGAAGTCTGGCGCGCAGAATTTCTCGGGACTATGTCCGTTTCACGGCGAGAAGACACCATCGTTTTCCGTTCATGCCACGCGGCAGTTCTATCACTGCTTCGGTTGTGGAGCGTCCGGTGATGTTTTCAGTTTCGTACAGAAGATCGAAAACATCACCTTCCCGGAATCCGTCCGGCTGATCGCCCAGAAGCTCGGCGTGCCCATGCCGAAGGTTGCGTTCTCGAGTCCTCAGGAAGCGCACGATGCCAAGATACGCATGGCGCTGCTCGACGTGCATGAGCGGGCCACTGCCTTCTTTCAGGAGTGTTTGCGGCGTCCCGAGGGAGCGAACGCGCGCGAGTATCTGAAAAGCCGCGGCCTGTCGACGGAGACGATTGCAACGTTCAAGATCGGCTTCGCACCTGATTCTGGATTCGTGCTGCGCGATGCACTGCGACGGGAGTTCGATGAAGAGTTGCTGCGTGAGAGTGGATTGTTTTCATGGAAAGAAGGCTCGCAGCTCGCAGCTCCAAGCTCTCGGGAGAGCAAGTCTCAAGTCACAGGGCGCCGGTCTCAGGAAAACCAGCAGTCACCCGCTGCCGGCGAACAGCAGTTCGTTCGCTCCGCTCAGGATGACAGACCTGATGGATTGGATCCTGATAGCTTGGAGCTGAGAGCTGAGAGCTTCACTCCAGAAGCCAGGAGCCCGAAGCCAGAAGCTGCCATCTACTCCAAATTCCGCAATCGCGTCATGTTCCCGATCGCGAATGATCAGGGCAAGGTCATCGCGTTTACCGGACGCACTCTGGCGACCGATGAAAAGTCAGGGCCGAAGTATCTGAACTCGCCGGAGACGCCGATCTATTCGAAGTCACGTGTGCTGTTCAACCTTGATCACGCGAAAGAAGCGATTCGCAAACTGGAATATGCGATCCTGGTGGAAGGTCAGATGGACTGCATTTCCGTTTCCGAAGCCGGATTTCACAATGTGATCGCTTCATCTGGTACGGCTTTCACCGAGCCTCAGGCGAAATTGCTCGGACGCTTCTCGAAGAACATTGTGGTGAATTTTGATCCCGACACCGCCGGAGCCCGCGCCACCGAGCGCACGCTTGGCCTGTTAACCGAGGAAGAATTCAACATCAAGGTTCTGACGCTTGAAACCGGCTTCGACCCGGATCTCTACATCCGGCGCAAGGGCAAGGATGCCTATGCGGAAGCGCTCAAGCATTCGCAGCGCTATTTCGATTACCTGATCGAGCGCGCTCGCGCTCAGTTTCCTGCGCGCACGGGAGAAAACAAGGTTAAAGCCGTCAATTACTTGTTGCCGCACATTCAACGCGTGCCGAATCGAATTATTCGCGACGAATTGGCGGCTGAGATTTCGCAAAAGCTTGGGATCGACTCCTCGGTATTGCGTCAGGAGCTGAAGCACGCGGCTGGGACGCGCTCGGCAACAGAAGTGAAGGCATCCGCCGAGATGCAGATCACGGGCGCGGAACGCGTGCTGATCCGCGCGCTGGCGTCGGCCAATCAGATGTCGGCTGGATCGTCGCGAACTTCCGCGCGCGAAGGCGTTGATGAGGAATTCGATCCCGCGCGGCAGGCGCAGTTTGCACTGCAAGCTGAGCGTCTCCATGAGGGGATGGCTTCGCAGCCGCTGCTGGAAGCACTTCTCCACGCGGGTCCGGAAATGCAGGACGTCATGGAACTCGCTCCCACCGACGCGGACCGGCGACTGCTGGCGTCGATCCTCATGCATGAGGAGGAAGAGCTTACTCCAGAAAACCTGGAGGGCGCGGTACGCGCTCTGCGGCGTATTCACTTGCGAAGGCGACTGGACCAGGTGCAGCAGGACCTCCAAAGGTCGGGACGTCAGATGGAAGAAATGCAAGCTCTGTTGCAGGAGAAGGTGCGCTTGAAGCGGGCGCTAATGGACCCGGGCGTAGCAGAGAGCAACCCGCCGTCAGCGCCGTTTTAGTTGCCGGGCCATTGCTCTTCTACAACTTACGCGCGATCATTCGCATAGATATTTTCGATTGGACACCTCCCTCGCCATGCTTCATAGTGAACTCACTTCGCAGGATGCAATGTAAGCAAAATCTGCGAAGCTGCTTTTGCTTTGCCAGCCTCGTTTGCTGCACGGCAAATCTCCGGACCTCGTTGGTCTTTCCTTGAACTGAACACACACCGTTTCTGCTCCGCGCCAGATGTGTGCTCGCTACGGTCCATTACAGGAGATTTCATGTACTCACTCCGCAAATTCGCCGCACTCGCTGTTTTCACTTTGGGTAGTCTCGCCATTTTGCCGGGCGCCGCTTCCGCGCAAACGGGACGTGGATCGTTCACGCTGCCGCACGAAGTGAACTGGCAGACCGCCGTGGTTCCGGCCGGGGACTACAAATTTTCGCTCGAAGCGAAGGGCGCGTCCTTCCTCTTGACGCTGCGCAGCGTCGGCGGGACCCACGAGTCTTTCATCATTATGGTCAACAACGTTGCCGCGTCTGAATTTTCCGAATTCAACCGTCTCGTAATGGTATCCAGGGCGGGCAAGAGTTTTGTCAGCACTCTGGACCTGCCCGAATTCGAGACGACGCTTCATTTCGCCGTGCCTGCCGAAGGCGCGGGCAGAGAATTGGCTTTGGCCAGCGATACCCCGGTTCCCACACACCTCCGCTAGTCGCTGGTCAATCCGAGAGCAGATTCACTGCGCGAATCTGCTCTCGGCTTCTTTCTTTCCGATGTATTCCCCCGATGCATCTCGTCGTCCTGCAAACCTCCTGCCGCTTCTTTTGTTAAATTACAAGGCAAGTCGAAATTGCCTTGGAAAACTACTTCAATTACTTCACCGAAATCGAAGAACACTTTCAGCGGCGCCGGGGGACGATTCTGCTTCTCTCAACTCTGGACTGGGCTCTGATTGAGACCTGGAAGGGCGCAGGCGTTCCGCTGGAGGCCGTGCTGCGAGGGATTGACGCCGCCTTCGATAAGTACGATCGGCGCCCGACAAAATCGAAAAAGGTAAACAGCCTCGCGTACTGCGCGCAGGCGGTGCTTACGGCGGCGGAAGATATGAAGGAAGCTGCGGTGGGTGCCGAGTCGCCGCGTGCTTCCACTCCTGGATTCGAGGCGGCGCAGATTGCGGCATTCCTTCGCGAGAATGTGGAACGTCTGCAGAAAGCGACCCTTCCGGAGCGAGAAGGCTTTGCCACCGGAATTCTCGCGCATGAAACGGCACGGTTGTTAGGGGAGATGGCAGACGAAGTTGAGAGGAATCTGCCCCGGCTGGAAGATCTGGAACGGCGCCTGACGATCATGGAAGAAAAACTGTTCGCGGCGTTGTTGGCCGTCACACTGGATCCCGATCTGGTTGCCGTACGCGCCGAGGCCGACCGCGATATCGCTCCCTACAGGCGGAATATGACGACCGCGCAGGTTGAACAGTTGCATAGACAATATGTGCATAAGCGACTGCTGGAACGCTGCGGGGTGCCGCGGCTGAGTCTGTTCTACATGCATTAGGCAATCGCAACCCAATGCTTCTTTCCATCGAAAAGCTGATTTACGGCGGAGACGGCCTGGCCCGAACGCCGGCCGATGCAGACGGCCGCAGCATGGCTGTTTTTGTGCCCTTTGTGCTGCCCGGCGAGCGCGCGGACGTGGAGATCGTGCCTGGGAAGGCCGGCTTCGCCCGCGGAACGGTGTCGGAGTTGGTTGAACGGTCACCGGCCAGAGTCGATGGGCTGTGCCCCTATTTCGAGCGCTGCGGCGGCTGCCACTACCAGCACATCCGGGACGAGGAGCAATTTACATTCAAGTCAACAATTTTGCGCGAGACGCTTCACCGGATCGCGAAGATCGAGTTGCAAGACGACATCAGGCTGCACGCTTCGCCGCCATGGAATTATCGAAACCGCACGCGGTTGCAGGTGCGAACGACTCCGGAGTTCGCTCTTGGATACTTCCGATTTGCTTCGCATGAATTTCTTCCCGTGCACCAGTGTCCAATCAGTTCGCCGCTTATCAATCGGGTGATGGCGCAGCTGATCGCATTGAAAGGGTGCGAGTGTCCGACGGCCATCGAAGAAATCGAACTGTTCGCCGACGCCGGTGATCAACGTCTGCTGGCGTGGGCATTCTGCCGGCGGGATGCGGAGGCTGAGTCCCTGCGGCGTTGGGCTGAGACAGTGCAGCGCGAGGTCCCGGAGATTGCCGGCATCACATTTTTCCCCTCGCGGCGTCGTGCCGACGAGGACGAACCGGCGGAAGGCAAGGTGCTGGCGAAGTCGGACGCGGCGGAAGTGCTTTATCGCGTGCAGGATGCACAGTATCGCGTGAGCGCGGGCGTGTTCTTCCAGGTGAACCGTCATCTCGTGGACGAGTTGGTTTCGACCGTCACAGGCAATGCCACGGGCGAGTTGGCGCTCGACCTCTACGCCGGAGTCGGTCTTTTCTCGCTTGCTCTGGCCCGCAGTTTTCATCACATACTTGCTGTAGAGGCGTCACAGACATCCTCTGCCGATCTGGTTCACAATGCTCCTGCGAATGTGAAGGCGGTCCAGGCGCGCATCGAGGACTACCTGCAACTGGCGCCAAAACGTCCTGACCTGGTTGTCGCGGATCCTCCCCGCGCCGGCGTGGGCAAAGCCGTGGCTCGCGGACTGGTGCAACTTGGGGCGCCGCGCGTCCGGTATGTTTCGTGCGATCCGTCGACCCTGGCGCGGGACCTGGTTCCGCTGCTGGCGGCAGGCTATCGCATCGAGGAGGCACACTTGTTCGATCTCTTCCCCCAGACGTTCCATATCGAAACAGTAGTGCTCCTCGCGCGCTGACCGCTTTCACGTTCGCGGAATGAAATACATTCGCGAATGACGCGCAAGCCCAATCCGCAACGCCAGCCCCTCCTGTGGGCGGCTCTGTTATTTTCCGCAGGCATATGGATCGGAGCCCGCGCATGGCGTCCCGCGACCTGGTGGGTAATCGGGGTCATCGCGTTTATGCTGGCGGCCGTGTGGTACCTGCGTCGGCGCGCGTGGATGGCCAAGGGACTTTCGTTGGGTACGTGGTTTCTTCTGGGCGCGCTGCTGATTCAGGTTCGTAGCGTGTCCGCCGCCGATCCGCGCGTCGCAGATTTCGCGGACGGACGCGAGGTCACGATCATCGGACACGTCATCCGCGAGGGATATTCGCATGGCGCAGGGCCGCGATCGATTCGACATCCGATTGATATTGAGACCGAGAGCATCGAAGGGGTGGGCGGTGTAACGGACGTACACTGCGGCGTCCGCTTGACGATCGCGGAAGCGGTGGAGGATTCGTCCGCCGGAGCGGCAGTCTCAGCGGAAGAGCAAACTCCCGCGCCCAAAGCCGCCATCGATCCTGCCTTTGCGGCAGGACTGAAGTCGTGCCCTTCGCAACAACCCGCTGGCGACGGAATCTCCACGGCAACTTTGCAGTGCCGCCTGACTTATGGCGCCCGGCTTCGGGTTCGCGCCAAATTGCATCCGGCGCGCAATTATCGTAATCCCGGCGCGTTTGATTACGAAGGCTATCTGAGCGACAACGGGATCGCCCTCCTGGGCTCGGCGCGCGCACAGGATGTCGAGTTTCTTCCGGGGTTCACCGGCACGTGGACGGAACGCTGGCGCACTCGCATTCATGCCAGCCTGGTCGCGAAGATTCACGAACTATGGCCGCCGCGCGAAGCGGCGCTCATGGACGCGATGGTTCTCGGCGAAGATTCGTTTCTCGAGGCCGGATCGCGCACAGAATTTCAGCGCTCTGGAACCTATCACGTACTGGTCGTGTCCGGAATGAACCTGAGCATTCTGGCGTTCGTCATCTTCTGGACGCTGCGGCAGTTTCATCTCGACCAGGCCCTGACGAGCGTTGTCACGGTGGTGGTGTCGTTTGCCTACGCGTTTGTAACCGGCGTCGGACCTCCGGTGTGGCGCGCCGCGTTGATGCTGGCAATTTACCTTGGCGCGCGCATTCTGTATCGCGAGCGAAGCATGCTGAATGCGCTGGGCGCGGCGGCGTTGGGAGTGCTGATTTTCGATCCCCATGCGCTTTTCGGAGCGAGTTTTCAACTGACGTTTCTGGCGGTGCTCATCATCGCCGCCATCGGTGTGCCGGTGTTGGAGCGAACGACGCAGCCTTTCTCGCAAGGTCTGCGCTTGCTGCGCTTCACGAGTTACGACGTGCATGTTCCCGCGGCGGTGGCGCAATTCCGGGTGGATTTGCGGCTCATTGCGGGACGGCTCCAGAAGTTCATCGGTGCCCGGTTCGGACTGCTGGTTCCCGGGACGCTCGCCCGCATCACGCTGGCTGGATGCGAGCTGATTTTTATCTCAGCGCTCATGCAGGCAGGGCTTGCGTTGCCGATGGCGTATTACTTCCATCGCGCGACCACCATGGGGATGCCGGCGAATCTGGCGGTGGTTCCTCTCACGGAAGTGCTGATGCCGGCGTCGGTGGCCGCGGTTGGGTTGGGATATCTTTCTACGATCGTGGCGCGCCCCGCGGTCTGGATTTCGGGCGTGGCGCTGAACCTGATCACGGGCACGGTGCACTGGCTGGGTGGCGCGCGGCTGGCCGACCTGCGGGTGGCAACGCCGCCTGCTTTCGTGATTGTCATCGCGTTACTGGCCTTGGGGTCGGCCATGGTGATGGTTCGACGCGCGCGCTGGTTGGCGATCATGGCGCTGATCGGACTGGCTGCGGCGGCCGTCTGGATTGCGTTTATTCCTCCGCAACCCCAAGTGCGGCCGGGAATTCTGGAAGTGACTTCCATCGACGTAGGACAGGGCGATTCCATTCTGATCGTCACGCCCGAAGGGCGCACCATCCTGGTCGATGCAGGCGGGTTGCCACACTGGATGCATTCTTCGTTCGACGTCGGTGAGCAGGTGGTGTCTTCTTACCTCTGGAGTCGTGGCATTGAGCGGCTCGATGCCGTGGTCATCACGCACGATCACTCGGATCATCTTGGGGGCATGCCCAGCGTGATCGCAAATTTCCGTCCGCCCACACTGTGGCTCAGCACGGATGCACCCAATCCGGAGCTGGATCCGATATTGGCGCAGGCGAAGCAGGCGGGGATGCAAGTCTCCGTACGGGCCGAGGGAGACGAATTCGATTTCGGAGGCGCTCATTTTCGAGTGCTCGGGCCGCAGCACGATGAACTGCGCGCACCGCTACGCCCCAATCTTCAGTCGCTGGTATTCACGGTCACGCAGGGAGGCACCACAGCATTGCTGGAAGCCGATGCGGAAAAAGCCGAGGAGCGACGCATCGTAGAACTGCATCCCGAAGCGCAGTTACTGAAAGTGGCTCACCACGGCAGCGCGGGTTCGACTTCCGCGGAACTGCTGGCGGCTGTGCATCCGCAATACGCGGTAATCTCAGCAGGAGTAAGAAATGTCTACGGACATCCACGGATCGAAGTGCTCGAACGGTTGCAGCACGATGGAGTGAAGACCTACCGCACCGATCTCACGGGCACGGTCACGTTCTATCTCGACGGCAAGTCGGTAACGCCGGACGCTGCGATTATCCGCTGATCTCGGCAGTCTCGTCGTCCACCGGGGGCGAGTTCCGGTAGGAATCGATGATCTTCGCCGCTTCGCCGGCGTCTTCTTCGCTGACGAGGAGCAACACGCCTCCCAGGCCGGGGAACGCGTCCTGGTTCAAGTCCGCGGCAATCAACTGGGATTCAACGCCTGCGGTTTCGAGCAGCCCCTGCACGACCAGCGCTTCCGGTTCCTGTTCGGTGTCAAATACTTTGACTACCTTCTCGTTGGGATCGGGATTGGGCAATGCGTTCGCGCCTGGCATACGTCCTCCGTCAAATTGCGTACCAATAGATTACGGCAGTCACGGGCGCTCTGTCTTGCTGGTCACAAAGGTGCAAGGCCCAAACGAACCTTGAATCGGCGGCGGAAGGTGCCACAATGGCGACGTGGACGAAGGCAGCGCCGGGGAGCGGGCGATCATCCAATCAGTGTGGGGGAAACATGGAAGCTGCGCAGTGGGCCGAGCCGTCAGGAAGAGATGCAAATGAGCTGGACGAGCCGCGCAAGATCCGGCGTCTGCAGTTGATGATCAGCATGGTCATGTCCGTGATTAGCCAGGACCCTGATCTCACGGTGGAAGAGGCCGCGGCGATGGCCGCGAACGCGCGCACGGCAGCGCTGGCGATGTTTCCCGACAAGGAACTGGCGTACGACATTCTCTACAAGCCACGATTGCAGCGACTGATGAACGAGCGGTTTCGGCTGCAATAATTGCCGTCAACTCTCGCGCCGGCGCTAGGAATGGTTGCATAAATGGTTTTGAAGGGCACGGCTTCGAGGCTACGGAAAACCTCATGAATGTATGCACAACCGTGGAAGAGCGGCCCTTCAGGGCCGCGTAAGCCCGGTAGATTGATAAGGGGCTTTAGCCCCGCCTGGGCTCCTGGACTGGAAACCATTCATGAAACCAAAAGTTCTGGTCCACAATTCACCGTCGGGCGTGTCCCGGCGTCAGCGCTTCAACCAGCGACGCCATATCCGACGCGAGATCACAGTCAACGGAGATGTTCTCACCCGTCCGCGGATGCTCGAATGTAAGGTGCGCGGCATGCAAGGCGACGCGGTCAATCTTTCGCTCCGACGCTTCCTTCGGAGAGTATTTTCTATCGCCGACGAGCGGGTGGCCGATCGCCAGGAACTGCACTCGGATCTGATTCTGTAATCCAGTGACCAGCGTGACTCGAACCAGCGAAGTGTCCCGAAGATTGCGTTCGACCGAGTATCGAAGTTCGGCGCGGGCCGCTTTACGGTCGCGTTCGGTGCTAGGCGTTTGAAACTGTCCTTCTCGACGAAAGTGGTGGACGAGCGTACCTGTTTTCGCGGCGAGGTGTCCGCGCACGACGGCGAGATACTGCCGCACGGGCGTGTGTGCGAGGAACTGGCGGATTAGAATCTCGCGATCCTTTTCAGTCTTGGCAAACAGCAGTAGGCCGGACGTGAAACGGTCAATGCGGTGCACGACCAACGCGCGCTGCCGGATTGACTTCAATTCCGCAGAGAGCAACGACTGCGCGGACGGTGCATCCGAGCCTTCCACCGGCACCGAAAGAAGTCCGGCAGGTTTGTGGACCACCACGACGGCGTCGTCCTCATAAAGAACCGCAAGTTCGCGCGAGAGCCGCGGCCGCCGGGGGCCTCGCCGGTCGAAGCGCTTGTCGATTTTGCGGGGGAATTTCTTCATGGCTGACTGACGATTCGTAGACATCGTACCAATATTGCGCGGCGGCAGGGGTTTCCTTGACCCTCGCTCCTCTCGCCACTAGACTCGCTATCAGCGAGGGTCTCATGCGCAAACTCATTTGGGTGCTGTGTCTTGCGGTTTCATGTGGCTTTGTTGCAGTTGCCGACGATGGCGATCATCACGAGGAACTTACATCGGAGCAGCTTGGGACGGTACATTTCCCCGTTTCCTGCTCGCCGGACGTGCGGAAGAATTTCGAGAAGGGTGTCGCTTTGCTGCATTCTTTTTGGTATGAGGAATCCGCCAAGACGTTTCAGGAAATCCAGAAACAGGACCCAAAGTGCGCGATGGCTTACTGGGGCGAGGGCATGAGTTCGTGGCACCAGCTCTGGGGGCATCCAGACGCAAAGACGGTCAAGAGTGGACTGGCGGGACTGAAGAAAGCGCAGAAGATTCGCGCTGGAACCGAGCGTGAGCGCGATTACATCGCGGCGCTGAAGGATTTTTATTCCAACGGCAAGCTCGATCACCAGGTGCGAGCCAAGGCGTACTCCGATGCGATGGAGAAGGTTTTTCAGAAATATCCCGACGACCACGAGGCGGCAATTTTCTATGCCCTGTCGTTGCTGGCGTCGGCGCCAGACGGTGACACGACGTTCGCCAACCGCAAGAAAGCGGGCGCGATTCTTGAGAAACTGTTCGACATCGAACCGAATCATCCCGGAGTGGCGCATTACCTGATCCATAGCTATGACAAGCCGCAACTGGCGGCACTGGGGCTGCCAGCGGCGCGCCGTTACGCGACCATCGCGCCGTTTGCGCCGCATGCCGTGCATATGCCGTCGCATATTTTCGCGCGCGTGGGCGACTGGCAGGCGTCGATCGCATCGAACAAAGCTTCGATCGAAGCCACCCGCAAGACCGCTGCCATGCACATGGGAGGCGCGGGACATCAGTTTCATGCAATGGACTTCCTGATTTACGCCTACCTGCAAAGCGGACGCGAAGCCGATGCGCAGAAAGAAATCGACGAAGTGAAGACTATGCCGGAGATGCATATGGGCGAGGGCCGCGATATGCAGTCCTTTGCCATGGCGAAGTTCCCGGCTATGTACGCGATGGAGTTGCACCGGTGGTCCGATGCGGCGCAGTTGCAGGTGATCGACAAGGCCGAATCAGGAGACCGCGCGTACACCTACTGGGCGCGGGCGATCGGCAACGCGCGCAGCGGAAACCTGGCGGCGGCGAAGAAGGATCTCGCCGAGATCGAGACCATCGGCAAGGGCCGCGTGATACACAAAGACAACTACGACCAGGACTGGGTAGACATGCTGCAGCAGGAAGCGTCCGCCTGGGTGTGGCACGCCGAAGGCAAGAATGACGAGGCGATTGCAGCCTTAAAAAAAGTAGCCGACCACGAAGATAGCGTTGGAGAAGAACAGACTTCGATGCCGGCGCGCGAGATGCTGGCCGACCTGCTGCTGGAAGTGAAGCGTCCGGCGGACGCGCTGGTGGAATATCGCGCGGCGTTGAAATTCAATCCCAAACGATTCGACGGCCTATATGGAGCCGGCCTCGCAGCCGAGATGGCAGGCCTGCCTTCGCAGGCGGCGGAATACTACGCGCTGCTCGTGAAGACTTGCGACGGCGGGAGTTCAGTGCGTCCTGAGTTGAAGAAGGCTCGGGAGACGGCGGTCGCGGCGAAGTAGAGTTCGCGTGCGCCGACTGATCCGGCGGGTAGTTGGTGTTAACGCCTGTTAACATCAACTATCATTCCCGTATGACTTTGGAAGAGGCTCAAAAGCTGATCGCGAACGCACCACGACGATACTGTATCTGCGACTCCTGGCGCGTGTGCACATGCGGGAATCAACCACCCTACCATTGCGAGGTTTGCTGCCTCCCACTTGATTCCGATCAAGTGCTCATCGCGCAGCACCGGGGAGACATTCCCCCTGATGATGTTGTTTGCGAGGAAGGGTGAGGCCGTCGTCGGTAGTTGGTGTAATCGCCTGTTTACGTCAACGATTCGCAGAACGAGCAAGAACAGGGAGTTCCCCAGGTGAGCAGAGTGCTGTGCTGGTTTGGAAATTCCGTACCGTAGGGCGATCCGGATGAAAATTCTTTCATGTTTTGAGGAACCAGTAGGGCTACTTGATGACAACGCGGTTACCGCTCTAGCCTAGTGCATGCTTACGACGGTCATCGTCGTGCTTGTGATCGCGATTTTTGCTGTCTCCTATTGGGAAGTCACAAGGAAGCCCGGAAGGGTAGCTGTATGGCTCTTTTATTGCCTGCTTGGGCTATTGATTTTGACTCTGATTCTTCGGTTTCTTGTTCATTTCGGCGACCAGTGGACCTGAGGGACCTTTATGATTGCAAAGGGCCTCTTCATACTTGGAGGGAGCATATGTATCCTTTTGGGGCTGTTCGTAACCCTGCTCGTCGTCGGTATGTTGCAGCAGCCAGGAGGAATGGGATTCGAGAAGCTCCTGGCGCCACTCATAGGGCTGGGTGCATTGACCCTCTTCCTAACGGGCGGAGTTTGTCTGTACGCGGCTAGGGTTGTGGGCAAGCGGCGTGCAGGCGAACAGCCCTGAAATTCGAGAAGGCAATGAAGTTCTGAAAGTAAGAACCTTGAGTTGAGCGCAATCGGTGTCGTCAACTGGTGTAACATCGCCATTACACCAACAACTGCAAACCGCCCATCTGCCCCGAAGCTATCTTATGATTGTCCACTAGAAGCAGCGCCGGTCGCCGCATCCTTTTGAAACGACGCAGGGTTCGCAGCGTCCTTCCTCGGAATTTGCTATCGTTCCCTACATGCTTCGACATCTTGCGCTAGCCGCTCTCATCGTCAGCACCACCCTATTCAGCTTCGCCAAGGACAAGGACAGAGACACTTTTCAGCAGCCCGGCCCCATTCATGTCGACAAAGACGGCCAGAAGTGGGTCGACAAGACTCTGAAGAGGATGACCACCGAAGAAAAAGTCGGCCAGCTCTTCATGATCTGGACGCGCGTCACGGTTATGAACGAAGCCGATCCGGCCTGGCTTGCTCTGCGCGATAGCGTCAAGAAATATCACGTTGGCGGATTCTGCATGAGTGTGCCGGTGGATGGCGCGGTACTGATGAAGAATCAGCCATTTGAAGCGGCCGAACTGTTGAATCGATTGCAGGCGTGGTCGGATCTGCCGTTGATCATTGCCGCCGATTTCGAGCGTGGTGTGTCCATCCGTCTCTACGGCGCGACGGTATTTCCGCATGCCATGGCGTTCGGCGCGGCGGGCAGACTCGAAGATGCTGAGGCGTTCGGGCGTATTACTGCACTTGAAGCGCGCGCCATCGGCGTCCACTGGAATTTTTTTCCGGACGCGGATGTGAATTCCAATCCGGCCAACCCCATCATCAACACGCGTTCGTTTGGCGAAGATCCGCATCAAGTCGGAGAAATGGTTGCCGCCTATATCAAGGGCGCGCATGCCGGCGGAATGCTCACTACAGTCAAGCATTTTCCAGGGCACGGCGATACGGCGACCGACTCGCACCTCGGTGTGGCGCAGGTTACAGGCGATCGGGCGCGGCTGGATTCGGTCGAGTTACCGCCTTTTGAGCGCGCGATTCAGGCGGGCGTCGATTCCGTGATGGTGGCGCACGTTTCGGTTCCAACGCTTGAGCCGGATTCCAATCGGGTGGCAACGACCTCCAAATTGGTCGTAACCGATCTCCTGAAAGACCAGCTGAAGTTCAAGGGCATCGTGGTGACCGACGCGCTCGATATGGCCGGGTTAACTCGCATGTACGCCAACGACATCGGACGTGCGGCCGTCGAGGCTTTTAAGGCTGGCAACGATGTGCTTCTGATTCCGGTCGACCTGGATGCCAGCGTGCGCTCCATGGTGCAAGCCGTGAAGAACGGGGAGATTCCGAAGAGCAGGCTCGATTCGTCCGTCCGTAAGATACTGGAACTAAAGGCTTCTCTGTCGCTTGAAAAGGCTCGCCTGACCGATATGAGCAAGCTGCCCAAGATCATCGGCAAGCCCGAGAACCTGGGTTTTGGCCAGCATGTCGCGGACGAAGCGGTCACGCTCGTGCGGGACAACCAGCAGGTTCTTCCTCTCCAGGCCAAGCCCACGGGAACAACTGGAACCGTGCTTCCGTATCAAGGGGTGGTCGAGGTACACAACCGGCTGGTAGTGGTGATTTTCAGCGAGGACCTGCGTACTGACTCAGGTCGCATGCTGGAACGCCAGATTCTGGCGCGTGTGCCCGATGCGCACGTCATCTACGTTGACCAGCGCTCAGCGGCGGGAATGAGTTCCGACACACTGTCTGCGGTTGATGCCGCCGAGCACGTGATCGCAGCGGTGTATGCGATTCCCACGGCGGGCCGCGCGATTGTTATGGCCGGCGGTTCGAAGGGCAACGCGGCACCCGATGCCAGTACAACGTTGCTGAGTACGATCCTGGATCACGCGGCGGCGCGAACGGCGGTGGTAGCTATGGGCAATCCGTATCTGGCACAGGATTTTCCGTCAGTGCAGACATATCTTTGTACTTTTTCAAACGCCACGGTATCGGAAGTGGCGGCAGTGAAAGCGATGTTCGGCGAGATTCCAACGCACGGACACTTGCCGGTTACGATTCCGGGAGTCGCGTCGCGGGGCGCGGGACTGGAACGTTCTGCTCTTGGTTCAGGAGGCTCCTCTCATGGTAAGCAGTAAAGTGTTCGAAAAATTCGCGCCTGCGGCTCTAGCGGCGGCGCTCATGGTTCTGCCCGCTTGCCGGGTCAACGTCAATGACAAGAAGAACGGCGAAGCCCACGTCGATGTCCAGACTCCGATGGGCGATGTCCACGTCAACGAGCAGCCCGACATTCGCGACACCGGTCTTTCCCTCTACGCCGGAGCCCGGCCTGCGCCGAAGGAAAATGGCGACGACAAGAAGAGCGCTAATGTAAATTTGTCTGCCTTCGGATTCTCCCTGAAAGTGGTGGCTGCTGAATTTCAGTCGGATGACTCTCCCGACAAAGTCCTTTCCTACTACAACAAAGAGCTGCAGCGCTTCGGCAAGCCAATCGAATGTCATGGCAAGTGGAACGGCGGAGACGTGAATGCCGACATCCATGACAAGGACAAAGAGTCCAAGCCTGTCAGTTGCCGGCAGGGCGAGAGTGGCGACTCGGTCGAATTGAAGGTCGGTACCGACGACAATCAGCATGTCGTTGCCGTGAAGCCCGAGGGCAAGGGAACGCGCTTTGCGCTCGTATACGTCCGGACGCACGCCGGGAAAGACGACACGATCTAGGGTCTCGTAGCGGCTGTTTCGACGGCTGTCGTGGGGCGTCCTCGCCCCCTTTTTCTTCCCAGGTGCGCCCTCGCTCGATTTGCTCTCTTCCGTCACCTGCGCTAGTTTCTCAATGGTGGATCATCCCTGCGAAAAGTGCGGAGCGGAAGTCGAGGACGGACGCCCGTTCTGTCCGAAATGTCGTGCGCCTCAGCTACAGGTCCGGATTTCGGTCGAGAATACGGGAGGTGTTCCGTCGGCTGGGTATTCAGATGACTCGTCCCCGACAGATATTCGTCTGCCTCAATCACAATCAAACGCCCCGGAGCGCAGAATTGTGTTATCAGCAACGCTCAAAGCAGGCATTTTTGGCGTGCTGCTGGGAATCATCCCGCTGCTCGGGTCGGTACTGACGGGAGTTCTAACGGTTTTCCTGTACTATCGCGGCGGGAGTGGGACTCGCCTGACGGCTCGTTCCGGTTCGCGGTTGGGTGCGTCCGGAGGAGCTGTCGCGTTTGCTATCTCAGGACTGTTTACAATCATTCAGATTTTCGTCTTCCACGCCCAGAAGGAGTCGGAAGACGCGCTGTTGCGGTTTGTGGCGGCAATGGGAGTCGACCCGACCAGTGCAGAAATTCAAACAGGTATTCACGTTCTTTTTACGCCATGGGGGATGACGATCTCCTTCCTGTTCGGTTTGATTTTTGCGGTCGCGCTGGCGGCGATCGGTGGAGCACTTGCGGCAGCGATCTTACGACCCCGATCGGGACGCTAACCGCACCTTGCTCGCAGCCATCCGCCCGCGTATGATGCAGCGTTTATGAGTTCACAGGTTCCCAGGCGTCCAGTCGAAATCCGTGAGAAAGCGCAGTTGATGTCGGCCTCCGAAATTGAACGGACGCTGATCCGGCTGGCGCATGAAATTGTCGAAAAAAACAACGGGATCGAAGACCTCGCGTTTGTCGGCATCAAGCGCCGGGGTGTGCCGCTGGCCGAGCGGTTGGCGAAAATCATTCAGCGAATCGAGAAGAAACCGGTACCGGTCGGAACGCTGGATATCACGTTGTACCGCGACGACCTCTCGGCGTTAGGGCCGAAACCCGTTGTGCAGAAAACCGATTTGGAGTTTCCCGTTGCCGGTAAGTCAGTGGTGCTGGTAGATGATGTCCTCTACACCGGCCGCACGACACGCGGCGCCCTGGACGCGCTTTTCCGCAGCGGAAGGCCCAAGCGCGTGCAACTGTGCGTGCTGATCGACCGCGGCCATCGGGAATTGCCGATTGAAGCGGCGTTTGTCGGCCGCATGGTGCAGACCACCGACAACCAAATCATCGAAGTCAAGCTGCGCGAGATCGATGACGCCGAAAAAGTGCTGCTGATGGAGAAACAGTAGCAGGCTTCTCTACAAAAGATTTTTCGTGGTGAGAACGCATGAGCGCAGTCCGAGGGTCGCTGCTGGGGATTGAACATCTGGAAGCAGCGGAAATCCTCAAAATCCTGAAATTCGCGCGGCGCATGAATCCGGAGAAACCGCGCCCCCTGCTTAAGGGCAGGCGGGTTGTACTGCTGTTTTACGAAGCGTCCACCCGCACGCGAAGCTCCTTCGAAATTGCGGCCAAACTGCTGGGAGCGCACACCGTCCTGATTCAATCCTCCGGATCAAGCATCGAGAAGGGCGAGTCGCTGCTCGACACGGGATACACGGTCCGCGCCCTGGGCGCGGACGTCATCGTGATTCGCCATCCCAACGCAGGCGCGCCGCACGTGATGGCCCGGCACATCGACGTCCCCGTGATCAACGCTGGCGATGGTCTGCACGAACACCCTTCGCAGGCCCTGCTCGATGCTTACACCATTCTGCGCAACAAGAAAAAACTCGCGGGACTGCAGATCGCGATTGTCGGCGATATTTTTCACAGCCGGGTGGCACGGTCGGCGTGTCATCTGCTGAGCAAGTTCGGGGTCAAGGTCATCCTTTGCGGCCCGACAGAACTGGTGCCGGAGATTGCTGCCACGCTAGCGCCCGGTGTGCGCGTGACTCGCCACCTCGAAGATGCGCTGCGCGGTACGGATGTCGTCATGTTGCTGCGCGTCCAGAAGGAGCGGCTCGCCGGGATGAAAATGGATCTGCCGGACTACATCGCGCGTTACCAGATGACGGCCTTACGACTGAAGATGGCGAAGAAAGATGCGATCGTAATGCATCCCGGCCCGATTATTCGCGGACTCGAGTTAACCAGCGAAGTGGCAGACGGCGCACAGGCTCGAATCCTGGAAGAAGTGAAGAACGGAGTCCCCACACGCATGGCGATACTGGCGCGGGCGGTGGGAAAAATGCGATGAGTATTTTCACCACAGAGTCACAGAGTCACAGAGTCGCAGAGAAAGAGCGGGTTTAGCCCGATTTTGGTTTTCTCCGTGTCTCTGTGACTCTGTGGTGAATTGCTTTTCACAAACTGTGTTAACAAGGAATCACGTTGAAAACGAGTCCCACAAACAGCCTGCTGATCAAAGGCGGCCACCTGATCGATCCGGCGGCGAGGATCGACGCGCCCATGGACGTCCTGCTCGAAGGCGGACGTGTTGCCGAGGTCGCGCCTCCGAACAAGATCAAGGGCGCGGACGAAAAGTTCGATGCTCGCGGGCTGATCGTTGCGCCAGGATTGATCGATCTGCATGTGCATCTGCGCGAACCCGGGCAGGTGCACAAGGAAACGATCGCCAGCGGCACGGCGGCAGCAGCCGCAGGCGGATTTACTTCAGTTTGCACGATGCCGAACACCATCCCTGTAGTCGATACCGCGGAATGGGTGCAGTGGCTGCGCGCGCCCGAACGCGGCGCCGTGGTCAACGTCTTTCCGATTGCGGCCGCAACGCAAGCGAGTCAAGGTCTGGCCCTGACAGATTTCCGTGCCCTTCAACGAGCGGGCGCCGTCGCGGTTACCGATGACGGTAAGCCCATCCTGGAAGACGACATCATGCGCGCGTGCCTGGTTCACGGCGCGGAACTGAATCTGCCGGTCGTGCAGCACGCGGAAGACACGCGGCTCACGCAGCAATGTTCGATGCACGCGGGCGGGCGGGCGTTTCGGCTGGGCCTGCGCGGGATGACTTCCGCGGCGGAAGCCACCATCGTCGAGCGCGACGTCCACCTCGCCACCCAAATACCGAATGCGCGCATCCATGTCGCGCATCTTTCGACCGCCGATGCGCTCAAAGCGGTACGCCGCGGCAAGCGTGCGAAGACGCAGGTGACCTGCGAAGTCACGCCGCATCATTTCACGATGATCGACGAGGACGTCCGCGATTACGACAGCCGCTACAAGATGAATCCGCCGCTGCGCTCGGCTGCCGACCTGGAAGCGATTCTGGTCGCGCTCGCCGACGGCACCGTCGATGCGATCGCCACCGATCATGCGCCTCACGCCTGCCACGATAAAGAAATGGAATTTGAACTGGCCGCCTTTGGCATCACCGGTCTGGAGACAGCGCTGGCGCTGGCGGTGACGAAACTCCATAAAGAGAAACGAATCCCGCTGACGCGCATCGTGGAGTTGTTCACTGCCGGTCCCGCGCGATGCTTCGACTTGCGCGGACGAGGATCGCTCGCCCGTGGCTGCTTTGCTGACGTCGTTATCCTAGATCCGAAGAAGAAGTGGACATACGAGGCTGCGAAGTCGCTTTCGAAGTCGAAAAACTCGCCGTTTGGTGGCTGGCAATTCACCGGAATGGTGGTCGCAACGCTGGTTGCCGGAAAGCTAGTTCACGGCGCTTGAAATCGCGCCTCCGCACCCACTCCGGGCGATTGGCCGCCTGAAAATGCTACATTGGGATGTTCATGTCCGCTCCCCACTCCCTCTTTGTACGAACTGCGAAAGCTCAACCGGCCGAACGCACTCCAGTCTGGTTCATGCGCCAGGCGGGACGCTACATGCCGGAGTATCGCGCCATCCGCAAGAATTACTCGCTGATCGAAATCTGCAAGAAACCGGAAATCGCCGCCCAGGTAACGATCGAAGCGGCGGAAATTCTGCAGGTCGACGCTGCCATTATTTTCGCCGACCTGCTTTTGCCGCTCGAAGTGATGGGGTTGCCTTTTCATTTCGCCGCCGGCGAAGGTCCGAAGATCGAAAAGCCGATCCGAACGGCACAGGACGTAGCAGCGCTGCGCACCGATCGGGCCGCCGATCTTGGATATGTTTCGGAAGCCGTCAAGCTGGTGTGCAAACACTTCGGCGACAGGCTGCCGGTGATCGGTTTCTGCGGTGCGCCGTTCACGCTCGCCAGTTACATGATTGAAGGCGGCGGCTCGCGGAATTACATCTTCACAAAACGGATGATGTACTCCGCTCCAGAAGCCTGGTCTGCGCTGATGGAGAAGCTCGTTCTGGTGACCGCGGAATACTCCGCCGAACAGGTGCGCGCCGGAGCGGACGCCATCCAGATATTCGACAGCTGGGTCGGATGTCTAAGCGTCGAGGACTATCGCCGCTACACACTGCCACATGTGACCGATCTGGTGCAGCGTCTGCAAAAAACCGGGGTGCCGATTATTTATTTCGGAACCGACAGCGCCACACTTTTGCCTTCGATGAAGGAAACGGGTGCGGACGTGGTCGGCGTCGATTGGCGTTTCCCGCTCGATGACGCATGGAAGAGTCTCGGCAATCGGGGCGCCGTGCAGGGCAATCTCGATCCGGTGCTCCTCTTTGCGGATTGGAAACAGATCAGGCAACGCGCCGAAGATATTCTACGACGTGCCGCTGGACACCCCGGCCACATTTTCAATCTCGGCCACGGAATTCTTCCTGAAACTCCGGTCGAGAACGTCAAGGCTCTCTGCGATTTCGTGCGTGACCGTTCCGCGGAGTACAAGAAATGAAAATTAGAGCGCAATGCCCACTCGGCCTTGCAGACCGATGCTATTGCGCGAATCATGTCATTTCCTTTCCCTCCGCGCCGTCGAAGACCGCCGTCCTGTTGCTCGCCCATGGCACGCCTGACGATCCCGAACAGATCCCCGAATATCTGCGCTACGTCACCGGTGGGCGTCCGTTGCCGCCTGAGGCCATCGAAGAAATTCGCCATCGCTATTCGCTGATCGGTCATTCGCCGCTTTCCTGCTGGACGCTCCGGCAGGCCGACCAACTCTCACAGGCGCTGCAAATGCCGGTCTTTGCCGGCATGAGAAACTGGCAGCCCTTCATTGCCGATTCGGTCAAAGCAATTTCGAGCCAGGGGTTTGAACGTGTAATCGCCATCTGCCTGGCGCCGCAGAATTCGCGCACCAGCGTCGGAATGTACCGCCGCGCCCTGGTCGGAGAGGCCAGTCTTCCCTTCGCTCTGGATTTCGTCGAAGAATGGCATGACCGTCCCCTACTCATAAAAGCGTTTGCCGAGAAGCTGCGCTCGGGATATGAGGAAGCCAATGCCGACCACGGCGCCCGGCTTCCCATGATCTTCACCGCACACAGTGTGCCGCAGAGGACCATCAACGAAGGCGATCCCTACGAAACACAGGCGAAGGAAACGGCTGCGTTAGTCGCGAAAGAAGCCGAGTTGTCCGCGGATAACTGGGTCTTTGCGTTTCAGAGTCAAGGGAAGTCGGGCGGACCCTGGATAGGCCCAACTGTCGAAGAAACGATTCTCAATCTGAAAGCAGGAGGCCATCGCGGCGTTTTTGTACATCCGGTCGGCTTTCTCTGCGATCATGTGGAAGTACTCTACGATATCGATATCGCCTTCAAAGCCTTCGCGGAAAAAGAAGGGATGCGCTTGTGGCGAGGCGAGTCGCTGAACGGATCACTGACTCTGACCGCGGCCCTGAGTGAGTTAGTGAGAAGCAGGGTTGCTGTAGTATGCACTTAGCACTTAGCACTTAGCATTTAGCTAAACCGCGAGCTGCAGTGCTAATTGCCAATTGCTGACTCATGTCTAAACGCATCGCTATTATCGGCGGGGGAATCTCAGGCCTTTCGGCTGCCTATGCGCTTGAAGGGCGACGCATGCGTGGTGTGCCAGTGGAGTACGTGCTATTCGAGGCCACGCAGCGTCTTGGCGGCGTGCTGATGACCGAGCGCGTCCAGGCTTGCCTGGTCGAAGCCGGTCCCGATTCATTTCTCACGGAAAAGCCGTGGGCTATTGAGCTCTGCAAGAAACTCGATCTTGCCGATCAGTTAGTCGGATCCAACGATTCCGATCGCAAGACCTACATCGTCGTAAAGAACAAACTGGTGGTAATGCCCGACGGCCTGATGTTCATGGTCCCGACTAAGATTCTGCCGACCATGTTCTCGCCACTTTTTTCTCTGCGCACGAAAGTGAAGATGGCAGCAGAGTGGTTCCACCCGCCACGAAAGGCGTGCGAGGACGAGACCGTGGCCGACATGGTGGCGCGCCACTACGGTCCCGAGATGGTCGATCGTCTTGCGGACCCGCTGTTGTCGGGTGTCTACGGAGGCGAAGCATCCCAGTTGAGCGCGCGCGCCGTCATGTCGCGCTTCTCCGAGATGGAGGCCAAGCACGGCAGCCTGGGGCGCGCCGTGCTGGCGGCGCGAAAGAAAATGGCTGCAACGCCGTCCCGCCCGGCGCCGCCACTCTTTACGTCACTTAAGGAAGGGATGCAGCAGATGGTCAACGCGCTCGTGAAGCGCCTCGACCGTCGAGCGCTCCGTACCTCGGCTCCTGTGCAGAGCGTGATGATGGAGGACGGTGGATTCACTGTTTCCGCCGGCTATAACAGCGATCACTTCGACGCCGTTATCCTGGCTACACCGGCGCCATCCGCGGCAACCATGCTGCGATTGACGAATGAAAGACTGGCCTCCGAGTTGGCGGCGATCCGTTATAGCTCGTCGATCACCGTAACGCTCGGGTACGACGAAGATGTTTGCCGATCACTCCCGCCCGGTTTTGGTTTTCTGGTGCCGCGCAGCGAAGGACGGCGCATGCTGGCGGCGACGTTCGTTCACAACAAGTTTCCCGGCCGCGCCCCTGAGAACCGCGCGATTGTCCGCTGCTTCCTAGGCGGTGCTCGCGACGAAGCGATTCTCAGTAACAAAGAGGACGAAATCCTACGCATCGTGCGGGTCGAATTGAAGGAAATTCTCGGCTTGGCTGCGGAGCCGCTCTTCACTCGGGTCTACAAGTGGCGCAACACGATGGCGCAATACGAAGTTGGGCATCTGGAGCGCATCCAGCGCATTCAGAGCCTATGCGAGGGCATTCCGGGATTCGTCCTTGCCGGCAACGCATTCACGGGGATCGGCGTTCCCGATTGCGTTCGCTCAGGGATGCAGGCCGCCGACCAACTCTCCAGCGTATTCGGACTGGGCTCCGCCGATCCGGCGCAGTCAGCAGGCGACTGAGCTGTTTCTCAGGTTGTTTGCAGGATCCGCGGTGACTCTTCCATTACCTGCGTAACCTGCGTCCCGCCGATGTTTGCCAGAAACTGTTATGGGTGGATGGGGTTCATACAGGTGTATGGGGGATACGCAATGAAACGCACCATTCTTCTTTTGCTTTGGCTGGCCGGGGCACTCTTTGCCGCCGCGCAAGATACTCCTGCGCATGACATGGGCGGCATGCAGATGCCCGGCCATGACATGTCCGGGATGAAGATGCAGGACCACGATGCCACCGAAGCCGAGGCCGGCGCGCACGCCATGCATTCCATGGAAAGCCGCCACATGGACATGGGCCCGCACATGAAGATGACCTCTCTGCGCGAGGCTAAGCCCGGCGATCAGCAAAAGGCCGATCAGATCGTCGCCGCCGCAAGAAAAGTGGCTGAGAAATATCAGGACTACAAAGCCGCACTCAACGATGGCTTCAAGATTTTCCTGCCCAATCTTCCGCAGAAGCACTATCACTTCACCAACTACAGCTATGGATTCGAGGCCGCCTTCCGCTTCAATCCCGAGCATCCGACCTCGCTGCTCTATGAGAAAGAGAAACAGGGCGACGGCTACAAACTGATCGGCGTCATGTATACCGCGCCCAAACGATTGACCGAAGACGAACTCAATGAGCGAATTCCATTGAGCATCGCGCAGTGGCACGAGCACGTAAATTTCTGTAAGGCGCCCGGTGACCGCAAGAAAGAATACTTGGGCCCCAACGCAAAGTTCGGCCTGATGGGGTCGATTGTAACGAAGGAAGATTGCGATACGAACGGCGGAGTGTTTCACCCGATCGTCTTCAACTGGATGGTGCATGTGTATCCGATGGAAAAGGATCCGGCGCAGATCTGGTCGGTGGAGCGGCAGGCGCACAGCCACGGCTCGGATTAGTATCTGGCAAACTTCATCGTCACACGGAAATGGCTGTCAACGAAACGCGACCCAGATTCGCTTTGCTGAACCCGTCGACGGCGATTATCATGCGTGGACAATGAATGTAAAGTCTCTACTGCTTCTCTCCCTGACTGTCTCCGCCTGCGCCCAAACCGTTGCTACTCCTAAGGAACTCGGCGCCGTCTATCCCGCAGCCCACGAACTCTACCTCGACTTGCATCAGCATCCCGAACTCTCGACGCACGAAGCACAGACCGCGGCCAAACTGGCGGAACGCCTGCGATCTCTGGGTTACGACGTCACCGAGCATGTCGGCGGCACCGGAGTCATCGCAATCCTCAAGAACGGATCCGGCCCGGTGGTCATGCTGCGCACGGAACTCGATGCGCTTCCGGTCGAAGAAAAAACCGGCCTCCCCTACGCGAGCACAGTGCATACCAAGGATGACAGTGGACGCGACGTCCCTGTGATGCATGCGTGCGGGCACGATCTGCACATGGCTTCGCTTGTGGGAACGGCGGCCATCATGGCGCACAGCAAAGAAAGTTGGCGCGGCACGTTGATGCTGATCGGCCAGCCCGCCGAGGAAACGATCGGCGGCGCGAGCGGCATGCTGAAAGACGGATTGTTTACGCGCTTCCCCAAGCCATCGGTCGGCGTTGCTCTGCACGTCGGCAACAATCTTCCGGCCGGACAAGTTGGCATCACGCCCGGCGTCTACAACACGACTGCGGACTCCATCCGCATCACCATCTACGGCAAAGGTGGACACGGAGCGATGCCAAACACGACCATTGACCCCGTCGTGATCGCGGCGCGTACTGTTCTTGCGTTGCAGACGATCGTGTCCCGCGAAGTGAAGCCAGGAGAGGTTGCGGTGGTGACGGTTGGCTACGTTCGCGCGGGAACCAAGAACAACATCATCCCCGACCAGGCCGAACTTGGATTGACGGTACGCACTCGCAAGGCAGAAGTTCGCAAAGTGGTGCTGGCCGCGATCCAACGGATCACCAAGGCCGAAGCCGCAGCCGGCGGCGCACAAAAAGAGCCGCTGATCGAACAATTTGAAACCGCGAACGCGGTGTACAACGATCCCGCCCTCGCGCAGCGGCTGCGTACGCCTCTCGAAGCCGCGCTCGGAAAAGAGAATGTGATCACCACCGAACCGATCATGCCCTCCGAGGACTACTCGGAATACGTCGCGCAGGGGGTGCCCTCACTCTACTTCAGCCTGGGTGGGGCTGATCCTCAGAAATACGCCGAAACGAAAGGGGTAGAGGGAGGGCTGCCGTCCAACCACTCGCCATTCTTCACGCCGGACGTAGATCCCGCGTTGCACGCGGGAATCAAGGCGGAAGTAGCGGTATTGCGGAACCTGCTGCAGTGAGTTCTGGTGCACTACCCTGTTTTTGGAAAGGACTCGCCTTCATCGGCCCGGTCCGAGGATTGCTCGTCCCGGAAATACGTCCGCCAACATCTTCCCCTGATCGATCAGAACAGTCCCTCCCACCACTAAATACCGCACTCCCACGCTCGGCTCCATGGGGGCCTGATATGTCGAGCGGTCGGCAATCGTCTGCGGATCGAACACCACGACATCGGCATCCGCGCCTTCCTTCAATCGCCCCTTCGCGCGTGCTGCCGGAGTCGACCTCTCTAGAACGCTCGCGGGCATGAGCGTCATTTTGCGGACCGCTTCCATTAACGTCAGCGTCTTCTTTTCTCGCACATACTGTGCGAGGACTCGTGCATAGGTCCCCGCATTTCGCGGATGCCCTTGCGCTCCATCGCTCGCGATCATGATCAATGGGTTGGGAATGACCTGATCTACCATTTCCTGCGTATTGGCGTAGATAAGCACCGACTGTGAAGTTGGCGAGTTGTGAAGTTCGTCGAAACGGGATTTGGTGAGATGCTCTCCGGTATCGGGCAGTACGAGGTCGTTGTAGCCGATGCCGAGTTTCTCCTGCCATCCCGGATTGAAGAGTGCGGAATTCAGCGCTGTCATGCCGGCTATGTAAGGATATGCCTCGGTCGTCACGTCGAGTCCGCGCGCCCGTGCCCCCTCAATCATGGTGAGACACTCCACGGAGTCGCGCAGGCACGTGCTGTTGAGATGCACGACGTGTAACGACGCGCCCGAAATCGCGGCTGCCCCGATCACTTCGCCTAGCGCCTCAATCGCCGATCCCGGCTCAACCCGACCCGCGCTGCGCATGTGCGTATAGACCGGAACTCTGCGATCCGCCGCGAGACGGAACGTCTCGATTACTTCCTGCCGCGTCGCTCCAGGTGAGTACTGAATCCCCATGCCCACGGCCAAGGCGCCCGCATCTAGTTCCGAGCGCAATTTTTTCTTGATGGCTTCCATCTGCTCGGCCGTTGCGTGTTGATCGGTGGCGGGTCCGCTCTTGGGAAGGATCTCGGGGATGCCGGCGTGGGTTGTCGATGCAGCGGCCAGGGGCGCACCAAATGCTTCCGCGCGCGCAGCAAGATGGCTGGCCGCTGTGCCGTAATTGATCAGCGAGTGTCCTTGCTTGGAATGAAGAAACGCGGCAACGTCGGGCACGCCGATTTCCAGTTCCAGCGCGGTCGTGACTCCGTCGAACGCTTTGACGCGCTGGCTCTCGAGTTCCTGCCCGTGCTGATGCAGGTCGATGAAGCCCGGCGCGACCACGAGACCCCTGGCGGCGATTGACTTCTTTCCCTTCAGCGGGTCGGAGGAAATTCTTACAATCTTTCCGCCGACAATGCCAACATTGCGGACTGCGTCGAGACCGCTCTCCGGATCGAGCACCCGCCCGCCTTCAATCACCAGATCGTATTGTTGCGCCTGTGCAAGCGACGACAGCAGAACAAGCGCGCAAACGCTCAGAAAGCGCATGAATTCCCCTTAACTTACTCCGCAGATAAAAATACGAGGCATACTGGCGCGGGCGCACCGATTACCTGCCCCGTGTCAGTCAGTCGTCCCGTCTTCGGATCGATCCGGAACACAACGATGTTATTCGACTCCTGATTCGCCGCGAACAGGTATTTCCCGGTGGGGTCGATCGCAAAGTTACGCGGCGCCTTGCCTCTGGTCGGAACATGTTCCACGAGTTGGAGCGCTCCTTTATGCGAATCTACGTCAAACACCGCGATGTCGTCCGGACCTCGATTCGACGCGTAGAGATGCTTGCCGGCAGGCTCGGCCACAATTTCGGCGGAATCGTTCTTTCCTTTGTAGTCTTTCGCCAGCGACGATGTTGTTTCGAGCTTTTGCAGTCCGCCCGTGCGGGCGTCGAATGCGAAACTCGTGACGCTTCCTCCAATCTCATTCAGGGCATACACAAATTTCTCTGACGGACCGAAAACGAAATGCCGAGGCCCCGCGCCCGGTTCAGTCTTGCCAAACGGCGGATCATTCGCCGTGAGAACCCCCTTCGCCGCGTCAAAGCGGTAGACCAGGAGTTCATCGAGACCCAAGTCAGACGCGACTACAAACCGGTTGTCGGCTGTTGTCTGAATTTCATGCGCGTGTGGCCCTTCCTGTCTCTCCGCATTAGGCCCATGTCCGCTGTGCTGAATCACCGAGGAGGCTTCTCCCAGACGTCCATCAGCCAGCACAGGAAACACGGCGACGCTGCCGCCCGTATAATTCGCCACCAGAAGATATTTCCCGGTCTTGTCGAACGACAGATGACAGGGATCGGCGCCGTGCGAGGACACTTCATTCAGAAAGGTGAGCTTGCCCGTCGCGCGATCAATCGCAAATGCGCTCACGCCGCCACTCTTCTCGCCCTTGTAGTCGCCCACTTCATTAACCGTGTACAGATAGCGATGGCTGGCATCGATGGCCACGAACGATGGGTTGGTAGTTTCTCCGGCCAACTCCAGAGACGTCGACTTGCCGGAAGCCAGATCGAAACGAAATGCATAGATTCCCTTGCTCTCCGGCCCCGTGTAAGTTCCGACATAGACAAGATAAGAACCCTTGGCCGGCTTGTCCGCCCCATGGGCGACCGGCAGAAAAAGCGCGACGAAAATGAGAAGGATGAATGTGTGCTTGTGCTTCGTGTTTCGTTTCATCGATGGATAGACCTCAGAGGCGGAATGGTTTTGCTGGATGAGTAAGCGAATCATTTCTGCTTCACGGCAATCGCGGAAATCTCAATGCGCGCGTTGTTGACGAGCGCGACTGCCTGAATCGTAGCGCGCGCCGGTTTCGGGTCCGGCATGAATTCCCGGTATACCTTGTTCATGTCGCCAAACTCACGAATGTCGGCCAGATAAACGGTGACGGAGACAATATCCTTTCGGCCGAAGCCCGCAGCTTTCAGAACCTTGTCGATATTATCGAGCGCCGCTTTGGCTTCGGCGGCAATTCCGCCCGGCGCGAGTTTCCCCTGATCGTCCGTGCCTTCTTGTCCGGCAACGTACAAGGTATTTCCCGCCACCATGCCGTCGCTGAAGGGAAGATTGCGATTGGGAGACACATTGATCGCCTTGTGTTCCTGCGCCCGGCATGGTGCGACGTTGCCTAAGCTCACGAGGAACACACATGCCGACGTGATGATCAAAGACCGCAAGTTCCTGCCCCGTGTTCTCATCCCGTTTGTCTCCTCCGGTGAAGTGTCGGTTATTATCGAAACCAAGCCACAATCACATTTCGACAATGTGCAATGTCAATTCTGAGGCAGCCTGCAAAAACTCCGCAAGAAATGCCCCCTTCCAAACTGGGAAGGTAAGACTAGCATTTCGCGCGCGTTTTGGTGCTGAGCGCTTGACCTCGCAGACAGGACTCCACTACAGTCAAGACACTAGTCGGCACGCTATCTGGAGCTTTCCAGTGCCACGCCCGTTCGGCTGGAGCAACGTCTTCCGGACCTGCAACCCGGGCAAATTCGAAGAGGCACATTTGCGAACAACCACAAAGAGCGCTCCACTGAAATCCACTTTGCACGAAAAGGTGCAATTAATGTCTGCTTCGGAAATGGAGCGGACCCTGGTGCGGCTGGCTCATGAAATTCTCGAAAAGAGTGGCGGTGTGGGCGATCTGGGATTGGTCGGGATTCGCCGTCGCGGAGTGCCGCTCGCCGAACGTATTGCCAAGATTATCCGGCAACGGGAAAAAGCTCCCGTCCCAGTGGGCACACTCGACATCACGTTTTATCGAGACGACCTCTCCACGCTCGGCCCGAAGCCGGTCGTGCAGAAATCTGAACTGGGCTTCTCGATCGGAGACAAGAAAATCGTGCTCGTGGACGATGTGCTATTCACCGGACGCACCATCCGTTCTGCCATGGACGCGCTTTTTCTCCACGGACGCCCGAGCCGCGTGCAGCTTCTAGTCCTGATCGACCGCGGCCACCGCGAACTCCCGATTGAAGCCACGTTCATCGGCCGCTCCGTACAGACCACCATGAACGAAGTGATCGAAGTCAAACTCATCGAAGTCGACAGTGTCGACAAAGTGCTCCTGATGGAAAGAGTGACGGAGCGCGTCAACTAAGAGAGGCCAGCATGACATCCCAATCCAGAACTCTGACTCAGGAAGATACCGCCCCCATCGCCATTGCCACTCCGCCTGCACGGGTGCTGCAGAACTACATTGGCGGACGATGGGTCCCGGCCAAAGCCACCGGCGCGGTCGACGTGACCAATCCCGCGAACGGAGAAGTCCTGGCGCGGGCACCGTTGTCCGGCCGAGATGACGTCGAAGCGGCTGTGGCCGCTGCGAGCGCTGCCTGGCCCGACTGGCGTTCCCGCTCAGTTGGCGAGCGGACCGAATTCATTTACGCCATCCGCGAACAGTTCCGCAAGCGAATCGATGAACTCGCCGCGTCCGTCACGAGAGAAGGCGGCAAAGTTCTTTCCGACGCGCGTGCCGAAGTGACCCGCTCGATCGAAGTGTTGGAAGTTGCGTGCGCCGCGCCCATGACCATGCAGGGCCGAGTCCTTGAAGGCGTGTCGCGCGGCATCAATTCGGAAACCATCCGGCAATCAGTCGGCGTATGCGCCGCGATTACTCCTTTTAATTTTCCCGCGATGGTGCCGATGTGGTTCCTGCCCTTCGCCATCGTCTGCGGAAATACTTTCATCCTGAAACCGTCGGAGCAGGTGCCGCTCACCTCGGAAATGATCTGCCAGATCCTCGAAGATATCGGCTTGCCGCCGGGAGTCGTGAACCTCGTACATGGCGGGCATGACGCAGTGAATGGAATCCTCGACAGCCCCGGCGTCCGCGCTATTTCGTTCGTAGGCTCGGTCAACACCGCGAAGTACATCTATCGACGCGCGGCCGAAAATGGCAAGCGCGTGCAGGCTCTGGGCGGCGCAAAAAACTACATGATCGTGATGCCCGACGCGGTGGTGGAAAAAACTGTCTCCAACGTTCTGGGCAGCGCTTTCGGGAACGCCGGGCAGCGTTGCATGGCCGGATCGATTCTGGTCACGGTCGGAGCCGCACAGGCGGCCATTATGCCCAGACTAAGAGAAGAGGCCGAGAAACTGATCGCGGGCGACGGAACTGATCCCAAGTCGAGCCTGGGCCCTGTGATCTCCAGCGGCGCCTGTGAGCGGATTCATGAGGCCATCGAAACTGGCGTGAAAGAAGGAGCCGAATTGCTGGTGGACGGGCGCCGCCCGAAGCGCGCCCCTGCGGGAGGCAATTTTGTCGGGCCTACCATCCTGAACAAGGTGAAGCCGGGCACGCACGCCGCCACCGACGAAATTTTTGGCCCTGTTCTATCCGTGATGCACGTCGAAACCCTCGACGAAGCCATCGACCTGGTCAATAAAGATCCGCGCGGCAATGGCACTTCCATCTTCACAGAAAACGGCGCCGCGGTCAGAGAGTACAGTCGCCGCGTGGAAGTAGGCATGGTCGGCGTGAACATCGGCGTCGCCGCGTCGCCAGCGTATTTCCCATTTTCCGGATGGAAAGATTCTTTCTTCGGCGATCTGCACGTTCACGGATGGGACGCGATCGACTTCTTCACCCGCAAGAAGACGGTAACGTCGCGCTATTTCTCTGTGGGAGAAACCGGAAAATTCTTCACCGAGCAAGGCGACAAGAAGTAGTTGCTGAGTTGTTGATTTTAGGTGGCGCAGCGGTGAAGGGCTGCTCCACCCGAAAGCCAATCGACGCTAATCACAAATATTTCAGCCATTCCTCATTCCGCCGGGTCTTGAAATCCGCAAACCACCGGCAGGCGAAGTACAACAACACGATCGCAATCGCCCAAACCAGATAGAGCAACGGCAGACTCCACACGTACCCATCGGGCGGCTCGGGATTTCCCATCGGATGATTCGCAAACAGCCATGGACTGACAAAGCCAAGTCGAATTTTGGAAACGACCAATGCCAGCGCGTGAATCAGCGGGATGTGCAGGACATAAAAAAAGAATGGTACGCGGCCGAACATCGTCATGACTCGCGCCAAAGCCCCGCGTGCGCCTTCGAGCAGCGGGATGAGCGTAACGATCGGCCCTAGCGTCATCAACAGAAAAAGCAATGATGCCGGATACTTGCTGGCATTCAGAAACGAGAGCCATCCCGGCATCGGAGGCACGCCATTACTGCGCTGGACCGCGGCGTGCCACGGCCGGGGATCGCCATACAGGTTGAATCCTCGCAGGACTAGAAAGAGTCCTATCGCTCCGAGTCCAATCGTCAAGCAGAGTTGTCTTCTTCGGACGGGTTCCAGGCTAAGAATCGATCCGAATGCATAACCCGCAGCCATGACCCCAATCCACGGAACGATCGAATAGAGCACGATCAGATTCGGACCATCCCGCCCAAACTGAATCGGCCCCGCAAAGAAGCCCACGTAGAAAAGCTTCCAGAGGCCCGAGAACCAGTTCGAATCCATGCCCTCCAGCAGCGCGCCCATGTGCGGGTCCATCAGGTTGTGGGCTGCGATGATCGTGAGGCCGATCGTCCCCACTACGCCCATCGGCAGCTTCACCAAGCCAGCCATCAGGATCATGCAGATTCCGATCACCCAGATCACGCCTGCCATCTCGTAATGCCGGAAGTCGAAATTGAATGTCCATGCCAGGCGCAGAACCGTGAACTCCAGAAAGATGAGCCAGACGCCGCGGATCAACAGGTATTTCGAAACGTCATCATGCTTCCGGGCGTAGAACAAAATACTCGTCCCGGCCAGGAAAATAAATGCCGGGGCGCAGAAGTGAGTAATCCAGCGCGTGAAGAAAACTGCCGGCGCAGGTCCGCCCGCCGGTACGCCCGAATATACGCGCACGTGGTCGATTGCCATCAGAACCATCACTGCGCCGCGAATCAGGTCGATGGACGCAGTCCGCGATGCTGGCGCGGCGCTGGGCGCGATTACAGCGCTGGAAGGAGTGACGTTCGTTGATGTGATGTTCATCGATTTGCCCACCTCACGGCTGTGAGTAAAGCGACCGCTTGAGAAATTCTCCCGCTCCGGCGCGACCCAGGAACTTGTCGGCTTCCACCACGACACGGCCTCGCGAAAGTACAATATCCGGCATTCCCATAACCTCGATGCCCTCGAACATTGAATAGTCGACGCGCATATGGTGAGTCGCAGCGCTGATTGTGTGTTTGCGCGCCGGGTCGAAGATCACCAGATCGGCATCGCTGCCGACCGCAATCGTTCCCTTGCGCGGGTACAGTCCAAAGAGCTTCGCGGGAGCCGTGGACACAAGCTGAACAAAGCGGTTCACGCTGAAGCGTCCCGCTACCACCCCGCCCGAATAAATCAAACTCATCCGATGCTCAATCCCCGGCCCGCCGTTCGGAATCTTGGTGAAGTCATCACGGCCCATTTCCTTCTGCTCCTTAAAACAAAATGGACAATGATCGGTCGACACGACTTGCAGATGATCGCGCTTCAGCCCACTCCAAAGTTTCTCCTGATTCCATTTCTCGCGGAGAGGAGGCGTAAACACATACTTTGCGGCTTCGAATCCCGGTGCTTCCATGTTCTCGAGCGATAGATACAAATACTGCGGACAAGTCTCCGCATACACCGGCAGACCGCGATCGCGCGCCTCGCGCACTTTCTCCAGCGCGTCGTGACAACTCAAGTGCACGATGTAGACCGGTGATCCCGCCATCTCCGCCAGGGCAATCGCGCGCGACACAGCTTCCGCCTCCGCCGTGGTCGGGCGCGTGAGCGCATGATATTTCGGAGCCTTTTTCCCCTCGGCCAGCGCCTGCTGCACGATCACATCAATCGCGCCGCCGTTCTCCGCGTGCATGCAGATCATGCCGCCGTTCTTGCTGGTCGCGCGCATTGCTTTGAAGATGCTGGCGTCGTCCAGCATGAACACGCCCGGATACGCCATGAACAGCTTGAAACTGGTGACGCCCTCGCGCACCAGCGCATTCATCTCCGCCAGTTGCGCGTCTGCGAGGTCAGTGATGATGCAATGAAACGCATAGTCGCAAACCGCCTTGCCCGACGCCTTCGCCATCCAGGCATCGTAGGCCGTTCGCAGAGTCTGGCCTTTGTACTGGATTGCAAAATCGATCAGCGTAGTCGTGCCGCCAAACGCGGCCGCCCGAGTGCCGGTTTCAAAATCGTCGGCACTGGTCGTCCCGCCGAACGGCATATCCAGGTGCGTATGGACATCGATCCCGCCCGGAAAAACATACTTGCCAGCGGCGTCGATGATCTTCCCAGCGTTCTCGCGGGGCAGGCTCTCTCCTATGGCCGTGATCTTGCCGCCGCTGATGGCCACGTCGCTCGTGTATGTGTCGGTGGCCGTGACTACATGACCGTTTGTGATGATGGTGTCGAAGCCCATGACGAAGTTTTCTCCAACGAAAGTGAAGCAGAGATTTTATGCTAAACTGCGCATCTTCGACGGTCGATTTGCGCGCCGAATACCGGAGGAATCACCATGCAGTTCGGCTTCACCCTAAAGCCCGACATAACGGTCGATCGCATCGTTGCGCTCACGCGCCAGGGCGAAGCCGCGGGCTTCGAATACGGATGGATATTCGACTCGCACGTCCTGTGGCTGGAGCCGTATCCGCTGCTTACGCTGATGGCGGCCTACACAAAGAAGATGCGCCTCGGCACCTGCGTGACGAATCCCGCGACTCGCGACATCACCGTCACCTCAAGTCTGTTTGCTACGCTCAACCTGATCTCCGGCGGACGCATGCAACTCGGCATCGGGCGCGGCGACAGCTCCCGCCGCGTACTGGGTAAGAAGCCAGTGACGTCGGCGCAGTTGGAGCAATCCGTAAGAGATTTTCGTGCTCTGACGGCTGCCAAGGAAATCGAATACGAAGGCCGCCCGGCCCGCCTGACCTGGGCCAACGGCGGAGTTCCTCCGGTATGGATCGCGGGATATGGTCCGAAGGTTCTCGAACTCGCCGGCCGCATTGCCGATGGCGTCATCCTCCAATTCGCCGACCCCGATTTGATCGCATGGTGTGTGGGCTTCGTGAAAAAAGGCGCCGAGGCGGCAGGCAGAGACCCGAGCAAGATTGAAATTATGGCCGCAGCCCCCGTGTGGGTTTCCGACGATCTGAAGATAGGACGCGAACATGTGCGCTGGTTCCCCGCACTGGTGTCGAACCACGTTGTCGATCTGGTTTCGCGCTACAAGCCGGAAGAACTGCCTCCGGCGCTGACCTCTTACATCCGCACAAAAGAGCAGTACGACTACCTCCATCACTGCGAAGTTGACAGCAGCAACGCCGACTTCGTGTCCGACGAAGTCACCGACCGTTTCTGTCTGCTCGGCCCCGCCGAGGCGCATATTGAGAAGCTGCGTGCGCTCGCTCGCGTGGGAGTTACGCAGTTCAATATTTATCTAATGTGCGGGGATGAAGAGGATACGCTGGAGACGTACAAGAAGGACGTGATGCCGGCATTGCGTTAGTGGAGTGGTCTGAGTCTCGCTGGTCTAGTTACTTCGACGGCGCAATTTCATGAGTCCCAAATAAATCCCAAACGAAACCGCAAACCCTACGAACCACGAATAATCGTACAACACCCGCAGCGATGGCACGACCAATCCCACCAGCGCCGTCCCCGCTCCCAGAGCGAGCGCGATCAGCGCGAACCAGTTGAAGCCATCGGAATATTCGTACGCACCATTGCGCAGGTAAAGATCGTCCACGAGCAACACGCGTCGCCGGATCACAAAGTAGTCGCAGATCATGATCCCCGCCACCGGGCCCAGAAATGCCGCGTATCCGCCGAGCCAGCCGAGGATGAATGTCCGGTAGTCCGCCATCAGCTTCCACGGCATGAGCGCGATGCCCATGAAGCAGGTCATCACGCCACCGATGCGGAAGCTGATCTTGCGCGGCCAGAGATTGGAAAAGTCGTTGGCCGGTGAAACCACGTTGGCACCGATGTTCACATTCAAGGTTGCGAGCAAGATTGCCAGCAGCGAAATCACCACTGCCACCGGCGAATGAAAGCGGCTGAGCAACTGAACCGGATCCCAGATCGCCGTCCCATAAATCACCACGGTCGCGGATGTCACGAGAATTCCGATCAGCGAATAGAGCGTCATCGTGGCTGGCAACGCGAGCGCCTGCCCGATCACCTGTTGCCGCTGGCCGCGCGCGAAGCGTGTGAAGTCCGGGATATTCAACGAGACCGTCGCCCAGAACCCCACAGTTCCGTTCAAGGCCGGAATTAGAAACTTCAGGAAGTCGGCGAAGCTGCCGAATCGCGAAGTGGCCGACACCATCGGGCCAAATCCACCTGCGGCCCGGTACGCCCATACCAGCAACAACACCCCCACCGCCAATAACACTGGCGCGCTGATTCCCTGCAAGAAACGGATGTACTCAATGCCTTTAAGAATGACCGCCAGATTGATCGCCCAGAACACCATGAAGCAAATCGCAGCGCCGTGTGGAACATTTGTCCATGCCGGATACAGGGTGATGATCAGCGTGTTGATGGCTTCGCCGCCGATCCACGTCTGAATCCCAAACCATCCGCAGGCAACAAACGCACGCAGCACAGCGGCAACATTTGCGCCCAGCACTCCGAACGACGCCCGCGCCAGTATCGGGAAAGGAATTCCGTACTGCGCTCCTGGGTGCGAGTTCAGCAACATCGGAACCAGCACGATCGTGTTGCCCAGAAAAACCGTTGCGACCGCCTGCTTCCAGTCCATCCCGCCCTGAATCAGGCTCGCGGCCAGCATGTACGTAAGAATGTTGACCGACATCGACACCCACAACGCGGCAAAACTGTAGGTGCCCCACGTGCGGCGCTCCGCGGAAACCGGCGCCAGGTCAGGGTTATAGAGCGGGCTTGATTCGATGGAGGGTGGATGCATAAATGTGGGTGGTGCGTGTTTCTAAGCGCGCCCTGGCGGAACTAATAAACCGAGATGCTCTCAATCCGTCCCCGGCCCGCTCTGCGTGGTCAGTGCTCCGTAACTCTCCGGACGGCGGTCGCGATAAAACTGCCACGTCTTCCGGACCTCTCCGATCATGTCGAGATCAAGGTCCGCGACAACGACTTCGTCTTTGTTACGGCTGGCCTGCGCAAAAATCTGCCCGCGTGGATTGCAGAAGTAACTCTTTCCGTAAAACTCGCCTATGTTCCACGGCTTCTCCCGCCCCACGCGATTAATCGCGCCAACGAAATATCCATTTGCCACTGCGTGCGCGGGCTGTTCGAGTTCCCACAAGTGTTCCGAGAGTCCGGCCACCGTTGCCGAAGGATTGAAGACGATCTCTGCGCCATTCATCCCCAGCACGCGCGCCCCTTCAGGGAAATGGCGGTCGTAGCAGATGTACACGCCAACGCGCGCAAACTTCGTATTGAATACCGGATAGCCCAGGTCTCCGGGCGTGAAGTAAAACTTCTCCCAGAATCCGGGATGGACGTGCGGGATGTGGTGTTTGCGATACTTGCCTAGATACGAACCGTCCGCATCGATGACAGCGGCAGTATTGAAGTACAGGCCCGGCATCTGCTCTTCGTAAACGGGAACGACGATCGCCATGCTATGTTTGGCAGCGACCTGCTGCATCAATTTTGTCGTCGGCCCGCCAGGCACGCGCTCCGTCAATTCGTACCAGCGAATATTCTGCTCCGCGCAAAAGTACGGTCCGTAGAAAAGTTCCTGCAGACACAACACGCGAACTTTTTTCTTCGCTGCCTGGTCGATCAGCTTGAGGTGCTTGTCGATCATGGCCTTTTTGATTTCAGGCAAGGGCTTGTTGCCGCCGAGCGGAGTGCTCGCTTGAATCAGGCCACAACGTACGATCCGAGACATGAATCACCTCCGATGCCACTATTAAGACGGTCACTATATCAGACGCGGGAACTAACGAAGCGCCGCCATCAGGGCGTCTTTCCAACGCCGATTATCGATCGTCCAGCATACCTTCGCTCTCGATCGCGGCAGCACATCCGCCCAGACTGCATTGTTTCGTTCGTCATCAGCGACATTGAGCCGATCGACGACGGTCATGCCGCGGGTGAGTTCGCTTTGCGTTTCGACATCCACATAGTGCTCGCTCCAATTTCCTATCGATGGATCTAGGGCGAGACACATCGCCACCGGATCGGGTAGGCAGATCCCATCTTCACCGGTCTGAATTTTGTAGGCCCTGCGCGCGTGGCTGTTGCACTCGATCGCGAAACTCGCCACTTTCGTGTTGAGAGCTATGACCCGGGCAATATCTTCGTCATGCAGAACCGCATCGAACCGGCATAGATGCCACCCAACCAGTTCGATCGGCAGGCTGCTCAGCATCACCATGCGCGCCGCTTCCGGATCGACCCACACATTGAATTCCGCCGCCGGAGTAACGTTGCCCTCGCAGCACGGATTGCCGCCCATGATCACGCAACGGCTCACCAGGGATGCAATCTGAGGTTTCTTGGCGAGCGCGAGCGCAACATTCGTCAGCGGACCGAGCGTAACCAAGACCAGCCCAGGGTTCGCCTCAATCGTCTCGATGATCGCATCGACGGCGTGCAACTTGCCCGGAGCTTTCCGCGGAGCGGGATAATCGTGGTCCCCAAGACCATCGCGCCCATGAAACCACATCGCGTGCTCGTGGCGGCGCAGCAGCGGCTTGTCCGCTCCCATACAAACGGGGACGTCAGAGCCGCACAGTTCGGCCGTGTACAAAGCATTGCGCGTGGATTGCTGTACGTTGACGTTACCGGCGACGGTCGTGATGGCTGCTACGCGGACGTCCGGCGCGCGCAGCGCCATGATGATTGCGACGGCGTCATCGGAGGCTGTGTCGGTGTCGATCAGAAAGGTGCGCGGCATGGCTGGTGACTCAGGCTTTCGCTCGCGCCGCCCACTCCGTATCGAAGTGCGCCCGGTCGTAAAACGATTTCTGCGTGCCGACGCCCATCGTGGAGAGCCCGGCATAGAGATTGGCGCGCCGTACGGCCTCTCGTTCCGGCAGTCCTTCGCCCAGGAAAGTCGCAAAGCTGCCGATGAACGCGTCGCCGGCGCCGGTGCTGTCCACGCTCTTCATGCTAAAAGCGGGAACATGCTCCATGCCGTCGCTGCCCGCGAGCAGCGAACCGTTCGCCCCCAACGTGATGATCACCCTGCGGATCCCGCCGGAAAGAAGTTTCTGCGCGCACTGCATGGCGTCGCCAAGATTTTTCACCGGCATTCCGGTAATCGTCTCCGCCTCACTTTCGTTGGGCACGAAGTAATCGAGATCGGAGAGCGCCTTCACGTCAATCGGCTGTGCGGGAGCAGGGTTCACGATGCACCGGATGTTGTTCTTCCGCGCAAACTGGACGGTGTAGTAAACGGTCTCAACGGGAATTTCGAATTGCAGAACGATACAATCCGCACCCTTGAGAACATCCGCCGCGGAATCGACGTCGGCAGGCTTGAGCGCGTCATTCGCTCCTTTGACCACCAGGATCCGGTTCTGTCCCGCGGGGTCGACAAATATCGGAGCCACTCCGCTCGACAAGCCCGCAACCTGCTTTACCTGTGACGCATTGATTCCTAGCTTTTTAAAGTTTGCAATCGTCGCAGGCCCGAACAGATCGTCGCCCACGCGAGCTACCATGAACACTTCTGATCCACAGAGCCGGGCGGCAACCGCTTGGTTGGCGCCCTTGCCGCCAAATCCCATGTCGAACTTTTGTCCGAAAATTGTTTCTCCGGGTTTGGGAAACTGATCGGTGAACGTGGTCAGGTCGACGTTGGCACTTCCCACCACGGCAATGCGAGGACGCTTCGCCATATTTCTCACTCCATTCGCGAACGGCGAGTGTAGTCAGCGGGGAACGGAGGTGTCAACCGCCAGATACTGCCGCAAAGAATTGCCGCAGCTTGCTTTCGTCGAGTGTGCCGTTCGTTCGAACGCCCGAGCAGAGGTCGAGCCCGAAGGGTGCAACTTCCTCGATGGCACGGCCGACATTCTCCGGAGTGAGGCCGCCCGCGAGAAATATGGGGACGCTGATCGACTCGCGAATCTTTCGGCTCAGCGTCCAGTCATGCGTCTTGCCTGTGCCGCCAAGTTCTTTGACTGCAAGCTTCTGATTTCCTGAGTCGAGCAGAATCGCGTCCACGTGCAACGCGATGGTACAGGCCTCGTCCACCGAATCCGGGCCGGTCACATGCACGACCTGAACGATCGAAATCCCCGGCAGCGCGTCTTTGAGTTCGCGATAGGTGCCGCGGAGCAAGTGGTCGCAGATCTGGATGCAATTGGTTCGACAAGAGCATTGCTGCGCAATAATGTCTTCAACATCTTGCAACGAGGTCAGCAGGAAAGTTCCAATCGGAGGCGGAACGGTGGCGGCAATCTCTGCGATTGTCTGGTCGCTGATGACGCCCGGCCCACTCGGCATGTGCGAAACCAGTCCTAAGGCAGCCGCTCCAGATTCAATTGCAAGCGCCGCTTCGTCCACGTTACTGATGCAGCAAATTTTTACCCGGGGCGTGATGGTGGCTTTCATGCCGGGAACTATTCGCCGTAGGGAACCCAGATATTCTTGACCTGGGTAGCGTGTTCGAGAAACCAGCGACCCTCGGCCAGTTTGGGATTGAACCAGTCGATCGCACGACCCTCGTTGGTGAAGACCTGCTTCAAATTTCCAATCGACGCAGACTTCGCCGCCGTCGCTAGCGCTTCGTCTCCGAAGCACCAGATCGCGTCCACGTCATCGTGCTCGGCGAGCGTCTTTAGAAGTTGCGACGAGTAACCCGTTACTATGTTCACTGCTCCGCCGGGCAGATCGCTGGTATCGAATAGCTGGTAGAGGTCGCCGGTGATCAGAGGATAAGTCTCGGAAGGAATCGCGACCACCGTATTTCCCATTGCGAGCGCCGGCATAACCAGCGAAAGAAATCCCAGCAGAGGCGCTTCTGTCGGGCAGACGATACCCACGGTTCCAATCGCTTCGTGCATAGCGAGCGCGATATTGCGAAACGGCGGATTATGTACCGCGCCGTCAAACTTGTCGGCCCATGCGGCGTAAGAGAATATCCGCTCAATTCCGAGGTCGACTTCCGCAGCCGCCTGCTTTTCCCCGACGACCGCTGCGAGCCTGCGTGCAATTTCGTCCCGTCGTTGCGACAGGTTCTCCGCACTGTAGTAGAGCACCTGAGCGCGATTATGCGCGGTGGTCCTCGCCCAGCCTTCAGCCTTGCGCGCAGCCTCGACGGCATTACGAATATCCTTGCGATTGCCGAGCGACGCTTCTCCCAGAAGAGTTCCGTTTGTGGCTCGCACCTCCATGCTGTATCCGGAATCCGGCCTTGCCTGCTTTCCTCCGATGTAGAGTTTCACCGTGCGGTCGATTGCTGGGACGCTGGACTCGGGCAGCGCCTCAACTCCAGCCGGCGCGGGTGTTCTTGCTGCCGGCAGGGTTGCCGCATTCTTAAACCACTTCGGTTCCAGATATTCGATTAGACCTTCTCGTCCGCCCTCGCGCCCGTATCCGCTTTCGCGGTAGCCACCGAATCCGCAGGCTGCATCAAACAGGTTCGTACAGTTCACCCAGACCACGCCCGCTTTCAGTTGTGCGGCTGTTTGCAATGCCACGTTGATGCTCTCACTCCACACGCAGGCTGCCAGTCCATAGACGGTGTTGTTGGCGAGTTCGACGGCTTCGCGTGGAGTGCGGAATGTCATGGTTGCCAGCACGGGTCCAAAAATTTCCTGCTGAGCCACGATCGACGTAGGATGCACGTTGCTGAGTAAGGTCGGGGGATAATAAAAGCCCTTGGCTGGCAGCACCAGCTGTGGTTGCCAGCAAGTCGCGCCCTCGGCGACACCTTGATCCACCAGTCGATGGATGCGGTCGAGCTGTACGCGCGCGACGATCGGACCAATGTCAATCGCCTTGTCGAGTGGCGCGCCGAGCCGCAACGTGCTCATGCGGTCGCGCACCTTCGAGAGCAGCGCTTCGGCAACGCTCTCCTGCACCAGCAATCGGGATCCTGCGCAACAGACCTGTCCCTGATTGAACCAGATGCCGTCGACCAACCCTTCCACCGCGCTGTCGAGATCGGCATCTTCAAAAATGATGAATGGAGACTTCCCGCCCAGTTCGAGTGACAGTCGCTTGTGACTCGTTGCCGTGGCCGCGCGAATGGCGCGCCCAACTTCGGTGGAGCCGGTGAACGCGATCTTATCGAGGCCGGGATGCTTAACCAGAGCTTCGCCTGTGGAGCCGTCGCCCGTCACGATGTTGACGACTCCGGCAGGCAATCCGACTTCCAGGCAGATTTCAGCGAACAGCAGCGCTGTCAGCGGCGTGAACTCGGCAGGCTTCAGCACAACTGTGTTTCCAGTGGCAAGCGCGGGCGCAATTTTCCAGGCCAGCATGAGCAGTGGAAAATTCCAGGGAATGATCTGCCCGACAACTCCACATGCCACGTATTCAGGAAACTCCTGGTCAAGCAATTGAGCCCATCCGGCATGATGGTAAAAATGTCTCGCCACCAACGGAATATCGATGTCGCGACTCTCGCGGATCGGCTTTCCGTTATCCATCGTCTCCAGGACCGCGAACAGCCGCGAGTGCTTCTGAATTTGACGTGCGATGGCATACAGGTAACGCGCCCGAACATGGGGCGTAAGCGCCTGCCATTTCGGAGAAGCCGCGCGCGCAGCCTGGACCGCGGCATCCACGTCCGCGGCTGATCCCTGCGCGACCGCGGCAAGTTTCTCTCCGTTCGACGGATCGAACGTGTCGAAAGTCGCCGCCGGCTTCTTCCACGCTCCGTTGATGAAATGCGCGAAAACACGCCCGTGCCGGTCCAGCCACGCCGATGCTTCCTTGGGATCCTCAGGGGCGGGACCGTATTCCATGGTCGCGAATTTTTCCGCAATGCTCATTCGTTTTTACTCTTACGCGAGCGGATGTCGATGCTCCGCCGAATAACGTCCGGTGGCATGATGTTCCAGTTGCTGCTCGATGTCGCCCAGCAATCCGCTTGCGCCAAAGCGAAACATCTCAGCCCGCACCCACGACATACCGAGTTCGTCTTTCATCATCGCCAACCAATCGAGCGACTGTTTCGCGGTCCGAATGCCGCCCGCCGGCTTGAACCCGACTGCCATTCCCGTCTGCTGCGCATATTCGCGAATCGCCCTCGTCATTACGAGTCCTACAGGCAAGGTTGCGTTGGTGGGCTCTTTGCCGGTCGAAGTCTTGATGAAGTCCGCGCCCGCCATCATTGCCACCACGCTGGCCCGCGCCACGTTGCGCAACGTCAGCAGGTCGCCGGTGCCGAGGATCACCTTCATGTGCGACGTCCCGCAAGCTTGCTTGAAAGCAGCGACTTCGTCGTAGAGCGCCTGCCATCGCCCGCCGAAAACGTGCGCGCGCGTGATGACGACGTCAATCTCGTGAGCGCCCGCCTCGACTGAACGCCGGACCTCCGCGATGCGTTCCGCCAAAGGTGAAAGCCCAGCCGGAAATCCCGTGGAGACCGCTGCCACGTGGATCCGCGTGCCCTCGAGCGCATGCAGTGCGGTTTCAATAAACGAGTGATACACGCAGATCGCCGCGACCTTGATGTCGAGCTCTGCGATCCCCAGTTTTTCGACCAAGTCCTGCCGGATCGGCTGCCGCCCCTTCGCACAGAGGCGCCGCACCCGTTCGTCGGTGTCGTCGCCTGAGAGCGTCGTCAAGTCCATGCACGTGATCGCGCGGAGAAGCCAGGCAGCCTGCCAATCCTTCTTCACCGTTCGACGTGTCGTATGTGTCTGGGCCCGGCGTTCCACCGCGCTGGTATTTACGTGGACATCACGAACCCAATGCAAATCGAGGGGGATTCCCGTGTTGCGCAGCAGGGGACGGCCAGCGAGTTCGGCGATGGGATGGTCGGGCGATGCGGAGCGGATGCTGTCCCGAACCGTTTCATGCGCGACACCGCGATGCTGGTTATGATCAGCGGTCATCAGGATTCTCGCGGAGACCGCGCCGCTCCGTACCAACTGAGCGCGGAGCGTCGCGATCTGGTTGCGGTTTGATTGTACGGCAGACGCCGCCAAATATGAATTCCGCCCTCAGTTCTAAAACAACCATACCGTCTGCAAGGAGTTCTCGCCGTGCGCTTCGCCTTTCATGCGACTTTCACCTTGACACTCAGCCAACGCAGGAATAGGTTAAGGCGCGATTACGCTTGGAGATTCGCTCTGAAGATGCCGAGCAGCATGGTGCCCATTCCTGCCCGATTGTGGACGATCATAGCCCTTTTTGTAGCTCTACTCATCGGTTCCTCCGCCTCCGCCGCGACCCGCAAGATCATCTTCGATACCGACCCCGGTACCGACGACGCCATGGCCCTGATGCTGGCACTGAATTCGCCGGAACTTGACGTGCGCGCCATCACCGTCGTTCCCGGCAACGTCACTGCGGAGCAAGGCCTGGAAAACGCCCTTCGCATGATGTCGCTTGCGAATAGGTGCGACATCCCGGTCGCCGCAGGCGCGCAACATCCGCTCTTTCAGAAACTGATCACGGCTGAGTTCTGGCATGGCAAGAACGGCCTGGCCAACGTCGAACTCCCACCGAGCAAATGCAAAGTCGACGGACGTTTTGGCCCTGACCTCATCATCCAGATGGTGCATGCCTCGCCGCACGAAATCACTCTCGTTCCCGTCGGACCACTCACCAACATTGCCCTCGCCGTTCTCAAAGATCCGACGATCGTGCCGCTGGTGAAGGAAGTCATCCTCATGGGCGGGTCGATCACCGGTGGAAACGTGAACGCCGCCGCCGAAGCGAATATTTATAACGATCCTGAGGCGGCGCAGATTGTGTTCCAGGCAGGATGGCCGCTGACGATGGTTGGGCTCGACGTGGGCGACAAGACACTCCTCTCACGCAAGTACCTCGCGCAATTGGGCCAGACCCACGGACCCATCAACGACTTCATGGTTCAGGTCGCCACCTACCTCGTCGACCTGTCGGAAAAGTTCGGCCCCGGCGGCACTCCGATGTACGATCCGCTGGCGGTTGGCGTTGCCATTGATGCGACGCTTGTAAAGGCTCCCGAAATGCACGTGGACGTAGAGACCCGCGGAGAGTTCACCCGCGGCGAAACCGTTGCCAACCGCCGTGGTTTCGTCGAACGCAACGTCCTGCATGGCGACCGTTACGTGATCGAAGGCGCGGACAAGGTGGAACCGAATGCCAAAGTTTGCGTCGACGTCGACGCCGACCGTTTTCTACAGATGTTCGTGACAAGAATTCGCGGGAAATAGCGGCATTGGACGGGGGCTTTCGCGGGCTTCGGCCTTAGCACGGCATCGTTTTCTAGGAGCAACCATGTATACACCGGCAAGTTTTGGAATCGCGTTGCTGATGATGATCGGGAGTGCCATGTGCTGGGGCTCTTGGGCCAACACCTATAAGGGCGTCAAGAATTATCGCTTCGAACTTTTTTATTGGGACTACGCCGTCGGAATCTTCCTTACGTCGCTCATCCTTGCGTTCACCATGGGCAGCACGGGCAACGATGCCTCCAGCTTTTTGAACAATGTCCATGCGGCCGACACCTCGAACATTCTCTGGACCATGGTCGGCGGCGCGATCTTCAATCTGGCGAATCTTTTACTGGTGGCTGCGATTGATATGGCGGGTCTGGCTGTCGCACTTCCCGTATCCATTGGAATTGCCTTGGTCGTGGGCACGATGCTGAGTTACATCCTTCAACCCAAGGGCAACATGCTGTTCCTGGCAGCTGGCGTCGCCTGCGCCCTGATTGCTGTCACGCTCGACGGTAAAGCTTTCGGAAGCCTCGCGGGCGGTCGCATCGCCACGCGCAAAAGCATTTGGATCTGTGTCGTGTCCGGCGTTCTGATGGGACTTTGGAATCCTTTTGTCGCTTACGGTGCCACTCGCGGACACGCTCTGACGCCCTACAGTTCCGTTGTCTTCCTCACCCTGGGGGCTCTGCTTTCCTGCTTTATCTGGAACCTTTACTTCATGAAGAAGCCGCTCGCCGGAGACCCGGTCGATTTTTCCGGCTTCTTCAGCGCGCCCGCATCCGGACATCTGCTGGGTTTGCTCGGTGGCGCAATCTGGACGACCGGGACGGTATTCAACGTGGTTGCCGGAGGAGCGACCGGCTTCGCGATCTCCTACGCCATCGGACAAGCTGCGCCCATGGTCGGAGCACTCTGGGGTGTCTTTGCCTGGAAGGAATTTGCCGGAGCGCCATCCAAAGCGAAGGTTTATCTGCTAGGCATGTTTGCGTTTTATTGCCTGGCCATCACTTTCGTGGCAAAGGCGTACTAAGCCGCGGCTCGCGGTGCCGCCCGTCACTTTCCTAGTTGACGCAGCATCTCCTGCGCTGCAGCCTGCCCCGGGTGCTGCTTCAGCAAGTCTTGCAGCACCGCGCGCGCCTTCTCCGGGGTGTTTTCGACGGCATACACGCGCGCCAGATTGAGGTAGGCCTGATCGAAAGTAGGCGCAAGGCGAATACACTCTTCGAACTTCGCCACTGCCTCATCGCGCCGCTGGGTTCGCAGGTAGAGGATCCCAAGATTGTTGAGCGCTTCCGGATATGCTGGGCGAGCCTGCAAAGCTCGCTGGAGATGATCGAGTGCGTTCGCTGTGTCGTCCGTCTGCGCAAACACCATGCCCAATCCGTAGTTGGCCTCGGCCTCATCGGGACTGACTGCGAGCGCGTGTTCAAACGCCTGGCGCGCTCGATCCCATTGTTTGAGCTGCCGGTAGGCACTGCCGAGATTCTCCAGCGCGACCACGTGATCCGGGTTCGACCGTAGCGCGCGCTCAAAGTATCCGATCGCCTCGTCGGTTTTGCCTTCTCGCGCAGAGATTAGCCCAAGGTTGTTCCAGGCATTCGCCAGCGTGTCCGGATAGCTGGCGCGAACCTTGATCGCGCGCTCAAAGCTCTGCCGCGCCTCAGCCGTCTTTTGTTGGTTGAGCTGAACGCTCCCAATCCCATACAGCGCCTCCGCGCTCTCAGGATTGTCGCGCAGGGCACGCTCAAACGCCGCACTCGCCTCGTCGTAGTATCCGCGCTGAAAGAACACGGAACCGTAGGAAAGATAATTTCTGCCGAAATCCACGGCATCCGTAACGCCCGGAAACGGCAATGCCTTCGCGAGGCGATCGGCCGTGTTCCGGGGAACATTGCGGAAGTCTTGCTCCACATGTCGTGGGTTTAGAACGCCCTGATAGATTTTCACGATGTCCCCAGTCTCATTGATGAGCAAGGATGTCGGCAGATTGAGGTCGCGATGGCGGTCGAACACGTAACGATAGACGATGTTGTAAATCGCCGCGACGTCGCTGGAACCGCGAAGAATAGGGAAGCCAACCTGGTCCTTGAGAGCAAGAATCCCTGGCGTCGCGGTTTCGTTCACTTCGTCCACATTTACGGAAAGGAGGCGTAGGCCCCGGCCCTGCCACTGCGCATGGACGGCATCGAATGCACCCAGGGCCTCCTGCCAGCCAGGAGACTGCGTTGTCCAAAAATTCAGCAGGACCGCCTTTCCGCGGAATGAAGCTAGAGAGTGAACCTTTCCATCCCGGTCGGGGAGTGTAAAATCCGGCGCGGAAACGGGCGCCAGTAGCCATGTCTCGATTGTCGAGGGTGGTTCTGCTTTCGCAGTTCCGCTCGCGCCGGAAGGTGAAGCAGGGCTTAGGCCATGCTCAGCCAGGAACGGCTCGACCTTCGCTGGCTCATTTCCCTCGGTGACCCAGATGCGATGATTCAACGGCAAATTGTGAAGCTCCTGGACTAGTCCACTTGGCCAGCGGATCGACGCCTTCACGCTGCCCTTGGTCTCACCGAGGCCAATGAACAAATCCTTGCTATGCTGCGAAAGAAATCCCGATCCGGCCTGGAGAGATCGCGTCTGCCGGCCTGCATTCGTTTCGACTGTCACCACCGCCCCGATGGCGTCGCGATTACTTTTCACGCCGCGAAGGCGAAACGCGATCGCGGGCGGCAAATCATCCATCACATTCTTCAGAATCCGCAACTGAGGGGCGTTGCGATTTTTGAGGAAGACTTCCTGCCGTCCGTCATGATCGAAATCAGAGAGCGCGAACGCACGGCCATCCTCGACAAAATCGAGGCCCACCGCGCCCGAGGCATCGGAAAACGTTCCATCCCGGTTGTTCACGTAGAAGACGTTGCGCTCGAATCCGCTCCATGTTCCATCAGCGCGAATCAGTTCGTTGATCGCATTCCATCCCTGCTCGTAATCGTGCGAGGGTTTCGCAGTCTCCGGCGACCGTGCCACGACCTGTCGCCAGAAAAAGCTGTTCAGATCTTCGTGCGACGGGCCCGACACCATTCCGTTCACAATGTAGAGATCAGAGAAACCGTCATGATCAAAGTCCCAGGCGTCGCTCGACCACGCCCAGCGGCCCATGCCCACGCCGGCCGATGCTGTCTTATCCTGAAAAGAATTGTCTCGCCTCTGGTTGAGGAACAGCGAATTTCCCATCGCGTGTTTGCGATAGCGGTCCCGCACTTGCTGCGGCGCATCTTTCTTGAACACATCCTGCGCCGCGATGCGTTCCCCTGCCGCCGTCCACATGTTGGCGATATACAGGTCCTCGGCGCCGTCGTTGTCGTAGTCCGACCAGCAAACGCCCATCCCCGCGCCAAAATCCTCGACGCCCGCCTGTTCTGCGATGTCGGAAAACGTTCCATCACCGTTGTTGCGATAGAGATTCTTGCGTCCGAAATCATTAACGACGCAAAGATCGGGCCAGCCGTCGCCGTTGAAATCGCTCCAGCCGCAGCAGAAGCTGTAACGCGTATTGTTCTTGTCCAGGCCAGTTTCCCGCGTAACATCGCGAAAAGTTCCGTCGCGCTGATTGCGCATCAGGAAGTTCGGGGGCCCGTTCTGCGCATCGTAATAGGGAGCCGGATATTTGTATTGGTCCGCGCCCTGGAAATACACGTAGAGGCAAAAATAGATGTCGAGCCAGCCATCGCGGTCGTAATCGGCAACGGCGGCGCCGGTGAACGTTCCCTGTGGAGGCGTGGCGAATTGAAACGCGTCAGGTTTCTGACGAAACTGTCCGCCGCCCTGGTTCAGAAACAGAATCGGACCGCTTGCGCGTACGACAACCAAGTCCTGACGGCCATCGTTGTCGATGTCAACGAACAGTGCGCACGCAGTATTGTCGAGCACGCCGACGCCGGATGTCTCCGTAATGTCTTCAAACGTTCCGTCACCGCGATTCCGGTAGAGGCGGTTCGGCAGCCCCGCGGGCTGGCAGACATAGAGATCGTCGAACCCATCGTCGTCGATGTCGCCGACGGAGACCCCGTTGTGGCCATAGATATCAATGCCGCAGGCACCGTCGAGCACTGTGCGCCATTCGTCCGTTCCCCGTAGCAGTTGCGAAGAATAGGATGGGTTGCGGCTCAGCGTTGCAGTCGTGATATCCGCAAACACGGGGCTCACGGAGCGGCTGCGAGTCTCGTCGAGTGCCCGCCAGCTTCGGACGCGATAGGCGCCTGCCGAATCCGTCTCCCATTCCAGTTCCCAATCGCCGACGCGTTGTTCGAGATGGAAATCGTTTCCGCTACCGACAATTTCGTAGTGAACACGCGTCTGCACACGGAACGGTGACACTGTTGCTGAGCCTGCCTTGATTTGCGTTATCTGAAAGTCCGCAGTCAGGATGCTGGAAAACGCGATCAAATAAGAGCGCACTTGCTGAGCAAATAAATCTGGCCGCAGCGAGAGTTCAGAAGGGAAACGCAGGCGGCTGGCCTCGACGGCTGGCCCCGGTCGAACCACCCGCGACTCCTCGGGAAGAAGCGAGGCTCCTAGAAATCCCGGCCCAAGAGAGCCTTCGATTAAGCTCGCATCCCCGGCAGATCGCAGAAGGGCCGTAGTCCATTTCGCGAGCACGTCCGCGATCTGGTCGGCATACTTCTCAGTGATGAATTCATCGAGTCCCGCCTTTGCCTTGAGCAGTGTGGCATCCAGGGTAGTCGGGCTACGATAGTGCGGATGGAAATGGAAGTCAGTGGCGGCGAGCGTTGTGCCACCGGCGGGCTGGTCGAAAAAAGGCAGCCCCAGACGGCGCAGGCCAGCAGGCAGAAATGCCGCCGATAATCCCTGGCAGCATCGAATTAGAAAATTGCGTCGACTGGCATCAACGGGAACAATGTCGACGACATGACGCGACTTCGCCGGCCGACTCAGAGGAAAGCTCCCGGTTTTGCGTTCGTGGAATCGAAAATCTAACACCGGCACACGACAGCGTCAAGGCAGGCTTCGATTGATAGAATGATCGACCAGCAACCGGGAGCGAGAGCATGAAGGTGTTGCGCAAAATCCTGAGAAACGCATCTCGATGGACCGTATGCGCCGCTCTCACGGTAGCAGCCGCGTTTTCTCAGCCCCAGCAAATCTCGCTCCTGGAAATTGTCGCGCCTTCCACCGTCATTTCGAAAGACGGCCGGCCGGTTGTGTTCGCTCTCCACGGCTTTATCGAATTTAGATCGTTGGCTGAGATGCTCCCCTACATCGAAGCACAATCGCGGCGCTGGCCAGGCAAGCTCTCGAGCGAGGAACGAAGTCAACTGGCAGGCGAACTGTTGCGGCGCGGGATCGAGAGTCGCGTCGTCTCCATGGCCGATGAGCGCCCGCTCGAAGAGCTGTTGACTCATACCGCCGACGAATTGCGGCAGGCTCTTGTGGCCGTGAAGGAACCCACCCCACTCGGTTATGCCGAAGCGTTTCTGGCAGTGCAGAAGAAGTGGAAACACTCCGTGAACTGCTGGAGCGCTTCGTCGTCGCTTCCAGCTCGCGTGCTTTCGAACTGGTATCCGATTGCGGAAGGCATCCACCTCTACGGTGCAACCTACGACTCCACGGAACATTTCTGGCAGGCGGCGAAGTTTCATCCTGACACACCTGTTGCGGACCTGACCGAGTTACTCGACGCCTTCGATCAGAAGGACTGGAGCCCTTGGCTCGCTCGGCTGGATGGCGATCCCAAACTCTACCTCCCTAACGCCTACGCGGTGGAATTCCTGCGTCACAACCTGACGCCGGAACGACTGCGATGGTTTCGCGACGAACTCAGCCGTCATGGCCTGCAACCGAGTGATCGCGCGCGCGTTGTTCAACAACGCGGCGCCACATCGTTCCGCTTCAGCGCATTCGAGGAGAAAGTACTGTGGGGGGACCTGGCCGATGTATTTCATCTGGTCTACGCATTTTCGCTCCCCACGGATCCGATTCGCGCGAAGCTCGCCGAGCGCCATTTCGATTTCATCTATCTCGATGGCCGCCGTTTCGGGTTCATCAGCGAAGAGTATCGTTCCCTCATGCTCGAAATCTGGCGCGTAAAGTATCTTCAGATGCCTCGCTTCGGCGAAGTAATCCGCTCGATTCCCATGGAGATCCGCCTCGAACACTTTCTGAATGACGGCGATTCGCCCGACATCCCCATCCCGATCTATGTCGGATACCTGAACCAGATTCGTGATCTGGCCCGCGCCCAGCATCCGGGTGCCCAGTGACCCCTGTGAAGACCTCTCCCAAAATTACCGTTGTCGGCAGCTACGCGACCGGGCTCACCATGAAAGTGGAACGGCTGCCCAGTCGCGGCGAAACACTTCTCGGCACTGGTTATCGCGTGGACTTCGGAGGCAAAGGCTCCAACCAGGCCGTGGCCTGTGCGCGTCTTGGAGCGAGCGTCCGTTTCGTCGCAAAAATTGGCGAGGACAGCTTTGGCGAGTCGGCGCTGACCCTCTACCGCGAAGAGCACGTCGATGTGACCCACGTCCAGCAAGTTGCCGGCGCTCCGACCGGCGTTGGATTCATCGTGGTCGAAGCCGCGAGCGGAAACAACTCCATCGTGATCGATCCTGGCGCGAACGATCTGCTGACTGGAGTCAATGTTGCGGACGCAAAAGATGCATTCGATTCTTCTGCTGTCGTGCTGACTCAACTCGAGATTCCGGTTGGCGCCGCTGAGGCTGCCATGGCTCAGGGACGCGCCCACGCTGCGATCACGATTCTGAATCCGGCTCCTGTGCGGCCACTTCCGCCGTCCGTTTTGCAGTTTGTGGACATCCTCACGCCCAATGCTATCGAGGCCAAGGTGCTTGCCGGTCTCGCTCCTGACGCGGACGTCCCGCCCGAGGTTGTGGCGCGTGAGTTGATTCACCGCGGAGTGAAGCAGGTGGTCATGACGCTGGGCGAGAAGGGAGCGCTCATCGTTTCGGAGTCGTCAGCAATCCACATTCCCGCGATTCAGGTTGAGGCCGTGGACACGACTGGTGCCGGCGACGCATTCAACGCCGGTTTGGCCATGGCGCTCGCCTGTGGCGAAACTCTTGAGAACGCCGTCCGCTTCGCTGTCGTCACGGGTGGCCTGGCGGTGAGAAAAGAGGGCGTGATTCCTTCACTGCCGACTCGCGCGGAGGTCCTCACATTCTTTCGTCAGGGTTCGACGCCTCCACCTCGCTGGATTTTGACTCCTGCGGGCGATCGGAGCTGAGCTTTACAATAGGAGTGCCTGACGGCCAGGGTTCTCGAGTCGAGTGAGTCCGTCACACAAACCATGTCATCCGCACCCGATTTCCTGCTGAGCCAGCAACACCGCGCCCGCTGGATGCGCATCGACACTGCACAACTTCTCAAACGATTTTTCTTCTGCGAACGGTCGCTCTTGATTGCCGAAGCCGCCTGGATTCCCGCCATAGGTCCGCTCGAAATCAAGACTGGACTGGCCCGCTTCATCTGGCAGAGTGCCGAAACTGCTCATGCCCTGCGCGAGCGGGTATTCGAACTCCGTTTTCCCAGCCGCCTTCTGGAAGAAGAAGGCGCGGATCACGCTCTGATTGCATTATTCAGCGCCGTAAAAGATTCGCCATCGGTTCTCGGCTTTCTGCTTACCACTGGCGAAATTTTTCTGCCCGCATTACGCGATGCCTACCAAGGGTACCTCGCCTCCTCTGACCTGATTGCAGACGGTCCCACTCATCGCTTCTTGTCGCTCGCGCTCGCGGAAAAAGCGGAACAGATTCAGGCGTTCGAACAATGGACGCAGTCCACACTGTCGCAGGATACCGGCTTGTGTGAGAGCGCAGTCGCGTGGAAGAACGCGGTCGCGGAGCGGCTTGAAGCCTTGGGCGGTGTTGGCGTCGAACCGTCTATCTCTGGCGCGACCACCGACCCACTACCAGATTCCAAGCCGTATTCGACGCCCCGACGCCCCGCGCGCGATCCGCGCTTTTGGCCGTGCCGTTTCTACTGGCCCGACATTGTCGATCCCACCTACCCCTACGGTGAGGGGATGCAATTGCAGATGCGGTCGGCGATCAGCCATCTCAATGAAGTCTGGGCGATCGAAGCCGGTGGCGTAATGCTGAATGCGTTTGCGGACGTGTTGCCCTGGGAATGGACTCGCAACGCTGCCCGTTGGACGTACGACGAGTCGCGCCACTGCCGGATGGGTTATGAGCGACTGATGGTGTGGAGCATCGATCCCGCCGAAATTCCTCTTGGCACGTACATTTACGAGAGCGCTTCGGGCGAAGACCCGATCTACCTGCTTGGAATGCTCTACTTTTTCGAGACGAAGAATATCCGCCACAAACCAAAACGCGCGCAGCTATTCCATGCTTATGGCGACACGCTCAGCGAACACGACATGGACTTCGACTGGGCCGACGAAACCATGCACGCGGGTTACGGGAAGCACTGGCTGAAAGAACTTCTGGTCGCGCGTGGTCAGGATCCCACTGCTTACGATCACGTTAGAGACCACTGCGAGAAGTTAGTATCTGATTTTGTATCTACTGCTACAGCGGAAGAAGTACAGGCGATCAAACGCGCAGCGGGTTCATTGCTCACGAAAGCGAGACGTACAACATAGCATGAACCGCGCCTGCCCAGTCCGCCCAACCATCGCTCGACCGCGGATCACCGGCATCGTGATGACGTTGGCTCTGATGTCCGCTGCATTTACCTTTGCTCAGACCCCGCCTCCGGCGGCGAGGCCGGTTTCCGAGGAAACGCCGGAAGTCCACATGGGCAAGGGCTACGATGCATTGAAAAACGATCGCCACGATGTAGCCGTCGCAGAATTTCAAGCCGCCCTCAAACTCGACCCCAAGCTGACACTTCGAGCACGCTTCCCGTTGGCGGTCGCGCTCTTTGAATCGCATAATCCAGTCGAGGCGCGCCGCGAGTTTGAGACGGTTCGCCGGGAAGCCGGCGATCATCCGAACATTCTCTACTACCTCGGCCGCCTTGATCTCGATGACCGTAATTTCCCCGGAGCCATTCGGAATCTGACCCAGGCCGCAAGCGATCCGCCCTTTCCCGATACCACTTACTATCTCGGTTTCGCCTGTTTCAAGCAGGGCGACTTAACGGCCGCCGAAAAATGGCTGGGCGAAGCGGCGCGCGCGAATCCCCATGACGCCCGGGTCATGTATCAACTGGGCCTTGTCTACCAAAAGCAGGGACGCAATGAAGAGGCGAATAAAGCGATCGCCCAATCGAACGAACAGCGCCAGCGCGACTCAGCCGAGAGCAGTCTGAGGCTGGAGTGTGCTCAGAAGCTCGATCAGGGGCCGCGCGAAGCAGCGCACGCTTTGTGCGAAAAGCTCTACGACCCTGACAACGCCGATAAACTCACCGCGCTCGGCACGATTTACGGAAAGCACGGCGATCCCGAAGCGGCGTTGAAGCCTTTAAGGCGCGCCGCCGAATTAGCTCCGCAGTCTCCGCAGATGCAATACAACGTGGCCCTGGCTTACTACCAGTTGAAGCGCCTCGATGAGGCGCGAAACGCTCTTGCTCCTGCCGCCGATCACTGGCCTGATGTCTTCCAACTCGTCGCCTTGTATGGCAAAGTCCTGGCTCAGTTGGGAGACGATATCCCCGCCTATCAGACCCTGCATCATGCGCACGACCTCAACCCGCAGGACTCCGAAACAGCCGACCTTCTTTACCTCTCCGTATTGAAGCTTGGATTCAAGAATGGAGAGAGCGCTCAGTACGGCGAGTCACTCCGCTATTTCGAAGAGGCTGCCAAGATGCGTCCGCAAGAACCGGAGCCTCATGTGGGGATGGCGGCTGTGTATTCCCAAACGGGCCGCTCCGCGCAGGCTGCGGCCGAACAAAAAACGGCCGAACGTTTAACGCAAAACGCGCGCCGCACTCCTTAGAACTAATTTTTACGAGGCGTCTCCGCCTTCATCAGCTCGACAAACATCCGGTAAAACTTCTCCGTATCCAGGTCTACTTGTATCTCCACCGGACGCACCGTAACCGCAGGCCGATCCTTCTCATTCCAGGTCAGGGTGTTTCCATAGTTGGCACCGCGGTCGAGGTCAATATCCATGTAGCGAGTCTCGCTTTTCGTGATGACCGAAGGATCAAGCCATGCTGCGGCTGCCAATTCGTCCCACAAGTAGTTGTAGTCGCCAAACAGTCGAGCATAAGTCCCGACATAGTGCGCGGCTGGCGAGTCACCTTCTTTTATCCTGGCGATGAGTTCTTTCGACATTCTCGTCTTGACGGAAATATCTACCGGAGTACAGACAATTTTCTTCCACGGCGCCCGCAGCATGATGTGCGCCGCCTCCGGATCGAACCACAGATTGAATTCGTGACGCGGAGTGTTGGCGAACTCCGGATCGTCCGTGACGGGGCTCATACTTGCACCCATGAACACCAGCTCTTTGACCAGCCCCGCAAATTCCGGATCAATGGAGAGTGCGAGCGCAATGTTCGTCATTGGGCCGCCGGCATAAATCGTCACCTGATTCGGATACTTGCGTACCATTCGGATCAAGAAATGCGCCGCATCTTCGTCCGACGGCTTCGTGGTCGGCTCGCCTTCCGGCATCGGCCCCAATTCATTCGGCGCATGATAAATGCGTGGCGTCCACGCTCCCAGCCATGCGACCGCGCCAAATTGCTTTTCCCAGAGCTCCGTCTCCTCTTTCGTGCGCACCAGCGGATACTCGGCGCCCGGCACTACGGGAATGTCAGTGCGCCCGATGATCTCGAGCATGCGAAGTGTATGCGCGACCTCCGATTTGAGCCAGGCGTCTCCCGTGACCACAGTGATGCCAAGCACCTCCGTTTGAGGCGACTGAATCAACAGCAAAGTTGATTGCAGGTCGGTGCCGGCGGGACCCGCCGCATCCTGGTCAATGATGATCTTGCGCTTCTCCGCGCCCCACGAAGACGAAATAACACCGGCTGCGAGCATCATCGCAACTAAGAAGCTCTGTATTCGTCCCAATTGCATCCGTTCACCTCAGAGAAATCGGTACTGGCTTTATCGCAAACCCGCTGCACCACTCTGAATCCCGTCAGTCATTTCCCCGACAACCGCCCAATCAATAGTTCGAAGAAACGGGTCGAATCGACATCCACGCCCACGTTTGTGTTCGGCACGTACTTGTCGCGCACAACCGGAGACGTCCGGTTGCTTGCAAGCGTGGGCGCCGACCCGCGAATCGTCATGCTGGCCGCAAGGTCCTTTTCCATTCCGGGCTTTCGCTTCAAATCACCGGCAACCGGACTGTATCCGAGCGTCTCGCCGGCGGTCATTTCGCCAGTAGTCTCGACATCCACGTAGTACTCACGCCATTTCAAAATCGTCGGATCAAGAACTGTCGCGACGGCCAGCGAGTCGTGCATATTCGGTCCCACCAGAAATCCGCGCTCGCGGTTGTGGTTGATGGCATTGCGACCAATCTTCGCGGCCGCCTGACTCACCGGATTCTGCGCTGCTTCCAGCACGCGCACATGATCATCGGTCAACGACGTCTTGCGCGTAACATCGAGACCAACCATCGTGATGGGAATGCCCGACTGAAAAACAATGCGCGCCGCTTCCGGGTCCACGTAAATATTGAACTCCGCCGCGGGAGTAATATTCCCTCCCGACAACGATCCGCCCATCATCGTCAAACCTTTAATCAGTCCCGCAAGTTCCGGATCACCGTTCAGTGCAGTGGCAATGTTGGTCAGTGGCCCAAGCGTGATGAGCGTGACTTCATGCGGGTACTTCCGAACCACACGACGGATGTATTCGGCGGCGGGTTCGAGGACGGGCTTGATAGTTGGATCAGGAAAGACCGCGCCGCCCAGTCCGTTCTCGCCGTGAGCGTACGTGGCCGTCACCAGGCGGCGCATGAGCGGCGCCCTCGCGCCGGCGGCCACGGGGATATCCGTGCGTCCAGCAATCTCCACCAATCGCAACGCGTTCGGAAGCGTCAACTCCAGCGGCACATTGCCGGCGACCGGAGTGATCGCTTCAATCTTCAGTTCCGCAGAACGCATTGCGAGCAGCAGCGCGAGCGCGTCATCAATGCCTGGATCGGTGTCGATGATCACCCGGGACTGCGCTGCCCTAGCCGCCTGCCCGAACGCGGCACCTGCGCCGTGAGCTGCCACAACCGCTGCGGCACCCGTAACAAAGCGCCGACGTGTGATCGGAAGTATGTTCGAATTCATAGGCTCATCCTCGGCGCTCCGTTCAGAGTTGTTGATCAGGCAGCCCCCAGCCGAAATCCATCCTGAAGAACACAAGCGCTCACCAGCAGCATCAGGATCTGATCGTTCGCGACCTGGGCGCCTTCGTCCATCGTTCCAAGGCGATCGAGCAATCCCACAACCTTCTTCCGGTCAAAAAACGGAATCGAGGCTAGAATTGGACCGCGCAACGTGTCCTGGACGAATCCATGCAGTCGTTGCTCGGGATTCAATGTCGCCGGCGGACTCAGAAAAGGGTGCTTCTGTCTGCGATAGACCGTGTCCGTGATGACGTCGTGCACCGCTTCTCGGAGCACAAATTTTTCTGTCATCCCCCGAATTTTCTGATTCACCGGTTGCGACCGGATCACTTCCACCACACGATGATCGAGAAACGGCACGCGGCCCTCGATGGAGTGCGCCATTTCCATGCGGTCGCCGAGCATGGTCAGGATGTACGTGGAGAGTCCGCTCTTCGCCCACAGATATAGCGACTGGTGCAGCGGGTCGCGCCCCTTGAGCTGGCCCGGAATGTCGAGGTCACCGAGCAGCGCCCGATATCCCTCGCGTGCTCCGAAGTCGGCGAGGAATTGTTCGGAAAGAAGTTCGCGCATTTTAACGGCGCGAGCGGAAAATGTTTCCATCCAGGAAGGAACAAATCCCAGCACCCGTTTCGTCGTCTCCATTTCACCGGGATCGCCGTGGGGCAACAGCAAGCCGCGGGAGACGGGGTTCAGCCGCTCGAGATCCTGCAGCATGCTTGCAACGGCAGTCGGATCCTGTCCTTCGTTGTTGTACAGAAGCATGTCGCGGCGAAAATGTGCGTAGCCGCCAAGGATTTCATCCGACCCTTCGCCGGTGATGACCACTTTGTAGCCCGCGTCCCGCACCGCGCGGCTCAACAGGTACTTGGCAACGCCGTGCGCGTTCACGCACAACGTTTCCGATTGCAGAATCGCGGCTGAAAAGTGGTCGGCCAGATCGTCCTGCCGCATCGGGATTGGGAAAAATTCGGCGCCCACCTTGGCGGCCATTTCGCGTGCTTCCTTTTCCTCATCGTACTCGGCGCGATCGAACGTCAGAGTGAACGCGCGAATCGGGTCGGGATGATGCCGCGCCGCCAGGCCAAGCACCGCGCACGAATCGAGACCACCGCTCAGGTAGCATCCGACCGGGACGTCGGCGCGTAACCGAATGCGGACCGCCTCTTCCAGCACGCCCCGAAACTCCGCCGCGTAGTCGGCATCCGAACGCTTCGGCGAAGCACTGTCCATTCTCGGATAGTTGAAGTCCCAATACCGGTTGAGCTGAGTGTGTTTCTCCGTGGCCAGCAGAAAATGACCGGGAGGAACCTGAAAGATCCCGTCGAAGAGCGTGCGTACCTGGTGTCCGCCAAATTCCACCGAGTGATACATCGATTCCGGATCCCAGCGCGCCGGCACGCCAGCGGCAAATAGCGCCTTCACTTCCGAGGCCAGATACAACGTGTCCTGATGAAACGCGTAGAACAGCGGTTTGATCCCAAACCGGTCGCGAGCCGCAAACAGCGTGCGGTGCGCCTCATCCCACACGACGATGGCGAACTCGCCGCGCAAGCGATGCAGGCAGTTCGTGCCCAGATCTTCGTACAGATGCAGAGCAATCTCACTATCCGATCGAGTACGCAGCCGATGTCCCGCGGCTTCCAGTTCTTTCTGAATCGCTTCGTATCCGTAAAATTCGCCGTTGACGATGATATGGGTGCGGCCATCCTCGCTGGCGATGGGCTGATCGCCGGTGGTCAGATCGATGATGCTCAGGCGCGCGTGTCCGAGCGCCACCCGGCGATCCGTAGAGATCCATTGGCGCTGCCCATCGGGGCCGCGATGATAAAGGCTCTTGGTTGCTCGCTGTACAACCGCGTCCGAAATTGGATCGCGACGAGAAAAGAGCGCAACAATTCCACACATTCTGCTTGCTCCAGACTTTGCTTGAAGAGGCCTGAGTTGTGTATCGAAGTCTACGCCGGGCGTCTCGGGATTATACTCGTCTGCGAATGAAAAGGAACCTACCAGCCGCCGGCCTCATGGCGCTGATGGCGTTGCTCGGGCCGTCGCGATGCCTGTCCCAATGCCAGCCCACTGGACCGGCGCCGGTCAGCCCGTCCGACGCGAGCAACGCGGCATCACAGGCTCCGCAGTTCTACGACGAACCGCGCTTCACCGTGGCCGGAGTCACCGATGCCACCAATCTCGGTGGTCACGGTTCCGACGTCGTCGTGCGTACGAAAGAGACTCTCGCCAAGGACACCGCTTCTCTTGGAAAACAGACATCGAGCAATCAGGTCGAGGCTAAGGCCGGAACGGATGAAAGCACTCTGCGCGCTGCCGTGGAACGCGACTCAGGAAATGCGGAACTCCATCATCGGCTCGCCGGCGTCGAAGAAAATCTCAAGCATTCTCTGGAAGCCGTACGCGAATATCAGCGCGCCGCCGAGTTGAATCCAAGCGAATCGTATCTCTTCGATTGGGGGACGGAGCTTCTCGCACACCGCGCGCCGGAGGCCGCCCTCGAAGTTTTCGCCAAGGGCAACCGCCTTTTTCCCGACTCGGCGCGAATGTTAGTGGGCCTGGGTGTGGCCTGGCATGCTCGCGGCGCTTACGATCAGGCTGCGGATTGTCTTCTCAAAGCATCGGACCTGAATCCCAGCGACCCGATGCCTTACGTCTTCCTCGCGAAACTGCAGAACGTCGAAGCGATTCCGTCCGATGCTGTGGTCGAGAAGCTCGCGCGCTTTGTTCGCATCCATCCCGACAACGCACTCGCCAACTACTACTACGCGTCATCTCTTTGGAAGCGTGCGCAGGGCGTCGCGGAGGCGGCCCCCCGAGCCCAGGTCCTGTCTCTGCTGGAGAAAGCCGTTCACCTCGACCCGACCCTCAGCCACGCCTATCTGTTGCGCGGCATAGTCGATTCGGATGCGGGCGATTTGCCCAAATCCATCCTCTCGTTTCGGAGTGCGATCGATGCCAATCCGCTGCTCGAAGAACCGCATTACCGTCTGGCTCTGGCCTACCGCCGAGTCGGAGAGAAAGGGAAGGCGCAGCACGAGCTTCAGCTCTACAAGGACCTGTCAAAGAAATCGGCCGCGGAAGCCGAACGCGAGCGCCTCGAAATCCCGCAGTTTGTCATCGCGCTCCGGGACAAGAAGTCTCCTACCGATCAGCCACAGAAACCCTGAACGGCGAGAACGCTTCTTCGATTTATTGTTCGTCGCAGCGGCCGGAATTGATCGAAGCGACGCGCCTAGCGCGAAGCTGCTCGAGCGCGCTGCGATTTTTCCTGGAGCTCTTCAATTTCCGGAATGGATTTGCACGGAGTAAAGGTGCGATCGGGCGGCTGCATACCGGTTTCGATGGACTTCATCATCAACTCCATCGCCTGGCCCGTGTTCGCTGGGATAAAAACGGTAGCCGCCAATTGACCGCGGCGCACCCATTCCTGGCCGGTTTTCGGAAGACCGTCACAACCGAGGAAGGGCAGTTTTTCCCAGACTTCGCGTTCTTTGACGAAACACTCTTCGAAGGCCCTTCGCGCCCCCAGAGCCATGGAGTCGTCCTGCGCGCACACCGCTACGATCTGGTTATCGCGTGAGGTAGAAAGCCGCAGCCACGAACTGACTGTTTTGTACGAACTGGCCTCGGTCCACTGGGCCTTCAAAACCCGTAGTTGGATCGATTCGAGCTTGGATTCCAATGCGCCGAACAGCCGCTGTTTGGCGGCCGAGCTTTCACCTGGGCCATGGATATAGAGGACCATTCCGCCGCCCGGCAGTAAGGCGCTCAACTGGCGTCCCTGGATGCGGCCGATTTCTTCGTGATCCGACGTGATGGCAAACACCGGCACTGGAAACTGACGTCGCAGATCGGAGACATAATCGGCGTCGCGATTCAACACCACCCATCCGATTCCCGACGACGCAGCCGCCCGCGCCACCTGCGGCAAAGTGGTGGAACCGGCCGGCTCAAACAGAATCGCGTCTGGGCGTGGGTTGGTAGAGGACTGGATCCGGTTCAGCAACTGCTGGCTTTGCACGATTCCGTCGTTCTTGGCATGAACGATCTCGAGGTCAATGCCGAGTTTCAGCGCCGTCACCTTGGCCGCGGACGCCTGCTCGATCTGATAGTCGTTGTCGTCGTTGGTCAGCGACAACAGAAAACGCGCCTTCTTCATTCCAAGCACCCTGTATGCGTTCATGGTAGCCCGAAACGGCCGCTGGACGCCTGTGACTCAAGTAACTAGAAGCTCAAACCATTTTCGCGCGCCGCACCCGGGAGCGAACTATCGCGGACCTTGGTTTAATATGAGTCGGGGGCCCGTAGCTCAATGGTTAGAGCAGCAGACTCATAATCTGTTGGTTCTAGGTTCAAGTCCTAGCGGGCCCACCACAACTCTTTAAAACCAAGGCTGGCGAAGCGGTTCCCCAAGTTTTTGACTAGGCCAGAAGCGGCAGGAATAGGCGGCCGGGCGCCGCCCGGGTTGTCTGGGGCACCCGGTTTGACCAAGGGACAAGTCACGTCGCCGGTGTGGCCGCGTGACCCCGCAAACGATGCTGCACGAGAAACGCATAGTGCACCGCGGACACGATCGTAAAGAAGAACGTGGCCCTTAGAAATGTCTTGCGCGCAATGTCCACCCATAGCACTGGCATGACCAGCAGCAGCAGCGCGAAAAAGATCGCCGCCACCTGAGCGAAAGTATTCGCCTTCCCAAAAATGCTGGGACGAAAATCCTTCAATCCCGCAATCATGAACAGCACCCCGCTCACCAGCAGGATAGAAATATCGCGGCTGAAAACCACCACCGTATATTTCCACGGCACGATCGCCCGGTGCTCAATGGAAAGAACCAGGAACATCGTACTCATCAGCAATTTGTCGGCAATCGGATCCAGATATTGACCGAGCGTGGTCTGTTGGTGAAGCGTTCGGGCCAGTAGGCCATCCAGCCCGTCGCTGATCCCCGCCAGCACAAAGAGCACTAACGCCCACACGTAGTGGTGCCCAACCACGTTGATCACAATGAACGGCAGGAAAATCATTCGCAGCAGCGTGAGCTGATTCGGCGCGTAGAGGATCTGCCGGAGATTCATTCTCCGTCTCCCGCCAAAAAACCGCCGGTCAGCAGAGGCGCAGGGTCCTGCCCCGTCTGCTGCGCGAATCGCTGACTCAGCGACAGGATGCTGCTCTCGGGCAGATCCAGTTCCATGCGCTCCACGCGATGCATCGGAAAAAAGATCACGCCGGACGTGAAAGCATCTCCGCCCTTGATCGTCGAAACCAGATCGTCAAATGAAATCAGATCGACCCCGCGCACGCTCAACCCTTCCCTCGACAGATTGAGGATCGCACCCCAGAATTTCTCACGCGGACTATTCAACGTCACGATGACGATTGCGCCCTGACGGAAAGGGCCAGCAGAGCGGCGTTCTTGCACGGGGCTCATGGGTGGAGTTGATTGTCGTATTGTAAGGCCCTGAATTGCAAACCGTAGCGCCGGCGTCCTGACGATGTCGTTGAGGGCGTCCGGTAGCGTCGTTCCACCGCGAATAGCCGCGAAGCGGCACAAGAATGCAGCCCACGGCCCAAGCCGTGGGTCAAAGGCGGAAAACTAGCAAGCCCCGAAAAGGGCGAAAGAAGAGTTCTCACGGACACACGTTCACCCCCCGGACGAAAGAGCAACTCGTCATTCCTGGGCCTTCTCATCGTTCTCCATCATTCCGGACCACCTTCAAATCAATCCCCACTTGCTCGGCCTTCTTATAAAGATGAGACCGCTCCAACCCCAGCGCCCGCGCGGTATTCGAAATCTGATTGTGGTTGCGTTTCAACTCCGCCAGAATCGTCTGTTTCTCGAACGCGCGCACACGGTCAGCCAGCGGTCCGGTGCCGACGACAGAGGAATCAAGTCCGGCCACGGATGCAGGCAAAGCAAGCGAGACTGTGTCCGCAGTAACTTCGTCCGTAGTAGCCAGCAGCATCAGCCGCTCGACCGCATTGCGCAGCTCGCGCACGTTCCCCGGCCAGGCATAATCCTGCAGAGCCGCGATAGCGTCCGGGGCGAAGCGCATCGGCTTCCATCCGTTGGCGGCGCTTACCTGCTCGGCAAAATGTTGAACCAGCCGCGGGATATCCTCTCGCCGTTCACGCAACGGCGGCAGCCGGAGCGGAAACACGAACACGCGATGAAACAAGTCCTGGCGGAATTTTCCGTCGCGAACGAGTTTTTCCAGATCGTGATGTGTAGCGACAATCACTCGCACGTCCACCGCGATCGACCGGTCTCCACCGATGCGTTCGACTTCGCCCTCTTCGAGCACGCGCAGCAACTTGGCCTGCATCGTGAGCGGCATGTCTCCAATTTCATCGAGAAAGATTGTCCCATGCTGCGCCTGTTCGAATTTGCCGAGATGGCGGGCGCCAGCGCCGGTAAACGATCCCTTTTCATGTCCAAACAATTCGGATTCGATCAGTTCCGCCGGAACCGCCGCACAGTTCAGAGTCACGAACGGCCCGCCATTCCGCGGACTCTGCTCATGCAACGTGCGCGCGACCAGTTCCTTGCCGGTCCCGGTCTCCCCAAGAATGCAGACACGCGTCTCACTGGCGGCCACTTTCTCCACCTGCGCCATCACGCGCCGCATGGTGTCTCCCTGCCAGACGAGTTCGTGTTTCCCCAGGCGCCGTGTCAGATCGCTGTTCTCGCGCACCAGCCTTCCTAGCTTTAGCGCGTTTTCGACTGTCAGCAGCAGCTTGTCGGTGGAGATCGGTTTTTCCAGGAAGTCGATCGCGCCCAGCCAAGTGGCTCGGACGGCCATTTCAATATGCGCCTGCCCCGACATCATCACCACCGGACTCGCGATGCCTTGCGCCTTCAGTTCTTCGAGCAGCGCGAGCCCGTCCTTTCCCGGCATCACGACATCGGAGAGGATCAGGTCGAATGTCTGTGTCCTGGCCAGTTCCAGAGCGCGGGCCGCATTGTCGCAGACCGTAGCTTCGTGGCCTTCCAGGCGAAATGCCCGTGAGAGCGAGGCCAGCGTGTTCGCTTCGTCATCGACAATCAGCAAGTGCGCTTTCTGTGCCACCGGTCAACCTCGCGGGGCGGAAGCCCCAACTCAAACCCGTCGTCAATCCAAATATCGAAACATCACTCATCGCGCATCGCGCGGCAACTCGATGCGGAACGTCGTCCCTTTTTCCTTCGTGCTCTCGACAGATATCTTGCCACCGTGGTCACTCACTACCGACTGTACAATGGCCAGCCCCAATCCGGTGCCGTGCTGTTTGGTCGTGTAATAAGGAGTAAACAAGCGCGCGCACTCTTCTTGCGTAAGACCCGACCCGGTGTCAGAGACAAAGAGTTCCACCTCGTCGCCGGCGGCTTTCGTTCCGACTGTGATCTCTCCACCCTGTGGTAGCGCGTCGATCGCATTCAGCACCAGGTTCGACAGCGCGCGATGCAACAATTCAGCGTCGGCCGATATCTGCGGTAATTCCGGATCAAGTTCCGTACGCACCGTGATCTGGCTCTTCTCCTGCAACTGCGCCTGGAATACCCGTAGTACCGATTGCGCCACATCGTTGAGTTGCGCCGGCTTCCGTTGTGGCTGCGGCATCCGGGAAAATTCGCTGAAGCGCCCGATGATGGTTTTCAAATTGTTGACTTCGTCCAGCAGTGTCGCCGTTCCTTCGCGAAAGACTTCCTCAAACAATTCCGGGGCTTTTTCTTTTGCGCGAATAAGATTCTCGACCGTGACCTGCAGGGGAAACAACGGGTTTTTCAGTTCATGCGCCAATCGTTGCGCCAGTTCCCGCCAGGCTGCCACGCGTTCAGCCTGCAGCGTTCGTTCTTTCTGTTGCCGGAGGTCTTCGGTCATGTGATTGAACGCACTCGCCAGTTCTCCGAGTTCGTCGCTCGATTCCACTTCAACCTGGGCGTACAGATCTCCCGCGGCCACGCGGCGCGCCGCTTCCGCCAGCGACACCACCGGACGCGTGATCCGCGCGGCAAACCACAAGCTCGCCATCACCGCCACGAGAATGCCGGCGCCTCCGACGAGTAGCGCGGCCGAAATCACCTGCTTCTGCAAATCGATCAGCGGACGCCGCGAACTCCCCACCAGCAGCACTCCCATCACTTGCTGGCTAGGCCCGTTCAGCGGAATGGCATGAAAACTTTCCGCGTCCGCCGAATCGTCCGACCAGCGAATCACGCTCTGCGACTCCTGCCCCGAACGCCTCACCTGTTCGACCAGCGGCGCAATCTTGTCGGCGCCAGAGGCAGGCCCGTTCAGATCGAGCAACGCCTTCGGATTCCAGTTGGCGTCCAGATTCTGATAGAGCAGCACGCGCGTGCCCGCTGGAATATCCAGAGTCGAAAGAAATCCCTGATCGAGACGTTCCCCGCCGATCACATAAAGAGGTTGCTCGCCTACGCCCGCCGCGCGCACGGCGAACAAACCAAGCGTCGAACCACTCGATAATTCCTCGCGTTTGAGAAACGCTCCCGCCGACCCAAGCGCCGATGGAATCGCCGGCTCGGGGTAGCCAAATTTCGCCTGCCACTGCGCGGAGGAAAGAATCGTTCCCTGGTAGTCCACCAGTTCCACGAAATCAAGATGCTGTTGCCCCGCCAGACTCCGGGCTTCCCCGACGTATCCACCGGAATCGGATGCGCCCCGATTTATTTCCAGAGCGATCCGCTGCACGGATTCACTCCCAGCCGCCGCTTCCACCTTGCGGACCACCTCGTCGCCCCGCCGCTGAAATTCCGACCGGAACTGAGCCGCCACCGCGTTCGCGCGGTCGTCATTCGCGCGATCGAACGACCGTCGCATCGTGCTCCACACCGAAGCTGAAATCACGACGACACAGAGGAACACGGTCAGCGCAAAAATCAGCAGCAGCTTCTTGCGGAAACTCATCGCGAGTCCGCCTCCAGCCGCACGTCTGAGAGACTCCAGTCTCCGGCGCGACCGGGCTGCCAGTGGCGCACCCGCCCGCCGGCAGCGCTCGCGACCGGCAAGTGAATGAGAGGAATGACTGTGTGCAGATCGAGCATCCCGCGCTCGGCGGAATAGAGATCATCCAACGAATTACCTTGAATCAGAGGTTGCTGCAGGCCGAGCGCCCGCGCCGCCTCGCGCAGAGAAGTGGCCGGATCGGCGCTCGGCAGCACGATCCGGGTCAGATTCACATCGGCAACGCCCGACAGAGATACCTGCAACGTGATTCCCGCCTCGCGAGCATTCAAGGCGATGCGCTCGGCGATCAGTTGCGCCTGCGGATCGCGCGGGTCATAACTCAGAGTGAGCGTCGGCTGGCGGGAATCCGCGAGTACGGCTTTGGCACGCTGCACATTCGCTTGCGTCGAAAAAACCGCGCTGTAACCGGTCATCCAATTCGGAAGAATGCTGGCAGTGGGCTCTGCCGCACCCTTCAGCAGCACGGACTGAATCGGCTTCCGATCGATGACGAGCGCCAGAGCTTCTCGCAGGCGGGCGTCCTGCGCTTTCGAGTTCGCCGGAAACGCTAATGCCATCAACTCCACCGAAAGGGAAGTACGGACACGTTGCGAACCACTGTTGAGCGCAGGCGATTGCGGTATCGCTTCAATCAAATCGGCCTTGCTAAGGTCGAGCGCAATGTCTTGATCACGCAGAGAGCGTCCGAGTTCAATTTCCACCACGTCGACAAACGGACGCCCCGCCCAACTGTCTTCGTTAGCAATCAATTTCACAAACTTTCCCGGCTGAAAATCGGCCACGCGAAGCGCGCCGGTTCCGATCGGCAACCCGCTGGAGTTTCGTTTCACAATCGCGTTGCGGGGCAACGCCAGCTCAGCCAGCAACGAAGCCAAAGGAGAATCGCTCTCGACAGTCAGGGAATCACCCGCCCCGCGCACAGTCCACTCAGGATGACGCTCCCCGAGAATTTGCGCGATCACCGCGGCTGACGCGACGTTCCCGTCATCGAATTTCACTCCCTGACGCACCGTGAACGACCACCGCCTGCCGTTCGCATCACTCTGCCAAGCCAGTGCCAGCTCCGGCTGTGGTCGACCGGCAACATCGATGCTGACAAGATTGTCCGCGAGCATCGCCTGAACGCGAACCGAATCCCAGTAATCGCTGGGCGTTCCGTTGGTGGAGAGTTCCAAAGAATTGAGAGGAGCCTGCAACATCACGCGCAGGGTCCCACCGTAGCGCGGACGAGTTTCTCCCGCCGCCACGCTCAGCAGACTAACTGCCGCAAGCAATAGAAATGCGATACGCCTCATACCAGCCCGTGTCTTCTCTTTTCACAATTGCAATCGCGCCGTTGCCGCCGCTTTCCGTCCAGAGCGCAACGATCGGTCCGTCGAATTCCACCGGTGCGCTGGCCGCAACCGGTTCGCGATCCGGGATTTCGAACGCACGCAGGCTGTCCTGCGAGGGCTCTCCATTTTCGGACACCAGCAGCTGCGTTCCGGTTCCACAACTCGAATGGAGCGCCGCCAGATCGCTGCCCCACTTCGCGCCGCGCAGCAACTGGTCCGTCATGCCGTCGAGCATGTGGATGGATCCATCGACCCCGGCCAACACCCAAAGGGTGTATCCAGACTTCGGCAGCGCCGCCGCCGAATAGAACGAAGGGCCATTGGAAACCTTGCCAATTCCCGGCGAGAACGCACCGGTAAAAAAATTCCGTGCAGGAGTGAAGGAAGCACGGACTCCGCCCTCATCTGACGTAAGTGGCCAGGGATCCTCGCTGTCGAAACAAGCCAGCGTGAGCGACCCGGATGCACTCGACCGGCAGATCGTTCCCGGCAGATACACGTCGAACAAATGATCGCGCCTGAGCAACAGTCGCCCGCGCAGATCACGCGGAAAAGTTCGCGCGTGTGTGCTCGCCAGCGATGCCTCCAGTTCCCATCGGCCGTTCTGCTGACGAAAAACACCCACCCTGCTGGCATCCAGCACCAGCAGGCGTTGCCCTCCGGACACATCGAGCACCGCAGCATCCAGGATCGGCTGTTCCTGCGCGAACAGAAAACTCTTTCGCACAGCGAGCGGCATCGATGAAGATGATGCAGTCACGCCCAACTGCGCGCGCGGCGCCGCCACGAGAACCACCTTATGCGCATCCGCACCAATCGCAATTTCGGCCGTCCACACATACTCGCGGACGCTCTCCGAGAGTGTGACTTGCACCGAGCCCATCGATTCGTCGGCCTTCGCGGTGCGAACCCCCTCGCTGCGTAACTGTGCCTCCAGCGCGCTTCGCACTTCGCGCACCGACTTGTCATCTAGCGACGACCGATTAGTGAAATCGAACGCGACCGCCCCCGGGCCCGTGGCGGACGCAATCTTGTGCGCCAGCAACCGCGCGGACTCGCCGAAAACCGAAGCCGAGGCAGAAGCAGGAAAAACGGCAAGAGCCAGAAGGAAAGAAATAGAAATAAAGAAGGCCGCAAGAAAGAGGAACGATGCCAGCCAACCCATCCGCAGACTGCCTGACCAGCGCACGTGCATGTGTGGAATGGCCTGATTATAGCGCCCGCGTTGTGAACCCACACGCATGGTGTTCGCTCTTAGTAACCGCGCCGAACTGTAGCGCCGGCGTCCCGTTCCCACATCAACGCCGGCGCTACTGTCGAGCTACTTCTCCTCGCCCGCGTCCTGTGTCTGGCTCGCCTGATTCACGGTGTTCATCCCGCGCAGGACATCATTCGTAAAAAAGAATTTCCCATCCGCCGGCACCATCATGATCTGCAACTTGTCCGACAACCGCTCGGCGATGATCTTATTAATCGGTAGCGGATTCTGTTTCAGCACCACGCCCTCATTCTTCATCCGCTCTGCATCCGCGATCGCCGTGATCCGGATCCGCTCCGCCTCAGCCTGCGCCAGCAGCTTGCGGCGTTCCATCTCCGCCTTGCTGTCGATGATCTTCGCCTCGCCCGCCGCTTCCGCTCCTTTCACGGTAGTCTCCTTGCGCGCCTCGGCTTCTAATTTCGATTGCTCAATCTGTTTCTGCTTCAGCGGCAGCAGATACTGCATGGCGTCGGCTTCACCCTTGGCTTGGAGAACGCGCACCGCCGCTTCGCCCTCGGCCCCCTTGACCTGTTGCGCTTTCGTCGCTTCGGCATCCGCTTCCGCGATCTTCACCTGCTTCTGGTGGATCTCCGTCTCCACGCCCATGCGATCGTTTTCCTGTTCTTTCAGCAGCAGCGATTCCAACCCCTGCGCGTACTCGTGCGGAAGCTGGATATCGCGCAGCATGACTTCCTTCACCACGATCCCATCGGCAGCCAGACGTTTGCGAATCATGTCTGCCGCGCGCTGCCGCACCTCTTCCCGCTTACTCGAGAACACTTCGCGAACGGTGTAAGCGGGCACAAGCTCGCGCCACGCCGTAGCGACCACGGCCGGCACAATTTCTTTTTCCAATGGCTGCGGCAGGTTAGCCTGAATAAAATCCAGATGCTTTGGATCGACCTGGTATCGCACCGTGATGGCAAGCCCGAGCGTCAGTCCTTCTTTCGCCTGTACGTTCAGCGCCTCGCCCTTGACGCTTCCCTTGGCCGCCGCATCTTCTGTAACGCCGGTAGTGAACAACTGATCGCGGGTGTTAAACAGCTCCACGCGTTCCGCCAGCGGCATCACATAGTGCACTCCCGGGTACAGCGTCCCCGCCAGCGTGCCGTGGGTCAGGCTCACGCGAACTCCCGCCGTTCCGCTGGGCACGAACACGATCGCCGCAGAAATTAGCAGCGGCGCCCATGCCAGCATGGCAAGCGCAACGGAAGTCCGCCAGCGAACTATTGGCGTGACGGCCGGCGTCACAGCCGACGACGCATCGCCCAACACGTTCAGGCGCGACCGCCGGTGCGCCAGCAACAGATAAAGGTCATGCGTGAGAATTCCAGCGGCTACCACGAACATCGTAATCCCCGCACCTACGAGCAGATACTTCAGCAGCGGCATGGTCGTGCTCCTCTCGGTACTGTTGTTCTTGGCTATTGTTGTTGCCCAGGATTGGAAGGTTCCGGGCGGCGGGCAAACACCACACGGAAAATGCGCCCGAAAATGAGCTCTTCGATCAGAATGGCGGTGGCCAGCGAGAACATCAGTCCACCGACTACAACTACGAATTGAAGAAGTGATTCCATGATTGCCTCCCTGTGACGCCAATATGGAAAGCAAGCGCGGAGCCAGAGGCATCTGATTGCAAATAAGCAGGTTAGCGAGATATTTTCGCCAGGAACTGTGTGCGCGGGAACGCGGTTGTATCCAAACTGACACGCACTTAGTAACGCGAAGAGACTGCTGCATCTCTTACACAAGAGTTCGGTCTGTTCGGCGTCATCGCATCGCGCTATCGTGTAGGCATGTCGTTTGGCCGTCCCAGAAAGCTCTTTACCGAAGATGAACTCTACGAATACGCCGTTGGAGCGCTTGGCCGGCGGGCACGCTCAGTCGCGGAACTAAAACGCCTCCTTCGCAACCGCGTCGAGAGCGACACGCAAATCGGCAAGACCCTGGTGGAGTTGATCATTGTCCGTTTGAAAGACCGCGGCTACCTGAACGACGCCAAGTACGCTGCCGCCTACTCATCTTTTCGTCGCGACAACGAAAAGTTCGGCAGCCGCCGCGTCATCACCGACCTCAAGATCAAAGGCGTTCACCCGGAAGTGATCGAAAAAGCGGTGGCAATCGCCTATGAAGACGTCAGCGAAGAAAAGCTGGCCCGCGATTATCTCCGCCGCAAGCGCTTCCAGAAACCAAAAGACCAGAAACAGGCTGCTCGGATCTTTCGACAACTCATGCGCGCAGGCTTCGGATCGAAAACAATTTTCACGATCCTGAAAAATTGGGATGTGGACGACGAAACCCTGACCGCGCTCGAAGGCGAAGATCTGGATCGGACTGGATAACGTGAGCATGTGCCGGGGCGACTCGGCAACCAGGAAGTCACAGCAATCCCAGATGATCGGGATACTTGGCCTGCAGCGAACTCACCAAAAGTTCAAACTCCGGTAGATCATGGAGGTTCTTAAGACACTGGTCTTTGAGGAAGAAAGGCCAGCAGGCGAATCCGCCGCTGACGCTGCGTTCAAGCCACTCGAAAGCAGTCTCGCGTTGCCCGGCCAGTGCCAGGATGCACGCGATCTGGTAGTGAGTATGATGCGCGTGCCCGAACGACTTCGAACTCGCGCACGCTTTCTTCATGCAGTCCAGAGCCCGTTCGATTTCACCCGTCAACGCGTACAGCACCCCTTCCAGACTGACGACCATCGGTTCCTCGGGCAAAAGTTGCAGCGCTTCCTCCACCACTGTTCTAGCCGCTTTCCAATTCCCCGTCATCATGTGAGGCTGCGGAGCAAAGTGGATCGCGTATTTGTTGGCGGGACTCTCCGTCCGCCATGCCTGAATCTCTTCGAGCGCCAGTTCATACTGCTGACTCCACACATAGACCTGCACGATGCTATGACTGACCGCCCTCTTGGGATGGAAAGGCCGGCCCTTCTCGTACATTTCACGGGCGCGATCGAGTAACCCGATGTGCGCGAGGATCGTCCCGAGCCGGTTGTAAGCATGCGGTAAGTTGTTCTGAAAACTGAGGGCGCGTTTCAGGGCATTGATCGCATCCAAATGCTGGAAATTTTTCGACGGCCCCCATAGCAGGAACGCGCGAGCAACGTGCGCCTCCGGCAGATCCGGCTCGATCTCGACCGCGCGGTGGCAGTGAAATTCGGCCTTTTCAAGCCAGACACTTGCCGGGTCGGATTCAAAGTGACGAGTCGCGCACGCGAACGAAAGCGTGGCATGGGCCAGGGCAAACGCGGGATCACGAGTCACTGCCTGAGTCAGGTGATGAATCGCCTTCTCCATCAAAGCCGGATCGCCGGCAACGCTGAGCCGGTAGCCGCGCATGAATTCCGCATAAGCGAGCGCATCCCGGCTATATCGCGGACGTCGCTCGGTCACGCTCGAACGCAACGGCCGGTTCAACGCGCCCGCAATCTGCTTCGCGATGTCGTTCTCCAGTTCGGACCGCCGGCTCACGTCAAGCAGGCATTTCCGCGTCCAGAGGGAGCCCTGCAAGTGTGAGTCAAAAAGTTCCAGCGAGAGCTGCCATTGTCCTTTGCACATCTGAATGGCGCCGTGGACCACAAAACGAATCCCCAGCCGCGCCGCGATGTCAGAAATTGAAGCCTCCGATGGCAGGCTAACGACCGTCGACGTCGGCAGCACATCCAGATTTTCGAGATTCCCTAGAACTGAAACCAGCGCGTCCGCAAACCCAAGACATATCCCATCATCGTCAGCACGCTTCCCCAACAGCACCAAGGGCAACACAGCCAGCGCCAGTCGTTGGCCTTGCTCCTGCTTTTTCTCCAGCCCAACTGCACGCGATCTGGATTCGCCTCCATCCGTATTCGGAAATCGGGCGTCTAGAACACGCACCGGGCCAACGAATCGATATCCTTTGCCGACTACCGTCTCAATAAATTTTGGTTTAGCGGAGTTGTCACCGAGAGCCGTTCGAATCTTGCGTACGATGTTATTGACGTTCCGTTCGGTATCAATAAAGAGATTCGATCGCCAAAGTTTCTTGACGATGTCTTCTCGTGATACCAACTGGTCGCGCCGGCCCACCAGGAAGATCAGCATTTCCATGGGCTTCTTTTCAAGCTTGACCCGTTGTCCGGAGCGGCGCAGTTCGTAGCGCCCCAAGTCCAATTCGACTTCACCCCGCGATCCTCGCGATCGAGCCATTCGAAACTCCCTGGGACTCATTATCTTCCAAACAACCAATTACTTACAGCGTTATATAAAAGATATACAAAAGTGATCTGGCGTTCATTGTCCGGGTTCTTTTTCCAGCCGATGATCACCCTCTGATGATCACCCTCCAAGGAGACAACATGTCTGAGGCTACTCACACCAAGCTCTTAAAGATCACGTTGCGGGTCGTTGGACTCATCTTCATTTTCGGAATCTACTCGCTCATGATTCTCTGGCCCTCCGGATGGAAGTGGCACACAGGCGATTCGCACTATCCCGCCATGATCCTCGGCGTTTACGCGACGCTCGGCGTCTTTCTGCTAATCGCGAGCCGCAACCCGCTCGCCCACCTGAGCCTCCTCTGGTTCACGGTGTGGTCGAGTATTGTCCACGCCGGAATTATGGCCGTGCAATCGTTGTCCCACTCGGACCAGATGGGCCACCTCTGGGGCGACGTCCTGGCATTATTCTTCGTGGCCGGTGTCCTCGCTCTTCTCACGCCGCGTGAAAGGACCGCCAACACTCTGTGATTTGCCTGCGCAGCGGATTTCCGCCGCCTCGGACGCGGGTGAGGATCCCGGTCCGAAAACGTCTACCCTGGCCCCGTGCGTCGGCTATCATGGAAGAACAGTCGCGATTCGGCTGTTTGCGGAACTCATGATGCTGGACTGGCAGACATGTTCCAGGGCTCGGCTCTCGCGCGACGCCCGCTTCGATGGGAAGTTCTTCATCGGCGTGCGCAGCACCAAAATCTATTGCCGTTCCATTTGTCCTATACCCACCGTCAAAGAGAAAAACGTCTGCTATTTTCCCAACGCCGCCGCGGCGACCGAAGCCGGGTTCCGTCCCTGTTTGCGATGCCGGCCCGAATGTTCGCCCGGAACTCCAGCCTGGATGGGAACCTCGAACACCGTTTCGAGAGCCTTGCGGCTGATCGCCGAGAGCGGCCTCGATGAGGACGGACTAGAAGGACTCGCGGAGCGCCTCGGTGTAGGCGGCCGGCATCTGCGAAGACTTTTTGTACGCCATCTAGGGGCGCCACCCAGCACTGTCGCGCATACCCGCCGACTGCATTTCGCCAAAAAGTTGATCGACGAAACGCACCTGCCCATGAATGACGTCGCGCTGGCCTCCGGATTCGGATGCGTACGCCGATTTAATGCCGCTATTCTCAAGACTTACAAAAGGACCCCGACCCAAATCCGCCGTCTCGCCCGCCAGCAGAGCGTTCCGACGGAGAATCAATATCGCTTCCAACTCCGTTTTCGTCCGCCGTACCAGTGGCATCAAATGTTGACATTCCTCGCCGCGCGCGCCATCCCGGGCGTTGAGGTGGTCCAGGACAATTGCTACCGGCGCTCGATCTTCTTGAACAACTGCCCCGGGTACTTCGAAGTCTCGCTGGTCGAGGGCGAGGACGCTCTCGCGGTGCGCGTGCAGATTGCCGATCCACACTCTCTGTTTGTAATCATCGAACGCATCCGCCGGATGTTCGACCTCAATGCGGACCCGGCCAGCATCGCGCAGGGCCTGGCCACCGATCCCGAACTGCGCGCACGAATTCGTACCGAACCTGGAATCCGCGTGCCCGGTTGCTGGGACGGTTTCGAACTCACGATTCGAGCAATCCTGGGACAGCAAATTTCGGTGAAGGGCGCGACTACTCTCGCGGGCCGAATCGCAAATTCTTTTGGACAGGCCTTCCAGGGTCCATCCGGACTCACACGCATTTTTCCGGCGCCAGCGGTGTTGGCGGCGGCCAATCTGAACGGGATCGGCCTGACCAATAGTCGCGCCGCAACGATTCGGGCTCTGGCCCATGCGGTCTGTGAGGGGCATATTCTTTTCGAGGGAATCAACAACTCCGTCTCCTTTTTAGCGCGACTGCAAGAGATCCCGGGCATTGGGAACTGGACGGCGCAGTACGTCGCAATGCGAGCCTTGGGAGAACCCGATGCATTCCCAACCGGAGACCTCGGGTTGCTAAGGGCACTCGAATTGACGAGCCCCCGCGAATTGGAAAAACGCGCGGAAGAATGGCGCCCCTGGCGGTCCTACGCGAGCATGGTTCTGTGGTGTACTTCGAAGAAGAGCAGCATGCGTAAACCGAGTGACGCCGACACTTCCGTGAAAACCCTGACGTTTGAAAATCAGCCAGCGCATCAGTAGTGATTTCAGACGCTGGCAGCTTTGATCTTCAAAGCGGAGCGATGCGACTCAGTCGCCCTCGGACGGTCTCTCTCGACTGGCGGCGCGATTCAATAAGTGGCCCTTCCACGCGCGCCAGGGAAGGTTCTGGAGTTCCGAAAAATACGAATACGCGACCGGGACAACCAGCAGCGTCAATAGCAGGCACAGTGTCTGTCCGCCGATGATCGTTACGGCAATTGAGGCGCGCTGCTCGGAACCAGCGCCCAACCCGATCGCAACCGGAATCAGTCCCGCGATGATCGAAAGTGTGGTCATCAATATCGGACGCAGCCGAACCCGGTTGGCTTCGAGAATCGCCTCCCGCAGTGGCATGCCTTCCGCAATCAGCCGGTTCGTGTAGTCCACCTGCAAGATTCCATTTTTCTTTACGATCCCCAGCAGCAGGAACATGCCCAGCGCGCTCCAGAGGCTGAGCGCGCGCCCCGTGATCCACAATGAGAACAGCGCGAAAGGAATGCTCAACGGAAGCGTGAGCATGATGATGAACGGATGCGAAAAGCTCTCAAACTGGGCGGCCAGCACCATATACATGAACACCGACGCCAGCAGCATCGCGAGCAGCAGGTTCCATGTGGTCTCTTCGAGAACTTTCACCTGCCCAGAAAAGAGATACGAGTATCCCGCGGGTAAGCCTACTTCTTTGATCGACTGCACAGTGTGTGCTGCCGCCAGATCGAGCGGATAGCCGGAGCTGACGTTGGCGTACACGCTCACCTGAAATTCCCGGTTGTAGCGCCACAGGGACGCAGGCCCGAACCCGCGTCCAATCGTCGCGACGCTTTCCAGGCGGACCTGTCCCAGCTTCGACGAAGGCACCATCATGCGATTCAACACGTCGGGATCATCGCGCTGCTCTTGCAGCAGTTGCATCGTCACGGGATATTGTTCCGAGCCTTCTTTGAAGCGCGTAATTTCATCTTCCCCCGAGTAGAAAAGCCGGACCGCATCGCTGATATCGGTCATGCGCACGCCGATGTCCGCGGCGCGTTGCCGGTCCACCTTCACCTGAAGCTCCGGCGTGTTCAGATTCAGGCTGGGGTTCACGTCCACCAGGTCCGGATACTTCCGCATGCGATCCGCAACCTTCTTGCTGATCTCCGCCAACTGGTTGAGGTCAGGCCCGCGAATAACGGCCGCGATCGGAAAGTAGATCTCACCGCCCAGCACCGATGGCAGCCGCACGTTGTAGGTGATGTTCCGATAGCCCGCCAGAATGCCGCGGACCTTAGTGGCCAACTGCTGGTGGCTCAGTTTCCGCTGGTTGCGCGGAACCAGACCAATGAACAGATGCGCGTGGTTCGTAGGTCCGTGCGTGTAACTCTGGACGAACGTTACTTCCGGCAGTGAAGACACCTGCCGCGCGATGTCGGATGCCATCTCGCTGGTCTTCTGCAGAGAAGTGCCCTCGGGAAGCGTGAACGAACTCAGCAGTTCTGACTGATCGTCCGCCGGAATCCAGTCGCGGCCAACCAGATGGTACAGGCCAAACGTTGAGAGGAACGTGGCCAGGCATATCAGAATGATCGCGCCGCGATGCGCCAGCGACCATTGCAGCATCTTCAGATAGCGGTCTTCCACATATAGCAGCAGTTTCCCCGAATGGGACGTTTCGCCGGGGCTCAACCGCAGGAGACGGCTGCTCATCATCGGCGTGAGCGTGAAGGCGACCACCAGCGAGACCAGGATCGCCATCGCCATCGTCCATCCAAACGAGTTCACGTACTTGCGCGCGTAGCCGGTCATGAACGCGATCGGCAGAAAAATAATGATCAGTGACAGCGTCGTCGCCATGACCGCCAGGCCGATTTCGCGAGTCGCTTCAATCGCAGCCTGGACCGGGCCTTTTCCCTTTTCCTCCATGAACCGGAAAATATTTTCGAGAACAATAATCGCGTCATCGATCACAATGCCGACTGACAGAGTCAATGCCAGCAAGGTCATGTTGTTCAGCGAAAAGTCCATCCCGCGCATCAGCGTGAACGTCGCGATTACCGAAGCCGGAATCGCGACCGCCGCAATCAAGACCGCGCGCCAGTTCCGCATGAACAGCCAGACGATCAGGCTGGCAAAAATGCTGCCTAGGATCAGGTGCTCGATCAGCGAGTGGACCGACGCCTTGATGAAATCCGAAATATCGTGGATCACTAGCAACTGCACCCCTGGAGGCAACTGGGATTGCAATTCCGCCACTTTGCTTCGTACGTTGTCCGCAACCTTGACCGTATTGGCGCCCGACTGGCGAAGCACCTGAATGCTGACGATGTCCTGCGGCGCTTCATTCCTGCGGAACAGCGCCGACCAGGTGCGCAGTTCCTGCGCGCTGTCCTCGACCTGCGCGACATCGCGGACGCGGATAGGAATTCCGCCCTGCGTTCCGACGACCACATCACTGAACTGGTCAGCCGAGGTGACGCGTCCCAGTGTTCGCAGCCCTAATTCCTGCGGGCCGTTAATCATCCGCCCGCCCGGCGCCTCGATATTTTCGCGTTGCAGCGCCTGGCGCACATCCAGCACGGTGAAGTTATGGGATGTAAGTTTTTGCGCGTCGAGCTGCACTCGGATTTGTCGTTGCTGCCCGCCGTTCAGGTCCACGCTGCCCACGCCATCCACGGTCTGGATCGCGCGCCGCACCTGCTTGTCGGCAATCTCGGTTAGCTCGCGGCGGCTCATCGGGCCGCTCACCAGCAACGTCATGATCGGATCCGACTGCGGATCCTGCTTCGTGATCACCGGGGGCAACGTGTCACGCGGCAACTGGTTGATCGCCGCGGCAACCTTCTCCCGAATGTCCTGCGCCGCGCCTTCGATATCGCGCTCGAGAACAAATGTGCAGGTAATTTCGGCGAATCCCTCCGTAGAGTAGACGCTGATCTCGTCAATGCCGCTGACCGAAGAGATCGCATCCTCCAGCGGCAGCACGACTCCCGTGATCATTTCTTCGGGAGTCGCTCCCGGCAGACGTACCTCGACGTTCACCGTCGCCGGGTCTGCTTTGGGGAACAGGTCAACCGCCAGTCCGCGATAAGAAAATGCGCCTAGCGTCACCAGAAAAGCGATGAGCATCACGGTGAAAACCGGGTGCTTGACGCAGATTTCGGTGAGCTTCATGAGTAGATGGTGTTCCGGTTTATTTTGCGGTCGGCGTTGCAGTTCCAGTTTGCTCCCGAACCATATCGCCGTCGTGCAATTCTCCTGAGTCCCTGGCAGCCACGCGATCTCCGGGCTTCAGACCCTCGGCGATTTCAAACCGGTGGCCCTTCTCGTCCTCGGTTTGCCCCGCTGGACGAATCTGCCTCTCGGCAACGCGATTGCCGCTCAATACAAAAACTTTGTAAACACCGTAACGGTAATTAACCGCGGCATCCGGGACAAAGATTGCTTTCTCTTCTTTCTTGCTCGGCATGGAGGCCTGCACGAAGAAACCGGGCTTGAGTCGTCCGTTCCGGTTGTCGAGAAGTGCTTCCGCCTCGAACGTGCGCGAGTCCTGAGAAACCGATGGATTGATTCTCGACACGCGCCCCTGGAAAGTTTCACCCGGAAATGCTTCCACCTGCAAATCGACCGTCGCGCCTTCCTTCACCCATCCAGCCCAGCGCTCGGGCACGGCCAGCTTCGCCCGCAACTGATCGGTGCGAACCAGCACCATCACCGGACTTTGCGTTCGAAGGTATTCCCCAGGATGTACGTTTCGAGTCTTGATGTCCCCGGAAAACGGCGCGCGGATCGTAGCGTCGGCCAATTTCTTTTCCGCCAGCCGTTCGCTGGCTTCGCTCGAAACCAGTAAGGCTTTCAGCCGATCCGCTTCCTGCAACGATAAGTCGTAGGTAGCTTTCGTGCTCTGATAGCGGCTGGCCACTTCATCCAGCTGCTGCTGTGAGATCAGAGCATCTTTGAACAATTCTTTAGCGCGGCCATACTTTCGATCCGCGTCGAACAGGTCTGCTTCCGCCCGCTGTACAGCCGCCATTTTTCGCGGATCCAAAGGCTGCTCGCTCGGCCTGATCCCCAGTTGAGCGCGCACCTGACGCACCAATCCTTGCTGACGGTCCACTTCGAATTGAAGTTCGCGCTGGTCAAGCAGGATAAGCGGCTGCCCCTCCCGTACGGTGTCGCCCACATCCACCAGCACCTTGGAGACGATAGCTTCGACCTCAGCGCTTAATGTACTTTCCTCATAAGCGAACAACGACCCCACCGCCTGCACGCGACGCTGCGTGGTCTCCTCTTCAACCGTATAGATCCGAACCGGAACCGCCTTAGAAGCATCCGCCGCCGCCGCGCTGGTATTGGAATTGGAACAACTGACAGAAGAGAGAAGGAGAGCGCCTAGTGCTCCCACAACAAGGGTTCCCGATCTGAGGTCACAACGATACATACAAGTCTTGGAGGCTGGTGCCGGGAGGGGGAGTCGAACCCCCAAGACCCGAAGGTCGGCGGATTTTGAGTCCGCTGCGTCTGCCAGTTCCGCCATCCCGGCAATTGCTTGCAACTGGCTACAAGCAGAGTAGTGAATTGACTGCGTTCAACCCTTGAACCGAAACAGAACAGTAAGACCGGCGTCAGTTCTGGTATCAATTGCTCGGTCCTGCGCAATGCCAAGTATCGCATAGCCTCTGTACCGCTGCCAATCAATGGCGCAAGCAATGCCCTGAAATTCTGGCACCTCAGCCTCCTTATTAACTCGATTCAATGAACGTCAAGAACATTTTGTCCATGTCGGAATTCTTGACAGGAAAGTCGCTCAGAAGTAAGCTTGCCGACTCCCCACGAACGCTGCGGCAACCTTCCGCGCAGGAAGCTCGGCACCCAAACGAATACTCTGAAAATCGGCCTATGGCTCTGATTCCACGCCACCGGAGGTCTCCCATGACCCGCACTCGCAAGACCAAAACTCCGAGAGTTATCGCGCAGCACCTTCCCATCTTCATGGTCTTTGTTGGTCTGGTCGTGGCGCAAACAAGGGGAGCAATCACGAGGTCTGAATGGGACGGAGCTGGCGATCACACACTGACCTCTGGACCGCGCCTTTTCTTGCCGGCAGTCGCTTACGACTCGGGCGGATACACCGCTAACTCTGTCGCTGTGGCGGATCTTAACGACGACGGCAAACCGGACTTGGTGGTTGGAAACAAGTGCGCCAATAATGGGTGTCAGGGCAGTCGCGGTTCAGTCGGCATCTTGCTCGGCAACGGCGACGGAAGCTTTCAAGCAGCGGTTGCCTATGATTCGGGTAGCGCATCCGATGTCGGGGCGGTAGCAATTGCAGACCTGAACGGCGATCACAAGCCCGATCTGGTCGTTATCAATGAGAGCTCGAGCGCAGTCGCCGTGCTGCTGGGAAACGGCAACGGTACCTTCCAGCCCGCGGTCACTCATAGTTCGGGTGGAATGACGCCCACGTCAGTGGCGGTCGCGGATGTGAACGGGGATGGCAAGCTTGACATCCTGGTGACCAATGCTTGTGGTGACCCTGACTGTGACGGTTCGGTGGGCGTGCTGCTGGGAAACGGCAACGGAACTTTCCAACCCGCGGTGACCTACCCTTCGGGCGGGATCACTGCCACGTCAATAGCGGTCGCGGACGTGAACCATGATGGCAAGCCCGACCTGCTCGTTGCCAACGACTGCGCTGGCACTTGTTCGGAGATAAAGGGCGCAGTAGCCGTGCTGCTGGGCAACGGCAACGCGACCTTCCAGCCTGCGCTAAGCTACGACTCTGGTGGAACTCATGCTAACGGAGTAACCGCTGCCGATGTAAACGGAGATGGCAACACAGACCTCCTGGTGTCCAATCTGGTTCAGAACACGGTAGGCGTCTTGCTAGGGAATGGCAACGGAACTTTCCAGCCAGCAGTCACCTACAGTTCAGACCCCGGTTCGAATGCCTCGGTCGTAGCCTCGGTTGGAGTCGCGGATGTGAACGGTGACGGCAAGCCGGACCTCTTAGTGGTGAATGATTCGCTCGGTGGCGATGGAAACAATGGCGGCGCGGTGGCTCTGCTGGTGGGCAACGGCGACGGAACCTTCCAGTCTGCGGTGAACTACCCTTCGGGGGGTTACATAGCTCTGCGTCTCGCGGTGGCCGATCTGAATGGTGACGGTCGACCGGACCTGCTGATAGCCAATGAGTGCAGCTTCAACAGCCTTGACTGCGGAGGTCCGATCAATAAGACACGGGGCATAGTGGGGGTCCTGCTTAACAATGCGGGGGCCCCGCCCACGACGACAGCAGTGGTCTCAAACGTGAATCCTGCAGCCATAGAGTGGTTGGTTACATATACAGCCACGGTGACGAGCCAATCCGGAGTGCCCCAAGGAACTGTTCTCTTCCAGGATGGAGCGGCGCCGATTGCCATGGTTCCCTTGACAGGCAATCAGGCGACTTTTAGCGCAACATACGCAGTGAAAGGGACGCACCCGATCACGGCTACTTACTCGGGTGAACTGAATGTGACTGCTGGTAGCGCATCCGATGTGCTGACTGAAATCATTCTAAAGCCGAAGCCCACTAGCTCGCAGCTGACTACATCGGGCTCTCCGTCACGAGTCGGCCAGCCCGTGACATTCACGGCAACGATAACGTCGACGTATGGTGCAATTCCGAATGGCGAATTAGTGACGTTCTTCGACGGCACGATCGCGATTGGGACTGGTGCCACTGTGAGTGGAGTGGCGAAGTTCACCACCTCTTCTCTAACGGCGAAAGTTCACACCATCAAGGCAACCTACGCCGGGGATGCAGCCTTCAAGCCGAGTACTGGAAGCGTTACCCAAGTGGTGGAGAAGTATCCGACGGTCACGAGCCTGACCTCGAATCCCAATCCTTCACAATTCGGGCAGACGGTGACCTTTACGGTCCATGTGACGAGCACCGGTCCGGCGCCAACGGGCAAAGTGAAGTTTCTGGACGGAACAAGCGCGATTGGATCAGCGGCATTGAACGGTAGTGGCGTAGCTAAGCTAACGAAGTCCACACTTGCCGTCGGTACTCACCCGATCACAGCCCAGTACGCAGGAGATGCTGTCTCCGATAAGAGCACTTCCTCGGTTGTAAACCAGGTGGTGCAATAAACTTCGACGTAGACGCGAGTTGGTTGTTGGTTTAAACCTCGCGCTTAAGACGCCAACTACCATTTTGGGCCCCGGAAAACCATGCATGTCTGGTGTCAGTTCTGGCGTTACGCGAGCGAGCCTGCCACGGCGATCGCCTTTTTACCCGCGATTTCGCGCAGGATCTGGCTTCTCTGCTGGCCGCTCAGCGCCCTGAATTGAAAACCGCATTCGGTTCCAAGGATTCTCGTCACTGTGGCGGGCACAATCATCTCCGCATTTTTATCTTTACCAAGCGGGATTCGGAGAGTCACGGACTCTCCCAGGCTGATCGGCGTGGCCACGAATCCGCCCAGTCCCCCTTCGCTCAGATCGCGCGCCCAGCCGACAGTCTCGAGCACTCCATCCGGGCGGTCGATCTGAATCTTGAAGCGCGCTTCGAACGGATAGCGCGGCACGATTCGTTTCGCTCCCGGTTGCCCGTTCAAATCCTTCGACATCAAAGCACCGGGCTTTTCCCGCGGTCCCTCGAAATAGAGCCCATCGAAACACCGCCCATCGAAATGGCGAACGTCACGACGTAAACTCCCAGCCTTCGTCTTTCATCTTTCGATTGGTCCAGTGTTGCAATTGTTCAAACAGGGCCGGCTCGATCACGACAAAACGCAGCCCGGCTTTCCCTCCCGCGTCCGCCCACATCAGCCGTCCTTTGGCCTGAATCACAACCTCGGAATCCGGCAGCAAAAAGCTCACTCCGAGCAATCCCGTAAAAGCGCCGGGATCTGGAATGCTTTCCAGACCCATGCCGCCCGTGCTCAAGTTCACCGCCTGCGCCTGACATTCCTTGCCACTGGCGTTTTGTAACGTGACCGGCAGATTGACCTTGGCGCGGAAAAATTTCTGCTGCTCGTTGCTGATGGTGCCAAGCGTGGCCCGCCGGTCTCCAGAAGGCACGTCGATTTCGTATTCGCGCAGCTTACGGCTCAGTGTACGTCGCGAGATGCCAAGCTGCTCCGCGGCCTGGGCCCGATGCCCGCCAGTGCGCTCGAGCGCGTTGATGATCATCTGCTCTTCCATGTTGTCGAGATTCCCGAGCGGCATCGCTCCACCGGCCGGCGCACGAGGTTTTTCACCGGTGAGTTCGGCCTGCACCTCAGCCAGAGCAATCTGCTTGCCCGTTCCCGCCATCGCTAACTGCGCGACCAGGTTGCGCAGCTCTCGAATATTTCCCGCCCAGTTGCAGGACTGTAGTGCCGCAACCGCTTCGGGAGTAAACGTCTTGCCCGGAACCTTTAACTGAAGAAAATGTTGTGCCAGGGCAACGACGTCCTCTGGACGCTCGCGCAGCGGCGGCACGCGCAACGTGAACTGACTCAGGCGGTGAAAGAGATCTTTGCGGAAGCGCCCTTCCTTTACGGCGAGCTCAAGATCCTGGTTCGTCGCAGCCACCACTCGCACGTCGACGGTAATTTTGCGATGACCGCCCAGCCGGTAGTACGGCGCGCCGTCAAGAACACGCAGAAGCTTGACCTGAACCTGCGTCTGTAACTCCCCGATTTCGTCGAGGAAAAGCGTGCCTTTGTCGGCCAGTTCGAAGAGGCCGGGCTTCGAGGCATCGGCTCCGCTGAAAGCTCCCTTTTCGTAGCCGAAGAGTTCGCTTTCAACCAGCTGCTCGGGCAACGCGGCGCAGTTGATATCCACCAGCGGGCGGTGACGGCGATGCGAAGATTCATGGATCGTCCGCGCCACCAGCTCCTTGCCGCTCCCAGTCTCTCCCACCACCAACACCGTTTCGGTGTGTCCCGCGACGCGGTCCACCATGCCCATGAATCTGTGCATGATCGGGCTTGCCATCACGAACACGGTGCCGCCAATCTCGCGGCGCGCGACCTCGCAGGGACCCGGCGCCGGATCGTTTGCAGTCTGCGATTCGTCGGATTCGAAGGCTCGCTCCACCAGTTTCTTATCCGTGATGTCGATGGCAAGGGCCAGCATTCCAACCGGCGTGGAATCAGAGTCCCGCAGCAGAGTGATCGACAGATGCACGTACACATCCTCGCCCGACTTCGCGCGCGAGCGGAGTTCCCCCTCGAATCGTCCTTTTTCCAGAACCGACGGAACCACCTGCCGGGTGAAAAATACCTGCTCCTCGGGGCGGTATAGTCCCGAGATATTTTTCCCTATAAGCTCGCCTGGCACATAGCCATACAGATTTACTCCCTTGTTACAGGCAGTAACGTTGCCATGCAGGTCCGTGGTAATCAGGGCGTCCTGAAGCTGATCGAGAACTGCCGCCGACAATAGGTTCCACGCCTCGCCAGAAGACGACCTTCTGCCAAGGTCCGAAGGTACGGGATGTCGATCTTTTCCGGCTGATTCAACCATAATCCCCTGACGGCCAATGCGGGCGCACCACGGCCAAGGCCCCCCAGCACACGATGCTGACACAGTCCCCGCGAGTTATTGTCCGCCTTCGCCCGGACTCGAAAACCGAAGTAACGTGACCGAAGAGGCCTACTCCATTCTCCCGTTCGCAAGACCGTTGTGTTCATAGGTTTGGAGTTGCAAGATGTGTGGTGTGATTACTTTAGTAAGTAGGTGGCCGCCATTTACTGCTCTACTATTTCAACAAACTAAGCCGGCAGAAGTGTCGAAAATTAGGCCGGAATCCGACAGAAGTCCGGCGGAAATCCGGGGGGGCTGGGCGATGGTCCATTGCAAGCCGGCGCGTTCCATCGGCAGCCTTGCAGCGTAACTGAAGTCCCTGCAAGGGAAGCAGTCACACTGGTAACGGGATCGCCCTGAGTCGCGGCCCGAGTGCGAACGAAGTAGGCGGCAGGCGGACTCCGAAACATGTCTAAGCGCGCGACGTTGTTCATCGGCATGACGGCGGCGGTGGGGACGTCGGTCTTCGCCTACGCGCTCGCGCACTGGCAGAACACCGGCCTGGAACGTTTCCTCTGCTATCTGATCGTCGCCGTGCTGGCTTCCGGCCTCAAGATTCAGATACCCGGCCTCGACGGCACCATGTCCGTCAACTTCCTGTTCATCCTGCTCGGCGTGCTGGAACTCAGCCTGCCCGAAACGCTGGTGATGGGTTGCATGGCCACGCTGGTGCAGTGTCTGTGGCAGGCCCGGCGAAAAATCGTCGCCGCGAAAGTCGTGTTCAACGTCTTCATGATGGCGAACGCGATCGCACTCTCTTACTTCGCCTATCACCGCCTGGCCGCGGTGATCGGTGAAAAGACTCCCGTCCTGCTCGTCATCACCGCGTTGCTGTTTTTCCTGGCGAACACCGTACCGGTCTCGATCGTCATCTCGTTGACCGAGGGCGCATCCGCCCGCAAAGTCTGGTCCGATTGCCATTTCTGGTCATTCCCCTACTATCTGGTGGGCGCAGCCATCGTCTTCATGGTCGGATTCGTAAACCAGCATGCTGGCTGGCAGGCTTCGCTCCTAGTCCTGTCCCCCATCTACTGGGTCTATCGTTCGTACCGCCTCTACCTCGGGAAACTAGAAGCCGAAAAAGACCGCGTCGAGCTTCAAAAACAGCACATTGAAGATGTCGCCTCCCTTCACTTGCGCACGATTGAAGCCCTCGCTCTCGCGATCGAAGCCAAGGATCACACCACGCAAAAGCACCTGCAGCGAGTCCGCGTATTCGCCGTCGCACTCGCCCAGGACCTGGACCTTTCGGAACCCGAGATCGAAGCGCTGCGGGCCGCGGCCTTGCTGCACGATATCGGCAAACTAGCCGTTCCCGAACACATTATCAACAAACCCGGCAAGCTCACGCCGGAAGAATTCGAAAAGGTAAAGATTCACCCCATCGTAGGCGCGGACATTCTGGCGCGGGTTGCATTTCCATACCCCGTCGCCCCGATCGTGCGCGCGCATCACGAGAAGTGGGACGGCACCGGCTATCCGGACGGACTGAAAGGCGAGCAGATCCCCATCGGCGCCCGCATCCTCGCCGCCGTGGACTCGCTCGACGCGCTCGTCTCCGACCGCCAATATCGCAACGCATTGCCCATCGACATCGCTATCGAGCGGATGGCCGAGCGCGCGGGATCATCCTACGATCCGAAAGTCATCGAGATTCTCAAACGCCGTTACGCAGAACTGGAAAAAATCGTCCGGCTGGACCCTGAAAACGCAGAAAGTATCTCCTCGACAAGAATTGCCGCGGGAAAAACCCCTCCTCCCTTGGCCGGACTCGACGACTCCACTCTCGCTGGCGCTTCCGGAGGCGACGCCGACTTTCTGTCCTCCATCGCCGCCGCTCGTCAGGAAGCGCAAACCATGTTTGAACTCAGCCAGGATCTGGGCAACTCGCTCAGTCTGGGCGAGACACTCTCCGTTCTGTCCATGCGTCTGCGAAGACTCATTCCTTATGACTCGATGGCCGTGTTCCTGAACAAGCACGGAGTGCTCGTTCCCGAACTTGTGAGCGGCGACAACTTCCGCATCCTTTCCTCGCTGAACATTCGCGTGGGCGAAGGCCTCTGCGGCTGGGTGGCGGAGAACCGCAAACCGATCCTGAACGGGAACCCGCAGATGGAATCGGGTTATGCCCCCGAGCGCGACAAATATACGACGCTGCGTTCCGCGCTCGCCGTCCCGCTCGAAGGACTGAATGGCGTGGTCGGTGTGCTGGCCATGTACCGCGCCGATCGTGACGCTTTCACAGCCGACCATGTGCGCATCCTGCTGGGAGTAAGTTCGAAAATCGCGGTCTCCGTGGAGAATGCTCTCAAGTATCAGCAAGCCGAGAACTCTGCGACCACCGACTACCTCACCGGATTACCCAACGCCCGCTCGTTGTTCGTCCACCTTGCGGCCGAACTCTCGCGCTGCCGCCGCACCGGCACCACCCTCGCCGTGATGGTCTGCGACCTCGACAACTTCAAACAGATCAACGACCACCACGGCCACCTCGAAGGCGACAAACTGCTCAAGGACTTCGCCGGACACCTGAAGGAGATGTGCCGCGGCTATGACTATGTAGCCCGCATGGGTGGAGACGAATTCGTCGTGGTTGCGCCCGGCATGAAGCCGGAAGCCGCCGCCGAGAAGGCCAGCCGCCTGAATCAACTGGCTGTCGATTCCGGAAAAAGGATCGCCGGACGGAACCTGATCGCACTCAGCGTAGGAACATCGTTCTGTCCGGAGGACGGGTTCGACATTGAGCATCTGCTGGCGGCCGCCGACCGCCGGATGTATTCCGTGAAACAGATTCACCACGAAGAGGCCGAGCGCGACGTCCGTCCGCCAGACCCGCGCGCTCGCGGCGCCACGGTGAACTAGGACGCCGCCATGCTGCTCTGGAAAATCACGCGCCACCTGCTCGGCATTGTCGGGATCGTTCTGCTCGGCGGATTGATCTCCGCCACACTGGTTCGCCTCGCACCCGGCTTCGATACCGACGAACACCAGCTCGATCCAAGCCTCAGTGCGGAGAGCGTTCGTGCAATGCAGGCCGCTCGTGCCGGTGAACACAACGTTCTGCGTTACTACGCCAGGTATCTGCGGGGAGTCCTGCACGGCGACCTCGGCGTCTCGCACTCGCTTGACCAGCCCGTCCGAACTCTGATCCACGATCGTTGGCCGGTTACGCTGAAGGTTGCAGGGGTTGGGCTGGTACTGGGATGGCTGATCGCGACCGCCCTGGCTCTTGCAATGTCGCTTCCGCGCGTCGCATCGTTCGAAATCTTCGGGACCGCAGTCTCCGGAGCCTTTCTCTGTATCCCAGCCGCCGTGCTGGCGCTTCTCTCGGTGATATGGAACTCGCCCGGATACCTGGCAATCGCGCTGATCGTCTTTCCCAAAATCTATCGTTACACGAGAAACCTTCTGGCGAAGGCTTATGCCATGCCGCACATTACGGCCGCTCGCGCGCGAGGGCTCCGCGAGGCGCGCATTCTGTTCTGGCACGTGTTGCCGCCGGCCGCACCGCAGATGATCGCACTCGCCGGCATCACGGTGAGCATCGCGCTCGGAGCCAGCATTCCGGTCGAATCCCTGTGCGGACTCCCCGGCATCGGACAACTCGCGTGGCAGGCAGCGCTGTCCCGTGATCTGCCCTTGCTCGTGAATCTGACGGCGCTCGTTACGCTGGTTACCTTGCTGGCCAATTCCGGTGCCGATGTAATCGTTCATATGGTGAGGTCCCGGGAGGCATGAACGCAGCCCGAAAGCTGGCGTGTGTCGTGGTGCTCGCCGTATGCGCAGCGTCGTTGGCTGCGCCCTGGCTCGCCCCTTCTGGCTATGCCAAACAGTTTCGCGAAGACCCCGGCTCTCCACCCTCGCGATCCCACTGGTTAGGCACCGACGAAATTGGCCGTGACCGCTTTGCACGCGTACTCTACGGCACCCGCATCTCTTTACTTCTCGCCCCCGCCGCCGCATTGATCTCGACTCTATTAGCGGCGATGGTCGGCGGACTGGCTGGATACCTCGGCGGCATCTGGCTGCGAGTCGCAACCGGACTCACGGATTTGTTTCTCTCCCTGCCGTGGCTGTTCCTGCTGATCACCGTGCGCGCCGTTCTGCCGCTCAACGTTTCCCCCGTACTTTCTGTGCTGATTACTTTTCTGATCCTCGGTCTGCTCGGCTGGGCCGCTTCGGCGCGCGTGCTCTGTACCAGCGCGCAGTCGCTGAGAACTTCCGACTTCATCGTCCAAGCCCGTGCTTCGGGTTTGCATGGCTCGCGCCTCTTTTTCGTTCATGTGCTTCCGAATCTGAAACCTGTTTTGTATGCGCAGTTCTGGATTTCAATTCCCGTCTTCATCCTGAGCGAAGCGAATCTCGGCATTCTTGGCCTCGGTGTCGCCGAGCCGTTGCCATCGTGGGGAAGCTTGCTTCGCGAACTCGAAGGTCTCGTTTCCTTCCGCGGAGAGCCATGGCGGCTGGTTTCACTGCTTCTGCTTATCGTCGTCATGACTTCATTCCAAACGCTCTTGTCGAAAGAGGAGGTGGCTGCATGATGCGCCGCCGCGTGTTCTTACGGATTCTTGTTAGCTTCGCACTATTAGCTGGCATGGCGTCAGCCCAGAATGGCAACGAACTGCGCTTCTGTCTGCGCGCCGAACCCAAGACTTTCGATCCGCTCAAAGTGGATGACGACGCCTCCCTCACCATCCGCTACCTGACGGGCGGCGTCCTGGTGCGCGTCAACCGGCAAACGCAAGCGCTCGAACCAGAACTCGCGCATTCGTGGAAGCTTTCCAAAGACGGCCGCCAGATCACGTTCAAACTCCGCATCGGCATTCAATTTTCTGACGGCAGTCCTTTTTCCGCCGCCGATGTGGCTTACACCATGACTCGGCTCATGGATCCTGAGCTGCATTCCTCCACCGGCGATGCCTTTCGCTCCGGCACCGGTACCGTGGAAACCAGGATCCTCGCGCCCGACAAGATCACGATCATATTTCCCGCACCTATCATCGGCCTCGACCGCCTTTTCGATCAGGTGGCGATCATGTCATCAACCGCTTCGAAAAAAGCAAAGGAAAGAGCTGTTCTCGGTCCTTTTTTCGTCGCGGAACACAAGTCCGGCGACCACCTGCTCTTGAGACGCAACCCGAATTACTGGAAGAAAGACCGCTCTGGACGCCAGCTGCCGTATCTCGACGCCATCCGTCTCGACATTCAGCCCAACCGCGACGTTGAGGTCTTGCGCTTCCGCCGCGGAGAACTCGATCTCATCAATGCCATCGACACCGAATATTACGACCGCCTCGCTGCCAGTTCGCCCGATGTCGTCCACGACGCCGGCGCCTCCCTCGATACCGAGTTCATGTGGTTCAACCAGGTAGCCAATGCGCCGATTCCTTCGTACAAGCGCGACTGGTTCCGATCCACCAGTTTCCGCCGTGCGATTTCGTCCGCGATCAATCGCGACGATCTGAGTCGCGTCATCTATCACGGCCATGCCCAGCCCGCAGTCGGTCCTGTGTCGCCGGCCAACAAGTTCTGGTTCAACAACCGGCTGAAAGTCGAATCGTATAAGCCGGCCATCGCCCTGGAGCATCTCCAAAACGACGGCTTCCGCCTGCGGGACGGAGTCTTGCACGACAAGGACGGCCATGCGGTCGAGTTCTCCATCGTCACCAATGCCGGCAACAAGTCCCGCGAGCGTATGGCCGTCATGATTCAGGACGATCTCGGAAGAATCGGCATCAAGATCAACGTGGTCACGCTGGATTTCCCATCATTAATCGAGCGCATAGCTCAGAAATTCAACTACGAAGCCGCCATCCTGGGATTTCAAAACGTCGACCTCGACCCCAATGGCCAGATGAATATCTGGTTGAGTTCTGCCGAAGATCACGCCTGGAATCCCCAGCAGAAATCCCCGGAAACCGCATGGGAAGCGGAGATTGACCGCCTGATGCGGGCGCAGGCCTCCGCCGCCGATCCCAAAAAACGCAAGAAGTCGTTTGATCGCGTACAGGAAATCGTCGCCGAGCAGGCGCCATTCCTTTATCTCATCAACAAGAACGCTCTCTCTGCGGTGTCCACTTCAGTCGAGGGCGCGGCGCCAGTCATTCTGAGTCCCCAAACGTACTGGAACGCCGACCGCCTCACTGTCCACTCCACCGCCCAGGCGAGCCGATGAGCGATGCCTCGCCAAATCTGCTTTCCGCACGGGTAACGGTGCACTACCCGGGGAAAGCCCCCGTACTTCGGGATGTTGCTCTCGACATTGCTCCCGGTGAAGTTCTCGGACTGGTCGGACAAAGTGGCTCGGGCAAGAGTACGTTGGCCCTGGCCATTCTTGGCCTGCTCAGCCGCAAGCGCGCCACCGTCGAAGGCACTATCGTTTTTCAGGGCGCGGACTTGCTCCGCATGAAAGAACGCGACCTGCGCAGCCTTCGCGGACGTTCGCTCAGCCTGGTCTTGCAGAGTCCTCTGTCATCGCTCAACCCGGCGCTCCGGATTCGCACGCAACTCAAGGAAGCATGGCGCGCGCACGCCGCCACCGGCGCAAATTGCGACGCGGCAATTCAGTCCGCTATGACGAGCGTCAGCCTGCCCGCCGATCCAGACTTCCTTCGCAAATATCCCTCGCAACTCAGCGTGGGCCAGGCGCAAAGAGTACTGATCGCGATGGCCGTCATGCACCGCCCCGCCTTGCTTGTGGCGGATGAGGCGACCAGCGCACTTGACGTGATTACCCAGTCGGAAATCCTGGAACTATTCGCCCAGTTGAACCGCACCATTGGCATGTCGATCCTCTACATCTCGCACGACCTGCCGTCGGTAGCCGGTCTTTGCCGGCGCATCGCGATTCTCCACGAAGGACAGATTGTCGAGAATGGTCCGACCGACCAGATATTCACGGCTCCTGCTCACGAATACACCCGCCGTCTGATGGCCTCGTTGCCCCGCGTTCCAACCAGCATCCAAGAAACTCTTGCGAAAGCGCGGGCAGCCAGCGCCGGAGTATCTCCAGCACGGCCCGGTTCTCATTACGTGTCTCACTAGACTGGTCTCATAAGTGGTTTGGTGAAAGGGCACGGCTTCAGTGTCTGCTGAAAGTCAGGGTTGACCTTGATTTTGGGTGGCGCAGCGGTTCACCGCTGCGATAGGCGCTTTGCTTTGAATGTGGCTTCAGCCACTGAAGTCGGGGTCGCCGGTTTCCCCAGTGGTCCGCCCGTGACCCCCCGTGCCCTCCGTGGTTAGGGCCTTTGACTTCCTCGTCGAACGTTCGAACTGCATGGCTGCATCGAGCCCCAGCTATCGATCTATTTTCAACGCACTCCACTACCGCAGTTAACCACCCCGTCGATTACGAGAGTAACCACCGTGACCGCTCCGGGACAATGTGTCCCATCGCCCCGGCACCGGGACAGAGTGTCCACTTCCACCCTACTCCAGATCGAATATCCACCCCTACAATCAACAACTTACAAATGCCCAGTTGGCCCCGCCCGTGCACTATCAGGGCTGAGTTGTAGCGGCTTGCGTGCGCCGCAAAGGAAGACCAAAACATGACTGCACATCGTAGGAAGAAGTCAAACCAGCGCAACGAACGCCATGGAGCCGCGTGGGGCGGTGGGCGTGGTCTAGTGCTGGCCTTGATCCTGGCTGCCAACCTGGCTTACGGGCAGGGCTTCCGTCCTGTTAACGAAGACGGGGGCGTCTCCAAGGATCATCCCAAGATGTCCGCGGACCTTTCCGAGATGCTGAAGCACAACTCTGGAGCGATGCGCGTCATCGTGACCTACAAGCACGCTCCGGGCGCCGCGCAGATCTCAAGAGCACAGGGTCGTGGTGGCAGGCTGAACGGGAATCTGTCCTTTGTCCGGGCAGGCGCGTTCACGATGTCGCCGGCTGCCATTCGCTCGATGGAGAATGACAGCGATGTGGCCTTCATCTCTCCGGATCGTCCGCTGAAGGCGATGGACGATCTGACTGACGCCGCCGTAGGTGTGAGCGCCGCTTGGAACGCCGGATACGACGGCAGCGGCGTCGGCGTCGCCATCATTGACAGCGGCATCAACGACAATCACGGCGATCTGTCGAATGCCGGCGGTACGGCTTCGCGGGTGTTGTACCACCAGGACTTCACGGGAACTCCGATCACGAATTCCGCGAATGGGTGGTGGGACCTCTACGGTCACGGATCGCACGTGGCGGGCATCGTGGGCGGAAACGGCAACTGGTCGAATGGACGCTTCGCCGGGGTCGCGCCGAACGTCAATCTGATCGACCTCCGCGTTCTCGACAAGAACGGAGCAGGAACCGACAGCATGGTGATCGCGGCCATTCAGCGCGCGATCGCACTGAAGGACACTTACAACATCCGGGTTATTAACCTGTCGCTGGGCCGTGGCGTTCCGACAGGCTATGCCAACGATCCTCTTTGCCAGGCGGTAGAATCCGCGTGGCGCGCCGGCATAGTAGTAGTGGTGGCGGCCGGCAACTATGGCCGCTTGAGCGTGAACGGCAGCAACGGCTACGGTACGGTTACCGCGCCGGGCAACGATCCGCTGGTGCTCACAGTGGGTGCCATGAAGACCATGAACACCGCGGACCGCACCGATGACCAGATTGCCAGCTACAGTTCGAAGGGTCCCACGACTTATGACCACGTCGTGAAGCCGGACCTCGTCGCGCCTGGCAATTCCATTATCTCGACGATTGGCCGCGACAGCACTCTCACGGGCCTCCATTCGTCTAGCAAGGTCTATGGAACCTATTACCCGGGATACAAGCCGTATTTCACGCTGAGCGGCACCAGCATGGCAACACCGGCAGTGAGCGGCGCGGTGGCGCTTCTTCTGGATCAGAATTCCGCTCTCACACCTGACCAGGTAAAGGCTCGCCTGATGAAGACGGCCTATAAGACCTTCCCGGTGTCCTCGGTCGCGACCGATCCGACAACCGGGCAGACGTTCACCTCTTACTACGATCTTTTCACCGTGGGCGCGGGCTATATGGATATCGCCGCCGCTCTCAACAACAACGATCTGACGCCTGCGGCAACCGCCTCGGCGCTATCTCCCACCGCTGTTTATGACCCCACGACTGGCACGGTGTCCGTCGTGAACGGCAACTCGGTAGTGTGGGGTACGTCGGTTGTCTGGGGGACCTCGGTCGTCTGGGGTAACTCGGTGGTGTGGGGAACGAACGTTAACGGTAGCTCGGTGGTGTGGGGAACGTCCGTGGTCTGGGGCAGCAACATCCTGAGCGGCTTCAGCGTCGTATGGGGAGCATCCACAGGATCGGCGAACGCCACCAGCGTGGTCTGGGGCTGCTCCGACTTCAATAATATGGACGCCTTATCAGTCGCCTTTGATGGTGAGTAGTTGAGTCGTGTGAACCCTGAAGAAAGGAGCTGACAATGACTTACACACGACTTACAAAGACCTTCATCGGATTCATGGTTCTGGCAGCGGCCGGCATGATGGGCGACGCAATGATACAGGGCCAGGGCCAGCGTTGGCATCCGTTGCTGGCGATGACGCTTCTGTTGGCCGCGGTCGGCACGTCGCGGATGAAAGTCACCATCCCCGGCGTCAACGGAAGTATGTCCGTGAACCTGCCGTTCCTGATGTTGTCGGTGATCACGCTGAGCGCGACCGAGTCCATCCTGATCGCATGCGCCTGCGCAATCATGCAGACTCTGCCGCAGGACGGCGGCAAACTGAAACCAGTTCGCGTTCTCTTTAACGTAAGTATGATGGCCTTCTCCAGCGGCGCCGCCGGCCTGCTCTTCCATCAGCACATGCTGAATGGACTGAAGTGGGTTTCGGCTCCTCTGCTGTTGACCGCCGCCACCGCAACATTTTTTCTCGGCCAGACGCTGCCAGTATCCGTCATCGTAGCTTTAACCGATGGCGGCGCAGTGCGGCGGATCTGGTCCAACATCGCCCAGATGTCATTCCCGTACTACGTAGTCAGTGCGGGTTTGACGTCGATGCTCAACTCGGCCAGCCAGCACATCGGATGGTTGGCAGCCGTGCTGGTTCTGCCGGTGATGTATACGATCTACCGGTCGTACCGGCTGTACTTCGTTCCTGCCATGCAGGCGGCAACTCGCTCCATGGCCATGAGCGCAGCGGCGGGTATGAGCAAATAACTTCCTTGAGTGGAAAGACAAGGGGCGCGTTCGCCGGACAAGTTTCCCGGCGCAACGCGCCCTTGCTGTTTTATCTCACTGGCTTTTCTCGCTGTGCTGGCGGCAGCATCTTCAGCATCCCCCACTCCACCAATCCCGGAAACAACTGATACAGCTTGATCACCGGATGCATAGTCCAGGGCACAACCACTTCGCGCTTCTGCTTTCGATATCCTTCATAGACCGCCCGCGCCACGCGCTCTGCCGAAATGCCGCGCACCCCTGTCGGGCGCGTATTGCCGCGCCGATTGGCCAGCACGTTTTTGCTGAAATCCGTCGCGACATATCCCGGACAAACCGTCAGCACATGAATATTGTCAGCTCGCAATTCCAGACGAGCCGCCTTTCCAATCGCATTCATCGCAAACTTGCTCGCCGAATAAATCGCGCCAAACGTCAACGGGATGTGACCCGCGACACTCGAAATATTGATGATCGTTCCGCCTCCCGCCGCGCGCATCACCGGAATCACCGCCTGCATTCCCGCGATCGCACCGAAGAAGTTCGTGTCGAACATTTCGCGGCACGCCGTCATCTCCATTTCCGCGACGGTGTCCCGCATTCCGACGCCGGCGTTATTGATCCACACATCCACGCGATTGAAATGGTGCAGCGTGAGCCCTAGTGCGCGGTCGATCTCCTCCCGATGCCGTACGTCGCACGCCAGAGCCACCGTGCGCTCAATGTTTCCAATCCGGCAGCGCGCCGCTTCCGCGCGGCTTGCATCGCGCGCCATCAGCACGACGCTCGCGCCCTGATCCGCAAAAACTTTGGCAATCGCTTCCCCAATGCCCATGGACGCGCCCGTGATCGCGACAACTTTCCCCTGCATCTCCATGCCGACCCTTGTATCCCCTCGAGTGCAACCGAGTCAACCGCTGGCGTAAAATCGCGTCAGGAGACGCCGTGAGTCTGCTGTTACCCCTGTTCCCGCTGGACCTCGTACTCTTGCCGGGAGTTCCTCTGCCTCTGCACGTCTTCGAAGCGCGTTACAAGGAAATGATCGCGGAGTGCCTCGACGAAAAAAAACCTTTCGGCGTAGTACGCGCCTCGTCGGACGGCGTGGCCGAAATCGGGTGCACCGCGGAGATCCTCGAAGTGACCAAGCGCTACGACGATGGCCGCATGGACATCCTGACTCGCGGAGTAGAGCGCTTTGAGGTCCTCCAGGTCCACGAAGAACGATCATTCCTGGAAGCGGAGTTCAGCGTGATCGAAGACGAACCAGCCGCGCCCTCCTCTCAACTCGCAAAACAGGCAGTTAGCCTGCACTCAGAGATCGCAAAACTCGCCGGCGCCGATGGCGATAGCCCAGAAGAAAGCGACGAACATCTGTCGTTTCTTCTAGCCGGCTCGCTCCCGCTCGACCTCGACTTCAAGCAAAAGCTGCTGACAACATTGTCGGAACCAAAGCGGCTGGAAGCAGTAATCTCCTACCTGCAAGCCCTGCTGCCCCGCCTGAAGCGCGCATCGAAAGCCCGCTGGAACTAGTTAAGGTCGGAGGTTAGAGGTCAGATTGCAGAGGTAAAGGCCGTCAGAAGGTCGTGCGCTTCGCGCGGAACGGAATCACCACCACCGCTTCCAGAGCCACCGGCTGTCCATCTTTCGTCGCCGGGCGAAACTTCCAGCGCGCCAGCGCGCTCTTGGCGAGCGCATCCAGCCGGTCATCAGGACTGGTCAGCACGCGGATCTCTCCCACCGTGCCATCCGCATGAATCACCGCGTACAGCGTGACCGTGCCCTGCACATTCGCGCGCATCAATTCAATCGGATATCCCGGATCGGATTTCTGAATCGCATCGGGTGCGCTTAATTCGCCGGCCTTCGCAGTGGTCTTCAGTTCGGCAAAACGAATCACCCAGCTCCCGGTAGATGAATTCAGATTCGGCGTGTTCGAGGTCATCGAATAAATCCGCTTTCCTCCGAACACTTGCCGGTCAACGTCCGAGACTTTATCTTGCGACAACGGAGCGGCCTTGGATCCGCCGACTCGTGGAGGAGTCGCACTTGCGATCTCGCGAGCGTTTCCGTCCCGGCCATTTCCATCCGACGAAACACGCCCCGCGGAATCGGCAGCGCCCACATGAATGCCGCTCGGCAAAGAACGGTTTTCGCGCCCCCGAATACCCGCGCTGCTGCCTGTCGTGCCGTTCCCCGATGGCTTCGTGCCCAGTGCCTGCGTTGATCCAGGAGTTCCCGACGCCCCCGGTTTCCCCGAAGGATTAGCCGCAAACGTCCCTCTCCGATTCCCACCGGGACTGGTCACCGGCCCGCTCGGCGCCACGGGACGAATCCCCAACGCAATCAGTCTTCCCGACGACCCGCTCCCACCGCCGCCACCGAGACTAGGAGGTGGTGCGACCGGCTGAACTCCGCCGCTCGGAATCCCACCCATCCCGCGCCCGGACACCGTGTGCTGCGTTGCAATGTTCAACTGCGGAGCGGGAGCGACCACCTGCGTCTGCCCGATGTTCAAGGCCCCAACGCGTCCCATGGTCGATCGCGTAACATCCGGTGGAGGCGCGACCACCGACGCATCAGGCCCAGACATCCCGCGAGTGCGCGTTGCCGCAACTTCCGGGGGCGGCGCAATGATCGATGTAGTGAGCGCGCTGCGCACCACCCGGTTCTGAGCGGTATCCAGTTCAGGAGCGGGGGCAACGATCTGCGCATCCGGCGTCGCCAGGCGGCGCATGGCGGATTTCGTCGCTTCGATCGGTACTACCGGCGCGGGCGTCGACAGCGCGATCATATTCGGCAGCGGCACATCGCGATTCAGCCGCACATCCGGCGGCGCGACGATCGTCTGTTGGCGATTGTCAGCTTCCCGAGGCACCGACAGGATCGGTTGCTTCGCATACACCGGATCGCCTTTCGCAGGCGGTGCTGGGTCAGTTATGCCAGTGTCCAGCGGCGGCAAGTATTCTTCCGGCGTGTAAGTGATTACGGACGAAGGGTCAAACGCAGGTGTAGCCACGCTGTTCTGATGCTGGAGCCACGACAGGCTTACGATCCAAAGAAACGCCAGCGCTCCGGAATGAAGGATGACGGACTGGATGAATCGTCCCCATGGCGCACCTTGCCGGACGAAGACATCCCGCCACAAGCCGAGTTCGGCCTCCCGCACCGGACGCACCGGGCGTAGCGCAGCCGCGACACTGCTCCAAAAGGCGCGACGGCGAGGTTCCAGTTCGATCAAAAGCTTCAAACATTTACCTTTCGAGGTTTCAGAACTTACCCCACAAATCGTTTCCCATGAATCGTTGTTGGGGCGGCACGGCTTCAGCCGTGCCGCTACCCGTCAATGAAAACGCGGGCTTTAGCCCCTGGGGGCGTGGCTCCTTGTCCTGGAAACCATTTATGGGATCGGCTCTCAGTCCCCATTGCAACTTGCACTCCGTGAAACTCCTTCGGGGGCAGTCCCGGAAGGCGGGATCCGAAGCGGCTTTCCGCAATCGCTCCGGACGGATATTCTGTAGCAAGATTATAGCCGACCCAGGTGACCGCGGTGGACTACCCTGGGCAGCAAGCAGGGCGAAATCCACCCCGGGAGCCGGAGGAGATTGATGCGCCGTTTTTCGCTGCAACTTATTTGTTTTATTGCTCTTGCCGTGCTGACCTCCGCTGCGCAAAGTGCCAAGACCGCTCCCGCCCACCCTGGATCCGAATATTCCGGCATGTACAACTTCCTGCGCGACGGCGAATTTGTCCAGATTACAGTGGAAGACGAAGGCAATGTCACCGGCTTCGTCTCGCGTTTCGGCGACAGCGAAAGTGACCGGGGATCTTTCCTCGACCACTTCTTCAAAGAAGGCAAGATCAGCGGACACAATCTGACCTTCAGCACTAAGGCGGTCCATGGCGTCTGGTTTGAGTTTCGCGGTACAGTGGACCGCGGCGAAGGCAAGAATCCCGGCGACGAGGCATACTACATGCTCAAAGGGACCCTTACCGAAAACGCGACCGACGAATCCAAGAAGACCACATCGCATTCCCGGGAAGTCGCGTTAAAGAGCTTTCCCCAGGACGCGTCGCCGCCCAGGAACTGATTCCGGCACGAAGGGTTTTCCCTCGATTTGCCGTTCTATCTGCAATACACTCCCCTTTTCCCCGGCCTGCTCTCCACGGAGCTGACCCATGAAGCGAATCGTGATCTGTTGTGACGGCACGAGCAATGAGTTCGGCGCGCGCATCTCGAATGTCATCAAGATCTACAAAATGCTTAAGCAGGATGATCCCGCGCAGATCGCCTATTACCATCCCGGCGTAGGAACCATGGGTGCGCGCTCGGCCCTGACCGAGATTGGCCGGGTGTGGACAAAACTCATCGGCCTCGCCTTCGGCTATGGGATTTCCGACAACGTCGCCGACGCCTATCAGTTCCTCATGAACACCTACGACCCTGGCGACCACATCTACCTCTTCGGATTCAGCCGCGGCGCCTACACCGCGCGCTGTCTTTGCGGTATGCTGCGCGCCGTCGGATTGTTGCGACAGGGTAACGAGGGACAAATTCCCTACGCCATTCGCCTGCTCAAGAGCGATCCGTTTGATGTCGGTCTGGCGCAAGCCTTCAAGCAGACTTTCTCCATCGACTGCAAACCCTACTTCGCGGGACTTTGGGACACAGTCAGCTCCGTAGGATGGGTCTACAACGCCGTTCATTTTCCCTACACGACGGCAACCAGCAACGAGGACTTCACGCTCGTCCGGCACGCCATGTCGATCGACGAGCGGCGCGCCTTCTTCCGCCAGAATTCATTCCGCGCACCCAAGACTCCTCAGCAGGATGTAAAAGAAGTGTGGTTCGCGGGAGACCACTCCGATGTCGGCGGAAGTTACCCCGAACCCGAAAGCCAGCTTTCTCAAATCGCCTTGCGGTGGATGGTGTGCGAAGCAGAAATAGCCGGCCTGATCATCGACGCCAACCGGAAGGCAGAAATTCTCGGAGGCCAGCCTCCCTACGAAAAGCCCGACCCTCTGACCACCAATCAGCACGAATCATTGCAAGGAGCATGGTGGATCGCCGAGTTCTGGCCAAAAATCATCCGGAAGGAAACGGCGCCCCATGTCTGGGAAAAGACTATTCGCGTGAATCTCGGCCGTCGTCGCTTCATCCCTGCCGACGCCGTAGTCCACGACTCAGTGGACATCCGCATGAACGCGCCCCAACTCAAATACAAACCAAGTAATTTACCGATACCTCACGGACACGTCGGCGATTCCTGCGGAGATGGAGCTCGACAACAATGAGAGCGCTCTCGTAGAAGTGCTTGTAGGAGGCTGGGAAAAGTGGGTGTTGACCTAGATTTTGGGTGGCGCAGCGGTTCACCGCTGCGGTAACCGCTTAACTTTGAATGTGGCTTTAGCCACTGACGGCCGGGTCTTCCCCACGAAGCGACTCTTTCGCAGTCTGCTGGTGCAGTGCGCCGAACAGATCGACGTTTATTCCAACTTGATTTTCCCGTGGTCCTCTGTGTCCTCCGTGGTTAAAGCCTTTGATCTTCTTGTCGAACAACACTAATGATGCGGATCGAGGCGCACTACACTAGAACGCGCTGCCCCCGCCGCCGCCGAACCCACCGCCAGAAAACCCGCCGCCTCCACCCCCGCCGCCGAATCCAGATCCAGAAGAACTGGCCCGCGGCGCCGACACAAACACCTGGTGCATATCCGATGCCATGCCATGCATCGAACTGGCAAAGAAAATAGGATTGAATCCAACGTAGGGCGTCGATCCCACATACCAGTTCGGCGGATCCTTTATGATCCCGGCAAAAGCCTGCGCCCAATGCTGTTCGACGCCCAGCGCCATCGCGTAAGCCAGATATTTCTCAAACGTATCAGGAGGCATGCGCTTGATCCGGTCTGCATCCACCCGGTTCATGAATTCCTGGAAGCCGAGAATCGCGACCACCGTCCGCACTCCCAACAATGTCTTGGCCGTCATCTCCCGCGCGAATAGCCACCAGACTCCCGCCGAAATCAGCGCGCTTCCAATCAGCAGCGGAATGGAATTAAACAAGTTCATCCAGCCCAGATACTGCACAGCCGCCAGCAACAATCCAATCGCGACCAGTGCAGCCACGCTGTATCCGTTAGCCGATCCGGGGTCGAGCTGGTACATGCCCTTCCTTTTCAGCGCAGACATAATGTCCCCGCGGATCACCGGAATCGCCGTGTAGAACCGGTTCTTCAAATCCGCCAGCCGGGTTTCACTCCCGCCCGCAAAAATATTCTCCAGCATCACCCGCTCATGCGGAGACAGGGAAAGATCGCTCCCCCACTGCTCGCGCGCCTTGAGCAGATGGAACAGGTAGTCTTTCTTCTTGAAAACAAGAAAAGTGTCGACCTTCTCTTCAATCTTGATGTAACCCCGCACCGCCAGATCAACGATCGTCGATGTAATGTCCCGCGGATCCGTCGAGTCGTCGATCAGCGTTCCCACTTCAGCCGGAGTAAATCCCTTCGGCGGCTCATACATCGGCGCCACCGACACCCCCGCTTCCGGATCCTTGCCCACCGTATGCCACAGGCCATACATCACCGCCAGCGTAAGAAGAGGAAGAAACACAATCGGATTACTCCCCAGAAACCAGAACAGCTTGGTCAGCGCGCCCGGCGGCTTCAGCACGCCCTTGGGGATGAAAATATCAATCGTCAATCCGGCCCGCATCGTCAGCGGATTCGTAGTCTCGAACATCACATCGGCGCCCTTGACCTCCGAGGAAGCCGCACCCTCCGTCGATCCATAAACGCCCGTGAAAGCCTGCGCGCGCAGTCCACCCGCCGCCGCTTCCGGCAACGCGACAAACGCCGAAGCATGATCGATCGGGACCGGCCAGTCGTTGCCGGTTACATTCCAGTAAAACTCGTCGTGATCCTCAAAACTTCGGACGCCATTCCGCACCGCGTAATCAATATTCACCACCCGCGTAGCATCCTCGGCGCCCGGGATGTATATCTTCAAATCGCGGAAGTCACCCGACTTGCCGGAGTCGTACTTCAGCTTTGCGCCGTTCTCGTCGGTAATGCTCTTGACATCGATATAAAGAGTGAAGTTCGTGCCGTGAGGTCCCGGATATTCCACTGGAATCGTGCGATGAATCCCATGCCACGCGCCGACAAAAACCAGCGTGATCTTCTCGCTGACCAACGCGCTGCCGTCAGCGTTGATCGTGATCGTGTCTTTGAAATCAGAGATGCGCCAGTTGCGGACCTGGGCAGCGCTCGGGAGAATTCCGAGCAGCACTACACAGAAAATCTTTCCAACGAGGAGCCCAGTACGCACGCGGGAACGCGGGAAACTGTGCCGTCCGTGTGGCATGTTCAGAATTTCACCGCAACGGGTTCCCGGTCCGCGGCCGCCGTCTCAAAGAACTGTTTCTGCTGGAATCCGAACATGCCCGCCAGAATATTCGTAGGGAAGGTCTGAATTTTGGTGTTCAGATCCCGCACCACCGCGTTGTAGTAGCGCCGCGAATTCTGGATCGCATCTTCCGTCTCGCTCAAGGAACTCTGCAGTTGCGTGAACTGCTGCGAGGCCTGCAACTGCGGATAATTCTCCGCCACCGCAAACAGACTCTTCAGCGCCCCCGTAAGCTGATTCTCCGCCGCCGCCTTGTCGACGGGCCCGGTAGCCTGCATCGCCATCGAGCGATACTTCGCGATGTTCTCAAACGTGTCCTTTTCATGCGCCGCGTATCCCTTAACCGTCTCCACGAGGTTAGGAATCAGATCGTGCCGACGCTTCAGCTGTACATCGATATCAGACCAAGCCGACTCCGATCGCACCCGGAGCTGTACCAGGCTGTTGTACATCCCAACCAGAAAAAACCCGAACAGAACGATGACCGCAAGAACAATCCAGCCCATGAATGTCACCTCGCACCCAATTCAAGGGGACGGTAGCATACCGGCAGGGCTCGCGCAATGATTGGGAGGGCACGACTTCAGTCGTGCCGCAACTGCCAAAAATGACAATAGCTTTGGGCCGCCATCACACCTTGGTGCGGCCGGCGCACCGAGGGAGACACCCCCTCTCGACTCGGATGTCTCGCAGCCTTGGTTTTCGTGGAAGAGCCGGTCTTCAGGCCGGCGTTTGGCGCCATTCTAGACCCGGCTTTAGCCCCGGCGGCATCGGATCGAGCGCGAACTTTCCGTTGGCCGATGAATACGGATAATTCTCCCCTTTCGCTGCCAGACCTGCGCGCACGGGATTCATACGGATGTAATCGCGATGCCGCGCAAAATCCTCGTCGTCCCTGATTCGATGATTCGTGAAACTCGGCTGCCATACCGGCAGCTTCGATTTCAGACGAAACGAAAATCCCCCCTTGATGAACTGAACAGCCTTCTCCAGGGAAATCTCGGGCGCAGGTGTGATTAACGCGTGAAAGTGGTCAGGCATGATCACGAAATCATGAAAAAGATATTTTCCCTGGACGCGGTAATGCTGGAAAACGTCGACGAGCAGATCGGATGTGGCATCGCGTTGGAATATAGTCTTCCGTTGGGCGGTAACGGAAGTGATGAAAAACGTACGATCCATTCGTGGATCGTAGCCCCCTGGCGGCGATGAAAATGTGACGTTGATCACGCGGCGGTTGGTCGGTTTTGGAACAATCCGAGCCCGACGGTTTACGTGGAAGAGCCGGCCTTCAGGCCGGCGTTAAGAGGAAACATTGAGGGCTTCAGCCCCTGAGGCGGGCGACCACCGAGCCTGAAGGCCTCGACTAACATCTCTAACGCGGCCCTCAAAGGGCCGCTCTTCCACGGTTGTAGAGACAGCTCTTGCGGGAGGGGGAGATGCACGCGGATTTTTCCAACAGGGTTCGGAGAATGTACTTTGGGAACGAGCGGGTCTTCCCAGCCGGCGTTGGGAAACGAAGGGTCTTGGTGGAAGAGCCGGCCTTTAGGCCGGCGTTAAGACAAGAATATCGAGGGGCTTTAGCCCCCGGGCTGCGACCCTTCCGGAACAGAATCGTTGCAGCTTCATGTCAGCGAAGTCAATACCGAAAGCAGGCATGACCGCCTGAGTCTCGAGTCAACCCTTGCCTTTCAGAAAGTGTGTCAACTGGTGCCGCCGGATGTTCCGATGATCCCTGGAGAGCAGAGTCGGCGAAGCAGAAATCAACGAAGAAATTCGAAGCGCTCTCGCAGCGTTGAACCCGGCGGGTCAGCTGGTCGTCGGGAAGGGGTGTTTAGCACCGGAAGGTCTTGGTGGAAGAGCCGGCCTTTAGGCCGGCGTTAAGACGAAACTCCGCCCCCCAGCTACTCCTTCAACAAATGCCAGGCCTCCACATACGCCTGATACTTATTCCCCACCCGCCCAGGAGCAAACTGCAGCGACACCGTCCCCGCCAGCGCCTCAAACGGCAGGATGTACCACACATTCATCGGCACCAGATAAACCGCAATGAAGTCCACCACTCCCGCCGCATATCCTTTGCGCCCGCGTCCGACGACATTGCATGTAAACGCCCCGCTCCGCGAGTAAGTAGTCGACTTGATCTGCACCCGCAGCATCCGACCATCTTTCTCAATGCCCACGTCATACTGCGCCGAATCCCCATAAGGCTTGCAGACGCACAACCCCATCCCCGCCGCCCGCGCCATAAAACAAAGCTCCGCCCACTCCCCCCTTTGCTTGCAATTACCAAACGTGTGCCCCTCCACCGGATCATTCCTCAGCCCCCGGCCACGCCCACCCCGACCCACCCGACTCCCCATGTCTCCCCACTCCCCCAAATGAAAAAGGCGGCCCTAAGGGACCGCCGATCCACCACCGATGATTCCATTAAAACCGCGAGTCAAACGCAGTCTCTAGCTGACGGCTGAGTGCTGACGGCTGACTGCTTTCCTACCTATACTTCTATTATACGATTTCCCAATGGAGTAACCCGCCAACCCTCAACACCTATATAGCCCTTAGGACCAGCAGCTTCCGAACTTTCTCCCCAATTCCCCTCTTGACAAGATTTTCCCCGGGACTCTGGGCGGTGCTTAAAAGAGCGAAAATGTCTTGGTAGAAGAGCCGGCCTTCAGGCCGGCGTTGAGACAAAAATATCGAGGGGCTTTAGCCCCGGGGGCGGGTTAGGGTCGCTCCCGGTATATTATTTCCGACGCCTATGGGCCCTCTCGATCCCGCTGGGGAATGGCTGCGCATCTCCGAGCATTATCGCCAGCTCAGCGACAGCGAACTGCTGGTGCTCGGGCGGCAACGGTCCGAACTTACCGACTTTGCACAACAGGCGCTCGCGCTGGAACTCTCTCATCGCGGACTGCAGGCTGAAGAAGACGAGACCGCAAAGCCGACAACCCCGTCGCAGTTTAGGCCGCGGCCAGCTTTCTTCGAGCACGAATCTCCGAAGCTCCGCGATTCCGCTGGATACGATTTTCCCAATCCCGATTCCACTTACGACGAGGACCGCAAACTGGTTGAGCTCTGCATCGTGTGGAGCGTGCGCGACGCGCTCAAGGTCCAGACGATTCTCGATCGCCTGGGAATTCCGTTTTTTATGGGACCAGAAAAAGCCACGGGAGTAGCCGAGGTGACATCGAATTTCGCCGATGGGATCGCCGTGCAAATCATGCAAATCGGTTTGCCCTGGGCGGGGCCGGCCATGCGGAACTATGAGCCGGAAGACGACCCGAATCCAAAAGAGAATGAAGTGCTCGATGAACTTCCGGTCCGCTGTCCCAAATGCCACTCCCCGGAAGTGATCTTCGAGGGCGGGACGGCATCTGCGATAGTTGCAACGGATGACTCTTCCCAGAAATACCAATGGACCTGCGACGCCTGCGGCCACCAATGGCAAGATGACGGCATCGTCCGAGAGGTGTAGTAGCCCGAGAACGTGCCGCCAGCTCGACCCGATTCGGGAGTATTCCAAGCGGAAACATTAAGTACTTCGTTGCCACACTTGATCCATATCGAGTTTGCTGCAGATCAAACGTTGCTAGAATGATGCTCAATGGGCGGCGAGCCTCCATCCAAGACTACGAGAGACCTTCTCAATTCGAATGTCCTGCGGGTGGTTCGCGAAGGTACGCACAAGAAACGCAAAGACCTCGATAGCATTCTCTCCTCCAAGCTAGGCGAATACGCGTCGCCCGACACGAGTCTCGTTGTGTTCGGCTCGCTGGCTCGGGAGGAGTGGACTTCCGGAAGCGATCTCGATTGGACGTTCTTGATCGATGGAAGTGCGAACCCTGACCACTTGCAGATTACGCAAGACTTTCAAAGGGTCTTCAAGGACAACAAATACGTCGAACCAGGACCGACTGGGACCTTTGGAAACATGGCCTTCAGCCACGACATCATTCATCAGATCGGCGGTCAGAACGACACGAACAAGAATACAACGCAAAGAATCCTGCTCCTGCTCGAATCGGTTGTGATTGGAAAAAGAACGGACGCGTATGAGCGTGTCATCAGAGGCGTTATCGATCGGTACCTTGATGAAGACAACAACTATCTCCTGATGCGCGACTACCAGAGATTCAGAGTTCCTAGATTTCTTTTGAACGACATTGTGCGATTTTGGAGAACAATGGCAGTTGATTTTGCCAGCAAACAACGCGATCGAGGCGGTGCGGGCTGGGGTTTGCGCAATGCAAAGCTGCGAATGTCAAGAAAATTGATTTTCGCTTCTGGCCTCCTCGTTTGTTTTGATGCACATCTGAATCAAGATTTGCGAAGCCAGATTTCCACCGACAAAAGTGATATAAAGCTCAAACTACTCCAACACATCAGGAATCAAGTGCAACTGACTCCTCTCGAGATTCTGGCAAAATCGATTGAGCGCTACGGTGTTTCGGACTCGATTGCGCAAGACTTGTTCGGTTCGTACGCTGAATTCTTGACTGTGCTGAATGACGAAAGCTCTCGTGAGGCGCTCAAGAATCTTCGAGCAGAGAACTCAAGAACCGACCGCACGTTTCAGCGAATACGAGAAATCAGTGGGACTTTCAAGAATGCCCTTGACCACATCTTTTTCGAAAACAAACAGATAGCTCCACTCACCAGAGAATACGGGGTCTTTTAATGAGGTCTGTCGGGTTTTCCACGGGCGCACTGGCAAGAAGTGATTTCCGTCTAGCCTTGCAAATGCTGGCAGGCAAAGAGGTCAGCGCCGTGGAACTCTCCGCCCTGCGCCAGGACGAACTGGTGCCATTGGTAAACCACATTGGGCAGCTGGATTTGACTCCCTTCGAGTATGTTTCCTTTCACGCGCCAAGCACAATGGAGCCCGTATTCGAGCCGCTGGCATTGGAACTGCTTGAGCGTGTCGCTGCTCGGGGATGGCTGATCATTGTGCATCCCGATGCCATGCACACGCGCTCCGAGTGGGCGCGCCTTGGAGATCGTCTCTGTCTTGAGAACATGGACAAGCGAAAGCCCATCGGCCAGACAGCCAAGGACCTGGCCGCACTCTTCGAAGAGCTGCCGAATGCATCCTTATGTTTTGATATCGGCCATGCCCGCCAGGTGGATCCCACGATGAGCGAAGCCTCTGCCATCCTGCGCCGTTTCCGGGACAGAATCGGGCAGCTTCATGTCAGCGAAGTGAATACCGAAAGCAGGCATGACCGCTTGAGTCTTGAGTCGATTCTTGCCTTCCAGAAAGTGTGTCATTTGGTTCCGCCGGACGTCCCGATGATCCTGGAGAGCAGAGTCGACGAAGCAGAAATCAACGAAGAGATTCGGAGTGCTCTCTCAGCGTTGAACCCGGCGGGGCAGCTGGCGGTGGCTGGGGACTGAAAGTACGACTCTAGCCCGAGGCAGAGAGGAATTTCTCCGAGGGATGGTCCAGGCGTCGCCCCTTACAAGCCTCCCGTAGTTCTTCCGCGTATGTGGAGACGTCCCGGGGGCAAAGCTGACCAATGAACCTCAGCTGCCCGACTAACCCCAGTATGTACCGCTCCTCGTCTTGCTGATCCACGAGTCCATTTCGTAGCTTGTGTATACCTGATCGGACCCGCGATAGCTTGCCTTTGGGAGCCCGGAGTTCTATTGAACCGATCCTCGTGCCGGTGAGCAACTTGATCGCAGTTGGCCCCATAATTTTGATCTTCTCGCGCTTTACTCGGAGTCCGTGAGCGGCGAGTACAGCGATGGCGGGTTGGATCAACTCTCGAGCCCGTTCGCCCGAAAACGCCAGATCGTCAATCCAAGTTGAGAAGTTCACGGACAGTTCACGGACAGCTCACGGCACATCGTTCTGATGGGCCCATCAATCATCCAAATGAACAGGTTGGCCAAGAGGGGGCTCGTTGCCGCGCCTTGCGGAAGATGTCTCTCGAAAGTCGTCAGCTCTGTTAACAGCTTTGCCACGGGTGGAGAACAGCCCAGCAATTCAGCCCAAACCCTATACACATGGGCGTTGGTAACGCTGGGGAAGCATTGTCTGATGTCCAGTGTCACGAGAAGTTCGGAAGCGAGGTGCCGCGACCCATTGTCGAAAACACTTCGTTTTGGGACCGCTCCGAGAATATGGGGCGGAAAACAAATTGGTTTGAGAAGCCGCCGATAGATTCGCTTTTGAACCAATTTCAAGTCTTGTAGCGGATTATCAATTGGGCGCGGTTTGGAAAGGACCTGCCGTTGAAATGGACGAGGGGGCTTCACAGCCATGAAGGGGCAATAGTTCCGCTCCGGCGCTGCCGCAAGCCTACCCAGTCTTGCGGGTCGAATTTTGAGCGTGTCGGCGAGTCGATTTGGGCTCAGGATTTGGAGCTTTTCGACCACCAGCTCGATTTTTTCTGGCGGCATCTTCCTTCCCACTCAGCAGAAGTCTACTCAGTCCCACCGCCAACTCGTGGACAGTTTTGGAATCGGCGTTACGCAAGTCTTTAGCTTCAGACGCAAGTAGTGTGAATAAGTGAAACGGAATCTCGAGTGCGGCAGCAATTCTCTCCAAGGTTTCCAAACTTGGCTTGCGCTTCCCGCTCTCGATCATCGAGATTAGGCTGGGATCGATTTGCACACGGTGTGCGAGTTCGCGCTGAGAAATGTCCGCGAGCGCCCTCGCAGTTCTGATTGCTTTCGAATAGTTCATGGCCCTTTAGATTCTTGGAAGTGAGTTTTCCTTGGAACTTGAGCAATAGGCTCCTAAATAGCAGCTAATCAAACAACGAAGTCTTGGGTGATCGCCTCAACTACTCGTCTTACCGCTTCGAAGATTTCTCTTCGACTTGGATTCGACTTTCGACGAAGCCGCCTCAACCTTTCCTTCGCTTTCTCTACTGCGCTTCTCTGTTCCGGTTCGAGTCCATCTCGGATCTGCAGGGATCGAAGCGCATCCATGCAGAATTGCAAGTCCCTATCGTGTTGCATTCATTCTCCTTGCCGGCGGTTGCCGGTGCCGCAGCGGCAGCCGTCCGAGAAGGAATGGACCGAACCGGAAAACTCACTCAAAATGTGCCGCGCTATCTTGCTACGCAACACTCATACAGCTACGTTGGATGCCATGGGAATTCTTCAAGCATGCAGCGTCGGAATGACGGGATGTATTGTCCCGCCGCCGTGAGCAATACAGCCACTCACCGCATTACGTCCCTCGCCCGTGAGGGCAAGAGACTCGATCATGGAAGCGGTCTCTGCGAAGAGAATGATTGTCAAAGAGCTTGCTGAATCGCGCGTAACGGCGACCCACTTAGAACATACGACAAACAGGAGTGCGTTGTCAATAAAAATGACATTAGGTAATTATTTATTAGGACAGGCGGGCACTCTGGGAGAAGCTGGTGCCAATAATCTGGCACCAGCTTCTCCAAAAACTAAGCGTGGGTCAGCATCCGTGTTCGGTGCGATGGAGTGAGAGTGCTTTTGATAGCCTTCTCGATAGCTCCAAGCGGCGATCTGCTTTTCGACGAGCATCCTCCGCCCGTTCAAATCTGCCCTTTCGCTCAAGCGAGTTGGCCTCCGTCCCGGAAGCCACCACTGCGAAGCGCGCAATCTCAAGCCGTTGATCCAAGAGGCTCTGTCTCAGACACACCATGAACGTTTTCCTCCCTACGAGCACCCGCTCGTGCTCCCGCAACTCATGCACCGGTAGCAACTCCCATTGCGCGTCATGATCGAACCGCAGAAGCTGCACGACGGAGCGTCGCCCATATCGATGATCCCGGACAACGCGTCCGCCGCATGAATGGAGCCAGGGCGTAAGTCGCGGTTCTCTGGTGCCGCGGGAGGAAGAGCCGCCGCATGGTTCAGGTCTCCCGTCCCTTCCGGCGCTGGCGATCCCAGTGCTCGCGGCCTCAGGTTGTCGAACAGCATCTGCTGCTGTCCGCTCAGGAAGCGGAGCTGTAGCCATCGGAAGATGTAGTCCATGATCGACTTGGCAAACCCGATATCCGGATTATTCGACCATCCGCTCGGCTCGAAGCGCGTGTGCGCGAACTTCTCGCAGAAGGTCTTCAGCGGAACCCCATGCTGAAGCGCAATCGAGATCGACAGCGCGAAACTATCCACCAGCCCGGAAACAGTCGACCCTTCCTTGGCCATCTTGATGAAGATCTCGCCCGGCTCTCCATCCGGATACAGCCCCACGATGATGTAGCCTTCATGTCCGCCAATATTGAATTTGTGCGTGACCGACATGCGCTCTTCTTTCAGCTTGTGACGGACCGCGCGCGGAGGAGCATCCAGACTCATTTCTTCTACGTGTGCGGCAGCGGCATTGCGGGCGGCATCGTCTTTGGTGGAGTTCGCCGTCTTCGATCCCGCTGCCGAAAGAGGCTGTGACTGCTTGCATCCATCGCGATAGATCGCAACCGCCTTGATCCCCAGCTTCCACGCCTGGATGTAAGCCTCCATGATGTCTTCCACGGTCGCGTTGTTCGGAAGATTGACCGTCTTCGATATAGCCCCGGAAATAAACGGCTGCGCCGCCGCCATCATCTTGAGGTGACCCATGTAGTGAATCGACCGGGTTCCCTTCGCTGGCTTGAACGAGCAATCAAACACCGCCAGATGATCGTCCTTAATATGCGGCGCCCCTTCAATCGTTCCAGTAGCGTCGATGTAAGAAACAATCGCATCCGTCTGCTCATGCGTGTAACCAAGCTTGAACAATGCCCCCGGCACAGTATTGTTGACAATCTTGATCATCCCGCCACCAACCAGCTTCTTGTACTTAACCAACGCCAAATCCGGCTCAATCCCGGTAGTATCGCAATCCATCATGAACCCTATAGTTCCTGTAGGCGCTAGTACGGTTACCTGGCTGTTGCGGTAGCCGTGTTTTTCGCCGTTGGAGAGGGCTTCGTCCCAGCAGGTTTTGGAGGCTTCTAGTAATGACGCGGGGACGTTCTTGCCGCTGATGTTATTCACGGACGCGCGGTGCATTCGAATTACGTCCAGGAATGGTTCGCGGTTGATGTAGAAGCCGGGGCAGGCGGCTCCGGGCATGCCTTCGGCGGTGGTGACGCCCAGGCGATTTTGTACGGTGTCGGTGATCGGCACCAGCGGCGGGCAGAGTTCGGCTACCCGGCTGGATTGCAGGTACGCTTCGCCGCACATGATTGCCGTCACGCAGGCGGCGTAATCGCGTCCGCCGTCGGAGTCGTACGGCAGGCCGGCGGCCATCAAGAGGGCGCCGAGGTTGGCATAGCCCAAGCCTAGCGGGCGGTAGTCGTGCGAATTCTTGTTGATTGCTTCGGTGGGGTAGCCGGCGTTGTCCACCAGAATTTCCTGCGCGGTAATGGTGATGTCCACGGCGTGGCGATAGGCTTCCACGTCGAACGTGCCGTTGGGCGCGAACTTCAGCAGGTTCAAGCTGGCCAGGTTGCAGGCGGAGTCGTCTAAGAACATGTACTCGCTGCATGGATTGCTGGCGTTAATGCGATCGGTGTTCTTTGATGTGTGCCAGCGGTTAACAGTGGAATCGTATTGCATTCCTGGATCGCCGCAGTGCCAGGTTGCTTCGGAAAGTTTGTAGAGAAGGTCTTTCGCTTTGTAGGTATTGACTACGCGGCCATCGACGATTGCCCGCGTGGAGAAATCGGTATCGCGGCGGACAGCTACCATGAAGTCGTCGGTTACGCGGACGGAGTTGTTGGCATTCTGGAAGAAGATGGAGCTGTAGGCGTCGGAGTCCGGATGCGAGCCGTCGTATCCCTGCGCGACCAATGCGTGGGCTTTGGCTTCTTCTTTCTGTTTGCACTCGATGAAGTCGACGATATCGGGATGGTCGATGTTCAGGATTACCATCTTGGCGGCGCGGCGCGTTTTGCCTCCGGACTTGATTACGCCGGCGAACGCGTCGAAACCTTTCATGAAGCTGAGCGGACCGGACGCCGTGCCACCGCCGCTTAGAGTTTCAGTCGAAGACCGCAGCGGCGATAGATTCGTGCCGGTGCCGGATCCCCACTTGAAGAGCATGCCTTCGGTCTTCGCGAG
>DATMNN010000093.1:0-44885 GCA_035569025.1 Terriglobales bacterium
TCACATCGGTCTGAAGCAAAATGAGGTCAGGCCCGTTTTGAAGAACAGTTTGAACATCCGATGTCGGTGGCGCCACAACTTCATAGCCCGAACTGGTCAGCTCCGACGTAAGCCGCACCTTCAGTTCGTCGGATGCGCGCAGCAAGAGAACTTTTGGCATGCGTGCATCATTCTAAGGCAAAAGGCCAGTTTCAACGCCATTCCCGGCTATTATCCTGAAGCGTGACCGCTATTCCAGACATACGTCCCGACATCTCGCGTTGGCAGCGCTTTCCCCGAGCGCTCCGATATGTTCGGTGGCTTGTAATCGGTGTGGTTGTTCTCTGGTCGCTTGCCGCGCTGACCCTCCTGGCCGCCCGGTGGATCGACCCGCCGACAACCGCCGTGCACGTCCAGCGCCGCTTCCAGGCCTGGATTCACAACGCGCCGTATCACGAACGCTACCGATTCATTCCGCTCAACCAAATCTCGCCCGATCTCCAGCACGCCGTAGTCGCTGCGGAAGACGCGCGCTTCTACCAGCATCATGGATTCGATTGGCACGAGATCCAGATCGCCGCTGAAGACGACCTGGATGGCGGCCGTTCTCGTGGAGCGTCCACCATTACGCAGCAACTCGTAAAAAACCTCTTCTTCGGAACAGGCCGCTCTTTTCTCCGTAAGGGCGCGGAGGCCTCACTGGTGCCGGTGGCCGAACTCGTCCTTGGCAAGCGGCGCATTCTGGAGATCTACCTCAACGTGGTCGAATGGGGCCCTGGTATTTATGGCGCAGAGTCGGCGTGTCATTACTATTACGGAACCACGCCCCGTAACACCGGCCTGCAACAGGCGACACGGCTCGCCGCGATTCTGCCCGCTCCCCTGAAGCGACGGCCCGAGCGCATGAATAACTACAGCGTGCTCATCCTGGAACGGATGCACCAGATGGGTTGGTAATCGTGAGCTGCTATCTCCGAAAAAAGCCCCGGGTTTTCCCCCGAGTTAGTCTCGCTTTTTCAAGTCTTCCGGTGCATCCGGCGTTTTCTTTTCTTCGCGTGCGTCCGGCTTCAAAGCGGACGTATTTGGAGGCGCTGTGGGATTCACGCCGAAGTCCCAAACGTAGAGATTCATGCCTTCTTTGCCGAGCATCTCGACGACCGCATATTCCCCTGTCGCGAGAGGTTGCTGCGGCGAGACCTTGACCCATCCGCCGGTTAGTTCCTGCACGGTGGCGGGTACGAATCTTTCGTCGGCTTTGACTTTGCCGTAGGGCGCGATCTTGATGCCGCCGGCGATGCGCTTTCCATTTTTGATTTCGGCGCGCACGATCTTGAAGCGCTCGACCGCAGGAGGCGGAGGCGTTTCGCCGGGTGCAAGTACCGGCTTGCCGTTGGCGTCCACCGGGTCGATGTTCACATAGATCGCTGGCACGGTTGTGTGCGATTGAATTTTGGCGCGAGCGCCGTCGAGTTCGATCGTCTGCTTGGCGCTGGCCAGGGGATTAATCGCCGCACGCAGGATGTTCGATTTTGTATTCTTGTTGAGGTCGCCGCCGGACTGATGGATTTCGTCGAGTTGCGGGTGGCTCTGATAGGTATCGAGCAGAAATACGCCACCGTCTTCGGGCAGGTGCAGGCCGGGTGCAATTTTCGGGGAGCGCGCCTCCTCGGCTTTCTGTTCCGCTTCAAGTTCCTTATCGAGCGCGACGGCTTCGGGAGCGGGCGCGCCTTCGAGGCGGCCTTTTTCATATTTGTCGGTCGCGTCCCAGTCGATCAGGTTCTTGGGAATCTCTTCCCATTCGCCGCGCTCTGCGCTGAAGTAGCGGACGCGGTCGCCTTTGATTTCGTATTTCGAGGCGAGCTGGTAGGAGCCGTCTTTCAGGATCAGGCGCTTGGCGAGGGTCTGAGCGGCCGTCGGACGAATTCCGGTGCTGACGAAAGCAAGGGCGGAGAGAAAGACGATGAAGACGCGGATCAGTGATTTCATCCCGTCCAACATTATGCACCTCGCGCGAGGTCTCGTAAGGTTGGATGCGGAGAGGACGAATATCTATGCTCGGCCGCGGAAGAACGGCCGCTTCAGGGCCGCGTCCTCAGACTCTAACCGAGGCCTTTAGGCCCGGTACGCGCGCCGCTCCGGGGCTAAAGCCCGTCTCACTTTCGCTCTAACGCCGGCCTGAAGACCGGCTCTTCCACGGCAAAGCGGGCGGAATCTGCAAATGCCGAGGAATTTACCCCGTGTTGTGCAACCCCGCGGCGATACCGTTCATGGTCGCGCCGATGGCGTAGTCGAGGGAGGGGCCGGCGGCGCCGCTTCGTTTGCGGCGGAGCAGGTCGACTTGAATCAGGCTGAGCGGATCGACGTACGGGTTGCGCAGCCGCACAGAGCGCGAGAGGACGGGGTTGTTCTCCAGAAGTTCCCGCTGCCCTTTTACGTCGAGAATCAGGCGTTGGGTACGTTTAAACTCCTGGCGCAGCATCTCAAAGACGCGATCGCGCAGGGCTGCATTGGATACGAGCTCGGCATAGTGGTGTGCGATTCCGAAGTCGGCTTTCGCCATGGCGAGTTCCACGCTACGGATCAGGGTCCCGAACAGCGGGAAGCCCCGCATCATTTCGCGCAGAAGTTCGGCGTTGGCCGCGCGTTTGGTGAATCGTTCGAGAGCGTGCCCGACTCCGAACCAAGCGGGGACGGCGTGGCGGCTCTGCATCCAGCCGAAGACCCACGGGATGGCGCGCAGATCGTCGAGACTGCGGTTTTTGCTGCGACGCGCGGGGCGCGATCCGATACGCGCGTGTTCCAGTTCGTTGACGGGCGTGGCCTGTTCGAAATATTCGAGGACCTCAGGATTCTCGGCGATGTGCTTGCGATAGAAGGCGAAGGCGTCGGCGGACATCGTTTCCATGGCTTCGTCCCAGCGCTGCTTGGCTTCAGGGGCGGATTGCGCGGGTAGGGTGATCGCTTCGAGGCAGGCGGCGATCATGATTTCCAGATTCCATTCGGCGAGAACCGGGTCGGCATATTTCCAGCTCAGGACTTCGCCCTGCTCAGTGATTCGGATGGAACCTGTGAAATCGCCGGCGGGTTGCGCGAGGATCGCGTCGTGCGTGGGACCTCCGCCGCGGCCTACGGTGCCGCCGCGTCCGTGAAAGATGCGGAGGTTGACGCGGCATTCCCGGGCGGCTTCGTGGAGTTGATGCTGGGTTTTGTGCAGTTCCCATGTGCTGGTGAGCATGCCTCCATCTTTATTGCTGTCGGAATAGCCGAGCATGACTTCGTGGGTGCGTCCCCAGGAGTCGAGCGGGGCCTGGAACTCGTGAGCTTTCCAGACCCGACTCATTACGGCCGGTGCCGAACGCAGCGCTTCAATCGATTCGAACAGGGGCACGGGCATCAGGCCAGGATCGCCTTTGCTGGCTGCGATGGATACGTTTCCGGACGCGGCCAATTGCAAGACAGCGAAGATGTCGTGTTCGGTAGTCGTGTTGCTGATCACGAAATGGCGGATCGCTTCGGCGGAATGTGTCTTCTTGAGTTCTGCAATCGTCCGGAAAGTTTCGATCAGTTCCGCCGACGGCCCGGAGAGGTCGCGCGCGGCGCCGGCTTTGCGGCTTCCGGCCGCGGCTAATTCTTTGAGCGCGGTGGAAAGCACGTGAGAGTGCTGGCGGAGGTCGAGTGCGTGGAGGTGGAATCCGAAGGTCCGGACTTTGCGCAGCAGTGGCGCGACTTGTTCGGCGAGGCGGCGTCCCTGATTCGCACAGAGGCTGCTGCGGATCAGTTGCAAGTCTTCTTCAAATTGCTGCGGCGATTTGTAAGCCTGCGGGCTCTTCGACGACTTGCGGGTAAAGCGCAGGCGCGCGATCAGAAATTCGAGAAAGTGGCGGTAGACTTCGGCCGCGGTGATCTGTTTCCAGCGCGAATATTTTTCGCCGAGCAGGTCGTCATATTTGCGGATACGCTGGGCGAGTGCCTCGGAGACGGCTATGCGGCGAGTCGACATACTGAGGTGCGTGATCAGGCGCGTGGTCTCGGCGATGTAATGGTCGATGACAACGTGGCGCGCCTGGTCGATCGCATCGCGCGTGGACGCGGCCGTGACGAAAGGATTGCCGTCGCGATCGCCGCCGATCCAGGAGCCGAAAGAAAGCAACTCGGGAAGTTCGGCGTCCGTCTTGTAGACCTCGTGGAGCGATCCTTCAAGTTCCGCGAAGAGGCGCGGCATGGCGTCAAATAACGACATGGGGAAGTAGTCGAGCCCCATGTGAATCTCGTCTCGCACGGTGGGCTTGTTGAGGCGGACTTCATCGGTCTGCCAGAGAGCGGTGATCTCGGCGAGGATCAACTCTTCGTATTCGCGAGCTTCGGTTTCAGAGAGCGGGAGCTGATCTAATTTTTCGAGATACGCGGCGATGCGGCGGCGCTTCAGGCGGATGGTGTGGCGCGTAATTTCGGTGGGATGGGCGGTGAAGACGGGGGTGACGTGGACTTTGTCGAGCGATTCGAGAACGTCGTCGGCATCGATGCCGGCGCGCTGAAGGCGGGATAACGTTCCTCGAAAGGAACCGGGCATGGGCGCGTTTTCGCCTGCCAGTCGCGCCGCGCGACGGCGGCGCTGGCGGTGATTGGTCTCCGCCAGGTTGGTGAGTTCGAAATAAATGGCAAACGCCTTGGTGACGCGGTATGCGTCTTCGAGCGGGAGTGCGCTTACGACTTCGCGCGCTTGTGCCATCAAGCCGTGGTCGTTTTCGGTTTCCCCCTTTGATTTGTCATTCGCTGAGGGATGTTCGCGGTGCTGGATCAGCAACCGCCGCAACCGCTCGACCACATCGAAAAACGCTTCGCCCTCCTGCTCAACCAGCACGCGTCCGAGCAAGATTCCCAGCGAGCGGACGTCGCGGCGCAGCGGAAGTTCTTTCGCGGGGTCGGAGGTGTCGGCCGTCAACTCGGCAAGCCGAGAGACTTGAGGGCCGTCGCTCCAGAGAGGGTGGTCGGGCATGGGATATTCTAGCGGAAGGGCTTTGTTCTCGTTATTGACAGGTTATCTCGACGGTCTTTGCGCTTCGAATTATCATCGACCCAAGGTATCCGGGCTGATGCGCATCACCGCAGGAACATCCTTTCAATTCATCGCAATTTGTCTCTCCGCAATTGCATTCCTCGCCACCTCTTGCAGTAAGAAACGGGAAGCCTCTCCGGATCGTCCCAGACTTACTCCCAATGTCACAATGCAGGATGTCACTTTCAGAAGTGCCGCCCTCAATCGCGATATGCAGTACCGCGTCATATTGCCGAAGACTATTGTGGCGGGAACACGGTTGCCCATTGTTTATTTGCTGCACGGCGGAGGGGGTGGTTTTCGCGACTGGTCGAACTATTCCGACTCGGCAAAGTTTGCTGAGCGAGGCGTGATTCTCGTGATGCCGGAGGGCGATGACTCTTATTACATGAATGCAGTTGAGCGTCCGCAAGATCGCTACGAGGACTACATCGTGAAGGACCTTATTGCGGACGTCGAGAACAGGTTTCCAGCGGCAAGGGAGCGAGCGAACCGAGCGATTGTTGGCGTGTCGATGGGTGGATTCGCTGCTGTCAGATTGGGGTTAAGCCATCCGGAATTGTTTGTCTTTGCGGCAGGGATCAGTCCAGCGCTCGATGTTCCCAGCCGCCCCTTCTCGATCAAGCGGATTCAGCAATGGCGCTACCACAAGTCGATTTTTGGGCCTTGGGGAGGCACAGTGCGGCATAGCAGCGATCCCTTTGTGCTCGCACGATCCGCTGATCCGCCAAAGACGCCTTACTTCTTTCTCACCTGCGGTGATCAGGAAGGCCTATTGCCGTCGAACCGAAGCTTCGCTACGCTGATGGATCAACGGCATTTTAGATATGAGTTCCACATCGTTCCCGGTGGTCACGACTGGAATCAGTGGAACGCGCGCGTGCCAAGTATGTTTCAGAGTCTGTTCGAGCATCTGGGTTCAAACTGACGGGCTGATTTTTCGGATTCCCATCCCGCCCCATCTCTGGCATAATTGATCGTGCACCCCAGCCTGCACAATTTTCCAATCAAAATTAGAGCGAGGAACAGATGTCGGCAAAGTACATCTTTGTGACGGGCGGAGTTGTGTCGTCTTTGGGCAAGGGACTAGCCGCGGCTTCGATCGGCTGCCTTTTGGAGAGCCGCGGGCTCAAGGTCAACCTGATGAAGTTCGATCCGTACTTGAATGTGGATCCGGGGACGATGTCTCCGTTTCAGCACGGCGAGGTTTTTGTCACGGACGACGGGGCCGAGACCGATCTTGACCTTGGACACTACGAACGCTTCACGCACGCCAAACTTTCTCGCGACAACAATTGGACGACCGGGCGTCTGTACGAGCAGATCATCGCCAAGGAGCGGCGCGGGGATTATCTCGGGAAGACGGTGCAAGTGATTCCGCACGTCACCAATGAGATCAAGGCAGCGATGAAGAAGGTCGCGCAGGATGTGGATGTTTGCATCATCGAAATCGGCGGGACGGTGGGCGATATCGAGTCGCTGCCGTTCATTGAGGCGATCCGGCAGATGCGGCAAGAACTAGGGCGCGAGCACACTTTGTTTGTGCACGTCACGCTGGTGCCGTTTATCGCGGCGGCGCAGGAATTGAAGACCAAGCCGACGCAGCACTCGGTGAAAGAACTGCTCAGCGTGGGAATTCAGCCCGATATCCTGCTGTGCCGCACGGACCGCTTCCTGTCGAAAGACATCAAGGGCAAGATTGCTTTGTTCTGCAACGTTGAAGAGGAAGCGGTGATCACTGCGAAAGACGTGGCCTCGGTCTATGAAGTTCCCATGAACTTTGCGCACGAAGGCGTGGACACGCTGGCCTTGCGCTATTTGCACATGGAGGCGAAAGACCGCGATCTTTCCAAGTGGGAGAACCTGGTGCATCGCGTGTACAACCCGAAGGATGTGGTGAAGATCGGCATTGTCGGGAAGTACGTGGAGTACGAAGATTCCTACAAGTCGTTGAAAGAGGCGCTGGTGCATGGATCGCTGGCCCACAATCTGAAGCTGGAATTGAACTGGGTAGAAGCCGAAGGGTTGGAGACGGCAGACAAGGCTGATAAAAGTTATCACGCGCAACTCGAAGGCTTCGACGGGATCCTGGTGCCGGGCGGGTTTGGTAAGCGCGGTATTGAAGGGATGCTGAAGGCGATTCAGTATGCCCGCGAGGAGAAGGTACCGTACTTTGGAATCTGTCTGGGAATGCAGACGGCTTGCATTGAGTTTGCTCGCAACGTTTGCGGGCTGGCTGATGCGAACTCAAGTGAGTTCGATCAGGCGACTCCACATCGCGTGATTTACAAGCTCCGCGAGTTGCGCGGCGTCGAGGAACTGGGCGGGACGATGCGTCTGGGGGCCTGGCCCTGCAAGATTGAGACCGGCACGCTGGCGTATCAGATTTATGGTCAGACGGAGATCAGCGAACGGCATCGGCATCGTTATGAGTTCAACCGCGAGTATGAAGAGACGATGGTGGCGGGCGGGCTGAGAATTTCGGGATCGACGCCGGACGGCACTTACGTTGAGATGGTTGAGATCCCGGGGCATCCGCATTTTATCGGCTGTCAGTTTCATCCGGAGTTCAAGTCGAAGCCGCTCGAGCCACATCCTCTTTTCAAGGCGTTTATCGGGGCCGCTTACGAACACGGCACGAAGCGGAAATTGCAGAAAGAGGCCGCAGAAGAGGAAATGTTTCTGCGTCCAGAGGTAGGCGGACGGAAGTTCCGGTAGCCGCGAGGCGGAACTTTACCACGGAGACACAGAGGCACGGAGAAATCCTTGGATCGTTCTTCTCTGTGCCTCCGTGTCTCCGTGGTGAAATAAATTTGATATTCGTAGAAAGCGGAAATTGAGTGTTTCCTTCCAAATCGACAATGTCCGCATCGGCACAGGCGACCTCTTCCTGATCGCAGGGCCATGCGTGATCGAGAGCGAGCAGCACGCGCTGTTCATGGCAGAAGTGATCAAGGGCGTGGCGCGCTCGCTGAATTTTCCGTTCATCTTTAAGGCGTCCTACGATAAGGCTAACCGGACGTCGATCCGAAGTTTTCGCGGGCCGGGACTTAAAGAGGGGCTGCGGATTCTCAAGAAAGTGAAAGACGAGATCCATATTCCGGTGCTCACCGACGTACACCAGGCCGCCGACGTCAGCGCGGTGGCCGAAGTGGTGGATGTGCTCCAAATCCCGGCGTTCTTATGCCGCCAGACTGACCTGGTGGTCGCGGCTGCGCTCAGCGGGCGTCCGGTCAATATCAAGAAGGGACAGTTCGTATCGCCGTGGGATATGAAGCACGCGGTCGATAAGTGCCGCGATGCCGGGAACGGGCAGGTCTTTCTGACCGAACGCGGATCTTCATTTGGATATAACAACCTGGTCGTGGATATGCGTTCGCTCGCGATCATGCGCAAGTTTGCGCCGGTGGTGTTTGATGCTACCCACTCGGTGCAGTTGCCGTCGTCGTCTTCGGGCGACGCCGACAAGCCTGCGAGCAGCGGCGGACAGCCGGAATTTATTCCACTGTTGTCGCGCGCGGCAGTAGCGGCGGGCGTGGACGGAGTGTTCATGGAAGTCCACGACAATCCGAAAGAGGCCAAGAGCGACGGCGCCAACGCGCTCGACTCGCGCAATTTGCGTGGTGTGCTGAAGGAATTGTTGGCCGTGCGACATGCGCTGACCGTGGCGCAGGCTGTACCGTAGAAACTAGTTGGCAATCTATTGCCGCAATGCCAGTGTCCCGAGCAGTGCCTGCTGCCGGGCGATCAGCGACTGGATTCCGCTTCGCGCCAACGACATCATTTTTGCCAGTTGGGCGTCATCGAACACCTGATGTTCCGCGGTTGCCTGTAACTCGACGATCTTGTTGCCCGCGGTGATGACAACGTTCATGTCGACGTCGGCGCGCGAATCTTCTTCGTAGTTAAGGTCGAGGAGGACTTCGCCATCCACGATGCCGACGCTGATGGCGGCGACGAAATCCCGGATGGGTGCCGAGGTCAACGTGCCCGCATCGACCAAGCGCTGCAACGCCAGGCCCATTGCTACAAATGCGCCGGTGATGGAGGCGGTGCGGGTTCCGCCGTCGGCTTGAATGACGTCGCAATCAATCCAGAGGGTACGTTCGCCGAGCCGTTTCAAGTCGGCGACTGCACGCAGCGAACGGCCGATCAGGCGCTGGATTTCTTGGGTGCGTCCGCTGGGGCGTCCTTTGGTGGACTCGCGTGAGGTGCGCGTGAGCGTGGCGCGCGGCAACATTCCGTATTCGCTCGAAATCCATCCCTTGCCGGAGTTGCGCAGGAACGACGGGACGGTTTCTTCCACCGACGCGGTGCAGATCACGCGCGTGTTGCCGACCTCGATGAGTGCCGAACCTTCGGCCGTCGAGATGAAATTCGGGGTGATGGTGACGGGGCGAATCTGGTCAGGGGCACGGTTGTCGCTGCGAAAGATCATCGCAGCGATTCTAAATGATGGGTCGGGAGGCGCGGGCACTCACCTCAGCCGCTAAAGCGCAATTCGATACAAATGATTGCGGCACGACTGAAGCCGTGCCCTCCCGTTCATGGCTTGGGCGCGGAACTCGTGCCTTCCCGTTGATGTCTCAGGCACGACCGAAGTGGTGTTCTCCGTTAACAACTCAGAACTCGAAATACCCGCCCGCGGCGGCTCGCCGGGACTCAGTTCCAGTCGGGGCCAGCACATTCCCGGGCAGCAATCCTGCGACGCCGCTCAGATTTTCCCAGGCTGCTTCGGTCAGCGCGGGATCGGAACCCACCAGGTCGCGGATCATTTGCCAGGCGGCTAGGTTCAACGCGCCTTCGGGCGGTGGTCCCATCGCAAGCGACACGGAGCACTGCGGACAGAAACAGATCCGTTGCGCCGACGATTTCTGGCGTGGCTTGATGCCGACAGTTTGCGAGAACATGTACACGGCAGCGTATTTTTGTCCCGCTGCAAGTTCGCGGCTGCAGCGCAGACAGTACTGGATCTCCAAAGTCCCAGCTCCTCAGCCCTAGTCGAGACTAGTCGGCCACAGGAAATACTGGCTTGGGCGTCCCCGCAGGCGCAAGTGCGTAGAAGGATTCCCAGATAACTCTCCCGCACGGGCTAAAAAGATAAAGAGTCGGGTGGACAGGGTGGGGCATCTGATCAATATCAGGCTAAGTTTGATTTGCCCCATTCTGGGCTGGAATCGCCGAAACCCTTCTGCGTCACCACCTCACAGTCAAGCAATCTTCTCAGCAGGAAATTTCAAGGAAACAAGGTATTACCCAATGGAACAAGGAACAGTGAAGTGGTTTAACGATGCGAAAGGGTACGGCTTTTTGAGCCGCACCAGTGGAGAGGACGTATTCGTCCATTTCTCCGCGATTCAGTCGTCCGGCTTCAAGAGCCTTCAAGAAGGCGCAGCCGTACAGTTCGACGTGACCAAAGGGCCGAAAGGTCTGCAAGCCGAAAACGTCCAGCTCCTGTAAGCTAAACATAACAATCCGCCCCGGCCAGATGGCCGGGGCGGGTATCCTGAAGTTGTTGATTGGGAAAAGAGGGCTCGTGGCCAAGCGTCTGTGCCTGGATTGTGGCGGGGAACTGGGTTTATCGTTTAACCCCTCCCGAATCAACACCGCGAACGCAGCCCGTACTCCCATGACCGGATGGCGATGCAGCACCTGCGGGTCGACGTTCAGCAGCGAGCAGCTTCGCACGGCGAAAGCTAAACCCGGATCAACGACCGCTCCCGCGGCATCCAAACCTTGAATGTTGCTACTCCTGAGCATCTTCTGACCTTTCCTCAGGAAGTTGGTATATCCTAACTATATGGATCATCTCGGAGTTCTTCAGGACAAGATCGTGAGTCTACGAGCGGAAATCGCCGAAATTCACGAGCAGAATGAGCAATACCGGCGCCAGAAGGGCAGCCGGACCGTGGACCAGGTAGCCCACGGGCAGCGTCACGAACGCCTTCAGAATATTCAGAAGGAACTCGGCCGCTTGGCGGCCCTGGGACGTTCCGTTGTCTCTGTAAACCAGCGGCGAGAAGAAAACCGCACCCGTCTTCAGTTGATGAAGCACGCCAAGGCCTCATAAGCGGCCTACCAACCTGACATTTTCAATCTGCCAACTCACCGCCTGGGCTAAACTACGCCTAGCGAGGTGATCCCATGGCGCAAATGACTCCGGAAGTTTCAAAGGTAATCGAGCAGGCGTTGGCGCTTTCCACCCAGGAGCGTGGCCTGGTGATCGATCGCCTGATCAAAAGCCTGGACGACGAACCGGCGGAAGAGGGCGTGGAAGAGGCGTGGGCGTCGGAGATCAAGAACCGCATCGACGATATCAGGTCGGGCAAAGTGGAGTTGGTTCCGGGCGAAGAAGTGCTGCGAGAGCTAGCGGAAGAGTTTCCTGATGAAGAGTAAGCCGTTTCGGTTTCACCCCGAGGCGCAGCAGGAATTCAGAGGCTCGATCCGATGGTACCGAGACCGGAGTCCATCCGCGGCCGTGGACTTTCGCCTGGAAGTGGCCACCGTAATACGAGAAATCCTGGAGGCTGCTGATCGCTGGCCCAAATATCTTTACGGTACTCGACGTGTAGTCCTGCGTCGCTTTCCGTTTTCCATCATCTACCTCGACGAACCCTCAGCAGTAATCTTGGTTGCCATAGCCCACGGCAAACGAAAGCCCGGATACTGGAAGCGGCGGATCTGATCGTTTCCAATTCTCATCGAAATTCCGCGAACCCCACTTGTATCTAGTCATAACCCCCTGCGGTCATGCACTCTTCCGCCATGAGTGCTGGAGAATCCCGCATGCCGGGAGCAGGGGTTCGTTCGCTTAGACCGTCCGGTCGATTTTTTCGGCTTGAGCATCTCCGGCAGCTGCGCGGATCGGAACAGGTGGCGGCGGCCTGCTATCGGATTCGGAAGAGTGGCATTGAATTCCTGCTGGTCCAGACCAGCGGCGGACGCTGGATTTTCCCCAAAGGCGGCGCCGAGCCCGGACTCACGCACGCTCAGGCGGCGGCGCTTGAAGCCTTCGAGGAAGCCGGCGTCCACGGGCGGATGGAGGAGGCGTCGTTCACCCGTTATGCGCGCCGCAAGAAAGGCGTAGACGGCGTAATCATCGAGACGGCGGTGAATGTTCACCTTTGCGAAGTGCTCTGGCTCGATCCGTCGCCGGAGGCTGGGCGGAATCCGACGTGGTTTTCGGCGGAGAAGACAAAAAGAAGGCTGGTGGAGGATCGCTCGGCGGAGTTTGGAACGGAACTTGTCCGCGTGGTGGACGAGGCAGTGAACCGGATAATGCGGGGGCGTCGCAGCGCGGTGCTCAGGGGTTAAGGGTGCTGCAGGGTTTCAGTAGACTTTCACGGAATCATTACCGATGTTTCCCGCGGCCGGTCAAATCAGAACTGGTCTCATAAATAGTTTTGGGAAGGGCACGGTTTCAACCGTATGCCGCTACCGGCCAATAAAAACGCGGGCTTCAGCCCCTGAGGGCCTGACTCATTACCTGGAAATCGGCTTTATGAGACCAGTTCTATTGTCCTCGCTGATTTAGAACAGTTACTTCCCCATCGGGTCGGTTTTAGGAGTCAGCTTGAATACGACACCGCACGGACAGAGAAGTTTACTGACTCCTCCGTAGGTAGTCGTGCCGTACAAATTGTCCTGGGGATCGAAGATCAAATCGCCGTTCGGGTTTCCGCCGTCGGCTCCACCAGTGAAACTGTAGATCACGGAAAAGTGCCCGAATGGACTCACCTTAAACAGAGTTCCTGAATTGAAGACGCCATCGACGAATGTGGACCCAAAAAGATTGCCCAGCGAATCGAACGCCAAGCCGCCGTTCGGAGTTCCTCCGTCGGCTCCGCCAGTGAAGGCGTGAAGAACTTTCTCTTTGCCAGCCGGGGTGACCTTAAAGATGACTCCACATCCATTCCCGAAACAGGCTGGGTTGGTGCTGCCGCCCCCGTGCTCGGTAGCGCCGTAGAGATTGCCTTTCGCATCCAGTGTCAAGCGTCCATAGGGATTCCTGCCGTCCGTACCGGATTTGAAACTGTAGAGCACCGATTCAACACCGGCTGGAGTCAATTTGAAGACCGCGCCAAAATTGAGAGTTCCTCCAGCGCTGGTTGTGCCATAGAAATTCCCTTGCTGATCCGCTACTAGCCCGCCGAATGGACCTGCTCCATCCGCTCCTCCCATGAACTGGTAAAGCACGGTCTCAGTTCCCGAGGGGCTCAACTTGAATACGGTTCCACAGCCCAGCGGGCACTCAGCAGTAACGAGGCCGCCCTGCGCCGCCGTGCCGTAGAGATTCCCCCGCTCATCGCGGATGAGATCTCCTGTGGGAGCGTACCCGCCCTTCTTGGTGAAACTGTAAAGTACGGTCTCGACTCCGCCCGGGGTCACTTGGTAAACGGTTCCCTGGTTCTGGTGCGCGCCGCCCGATGTGGTTGTGCCGTAGATATTTCCCTGCGAATCCAGAACCGGAGTTCCCGTTGGCTGTGAGCCGTTGCTTATGACGAAGCTGTAAAGAATGGTCTCGGTACCGGAAGGGGCCAGTTTGTAAACCATGCCGTTATTGTGAGCGCCCAAATCCCTTGTTACTCCGTAGAGATTGCCCTGTGCGTCGAAGACGACACCGGAGGTCGGTGTCTTCCCGTCCGGCGTTCCCTGGAAGGCGTAGAGCACGGATTGCATCTGCGCCGAGGCCGGTTCAACGAGGAGTAGCGTCGCCGAAAAAATAAGAGACAACGCGCTCCCCAACAAGGTTGTGGACACGGCTTGCGCGCCAAGCTTCCGAAAAAAACGGCTGAAGTTCGGGCGATGGCTGAATACGATTCTGGAGAGCATGGTTCCCTCCGTGTGGGTGGGACGATTCTGGTTCGGACGAGGGAGCGAGTAGCCGAACGCGGCTCGCTATCAAAGGGGCCCTGAGCGAACACCGCACTGGACGTGAGCGATCATAGGACGAAGCCGAGCGGCGGTCAACACCGGGGTCTTCAATATTAATAGAACAGAAATATTATTTGGTCCGCTCGCGTGGATCGGAGCCGAAAAGGAATACTCCCCGGAAAAACCGGGGAGTGATTGAGTTCGTTCCAACCCTTAGAACTTCGCGTAGTAAACATCCCCGCTTCCCAGATACGACTCTCCCTCCGCCCAAATCGCGTGGAAGTTCCCAACTCCGTCCGTAACCATCTCCGTGTAGTCGCCGTAAGGATGATCGAATCCGGCGGCAGTCTGATAGTCCCGGAACGGCGTGGCCTGCGTCATTGTCTGCTCCGCGCTCCAGTTGGTTGCGCCATCCGGGCTGCTGCGTTCGTATACGTTCCACACGCCGCATTGTCCCGTGGTGCTCGAACTATGGCAGGTGTAGTTGCCGCCGGGGGTGGCGCGGTTGTCCATCCAGATCGCTTTTACCGACGATGACGAGCCCGCGATCGATGGAAATCCGTGCCACACGCCGCTCGGCGCCAGCGACAGTTGCGATCCGTTGGGCCAGGAAGAGGGATTGAATGGAATATTCCAGCTCGCACCCAGTGTGTCGGAATACTTTGTATAGATCCGTTCCGGCACGCCGTTTGATCCGGCTCCTGCGTTGTAAATGGCGATGACCCGGTCATTCGCCGGCGCAGTCTTGGGCTGCACCGCGATCTGTACCGATCCACCCCAATAGTCCCATCCCGCGCCCGACACGATGGGCTCGCCTGCGCCCTCGTCGATGGTGGTCACGGACGACGTCGCAAACAGGTTGTTGGACTGCAGCAGATAGAAGGTGGTCGGCCCCCTGCCGGTGTTGTTGGTGCCGGACCACGCGAAGTACGCGTTCCCCTTCGTGTCGAGCACGGCGCCTGTCGCCAGAGCCACGCCGCTGGGTGCAACCGTTATATGTTTGGAAGTGAAGCTGGCGCCGCCGTTGGTGCTCACGCTGACATACTGCTTGCCTCCATTTTCGTAAGCCACTATGACGTTGTTGCTCTGGTCGACCAGCAGCATGTCCTTGTCACCTCGCCCACCGCTGGTCACATCCACCGGCTGGCTCCACGTGGAGCCATGATCGTCGGAGTAGATCTCCATAATCGGCGTGTACTGTCCGTTGCCATCCATGTAACTGGCATAGAGGCGGCCGTTGGCGCCGATGGCGAGTTGGGCATCCACGACGTTGCCGTTCACCGGGCATCTGGGGATGGTGACGGTGCTCCAGGTTCCGTTGTTGGACATCTGGAAATACATATACGCCGTCGTGGTCCCGGCCTTTGCTTTGCTCGAAAACGGCAAACAGGTTGCGCCCGAAGTGTCTTTATACGGAGTGGCCGCAAAGTGCGGCCAGAGCGCGTACACATAGGAGCCATCGAACAACATGACCGCCGGTTCCCAGTCTTCTCCTGTGCCATCACCCAGCCGGGTTGATGCGATCTGCGAGAACGACGGAAGAGAGAACAGCAGTGCAACGCAACCTGCCACAGCAAGCCGGAACGCTTTCATGTTCGTTTTCCTCGTGTGTTAGCGGGCGAATCGCTGGAAATGAAAAGCGTAAGCAGCACCCCAGTGACTGCCGCGCAAGAATTTTTACTTGAGCCCAGATGCGGGAACCGCAAAAGCGGGGGAATTCTACACCCGATTGATTATGACTCTGAGTTTTTGTTGGAAGCTAGTGTGTGTGGGAATCTCTGCGCCGGGACGCTCAGAAAAAGTGTAATACTGAGCGGCGTCCGGGAGGCAATTTTGAAACAGTTTTTTCGGGGCGTCGTGAAGGTGGTGGCTAGCATCGCTGGAGCGGTGTTCTTCTTCGACAAACGCCTGTCTGGGACCGCGGGGCTGGTGCTGCTCGGATCGATCGCCGTGCTCTTCCTCTGCGGGGTTGTATGGATGATGTTCCTGCGTGAAGAGGCCGATGGCGACGCGGGGTATTGGCCGCCTGATCCGCGTGCTTGAGGTCGACCTATGGGCGGCGCGGTGCCTACGCGTTGTTGGTGTAGTGGCTAGTCTTCGACAATCACGCGAGTAGAAGGACGACCTTGCTTAACCTTGGATAAGAGCCGGGACGACGTTACTCGCCCGTCCCGGCAACATCTTTCGACGGTAGCTCACTGGACGTTAATCGTCATGCGCATCCAGGGGTGAACACAGCATTCCCATTTAGTCTCGCCTGGTGGGAGTAGATCCGAGCCTGCTGTTGGTCCAGTCTCCGTGGTCCCGGCTTCAACAAATATGTTCGCAGGGTTCTCCGGCTGCAGGCACTCCGGCGCCGGGGTGGGGTTGCCGGAAAGTTGATTGAGCGGTGTAACGAAACCACCCCCGAAGCTTGCAACCTTGGTGAACGTGTGAACCTCGCCTCCCGTGTTTTGCAGAGCGGTTGTCTGCCCGGAAGCAAGATTCACCGTAACCAGCTGAAAAGTTCCCTGCGTCGTGTCCAGTAACGGGCTGAATCGCCACGCACCGGCACTCTTATCGGATTGGAGCTCTGCAATAAAGAACTTGAATTTGGTGGAACCGTGCTGCCCAGTTTTGCAAGTGCCTGGGCCAACATTGTGATTAAAGGACAGGTGGTCACAGGCATCCCGTATGCCGATCGTGAAGGGCTGTGACTGTGCTAACGACGAGGCGAACAGCAGAACAAAGCAGGCAAGCAGCAAAACTGCTATGCGGACGTGAGTCATAGATGATCCTCCCTTGTTTCGTGGCAATTTCCGGACGGGCTACCTATTTCGATGTCCATCCGATACTCACCCGTTTTCGAACAGATTCGCGGGCAGATGGGGTCGCTTGAAATGGGCCGATTAGCCTGGGAGAGTCGGAGAAGATCGCTTGGACTTGAGAGCGGCTGGCTCTCCCGAAAGCGTTGTGGATTATGGCGCTCCGGCGGGATGAAGTCAACGGAAAATCCGCGCGGGACCGTTGACTAAGATGGCGAAGTTCCCAGTTCAGCGGTCAAAGGGGAATTGCGGGGTTAGACTGGAGCCTACCCCAATTTCTCACCAACCAGGAAGGTGCGCTGGGTTAGGCAACGGTTTGTTCGTGTGGCAGCACAGGACTGGCGCTGGATTTCCATATCAGGAGCAACAATCCTGCGACGACGAAGAAAAAGTTGGCGATCATCACCGGGCTGCCACTCTCGCGTAGGATTAGCCCTCAAATGCAACCGAAGTGGCGCTCGCAACGTGAATCAGGGTTGCTGCTCTCCAACGACTGAACGCAGTCGATCGAGTTGAAGGAGGCGCCCTGTTGGGGTGACGGACAATCTGTCGCTCTAAGAAGAATCCTGAGACGCTGCTCGGATAGATCGCCGTGCTCTTCCTCTGCGGGGTTGTGGGGATCATATTCCCGAGTGACGAGGCCGATGGCGACGCGGGGTATTGGCCGCCTGATTCGCGCCCTTGAGGTCGAGCCATGAGCGGCCGGGCGCCGAGGCGTTGTTAGTGATCTCGCGATTTTACGTCAACAATGAAGAGGCTCCAGCAACTCGATCGCATTCCATAGCGTAGCGGTCGTACCATATTCGCGTGAATTCGAGCAATAGGTCCTTCATCGTCCGACCTGTTATCAACGGCATCATGCCTGTGAGTTCTCCCCATGTGTGGACGCGGGTGCCGCCGCCTTGCCGCGATTCGAAGAATACCCACTGCTCCATGGTGGTACCGGACGCGTGATCGATCCATGCGACTCTCTCTGCTGGGACGCACAAGATAATTACGTGATCAAGGGTAACTCCGATTGGTTTGGCCGCCCTGATGGAGAGGTGGCTCCCCTTCTGCCACGGTTCGCCCTTTGTCCATTGGATGTCTTCGTAGAGTTCTGAGAATTGCGGCCACAGCTTCCAGTTCGAGAATACCCTCCATGCCACTTCAGGTGTCGCCTTGGTTGTGACAGAATAGTCGAACCTCTCCAGCCGGGGGCGAGCGCCCTTCGGCAGGGTACTCACGCTTTCTTTGCCCTGAAGAACATCGTTTACAGCGGTCAGTAACTTGCTGCCTACATCCGTTTTGGTCACGAAGCCCTGTGCACCCACGGCAAAGGCTTCTTGCACCAAGTCAGCAGAAGACCATTGGCTCACGAACAATATCTTGGACTTGGGGGAGAGCCTGCGGAGTCGTCGCGCGGCCTCGATTCCGTCCAATTTCGGAAGTCCGACGTCCAGCAAGATCAAGTCTGGTTTTAGCTCTTCGCCCTTCTGAACAGCTTCTAGCCCATCCGTCACTTCGCAGATGATCTGCAATTCCGGCTGTTTCTCAAGTGTTCGGGAGAGGACACGACGCCATGGCTGGTAATCGTCAACAACGAGGATGCGGACCGCAGATGTTCCCATATTGCATCCGACACGTTCAAGCCTGAAGTCATTGACATGCCACTGCAACCCAGACTCAAGTCCAATGCTTCATTCCCCGTAGCATGTAGCCATCTCAGTCGGAATGCAACTATGAGAACTAGTAGGGGTCAACATTTCTTGCTAGTTCCCCAAATGAGAGTGCTCTAGATTCTTGCAGAATGGTTAGAGATTCTCCTGGATGAAGCGGGGACTTAGGTGAACGTCGACTTGTATCAGGGGTGAATCACCCACCGCCTTGAAGCTGTGGACCTCGCCGGCCTTGATGACAAAGATATCTCCCGCGACGCCCTCGAAGGTCTTGCCGCTGACCGTCCACATTCCGCGGCCTTCTCGGATGAACTGGATCTCGTCATAAGGATGCCGGTGCGGCCCCGGCCCCGATCCGGGTTTCCCATGAAACAGGAACACCGAAACATTGGTGTTGCCTTGCTCCGCTCCGACGAACTCATGCGAACTACCGACAAATGGCAGATTCTCCTGGCGCACGTGATGCATGGCTGGGCACTCTCCAGCTTATTGGATGAACGCGACCACGGTTTAGCTCCGCGAATACCGACGAGTGAAATCACGATGTAACGACAGTTGATCGCCAAGATCAGCGGCACGATAAAGTCGTCGTTTGAATGGTCTCTACCTCGAATGTGGTACGAAACAACACTGATTTCGCGGGATGACTTCACAATACCGAACCTCTAGGATCGCGACACCATGAAACAGCGCGATTACTGCGACGAAAACAAACCATCTGATCCATCGAGTCGCTCGCTGTTTGCAGTGGCGATCAAGTGTTCAATGCGAATATTTTCATAAGGAGAATTCTATGCAGACAGTAAAAAACATCGTTCTGGTCCACGGCGGCTTTGTCGACGGCGCTGGCTGGGAGGGTGTCTACAAGAGCCTAAAAAAGAACGGCTACAACGTCAGCATCGTCCAAAACCCAACCCTATCGTTGGCGGACGACGTGGCGGTGACAAAACGAACTCTCGCATCGCAAGACGGACCGGCAATTCTCGTCGGCCATTCCTACGGTGGCGCGGTGATCACGGAAGCCGGAAACGATCCCAAGGTTGCAGGACTCGTGTATATCACCGCCTTTGCTCCGGACAAGGGCGAGTCCGTGGCCACGCTCATCAAAGATCCGGCGCCCGGCGCACCCGTACCGCCGATACTGCCTCCGCAAGACGGCTTCTTGTTCCTCGACCGGGCGAAGTTCCGCGCTTCCTTCGCAGCCGACGTGGACGCCGAAAGAGCCGCTTTCATGGCTGACTCTCAAGTGCCGTGGGGCTTGGAAGCTCTCGGCGGTGCGATCACCGAACCGGCGTGGAAGGCCAAGCCGAGCTGGTACATGATCGCCACGCACGACAAGATGATCCCACCTGATGCCCAGCGTGCCATGTCCAAGCGGGCGGGTTCTACGGTCGTTGAGGCCAAGGGCAGCCATGCCATCTACGTGTCGCAGCCCGAGGCTGTCGCAGCTCTTATCGAACAAGCCGCCAAGAACGTGAAGGCCTCCGCCGCTGCTTAGTAAGGAATCAACGGACTGGTGGTGCTACTGCGTGTGACGGACGCCCAGCCGTCATCTGGATGTCCGGCACGCGACCACCCGCCGCTTTCCTCACTGCCTAGATTGTGTCAGGGTCTGTCCGACGTTGCTTACGTCGAAGAACTCACTCAGGTCGGCGTGACCGGCCAGGGTTTCGCGGGTGTTACCGTCCACCAGAATTTTTACGCGGTTAATGCCGGGGACGTTCGCGGCGAGGGTCTGGACCAACGAGTTGACGGTGAGTTGTTCGCCCAGAATGCTGGAACGATGTTGATCCGCGAAAGCGCCGTTGAGGTCAATCACCGCCGCGCCGGGATCGACTAGGAAGATGCTGCGGATATCGCCAGACGGCGCAAGCGGATGCGGAGCGCCGGGTTGCTGGTAGATGCGGAGCAGCGCGCGCAGTAATTCTTCGGCGCGTTGCTGGCGTCCGCCGGGAAGTGGAATCTGTGCGGACTTTGGCCGCAGCCCGCCGAGCGCGTCGTCGGCCACATAGAGTGTCACCGTCTCGGTCGGGCCCGACGCGGGAGGCGCGACTGGACGCGCATCGTCGGAGAAACGCTGCGCTTCCATCGCGCGCCGGCGCATTTGCCCCAGGTAAATTCCCATCGCCAATACAAGGACGAGCAGCGCGGCCACCGCAAGCATGAGATGTCGAGGAATCATGGCTGCCCCCCTCCTACTATTCCTGCTCCCAGCCGGTCGCGCATGGAGGCGATGCCATCGGCAATCGCCGCCGCGGCTTTCTGCTGATAGTTCGCGGATGGAAGATCGGCTACTCCGTTTGGTCCGGGAGCCAATTCGACGGCCAGCGCCGGCATCAGCAGATTGTTCAGGGGGCGAAGGGACGCGCTGTATCCACGCGCGGAAAGCTGATGCTTCTGCATCTCGCCGACAATAGCGGCGGACGCGCTCTGACTCACCGGCAACGCCCCGGCCTGCGCGACATTCCAGGCATGAAACGGTCCTCGATCCTGCCCTGCGACCGGTAGCAACGCGGTGTACACACGCGCACCGCTTCCTTCGGACGCGGCATGAAGGCAGATGTAAATCGCTCCGTGAGCGGCATTGGTCGATCCGGCGCGCTGGTCCAGAGTGAGCGTGTCATCGCCTTCGCGCAGCAGGAGTACTGCGAAACCTTGCCGCTCCAGTTCGTGCCGAAGCAGGCGCGCGAATCCCAGGGTGACCGACTTTTCCGCCAGTGAGTCCGTGAGAGCCGCGCCACGTTCGGATCCGCCATGAGCAGGATCGACGATGGCGAGCAGGCGGTGCACTGGCACCGGGGGCGGGGATGAAGGTGTTCCGCTCGGGACGGGAGTTTCGGTTCCTGATGGCGTTGTGCGAGTCGTTGTGCCGGTCGTTGTGCCGACCCCTGATCCTGTTTCGGGTGCAGTCTGAGTGGCTGTCGCGGGCGTTCCCGAAGCAATCGCGGCGACCGTGATCGTGCGGCCATTGTTGCTGAAAGTGGCCATCAGGGGAACGCTCGCGGTGACCGTGAGATCGGCGACGCCATTGCTCTCAGAAAAGCTGGCCTGGGTTATGGTCGAGTTATCGAAAGATGTCGCACTGCTCGGCGGCACGAGCGGTTCGCGCGTGAAGACCATGCGAAGTTTGCCGGGCTCGGTGGAGATCGTCGGATTCACCGGCGCAGAAAAATTCAGCACCAGGCGCGGCGGATTGCTGGAATCGAGTTGCGTGCTGACCTGCGTCGCAGCGTTGCCGATGAACAATCGCCGAGCGCTCTCGTGAAAATTAACCGGATTGCCCAGAAATCGCGGCAGCAGCGTACTCAGCGAGCTTAGCGCGACCATCCCCCGCGAATTTTCGATGAAAAATGGCGCGCCCAGATCGACATCGCGTCCGCGTACTTTGGCATGTGTTCTTCCCGTGACGAAGTCGCAGTCAGTGGTGTTGAAACGCATCTTCCAGTGCGGACCGTCGACCCGAGCGCTGATGCGGCCCAGCGGTTCCAGAACTTCCAGCAGGCCGACATACTCGCGGCCCGCACGGTCGGTGACTGACAACGTGTACGTGGCGACTGATGAGTAGATGGAAAGATGTTTTTCCTCGGATGTGTTGGCGGCGCCCAGAAAAATCAGGACAGCGAAAGCGGCTGCCAATATCCGGCGGGCGGCGTTTGTGACGGGAGGCACTGGTGATAAAGCTAAACCGGAGGGCGGGTTTGCGCCAATGTTTCGATCTCTTCTCTTCACTCCATCGCGTAAATGGTCAGCCCGCTCAGCAGTTTGGGATAGAAGTCCGTCGATTTCTGCGGCAGCACTTCGCCGGCGAACGCGATGTCGCGGACCTGCTCCATGCGCACGGGATTCATGAGGAACGCCGCCTGGGCAGCGCCACCACGGACTTGCGCCAGCGCGTCGGACGCCTCGCGATGGTAGGAAATGTTCTGCAATTTGCGAATCGATTCCTCGGAGATCTTCAGCACGCCTTCCAACAGGCACTTGTGAAGTTGCACAACATCGAGCGCCTGCTGGCGCAGGGACAGCCCGGCAAACCGGTTCGTTCCGATGGCTTTCGGCGAATGCATTAGCAGGACGCGGTCGGCGGTCGCCACCATCAGCGCACTGGAAGCGCGGCCCGCTTCATGGAGCAGTTCGGCAGCCTGTGGTCCACCGATTTCTGTACCCACTTCCTCTACTTTGAAAAACTCCCCCGCTGCGTTCTGCAGGTGGTCCGCCGAGAAGGACCGCAGCCCATGCACCACCCGGTGCGTCGGCAGAATCACCAGGCCGGGACTGTTCATGTTGAAGAACGTCATCATCATCGAGTCATGGGGTGACGCCTGAGAAGTTCCGGCGGCCGCGCGCCGTTCGTCTCGATAGGCCAGGGCGGTCTCGTAGCGATGGTGGCCGTCGGCGATGATCAGCTTCTGCGCCCGCATCTGCCCTTGCAGGGCAGCGATCGCGGACGGGTCCGACACCTTCCAGACCCGATGCGCCACTCCGTATTCGTCGGTGACATCAATATCGGGGGCCACGTCGGATCGGAGTTGGGCCTCGATCCCCCCAGAATCCTCATATAAGAGGAAGATCTGCTCGAAGTGAGTGCGGGTGGCCCGCAGTAGGTCGAGACGATCCGCCTTCGGACCGGAATGTGTCAATTCGTGGCGGAAGACGACGCCCGCAGAATAATCCTCCAGCTGGCCTAGAGCAATGTAACCTTGCAGCTCCGCTTGCGTCTTACTAGCAGGGACTGTGAACTTTTGACAGTAGCGGTACACCGACGGTTGGGTATCCTGATGGAGAATGCCGCTGCGCCGCCAGTCCCTGAAAGTGGCCGAGGCGCGGGTGTAAACGTTGTCCGTGGCACTGTCGCCGGGCTGGCGCTGGCCCAAAATGATGCGCACTAGGTTCGCCGGACTGGCCCCGTAGTAGCGTTCCTGCATCTCAGGGGTGATTTTGTCGTATGGCTGCGTGACAACCTGGTCGACTCGAACCCGGTCCGGGGCATAGCGCCATGCTTGAAAGGGAGAAATGATCGCCATGAGTGAACGGAAATTGTAGCAGGCGGTCGAGGGCGAGATGAACATGCCGGACGAGTACAAATGGGGCTTGCCTCGTTTCTTTGATCCGGCAGACGAACAGTCGTATCTATGAGTTTTGGAATGCGGTGATGTTTGAAGAAGGGCGAAGTTTGGAATGGCGACCGCCGCGACTGGACTGCAGAAGTTTTCACAAAGTGTCGCCCGCGACTCGTCTGCGCGTGGAGAGAATGTGAATTTTGAGACGCGTCCGAAAAACTCCAGCCACCCTATCAGGACTGTGCTAGTATCCGGTTCATACGGGGTTTGGAGAGCCTGTTTTCGGGGTTGCGACCTCTCTTCCTCAGCGCCAGCTCGCACTTTTCTGCCGTGTGTGGGGCCTATGTTGTACGCCAGCAAGTTGTTGTCTCGGTCGGTATGGGCAGCGGTCCTTTTGTTAGCGATCTTCACTGCTCCTCACGCTTTCGCGCAAAATTCCACCGAGGATGTTCACATCCAACCACGAACTCCCGCGGCCCCGAAAGAACCCGACGTTGATCCCGCGCTGGTTGATCCCGCATTAAAGAGTCACTCCAAGCCCATTCGCGTCGATGTCGACATGGTGCTCGTGCCGGTGACCATCACGGACCCGATGAATCGGTTGGTGACTGGTCTGGACCGCGAGAACTTCAATCTGTTTGAAGGCAAAGAACAGCAGGAAATCAAGACCTTCTCAAGCGAGGACGCGCCGGTTTCGCTCGGAGTGATCTTTGATATCAGTGGCAGCATGAGCAGCAAGATCGAGCGTGCACGCGAAGCGGTCATCGAATTCTTCAAGACGGCAAATCCGCAAGACGAATTTTTCATGGTTACCTTCGCGGACAAGCCGGAAGAAATTTCTGACTTTACGACGTCGGTGGAAGACATCCAGGGCAAGCTGGTCTACACCGTGCCCAAGGGCCGCACTGCTCTTCTGGATGCCATTTATCTCGGCGTCAGCAAGATGCGGCAGGCGCGTTATCCGAAAAAGGCGATGCTGATCATCTCCGATGGCGGCGACAACCATAGCCGCTACACCGAAGGCGAGATCCGGTCCACGGTGAAGGAAGCCGATGTCCTTATCTATGCGATCGGCATTTACGATCATTTTTTCCCTACTGACGAAGAACGGCTGGGGCCTGGTTTGCTCAGCGATATCACGGAACTGACTGGTGGACGTGCGTTTACGATCGATAACCCGAACGACCTCGCGGACGTCTCCACGAAAATAGGTATTGAGTTGCGCAACCAATACCTCCTCGGATACCGTCCAAAGAATCCAGTACGCGATGGCAAATGGCGTAAGATTAAAGTGAAACTGCTTCCGCCGAAGGGATTGCCTCCGCTCCGGGTTTACGCGAAGACGGGTTATTATGCGCCGACGGAATAGCTGCCTCAATCTGGTTCTACTTCTGGGACTGACCCCTTTCGTGCTGTCCCAGGCGGATGTGGCGCCCCTGAGTGAGCGGCCCGCGGCCCCTTCATCGACTCAAACTGCCGCCCCAGCACAATCCTCGGACACAACTCCAGCCTCCACACCATCGACGACGCCCCCGGCTACAGCTCCGACGACGCCTCCAAGCGCTGCCGCCCCGGGAAATGCGCAGGCCCCCGTTGGTGGCGACGCTGGCGGCTTCGTCTTTACCAAGAGGGTCGAAGAGGTCGTGCTTCACGCGGTGGTGTTTGACGACAAGCAGCGTTTCGTCACCAATCTCGACAAGAATGCCTTTACGGTATTCGAAGACGGCCATCCGCAGGCCATTACATCGTTCCGTCACGAAGACATTCCGGTGTCGATCGGAATTGTGGTGGACAACTCGGGATCCATGCGCGAGAAGCGCCAGAAAGTGAACGCGGCGGCGTTGAACCTGGTGCGCGCCAGCAATCCCGATGACGAAGTATTTGTCGTCAACTTCAACGACGAGTACTACCTCGATCAGGATTACACCGCCAACATCAACAAGCTCAAGGAAGCTCTGGAAAAAATCGAAGCGCGAGGCGGCACCGCGCTCTACGACGCGGTAGTTGCTTCGGCAGACTGGCTGAAACAGGCCAAGCGCGAGAAGAAAGTCATCTTCGTGGTCACCGACGGCGAAGACACCGCCAGCAGCCAATCGCTGGAACAGGCTGTTCGGCGCCTTCAGGCGGAGAATGGCCCGACCGTTTATTCGATTGGCATTCTCGGCGATGAAGAACATCCCAAACGAGCCAGGCGCGCGTTGCAGGTCATGGCGGAACGCACTGGCGGCATTGCATTCTTTCCCAAAACGCTCGACGAAGTCGACGCGATCAGCCGGTCGGTGGCCCACGATATCCGCAACCAGTACACCATAGGATACAAACCCTCAACCCCCAAGAATCAGGGCGGCTATCGCACGGTGAGAGTCGATGCCAAGTCCCGCAGTTACGGCAAGCTGGTAGTGCGCACCAGGAGCGGTTACTACGCTGCCACCGAAGCGGCCTCCGGTACAAAATAAACTCCCTGCTGACTTTCGAGTTCAGCTGCGCATTGACGCTGCGCGCTTCCTTCCTTACCCTGTAGAGTGCCCCTCACGACAACCAAGATGACCGCCAACCCGCGCCTGCGCCTCAGCGACGACATCACCAAACTGGTAGGCGACACCCCGATGTTGCACTTGAGGAAGCTCGTGCCTGCGGGATCGGCCGACGTTTTTGCAAAACTCGAATACCTGAATCCCGGCGGTAGCGTGAAAGATCGCGCCGCCATCGGCTTGATCAAGCAGGCCGAAGAAGCGGGGACGCTTCGGCCGGGCGGCACCATTGTCGAAGCCACGGCGGGTAACACCGGCATCGGGCTCGCGCTCATCGGAGTGAATCGCGGATACAAAGTCCGGCTGTTCGTCCCGCAGAAGTTTTCGGAAGAAAAAGTGATCATCATGCGGGCCCTCGGCGCCGAGGTGATTCGTACTCCGGAGGCCGAGGGCATGCAGGGCGCCATTCAGCGCGCCCGGGATCTAGCTGCGACCGACTCGTCGGCTTTCATGGCGGCGCAATTTGAAAATCCCGCCAACCCTGATTTCCACTACGAAACCACCGCGCGCGAAATATTCGAACAGATGGACGGACAGATTGACGCGATGGCCGTAGGCTCCGGCACCGCCGGCACATTCACGGGAATGGCGCGTTTCTTCAAAGAACGCTTGCCGAAGGTGCACTGCGTGGTCGTGGAAACACAGGGATCGGTTCTCGGCGGAGGTGAGGCCGGTCCGCACAAGGTGGAAGGCATCGGCAATAGTTTCATCCCCAAGAATTTCGATCGCTCGGTTTGCGATGAAGTGATCGCCGTGAACGACCTGCAGGCTTTTGAAATGGTGAAACAACTCGCCGCGTGCGAGGGCGTGCTTGGAGGATCCAGTTCAGGCTGCAACGTGTTTGCGGCGCTTCAAATCGCCAAGCGCCTCGGGGCAGGGAAGCGAGTAGTAACTTTGATCCCCGACTCGGCAGAACGGTATTTGTCGAAAAAGATTTTCGAGGGCGGAATTTGAGAGGCAGCGTTCAGCACTCAGCATTTAGCGCTTAGTAATTAGCCCCGGAGGGACGGCTCCCGGCCCGTGCCGTCGGACGAGTCGCATCCCGAAGGTGGCGAGGCGGTAGGTCACGCTGCAACTGTGCCTAATTGTCTCGATGAAAAAAAATAATGAAAATTCGTCAACAAAAGGACAGCCACCTAGATTGACGAAAACGTTCGACGAGTTTTTCGGTTCGCGTTCTCGCGTTACGGTGGTTCAGTTCGTGGGCCTTGTGCTGATTGGCGGGACTTTGATGGCCGCTGGAACTTTCATAATCTATGACTTCTTGTCAGATCCCGGGATCAATCTGCGTGGGGCAAACGCGTTACTCTTTTTGGTGCCGTGTGTCGTCTTTGGTCCAACCATTTATCTCGGAATACTCTACATAAGGCGTGCTTTGCGGGGAAGAGATTGACGCTGCTTACGTGGTTGAAGAGTGCTGGCCTGAGAGTTCTGCACTTGCTGATGGCAGTCGTGAGCGGCAGCATTGGTATCTCACATACTGAGTCCTGATTACTGAATGCTGACTGCTTGTTCCCGAGGAGTTCCCGTTGACCAAGAACCCAGGTTTCGCCACTACCGCGATCCACACTGGCCAGGAACCCGATCCCCTTACCGGCGCGGTGAGCGTCCCGATCTATCCCACCTCGACCTATGTACAGGAGGAGATCGGCAAGCATAAGGGTTATGAGTACGCGCGCGTCTCGAATCCGACGCGCGACCGCCTGGAGACGAATCTCGCGGCGCTTGAAGGCGGCGTTGGCGCCAAGGTTTTCGCCAGCGGGATGGCGGCGATCACGGCGATCGTGACGATGCTCAAATCCGGGGATCATGTCGTAGCCGGCCACAATTTGTATGGCGGAACTCCTCGTTTGTTCAATCAGGTCTACGCAAATTTCGGACTGACATTTACTTACGTCGATACCTCCGACCTAAGGGCCGTCGAACGCTCTCTCCAGAAAAACACGCGGATACTATTCCTCGAAACTCCAACGAATCCGCTGATGGAACTCTGCGACCTGCGCGCCGTAAGTGCCCTGGCTCACGAGCGCGGAATCGAAGTGGTGGTCGACAACACGTTCATGTCCCCCTACTTCCAGCGTCCGATCGACATAGGCGCGGACATGGTCGTCCATTCCACTACCAAGTTTCTGAATGGTCACAGCGACGGCCTCGGCGGAGTCGTCGTCTGCACGAAACCGGAACAAATTGAAAAGCTCGCCTTTCTGCAAAAGGCCGCGGGCGCGATCCTGTCGCCGTTCGAGTGCTGGCTGATCCTGCGCGGAGTCAAGACTCTGGCCGTGCGTATGGTGCAGCATGATAGCAACGGCCGCAAAGTCGCCGCGTTTCTTTCCAAACACAAGAAGGTAAAAAAAGTTTTCTATCCCGGCCTGCCCGATCACCCGCAGCACGAACTGGCAAAGAGGCAGATGTCCGGCTTTGGATCGATGATCGCTTTCGAAACCGGCTCGCTTGAAAACGCAAATAAGATGTTGCGCAAGGTGCGGGTGTGTTCGCTGGCCGAATCGCTGGGCGGAGTGGAGACGTTGATTTCGCATCCCGCCACCATGACACACGCCGCGGTCGGGGAAGAGGGCCGCCGCAAGATCGGCATCACCGACGGCTTGGTGCGAATCTCGGTCGGCATCGAAGACGTCGACGATATCTTGGCTGATCTTGATCAGGGCCTGGCCGCGATCTAGCTGGGTCCCTCACTTTTCTGCCGATTGATTCGGCCGCTTCCGCCACCCTGGATAGAAGTTGCCGATGGAATACGTGAGCCCCGCAAACGCATGGCGATGCGGTCCACCGGAAGTGATTCCAGCCTCAAATCCGCCGTCGATCACCAGTCGTGGACTGACCGAGTAAGTCAGCGCCCACAGTGACGAGGCAAAGCCCGGCGTTACGGAATTCAGTTCCGTATCGCCGTAAAATTCTCCGGTGAATTGCAGCGGACCATAAATCTTGCGGGAGAACGCCAGGTTCAGCTGATCGTTCTGAACAAAGCCGAGCGCCCCGCCCTGCCCGATCCAGAAATGAGTGGCGTTGAAATCAAAGTGGATGCTCGCGATGTCCTTGCTTGCCAGGAATGTCAGAGAGTGATCGACCTGGCCCGAACCCAAGCCATCCCGCGAACTGGCCGAGGGAATTTTGACCGAGTATCCGAAGGCGAGCGTCGGCACGAGTTTCGTTTGCCTGTAGATTCGAATCTGCGGACCAATCCAGTTATCTCCGATTCCGTTCACGGTCCCGTTCGAATCGCTCTGCCAGACGAACGAGGTCGTGTTCCAGCGCAGTTCGACATCGCACAGCAATCCGAATTTCACCAGTCCGCCAACGGAATTCTGATGAGAATTTTCATCGGGCCATGTCCGGTCCCAGCCGTACTCAAGTTCCAGCACGCCATACTGCGTGATGTCCGCGGGGTTGGCCACGGTCGGCCGATTGGGATTCGCCTCTATCGAGTCTGCATAGCAGCCAGTTTGCTTGCCGATCCACTGTCCCCAGGCGGGAAGGCTCAACGCCAGAATAAAGGCGAACACTAGCGCGACCCGCCGCTGGAAATCTGCGCGATGACTTATGATTTGTGTAGCGCGCTTGAGAAATCGTTGGTCCCGATCCGGCACACGTTATTATCCCGTAAGATCCGTCTCCGGCAAGCACAATAAGGAGGAGCTACAACAAATGAGTTCGCCACCGAATTCGCGCGAGTGGAACGCGGCCGACTACCACCGCCTGTCCGCACCCCAATTCTATTGGGGACAACGCGTCCTCAGCGAACTACACCTGCGCGGCGACGAGTGTGTGCTCGACGCTGGCTGCGGAACGGGCAGGCTCACGCAACTCCTGCTGGAGAATCTTCCACAGGGTCGAGTCGTCGGACTCGACGTTTCGCGCAACATGGCGATGCACGCCCAGAGTGACTTGCGGCCTGCTTTCGGCGAACGCGCCCAATTTGTGGTAGCTGATCTGGTCTCACTTCCTTTCCGCGATGCCTTCGATGGAATTTTCAGCACCGCCTCGTTTCATTGGGTGCTCGACCACGATGTGCTCTTCCGCAATCTTTTTGCGGCGCTTCGTCCCGGCGGATGGTTGCATGCGCAATGTGGAGGCGGTTCGAATGTCCTGCGACTCCGCCAGCGTGCGCGCACCCTCTCGCAAACGCTTGCGTTCGCTTCCTGGCTTGCCGACTTCCCCGAACCCTGGTATTTCTCGGACGCCGAGAGTGCCGGGAATCGCCTCCGTGCCACGGGCTTCGAGCAGGTTCGAGCCGAACTCGAAACCGCCCACGTGACCGTTTCCAGCAGCGAAGAGTTTCAGGATTATCTGCGTACCTTTGTCCTGCACCGGCATCTGGAGCGGCTACCCAGTGAAACGCAGCGCACCCAGTACGTGCAGGAATTAGCTGCCGCATCCGCCAACGACGATCCTCCCTGGACGCTCGACTATTGCCGTCTGAATCTGCGTGCGTACAAGCCGCTGTAACTTCCCTGGATTGAGATAGCGATCCACGGACACTGTCGCCATCGGATTACTTAGGTAATAGTCGTTGACGGGCCAGCATCTTTCGCCTCCCGCGGGGCTCGGAGAAACTTTTCTGAAGGCGTCGTGTTCAAGCAAACGTAAGCAGGAAGCCTTCAGGAGAGAGAAAATGCGACGAAGCATATTGAGCCTTGGATTCATCATGCTGGCCGGTGCGTTGGCCTTTGGCCAGGATGGCAGCGCGAATGACGTTTCACAGGATCGAAAAGACATCCACAACGATCGACAGGATCTGCGCGGCGATCGCGCCGACCGCAATCAGGACGTTCGCGATGTCCGCCACGATCAAAAGGACATCAACCACGACCGTCGGGACTTGAACAACGATCGCCGGGACCGCAATCAGGATCAGCGCGACATCAATCACGACCGTCGCGATATGAACAAGGACCGCGCCGACATCGCGCGCGATAAACGCACCGGTGATACGGCCGACCTTGCCAAAGACCGCGCCGACCTGCGCGGCGACAAACGCGACATCGCCAAGGATCGCACGGACCGCAATAAGGATCAGCGTGACATCAACCACGACCGGCGCGATCTGAATCATGACCGAGCCGACCGCCACGCCGACCTGAAAGACGTCCGCCACGATCAGCGGGACATTCACCACGACAAGAAGGACATTCGCCAGGACCGCCGCGACCTGCATCGCGACCGCAAGGGCAAGTAAGGGTCGCACACTCCTGTCCGACGCTAAAGGCGGCGAGCGCACGCTGGCCGCCTTCTTGCTGTACGGAGGAGAGAAGCGGCGCTACGAAATGAGCGTGACCGAGCTGCCGATCCAGTTCAGGTACGCTGTGCTCCCGTCTTCCACCGCAAGCGCGACACACTCCGGCACCTGATACGAGTGCAAGGTCGCGATGGTCTCGCGCAATCGCCCGAAGGCCTCCGCCGTGGTCTTGATGAGCAACAGCCACTCGGTCGCGCTCTCCACCTCGTCGTTCCAGCGATACACCGATTCAATCTGCGGCACAATGTTCACGCACGCCGCCAGGTGGCGCTCGACCAGCTCCTGTGCGATGCGGCGCGCTTCTTCCGCGGAACCGCAGGTTGTGAGAACAACTCGCTTGTCTGTCATATAAAATTCATGCGTTACGTTTTCACTCGAAGCATACGAGGTGAAACATGGCGACGCAAATCAAGTTTGGTACTTCGGGCTGGCGGGCGATCGTGGCGGAAGAATTCACGTTCGAGAATGTTCGCCGCGCTGTCCATGGAATCTCCCGTTACGTCGCTTCCCAAAAATCGAAGTCCCCGAAAGTGATCGTGGGCCGTGACCCGCGCTTTCTCGGCGAGACCTTCTGCGCGATGGCGGCGGAGATTCTCGCCAGTTATCACATCACACCGCTGGTCATTGCCGAAGCTGCGCCCACTCCGGCAATTTCGTACGCGGTCACGCAGGCCAAAGCCGACGGCGCCATTAACTTCACGGCCTCGCACAATCCGCCGGAATATAACGGGATCAAGTTCTCCACGCCCGACGGCGCGCCCGCGCTTCCCGAAGCCACCCAAGCCATCGAAGCCGCCATCGCCGACTACGATGCGCATCCCGAAACGCAGAAGGGCAACCGCGCCGAGACGCAACCCATCGACCCGCGCCGCATGTATCTCTCCCGACTGCGCGAAATTGTCGACTTCGACGTAATCAAGAAGGCAGGACTGAAAGTTGCGTTCGATCCCATGTGGGGTTCCGCTCGCGGATACTCGGATGCGGTGCTGCGCGAGGCCGGAGTCGAAGTCGCGACCGTGCACGATCACCGCGACGTCCTATTCGGCGGCCATGCCCCCGAGCCAGACGACCATCTGCTCGAAGACCTCCGCGTCAAGATGCGCGAGACGGGCGCAGGCATCGGTATCGCGACCGATGGCGACGCTGACCGCTTTGGCATCGTCGATCAGGACGGCACATTCATGCAGCCGAACTACGTCATCGCATTGCTCTTCGACTACCTGGTGGAAAGCCGCGGCTGGCGCAACGGCGTCGGCAAATCCGTCGCCACCACGAATCTGGTTAACGCGCTGGCGGAAAAACACAAGATCCAGATTTACGAAACACCCGTCGGCTTCAAGTACATCGGGGAACTGATTAAAGAAGACAAGATAGTCATCGGCGGCGAGGAAAGCGCTGGACTCTCCATCCGTAGGCACGTCCCCGAAAAAGACGGAGTCCTCGCCGGATTGCTGTGCTGCGAAATGGTGGCACGCCGCGGTGCGTCGCTTGGCCAACAACTCGATGCGCTATTTGCCGAAGTTGGTTCCTTCTATCCTTTGCGTGAGAACTTCCGCTTGACGCCCGAGGTGAAGGCAAAGTTTACTGAGAAGTTACGCCGCGATCCCACTGACTTTTGCGGCAATCAAGTTGCAAGCGTGGTCCGAACCGACGGGCTCAAGCTGGTGCTCGCCGACGGATCGTGGGTTTGTTATCGCCTTTCGGGGACGGAGCCCGTCGTGCGGGCCTACACCGAAGCGCGCAGTAAAGATGGACTCGAGAAATTGAGCGCAGCAGCCAAATCATGGATCTTCGACTAGGACCGCAGTCCCGCAAGCGCATCTTTCCCCGCCAATATTCCGGCGAAGGATGGCGCGCGGTCCTTGAAGAACAGGGTCCAAAGGCCGAAGAAATGGCTGCGCGGTATGTCGAACAAACAAGGCCCGTCTGGACGTGGATCCAGGCCGAGTGGCGTCGCGTCGGCACTGTCGCCGCCATGGTGCTCGCCGTCGCACTGCTGCTGCATGCCATGTTCGGCGCCAACGGCATGGTCGTGTACCAGCAGAAGCGCGCGGAGAGAGCCACGATGCAGATCGAGGTCCAGAGGCTGGAAAAAGAGAACGACGAATACGTCGAACGGATCAAGGCGCTCAAGACCGACCATCGCGCCATCGAACGCGAAGCCCGCGAACAACTTCACTACACACGGCCCGGAGAGTATGTGTATGTAGCGCCCGAGCCGCCCTCACCACCGCCGACTGCGCGTGCCAAAAACGAGAAATAGGGCTAGACCGGTTTTCCAGTTGGCCGGTTTCCAGTGGCCAATTTCCTGTGTTCCGGGGCTGCGGGGTTGTGATAAAGTTCTGGAATCCTTGGGCGTCAAAATCGCTTCGTAGAAAATCTTGGAGGATAGCATGAGGAAAGCACTGTTTGTACTCGCGGCACTCGCTCTCGTTTCGATCTTGGCCACGGCTTCGTTCGCAGGAGATGCCAGCACGGTGAATGGCTGGGTCAGCGATTCCAAGTGTGGCGTAAAAGGCGCACATGAAGGCGCCGCGGCCTGCACCAAGAAATGCCTCGAAGGTGGCGCCAGCGTGGTCGTGGTCACCGACAAGGATCAGAAGGTTCTGTCCGTAAAGAACCCGGAAGCGTTGAAGGGACATGAAGGCCATCACGTCGCCGTCACCGGACACGTGGAAGGCGATACGCTCCAGGTCGACAGCATCAAGATGCTCTAAGAGCAAGTTAAGAAAAACTGGGCGGCCCGCAAAGGCCGCCCTTAGTTTTTTGGTTCTCATTCTTTACGTGGAATGGGCCCTGTGAATCGCGACCTGCGAAGCCGCCCCTGGCGACACCGCCGTCCCCGTCAGCGTCCGCATCGACCACAGCAGATCGTCGAGTACCGTCCCCAATCCAAAGTGCGCATCGACAAACACGAGTTCCGTTGCCGGCAGTGCCGCGTAGCCGGAAATCATCACCACCGGTACATCGGGCACGAGGAACTTAATTTCCTGTGCGAGTTGCGCGCCTGACATGCCCGGCATTTCGTAGTCCAGCAACGCAACGTCAAACGATGTCCGCCGGCAAAGGCTTAGCGCCTCGACGGGATCATGCATCGCAATCACGCGGAATCCACATCCTTCCAGAACGCTGGTGAGTAATCGGCTCGCCTTCGGATTATCGTCCACATAGAACACGGTCGTGCGGTTCTCCATCGTCATAGATCCTCCGTTCGATTGACGCGGAAGCTGGCAGGGGCGTCCGTGAGTTAAGTGGTGAACGCTGAGAAGTGCGCGGTCTTGCAGGCGAAGTGGGTAGAGATTTGTAAAAAGCCGAAATGAGTCGTACCTGTCTCATCGATGGCTTTGGCGTGGGCACGGCTTGTCGTCGCGCCATATCGCACGGGGAAGATGCTGGTTTCTGCACCTGATGGAACGCCGGCAAGGGCGCCGGATCAAGACTTGGCCGCCTCCGAAGTTTTCAACCCAATGCCGTACTTGTATTCATGCACCTTGCCACACGTCGGACAAACAACCTTGGGCTGAAGTTCTTCAATCTGCTCTTTGTTGCGAGCAGCCATTTGTTCCAGGAACGCGGTAAAGGTCGGGCCACAGTCCTTGCACAGACCTTCGAGGGTGTCGTTGCTTTGTTCGGTCATAGGCATGTCCCTACAATAGATGCCGAATATGATGAGCGGTTGCCAAATTCAATGCAGCGCTGACACGAAAGGACATCCCCCGCATTTGGCAATCCGCAAAGCGGCCTAAGGTAGCTTCACCGCCAGCACGTCGAGCTTATCGATCCTCGGAGGTTCCGCCAGGAGATCTGCGGCCTGGGCCATGAGAGCTTTTGCGACAGCCCCGCTGAGATGAGCGTCCCGCCCCGCGTCGTCCGGGAACACGTCAAAAATGCCATACATCGAAGGCCCCATCTTGAGCGCAAACCAAGCTGTGGTCGCCGGTTCTTGCTGCACCAGCCCGAGACCGCCCTTCAGAAATTCCTCAACCGCCGCTTCTTTTCCAGGCTTGGCATGCAGCGGAACCCACAAGGCTTTGCGAACCGTCTGAGACATGAACTACCTCTTTCCGGCGAGTTTTGGATCATGAACTCGCATTGAGGTGTTGGATGTTCCACGCGGGTTGAAAGTGCCAACAAAAGCGCGGAAAATATCCCAGCCAAACAACAACTGGAGCAGCCCATTCCCATGCCCATTGAAGAGGAACAAATACGTGAAGCCCTGAATGCGCACTGGCGCGCGTCGGCAATCGGCGATGCAAACGCGGAACACGATATTTACGATGACGACGCCATTTGTGACTATCCGCAGTCAGGTGAGCGAATCCTCGGGCGAAAAAACTTGCAGGCCTTGCGGAATCATCATCCCGGCAAGCCGTCCGGCTTCAACGTCAGGCGAATTCTCGGAAACGAAAATCTCTGGATCACGGAATACACAATCACCTATCAGGGGCAACCGGCGTACACAGTGAGCATCATGGAGTTCCGCAACGGCAAGGTCGTCCACGAGACGCAGTATTTCGCGGACCCGTTCGAGGCCCCGGACTGGCGGAGCCAGTGGGTTCAGAAGATGGCATGAATTAACCCATTGGAAAGGGGATCAACCCAGCTAAATTTGACGGTGGATGGACCAGGTATCCGAGGGTATTGGTCACCGCTGCGAGGTATCAGCCGTCGAGGCAGGAGTCGGGTCCACGATGCGTGTCAATACTGTCTGAGTGCCTTGGCACGGAGGCGGCCAGCGGTAAATGACATAACACATGCCAACAATGATGACGATAGAAATGGCAAGGCCATGAAGCAGCCCTGAAATATTAGGGCGGGATTCTCCGATTGCGAGATAGGCGTCTGGATCGACAACGGCCACCGTCGAAGGCGATCCCTCCCACCAGCATCGCAAGATGGAAACGCTCGTGTCCCCAAAGATCAGCGGCCAATCGCTTCGCTCGGCGGCCGCCGCGACTTCCAGCATCTCGCCACCAAAGCGCCTTCGGAAAGCCGGAGGATACAGCTGCAGCAGGAAACCATACGCTCGCAACAAGCCGCGCTGCATGCTTATGCCCCTCTCATCCAACGGATTTATTTAACTGACCCAGGCCGCGGGCCGTGGCAACGATCTGCTGCAAGCGTCTGATCTCTGCGCGTAGCGCCTTTTCTCCGCCTGAGGTCAGATGGTATTCGCGCCGCTTCTCCCCATCCTTCATACGCCGCTCGGTCTCACCCACCAGGCCTGCGGCGAGCAGGCGATCAAGGTTCGCGTACAACGTACCCGGTCCCAGCTTGAATTGTCCCTCCGACTGGCGCTTCACCGCCAGCAGAATCCCGTAGCCATGCAAATTAGACTCGGCAAGCGCAAGAAGGATATGCAGCGCAGCGTTAGAAAGTGGATTGTCCTTGACTTCCATATCGTCTATTGATATATCACATTATGATATATCGACACAAGAGTACTACCCTAAACAATATATAGGAGAATTCCGATGAAATTCGATCCGGTAGCATTCTTCGTACTTCTCGTGCTGGCACTCGCCACAGTATCCGCCGTTACTGCCCAGACTTCGAATCCGGCTCCGCGTCCGGCAGACTCTCGCTCCAACGAAATGCTGGACAGGTGGAATGCTATCGGGAATAAGCTGATCGCGATGGCTCAGGATTTCCCCGAAGAAAAATATGACTTCAAAATTCAGAAAGACCAGCGCACGTTTGCAGAGAATCTTCTGCACGCCGCAGCCTTCGAGCTCGTCGTGACCCGCAAGGCTTCGGCCACGAACGTTGGGCCCGACTTCGGCGATGGCGATAATCCATCGCGCGCAACTTTCAAGACGAAAGCAGACGTTGTGAAGTTCGTGCAACAGGCAGTCGCCGCCGGCGCGGACGCAATTAAGCAGCAAGGCGACGCTGGCCTGGATAAGACGACCGTGTGGGGCAAACGGCTCGTCCACAATTCGTATCTGTGGATATTCGCCGTCGAGCATAGCGGCGAGCACTACGGTCAGCTCGTGGGATATTACCGCGCCAACAACCTGGTGCCACCGGACTCGCGGCAGTAGGAAATCACTCCAAATGAAACTCCCCGCCACTCCATTCCTCAGGAGCGACATCGGCGACGGTTTCGGTGAAGTCCCAGCGGTGACCGTAAAAATCCTGAGCGTTGTACTGGCGCTCGCCATAAGGATGGTCTTGCGGTTCACTCAGGATAGTCGCGCCATTCTTTCGCGCCCTCTCGCAGTGACCCTTGGCATCTTCGATGCGAACTTGAACGTGCTGCGAGTTGTTGGGCGTCACATTGCCCTCGGCGATCGTAAAGCAGCCCCGCCGGCCCGGATTTGTATCCGGTGATTGGCGATGCGAAGCCGGACAGTAAAACCGAAAGCCTTTGACAGCCAGTCAGCGGCTACGCTGGGATCTGGATAAACGAGCACAGGAATCACGGGACATGGCGGCACAGACCGATTGAATCGCATCGGGAAACTTTATCACTCTCTCCTTGGGGTAATAAGAATAATAGGGATTCAGATGAGGTAGGGCGGCGTGAGAGTTGCGTGCGCGGAGATGGAGCTCTTATTTTCGCGGGGTTGCGTGCATCGATTTAGGTGCCGACATTCCGGTTTGAACCGACACCCGCACCTTCAAAGGACGCGAATGAGCGGGTGATGCGTGCGTGTACCGATATGGACTAGGATTAAGTATCTTCTTGACCAGCGTCCGGAGTGCCGTCAACCGAGGTTGTTTTTATGGCCCTGAGGCATTCTTGTGACAGTCGGTCGAAATCTAAGGAGAAACTATGAAAATCGTAGTGATCGGCGGTACTGGCCTGATCGGAACAAAGCTTGTCAGCAAGCTTGGTGAGCAGGGACACGAGGCGGTAGCGGCAGCACCCAATACGGGCGTCAACACCCTGACCGGCGAAGGGCTCGCCGAAGTGCTTAGAGGTGCCTCGGTGGTCGTTGACGTATCCAACTCTCCCTCGTGGGAGGACGCGGCTGTGCTGAACTTTTTCGAAACATCAACCCGCAATCTCCTCAAGTATGAAGCGGCCGCCGGCGTGGGACATCACGTTGCGTTATCGGTGGTGGGGAACGACCAGATGTCCGAAAGCGGTTACTTCCGCGCCAAGATCGCGCAGGAGAAACTGATCCAAGAATCTTCAATCCCCTACTCCATCGTGCGCGCGACGCAGTTCTTTGAATTCGTAAAGGGCATCGCCGACATTTCCATCGACCGCGGCAAGGTGCATGTGCCACCTGTGCTTTTCCAGCCGATGGCTGCCGACGACGTCGCGACCGAGGTGGGAAAAATTGCAGTAGAAACTCCAGCAAACGGCATCGTCGAAATCGCAGGCCCGGAACAATTTCGCCTTGATGAATTAGTCCGGCGCCGCTTGGTATCGCTCCATGATCCGCGCGAAGTTGTTGCTGACCCGAACGCCCTATACTCTGGGGCGAAAATCAGCGAGAGGACATTAGTTCCGGGCAACAACGCACGACTCGGCGAGACACGTTTCGAAACATGGCTCACGCAGCCCGCAGCACAAATTCCGAGTGCGCATCCTAAGTCGAACGTTGCGTGATGCCTGATGCCCCAGACAGGCGAAGGGCGGGCGGGTGGCCTCAGGTAACCGGAGGGTGCCCCACACATCGCGTAGTTTGCGATGTGTGGGTTCTGCGTGCATCGGTTAACCCGCCAACATCCCGAATTGTGCCGACCACCCACTCATTCGCAAGAAACGCGAATGAGATGGGGGCACCCCGAGTTACCCGGTCCACCTGCCCCAAGTAAGATCAGCTGTTGACAAAGGTGCAAATGCGGTTCTAACCTCTTCCTTTCCTTCCCGCGGAACGCTACGCTGAGGTTTGCATCCTGATAGAACCGACACTAACTTCTAAAGTGCAGCAGTTCGTTCTATACAACTGGGGTAGTCTCGCCAGCGTTGCGGGTCTGGTGGTCGCTGGGGTGTCCGCCTATTTCGCGAGGAGTGCAGCCAAAGCCGCTGCTCAGGCACGTGACGTTGTGCTCGTGAGTACCCTTGCCGAAGACATAAACGTGGCGCAGATACTCGCGCAGGAGATCATCACCCTTGCTGTCCACCAAAGTCACGCGCTAGTGCGCCTTCGCTGCGATGATCTATTAGGCCGCACACTCACAATACTCAATCGATGGGATCAGAAATTGTCCTTATCATCCAAGGAAAATCTCGCGGCGGCGAGAGAGCAACTGGAGACGCTGCGATCTGCAAGCCTGAAGCTTGCTCTGAATCCCGCGTTACCAACGCCGAAGCAACTCTCGGCCATGCAAGAAAGGTGTGGAAGAATTCGAGATATTTTTACTGAAGAACATGCCTCAGCGATGAGGAGAAATGACGAGGCTAATAATGTTTGATGCGAAAGCTCTAGCACTCTTTCAGGAAGTCCTGAAGAAGACCGAGGCCCGCAAGCTTCCTTGGAAACCGACATCGCAACCAGATGAGTTCTCAGCCTCGCTGATGGACCGGTTTCGTCTTGTAATAATCGGGTACACCTCGGTGTCAGACTGGGGCGAGACGGAAGGGCCTCCAAAGCTGACTTTGAATGATGAGAAGGGCAAGATGCTCGTCGAGATCACCACTAATATCGACGAAGTAAGTGCAGAAGACCTAAAGAGGCTTTACGTCTTCGCTCGCCGGACCGCCTTGAATGCGGACGAAAAAATTGACGAACTCCTGAACGAATTGATGAAAGACGATCAGGACATGCCGTTTTAGGAGATGGAGTTCATCATGCCAACCTGCTTCGTGATTCAGCCTTTTGATAAGGGCCAGTACGACAAGCGCTATCAGGACGTTTTGAAGCCTGCCATCGAAGACGCTAGCCTCGAGCCGTATCGCGTCGATGAGGACCCCGAAGCAACCATTCTCATTGACGATATCGAAAAAGGAATCCGGCAGGCCGAAGTATGCCTCGCCGACATCACCACGAACAATCCGAACATCTGGTATGAAGTGGGATTTGCCCACTCCTGTGGTAAGAGTGTCGTCCTCATCTGCGGGGAAAGGACTGAACCATTTCCCTTCGATATAAGGCATAGGTCAATCATCAAGTACAGCCGCGATTCCTCCAGCGACTTCGACGCTTTGCGGAAGGAGGTCACTAGGCGTCTGACCGCCCAAGCAAAAAAGGCGGAGACTCTCCAGACCGTAGAAGCTATGTCACAAATGGAAACGACGGAGGGACTGTCCACACATGAGCTTGCTGTGCTGGTGACATTGATGTCGGAACGATCGAGTCCCGATTCGTCGATGCCACCTCATGAAATCAAGAACTCGATGCGGCGTTCGGGATACACCAGCATTGCTGTGGGGCTCGCGCTGGAAAGTGTGAAGCGGAAGAAGCTGATCGAGTTCGAAGAGGATGCTGATTTTAATGGGAACCTATTTACGGTGTGTCGTCTTACACCAAAGGCTCTGGATTGGCTTCTCGACCACCAACACTTCTTTCGGATGAGGAAGGACGAGCACCAGCAGCCTCCCGAGCCGATAGGCTCACCGATCACTGACGAGGACATCCCGTTCTAAGAGGGCTCCCGTCAGCCGATCTATTATGCGCGGGTGCCCCATGTTTAGGGTTTCATCGAAACCTGGGCGCGTGCAGCGAAGAAATTCTTAGAGATACCCTCGTGCCGTCCGCTCAAGGGGGCTTGGTTCATTCCGTTTGGACTTCCCGCGCGGCTGGAGCGTATTGGGTCACGATAGCGGAGAAAACAAACTGGGCGCCCTATTTCTCGTGTTCTTCGCGAGAAGTGGGCAGCAGCGGTCGGCAGCGATGGGCCATCCGACCTGTCTATTTTGACAATTGGATAATAGCAGCCTGCAGAACCTGCCAACAAATTTTCGCGGTGTGCTCATCCGGGTCGAAACTAGCTGACATCTGCTCGTAGGGATGTATATAGTTTCTGAAGTCTCTTAACGCGTGGCTGAACTTCCTTACATCCTCTCCAATCAAGTTCAAATCACGGGCGACGTTGATGAAATCACTGAGAGTCCAATCGTGAAATTGTTTTACTTTTCCGAGTTGGTCTCGTGGGCTAGCGGACGATTGGTTGAATTCCTTCGGCTTCGCACACGCGACCCCTAGCAAGATTCCTTCGAGAGTGCTCCCGCAAAGAAATATGACAGCAAGCGGAGTTCGTGCAATCAGGCACTTTCTAATCTCATCTAGCCGTTGTTTGAGAATATTCAGAACAGGACCAAGCGGAAGTTTGTCAATCGAAACGGTCCCGAATTGCGTTGCGACAAACTCTTCTTCGGTTATGTCGCGACCGCTTGGTTGGGCTGAGGTGCGTCCTTGTAACCTAGAGGCGATGTTTCGTGACCGGCGAGTCAACTCAGGAGAGAAGTCGGCCTTCTGCAGGTTCCCAAGCACAATCTGATTGTCGATATATTCAAGAAGTTTGTCGATGGATTTTCCTACGAGGCGATCTTCCGCCACCTGCCAAAACCCTCGCAAGCGATTCGCTTTTGAGCCGCTAGCATAGTTGTACTTCGGATCGAATATGTCGATACCAATATCATCCTGAAAAAATTCTCCGATCGTGCGATCTGAAAAATTAAGGACGTAACCACTCCCCATCTGCAGGAGTTTTTCCAGAATTTGTTTGTCGTTGGTACCCAATGCCGCCATAAAACCTATTTTACTGACGACGACTCGAAGAAAATTTGGGAAATCCAGGGACGGACGGAAACGTTCCCAATTTCCAAGTCCTGCATCAATCAGCCGGGTGCCCCGGACAACCAGCGTCGGTTTCCGTTGAGCTGGCAAGCAGACGAACTGCAAATCCCTCGCTTCGCTCGGGATGACATTTAGAAAGGGTGCGCCCGCAGTCGAAAAGTTTAAGTCATGGCTCCCGCAGCAAACGCCAGGCCTCTCGGTAGGCGGCGAAGTGGGCGCGTTTTCGGGGATGATTGCGAGGCGGGAAGAGGACGCTGGTGCGGTCCTGGATTTCGGCGATGGGGAGGATGAACCAGGCGTCTTCGGGGATGACGTGGGCGATGAGGAAGTCGACTTCGTTGGGTTGGTAGGGGATGGACCCATGGTTGGTGCGGCGATGGGCGTTGATGCGGTAGAGGCCGCAGAACATGGTGGTGGTGGATTTGATCTGGATGCGCAGGAGGCGGCGTCCGGTGTCGAGGATGAAGTCGTAGCGTTCGCTGTCGCCGTAGGGCTTGGAGACGTGGAATCCCAGCGACGTGGCTTTGAAGATGAAGGCGAGTTCGGAAAGTTCTCCGCGACGCTTGGTGGTTTGCTCGTACTCTTGGGCGGTTTTTTCCGGCTTTGAGTTTGGCGACCTTGGCGGAGTGGAGGCTGGGCGTTTGCGCCGGGGACGTCCCGGCTTTGGCGGTTGGTCCTTTTGCAATATGTCCCCGTGGGCCCAATGAAAAAGGCGCAAGCCGGTGGCCTGCGCCTTCGTTTTAGTCTCTATTTCCAGAATAGCATTTTGGAGTGGGGGATCCCGCCAGGATCGGAGGGTTTATCTTCGGCTCGGAATCATATGGTTAGCGGGAATCCCAGTGTTGCGGGGGCTTGACAGGATTTAGCTCCCGGCCACCGAGCTACCCAAAGCCACTCCGCACCAGGGCAAATTTACATAGTTTCGGGCTGCAAATTCCTCGGTTACTGCCCCTGCTAGCCGCTTATTTAGCAATAACTTCCGTCGATCGAGAGGGTGGCACGGAGGTTGCACCACTCTTGGGGGTATTTGAGCATCAGAAAGCAGGCCCTTTAGAGGTTGGAGGACAACCCATGAAAAGAATCACGATCGTGGTATTCAACGCGGTTCTGCTTGCAGGCATGTGCTGGGCGCAAAGTTCAGAAAGCGCACAAGCGACTACCTCCGCAAGTCAAAGCACGCAAGTTTCGCCCGACAAGTCCGTCGCACAGGTCAATTCCAAGACGGACGCACAGGCATCGCAGGAAGCCACCGCGGCTGGCAAGGACGGTCGGTTGTCCGCCGCGAATCAATTGCAAGCGGGCAGCACGGTGCAGGCTGAACTGACCAAACCGGTCGACGTGCGAAAGAACAAGCCGGGCGACGAAGTGGTGGCGAAGACTACGCAGGACGTGAAATCAGACGGACACGTTGTGCTTCCCAAGGGTTCGAAGATTGTTGGCCGGGTAACGCAGACACAGGCGCGCGCCAAAGGACAGGAAGAATCGCAACTCGGAATGGCTTTTGACCGCGCCATCATGAAAGACGGCACGCTCATGCCGGTGGCGTTCACGATCCAGGCGATTGGCAGGTCGGAATCCGAGGCTGCGGCGGTCGCGGAGAATGACAACATGATGGCGGGAGGCAGCGCCAGTGGAATGACGTCGACTGCGGGCAATGCCGGAATGCAGGGTCGCGGCGGCTTGGGTGGTGTGACTTCCACTGCGGGTGGCGTCGTCAATACAGGGACATCAGCCGCAGGCACTACATTAAATACCGCGGGCAGAGCGGGCACAGGCGTGGCCGGCGGCGTTACCGGCAATCTGGGCGCGACCAGCCAAGGGGTGGTTGGGTTGCCGGGCATGACGCTGTCCTCGGCAAGTTCCAATACTGCTGGAGTGGGTTCGGTGATCAGTTCGAAGGACAGCAACGTCCGGCTGGACAGCGGCACCCGGATGATCCTCGGCGTGAGAAAGTAAAGCGGTCGTTGATCGAAAAAGTGGCGATCGAAAAAGCGGCCCGCTTGGGGCCGCTTTTTTCTTTTATGAGAGGTGCCATATCTCCGCTGCTACGCAGCACTAGCTATCGCTAGATGCTTGTCTTGGGAAGTTCGGGAACAGACGGAACCCTTTGACCAAAATTGGTTTCCCAACTTCAATCAGGTAAACTGAGTGTGGGAATCCGCCCATGCCATCCGCCAACGGCACAATCGTCAGAGACCCCGATGTTCTCGGCGGAACGCCTGTCTTCAAAGGAACTCGGGTTCCTTTTCAGACGCTCTTGGATTACCTGGAGGGTGGACAGACTCTCAACGAGTTTCTGGAAGACTTTCCCACCGTCAAGCGCGAAGCCGCTATTAGCGCCCTTGAGCACGCCAAGGCGCTCGTCGTCAGTGAACTGTGAAGAAACTTCTACTCGACGAGTGCATTCCAAGAAAATTCAAAAACCATCTACCTGGACATGAATGCCTCACTGTGCCTGAGGCTGGGTGGGCCGGCAGAAAGAATGGAGAGTTGTTATCGCTGGCCGAGAACGCGGGTTTTCAAGCGTTTATTTCCTTGGACTAGGGGATTGGGTATCAGCAAAATTTGACCGGGCGCAACATCTCTGTGATTTTGTTACGCGCCCAGTCGAACCGGCTTGCAGATTTACTCCCCTTAGCCGCCAAACTTTTGTCCGTGCTGGAGTCCAGTGAGCCTGGACGGTTCGTGCAGATTCAATGAGTCATCACTCCACATCTAAGCGCTGCCTGGTGAATCGAGGGAATCGGCCCGAAAGTCTGGGCTTTCGGACGGCTCTGAGCCCCGCTTGCCACCTCTCCAGCCAACGTGTTAACCTCGAAGACGTTACGAAACGAAAAATAAACAGGAGTGCAACAGGTAAGTGCTAGCCAGAGAGCAAAAACAGACCGTCATTGACACCTATCGCACGCACGCCACCGATACGGGTAGTCCTGAAGTTCAAATCGCGCTGTTGAGCGAGCGCATTGGTCAGTTGA
>DATMNN010000094.1:0-208581 GCA_035569025.1 Terriglobales bacterium
AAGGGTAGGTAGTCACGTGTTACTCACCCGGTCGCCACTGTACTCAGGGATTGCTCCCCTTTCTCGTTCGACTTGCATGTGTTAGGCACGCCGCCAGCGTTGATTCTGAGCCAAGATCAAACTCTCGTTTGAAACCTGAGACCGGTCTGGGTAGACCGATCACCTCCGCCCAGCTGAGGGCAGAGGCCTATATTGTGAGTACGTTCAGACTTTAGCCCGAACATTTCATTCTCACGACTGGCACGTTCAACCTTATTGTCAAAGACCGAATCCGCTTTCCGCCTAAGCGGTGCGCTTTTCCGTCCGTACAGCATCCCTCACGGGATTCCGTACGTCCTCGAAACCTGTTAACCCTATCGTGCAGCGCGGAGCGTGTCAACCCTTTGCAATCACAGGATTTCCACCTGTTATCCACAACGGGGAGTGTCTATCCGGGTGAGAAGAACTCAAACGCGGAGAACTCTTTTGTTCGCAACGCAGCTACTCGCTTCCGCTTTGTCGTTTTACGACGGGGCACTGCATTTTCGGCACGCGCCGAAGCGGAAGACGGTCAAAACTAAAAAGATCGCTTGGGAGGTTCTGCTTTTCGCGAAACCCTTCAGGAACCTTTGTTCCCGAATGCGGACTCCTGAAGAGGCGGAGTCAATTAGAGGCTTTCAGAGTTTGATGCCACGGCTCACTGCAAGGATGCAGACAAACCTAGACACTTGTTCACTTGTCCTCGACTTCAAAGAATGTACCAGAACGCGCAACGTTGTGCAAGGGGGAATCTGGGGGGTTAACAAGCGGCGGAATCCAAACGAAAAATTCGAATGGGGATGCAGCGGGTAGAGGTTCGTATCAGGGAAGCGCTGCCGCAAAGCACGATTCTTGAATCCCCCCTTCAGGGGCTGGCCCACCGAAGAGTCGCGCGCGGCAAAACCCCAGCCCCTAAAGGGGCAATCCACGCCCCTTTTTTCGGCACCGCTGAAGCGGTGCCCTGATACGGATCAACAACCTATAATGCAATCAGCGACGCTTGCTGCACTCATTCCCGTGATCTCCGTCCTCCAACTCGGCCGCATCGACTACGCTGCCGGACTGCGCATCCAGCAGGAACTGGTCGAGCTTCGCAAAACCGGACGCATCGGCGACGTGCTGCTCCTGCTCGAACACACGCCGGTCATCACACTGGGACGCAACGCGAAAGCCGCCAACGTCCTGCTGCCTCCCGACCAACTGGCTCTCCGCGGAGTCGAAGTCTTCGAATGCGACCGCGGCGGCGACGTCACCTTTCACGGCCCCGGACAACTCGTCGGCTACCCGATCTTCGATCTTCGCGGCTACAGCAGCTCCCAGGGAATCAGGTCTCAGGTGTCAGGTCTCAGCTCTCAGGAAAAGCCCGCCCGCAAGACGATGGGCGCGATCGACTATGTTCGACGGCTGGAAGAAGTGTTGATTCGCACGTGCGCGGATTTTTCTATTGCGACGAAGCGTGTTGCGGGACTGACCGGCGTGTGGACCGAGAAAGGCTCAGAATGCAAGATTGCCGCCATCGGCGTGCACATCTCGCGTTCCGTCACTTCGCATGGCTTCGCGCTGAACGTCAACACCGACCTCGGCTATTTTGATTTGATCGTCCCGTGCGGGATTACTTCAAAGCCGGTGACGTCGATGAAAAAGGAACTGGGCCGCGAGGTGGCCATTGCCGCCGTTGCCGAGTCCATCGTGCGCAATTTCGAGATCATTTTCGGAGAGAAATCCGTCCCGGTAGCATCTCTCGATGCGCTCCTGGAGAATTCCGTTGGCATTCCGATGAAAGCGCCCGAATCCTTGCGCGCAATCCGCGGAGAAGAAGACTTGTACCTCGCGTGAGCACTCGCTTTTTTCGATTCTGCTTTGAATGGCAAGGCTTTCAGAGACTGCGGAAAATCCTTGCTCGGCTGTTTTCGGGAGGGCACGGCCGTTTTTGGGAGAGGGCGCGGCTGTTTTCGGGAGAGGGCTCGGCTGTTTTCGCGAGGGCTCGACCGTTTTCGGGAGGGCACGGCTTCAGCCGTGCCGTATCATCGCATTTTTGTCGCGGCTTTAGCCGCTGAGGGGGCGGTGATTCGCAATTGAGTCACTTCCCCTTGACCCTCCGCAAGACGCCGAGCCCATCTCTGCGCTAGCATACCCGGTTGGTCATCCTGAGCAGTCATGGCTAAGAAGAAGACCTCGCCGTCGAAGCCGAAGCTCGAAGCTCGCAGCTCACTCCGCACCTACTCCATCCCCGACTACCGCCTCGAAAAACCCGACTTCGCTCTGCGCCAGGTCCGCGTCGGAGACCACGTCCGCTATGAACTTGAAAGCGGCGATCTCTCAAAACCCGCGCCTCCGCTGCGTGAATCGAAATATCTAAGCAAGCAGCAGACCATCGAAATCTACCGCTGGATGCTCCTCAACCGCCGGATGGAGTCCGTGCTCGAAAGCCTTTACAAGCAGAGCAAAGTCGTCGGCGGAGTGTACTTCGGATTAGGCCAAGAGGCCTGCTCCTGCGCCTCCGCCTACGCTCTACAAAAAGACGACTGGTTTGGCCCCATGATTCGCAACCAGGGATCAACGCTGGTCCGCGGATTTTCTCCACGCGACATCATGATGCAATACATGGCCAAGGCCGGATCGCCGACCAAAGGCCGCGACGCCTCATCGCACTTCGGCGATCATCTCGATCGCAACGTGGTCTCGCCGATTTCAACTCTCGGCGACTTGATCCCCGTGCTCGCAGGCGTTGCGCTGGGCGCACGCCTGCAAGGAAAGCACATCGCAGTCATGACCTACATCGGCGACGGCGGACAATCCACCGGCGTCACTTACGAAGGACTGAATTTTGCCGCCGTGCAAGATCTCGGACTCGTGCTCATCATCGAAAGCAATCTGTGGGCCTACTCCACTCCTTCGGACATGCAGTTCAAAGTGAAAGACCTCGCCGAGCGCGCCATCGCGTACAACATTCCGGGCGTGATCGTCGACGGCACCGATGCCTGCCAGGTTTACGACTCCTGCCACGAGGCCTGCGAACGCGCGCGCCGCGGCGAAGGTCCCACGCTGATCGAAGCGAAGATGATGCGCATGAAAGGGCACGCCATCCACGACGCGGCTGACTACGTTCCCAAGCCGCTGTTTGAATATTGGAAGAAACGCGATCCGATTGCGCGCCTGGAAAATTATCTGGTCAGCCAGAAAAAGTGGCTCACCCCCGACGCTAACCAGAAACTGCTTGCCGAAGTCGAGCAGCAACTCGAAGCTGACCGCGAGTTTGCAGTGAATTCTCCGATGCCCACGCCGGAGTCAGCCGCGTCCGGCGCGTATTGCGAAAACGGATGCCACGAGATCAAGCCGAAGTATGCGATGCCAAAAGTGCGGGGCGGAAAGAGCGCAGGGATCAAGAGTTCCGAGGCGGCGGTGCACTTGAAGTGACGAGAATCTTTAACCACAGGGCTCACAGAGGACACTGAGGAAGACAGTGTTGGGCCGGAGTGAATCTCTTCGTTCGATGTCCCGATCAATTATGAAATTGCGATGGGTCGTTCCTCTAATCCTTTCGGCGGCACCTTTCGCCCTGGCGCAAACGCCCTCCTATAAGTACATCCGCATCGGCAGCCCCACCGACGTCACCACCAAGGCCACCGCCGGATACGCCCTCATGGGCGGCGGCGACGACCTCGATGAAGCCTTCAAATTCCTTTGCGAAAAAACCGGTGGCGGCGATTTCCTCGTCCTGCGCGCGTCTGGCAACGATGAATACAACGACTACATTAATAAACTCTGCAAGGCGAATTCAGTTGCCACGATGATCATTACCGACCGTGATTCCGCCAGCGATCCCAAGGTGGCCGGCATCATCCGCCACGCCGAGGCCGTCTTCATCGCTGGTGGCGACCAGGCACACTACATCAACTGGTGGATGGGTACTCCTGTGCAGGATGCTCTCAACGCGCACATCGCGGCCGGCAAGCCGATCGGCGGAACCAGCGCTGGACTGGCTGTTCTCGGGCAGTACATTTATTCGGCGCAAGGCGACGCGCCCGACGATGAGGACCTGCAGTCGGCTCAGACGCTGGTTAATCCGTACATGCCTCGCGTCACCGTGCGGCGCGACTTCCTGAAGATCGACCTGCTGGCAAACATCCTGACCGACACGCATTTCGCCAAGCGTGACCGCATGGGCCGCACGCTGACGTTTCTGGCCCGCATCATGAAAGACGGTTGGTCACCCGGCCCGCGCGAAATTGCAGTCGACGAAAAAAGCGCCGTCCTGATCGAACGCACCGGCAAGGCGCGCGTGATCGGGTCCGGCAAGGGCGCCTATTTTCTTTCCACGAGAGGCGGCCCGGAAGTTTGCCGCGAAAATATGCCGCTTACGTTTCGCGACATCACGGTCTATCGCGGCCCGACTGGATCCGAATTCAATTTGAGGGAGTGGAGAGGCAAGGGCGGCGCAACCTACTCTCTCTCGGTCGTCGAAGGGAAAATCCAGAGCATGCAGAAGAATGGCGAGGTGTATTGAGAGGCTCAGTGCGGCGTGTTTGTTAGAATCAATAGCAGGCGATGGCAGCCTCTTCCCAACTCGTTCAGATCGAACTTGGACCACCGGTCCGCGTGCCCAAGCCGGAATGGCTGCGGGCCAAGGCTCCGGTCGGCGATAACTTTCACAATCTTAAGAAGCTGGCGCGCGGACTGGGACTACACACTGTCTGCGAGTCGGCGCAGTGTCCGAATATTGGGGAGTGCTGGAATCACAAGACAGCGACTTTCATGTTGCTGGGCAATATCTGCACACGGCGCTGCGGGTTTTGCGCGGTGCCGAAGGGGCGTCCGGAGGCGATTGATTGGGACGAACCGCGGCGTGTGGCCGAGGCAGTGGCCACGCTCGGGCTGAAGCATGCGGTCATCACCAGCGTGAATCGCGACGATGACAACGTCGGCGGCGCCCGGATTTTTGCCGAGACGATTCGCGAAATACGCGAAGCCGTGCCCGACTGCCGCGTGGAAGTACTGATTCCAGACTTTCAAGGACTCGAGGAACCGCTCCGCATCGTGCTCGAAGCAAAGCCCAATGTGCTCAACCACAATACCGAGTCGGTGCCGCGTCTTTATCGTGTGGTGCGTTCAGGAGCCCGCTACCAGCGCACGCTCGACCTGCTCTCCAACGCCAAGAAGTGGGACCGGGACATGGTCACCAAAAGCGGCGTGATGGTCGGTCTCGGGGAGACTACCGAAGAGCTGCTGGAAGTGTTCCGCGACCTGGGCTCGCGAGGCGTTGACATACTTACCGTCGGGCAATATCTGCGGCCGTCGAAAGATCATCTGCCGATGGCGCGCTTCTATACTCCTGCGGAGTTTGTCTACCTGAAAGAAGAAGCCATGAAATTCGGCTTCAATCATGTCGAGTCGGGCCCCATGGTGCGGTCCAGCTATCACGCGCACGAGCAGGCGGATGTTGCGGCGAGATAGGGCGTCGTTGGTGGTCCCTCGCTTCCCGTTGGCTTTTTCCTCCTGGCCGTTCCCTCACAACGAGTTTTCGTCCTATCACCGCGAGATTTTCCAAGGGACAGCCTTCGGGAGGGCACGACTTCAGTCGTGCCGCAACCGCCCCCACATCGACGGCGGCTTTAGCCCCAGCGGAAAGAGTCATTGTGCGCGCGAGGACGTTACCTCAGCCGCTAAAGCGCGAGCGTATTCAGACGTATCGGCACAGCTAAAGCTGTGCCCTCCCGAAATACCAGTCGCTCGGTTTTCACAAGTCGGACCAGAGTGTCTTACCCACGCGAGCGCCGCATGATCACCCTGCTCCTCGTCTTCCTCGGACTCTTCGCGGGACTCGTAGGTGCGCTCTCCGGCACGGGCGGCGGCCTCATCTTGGCGCCCATGCTGGCCCTCTATTTCGGACTGCCCATTCACCAGGCAATCGGCACCAGCCTGATCGCGGTGATTACGACTTCGGCGGCTAGTTCTTCCGTGAACCTGCAGCGGCATACGGCTGACATCCGGCTTGGGATGACTCTTGAGCTTGCCACTGCGCTGGGCGCGGCCGTCACGGCATACCTCGTCGGCTACATCAATCGCACTGCGCTGGAAATTCTGTTCGCGGTGTTCCTTTTGTATGGAGCCATCACCATCCTGCGCAAAGGCGGCAAGACAGAAGACGCGCACGACGAAGAAGAGTCCGTGCTAGCGCCCGCGCCTGCCGACGATGCGCCACCGTTTCCGCCCTATGAGCCGAAGCGCTACCGGCTGGGCATGGGAGCGTCGCTCGTCGCCGGAGGTCTTTCCGGGCTCCTCGGTATCGGCGGCGGGCCGATTAAGGTTCCCGTGATGTATCTGTTCATGGGCGTGCCACTGATCGTCGCCACCGCAACCTCCAACCTGATGATGGGGGTCACAGCCGCCGCCAGCGCTTTTGTCTACTACCGTCGCGGGGACATCCTTCCGTCGGTTGCGGCGCCCCTGGTTGTGGGTGTGTTTGTGGGTTCGCTTACCGGGGCGAGGCTGGCGCCTCGGATTCATCACAAATGGGTGGCGCGTCTGCTCGTGACCATCATGCTGTATCTCTCACTCCACATGCTGGCGCACATTGTGGGGAAATTTCTATGAGCGAACAGCGCGAGCCCGGATTCGATCGCGCCCTCGCCCGCGTGCTCCATGTCGGAGCGCTCGCAGGATTCTTCGTCATGGCAGCGGGCGTAGTCGCGCAAATTCTCGTCGATGGCGTGATCGCCGCTCGTCTGGAGACTGCCGGTGTTCTGATCCTGCTCGTGACGCCGGTGATGCGCGTGATCGTCGCCATGGTGCTGTTCTTCCGCGAGCGCGATTCGCGGTATGGATGGATCTCCGCCGGCGTCCTGCTGATTCTGCTGCTTGGCTCGGTATTCGGAATCGGCGAACGGTAGACGAGTTCCCGGTTCCCGGTTCTCAGTTCTCAGTATCCCGCTGAGCCGCCGCGGACGGTTTTGAATTACGCTTGCGCTCAAGAGCCGCCCTCTGTTCCGCTGCGACGCGCTCGCGTAAACTCGCCGGCTCGATCACTTCCACCCGCCCTCCCAGCCCGAGTACGACGAAGCGGGCTTCGTCTTCATGATTGAACTGCACAGTTAGGGTGATCCAGCCTTCTGCGTCCGCGGTTTCTCCGGGCTGAGCGGCCGACGCCAGTTGCCACATCTTCATCCATTCCGCAGCGCCTGGTTCCAACTTCAGCACGGCTGAAAAACGCCGCCAGCCGTCCTGAAATTGTTTCGTTGACGAGTCCCAGTAGTTGGCTAGATCAAAATCGGCCGGGCGTTCGCAGGACTGGTCGAGCAGTCGGGCGTCCGAGATCCTCGAAACGCGATAGGTTCGCAATCCTTTCGGTGTCTGTGCCACCAGATACCAAGTGCTGCCCTTCGCCACCAGGCCGAGAGGGTCAACGATTCGTTCCGCGCGTTCGCGTCCTGACGGCTTGTATTGAATGGATAGCTTCCGATCATGCGCGACTGCATCCTGCACGACTGGCAGCATGGAAAGGTCCTCCGTGCTGCCACGCCACGCGGATGTATCCACGTGCAGCCGCTGGCGGATCGACGCGGCTCGTTCCCGCATGGAGTCGGGTAAGGCCGCCATCAGCTTGCCTAACGCGCGTTCCGCGGCCGCGGCCAGCCTCGGATCACCAATCACTCGCGGTTGCGCCATCAACAGGGCCCGCAACTCGGCTTCGTCCAGGCCGGGAACCTGCGTGCGCCAGTCTTCATCGAGTTGCCATCCGCCCTGGGCTCCGCGCAGCGCGTAGACAGGCACGCCAGCGGCGCTGAGCGCCTCCATGTCCCGATGCACCGTGCGCTCCGACACTTCCAACCGCTCGGACATCTCGCGTCCGGTCAGCCGCCCGTGGGCTTGCAGCAGCAGAAGCTCGGACAAAAGCCGGTCGGACTTCATGGAGAGTGGCGCCTCTGACTATTTTTCATTCTGCCCTTTCAATTATGACACTCGATGTCATATATGGCGGGTTACCGTGAAATCGAGACTTGGAACTACCTCGAAAGGAAGGTGAGCGTTATGAAAATGACTGAACTGTTTTTGGGCGAACTGGAACGCGAAGCTGCGGTAACCCGGCGGGCGCTGGAGCGCGTCCCCGAGGGCCGGTACGACTGGAAGCCGCATCCGAAGTCGATGGCACTCGGCACGCTCGCGCAATTGTGCGCGTCGATGCCCTCGTGGATCCCGATGATCATCGACCAGGATGAACTCGACATCGCCCCGGCGAATGGCAAGAAATACGAGCAGACAAAGTTGAGCACGCGAAAGGAACTCGTCGAGGCCCACGACAAGAACGTGGTCGGCGCGCGCGAGGCCCTCTCAAAAACCACGGACGAACACCTGACGACGTTGTGGAGAATGTTAGTAGGCGGACGCGTGGTCGACGAGAACCAGCGGCACATCGTTCTGCGGGACAGCGTCTTCAATCACCTGGCGCACCATCGCGGCCAGCTCACCGTATATCTCCGGCTGAACGACGCATCCGTGCCGGAGATTTACGGGCCGTCGGCGGATGAGGGAAAGTTCTAGAAAGGCGGGTGGCGGTCAGACAAAGCTGACGCTGAGGGCTGTTTGGTGAGTGACTGCGGCATTTTGGAGAAAGAAAAAGGCGGACAGGAGTGTCCGCCCTCACTTTCTACCAGACTCGGCAAGCGTTCTGGTTCACCATCGGTGCGTCTGCTTTGCAGTGATAGGCTTCGCGGAACTCGGGCATGTTGGAGACGGTCCCGTTCACGCGATTCTTCCCCGGTGAGTGAGGATCGATCGTGACCAGCATGCGCGCGATCGCGTCGGTGCGGTTCTGGCACCAGACGTTGGCCCATCCCAGGAAGAAACGCTGCTTAGCCGTGAGGCCGTCGACAGCGGGCGGTTCTTTGCCGGCAAAGGAACTCAACATGGCCATGTAGGCGATGCGCATGCCGCCGTTGTCGGCGGTGTTTTCGCCAAGTGTCAGCTTGCCATTGAGTTTCAGGTCGTCGACGGCGACGAAGCTGCCGTACTGATCCTTGATGCAACCGGTGCGCTCTTCGAATTTCTTCTTGTCGTCTGCGGTCCACCAGTCGCGCAGGTTGCCGGCGGCGTCGAACTGGCTGCCCTGATCGTCGAAGCCGTGAGTCAGTTCGTGACCGATCACCGCTCCGATACCACCGAAGTTCATGGCGTCGTCGGCCTTGTTGTCGTAGAACGGCGGCTGCAGAATTCCGGCCGGGAACGTGATGTTGTTCTCGAGCGGATTGTAACTGGCATTCACCGTCATCGGCGGATACGGCCAGTCGCGCTTGTCGAGTGTGGTCCCGATCTTATTCAGGCGGCGTTGCAGGTCGTGCCCGTTCGAGCGCTGCGAATTCCCGAGCGCATCCCCGCGCACGATCTTTAAATTGGAGTAGTCGCGCCACTTATCGCCATAACCGATGCGGTTGGTGATCGCCGCCAGCTTGACCAGCGCCTGCTTCTTGGTTTCTTCACCCATCCAAGGGAGCGACTGAATATCGCCGCCCAGCGCCTTTTCCAGTGCGTCGACCATCGCCAGCGTGCGTGCTTTGCCCTCTGCGCCGAAGGTTTCCTTTACGTAGATTTCGCCGATTGCGTCACCGAGATCGCCGTTTGCGTAGCCGACGCACCGTTTCCAGCGCGGACGCAGTTCCTTCGTACCCTGCATCGTTTTACTGAAGAAGTCGAAATTTTCGTTCACGAATGCACTCGACAGCACGGGCGCATTAGCGTGCGCGACGTGCCAGCGCAGGTACGTCCTCCACTCGTCAAGTGAATGTGCCTCGATCACGGTCTGCATCTGCTTGATGAATTCCGTCTCGTCGACGTTAAGCGAATCGAATTTCGGAGAGCCGACTCCGTCGAAATAAACGTCCCAGTGAAACGCGGGACTGAGAGCAGCGAGTTCCTGCTTGGTCATCTTGTGATAGACCTTCTGCGGATCGCGGCGGGTAGTCTGATCGAAAGCGCCCTTGGCCAATCCGGTCTCAACGTCCATCACTACCTTGGCCTCGGCTGCGGCCTGGTCGGGCGTGTCCCCGAGCAGGACGAACATTTTCGCCACGTGCTCGGCGTATTTCTTGCGGAGATCAACGGACTTCGTATCGTCCTTGAAGTAGTAGTCGCGATCCGGGAGCCCGAGTCCGCCCTGATCGAGGTCGCCGATAATCTGGCTCGCGTTCTTGAAATCAGCGCCGGAACTGAAGTTGAAGAGCACGTTGGCGCCTTCGCGATGTAAGCGCAGGACCTGTTTCGCCAGGTCGTCTTTGGATTTCAGCGTGGCAATTTCTTTCAGGTCAGGACCGAGCGGAGCGGCCCCCGCTTTCTCAATCGCGCCCTCATCCATGCAACTGGCGTAGTAGTCGCCGATTTTCTGTTCGTTTGCAGTGCGCCCTGCCGACTTGGCCGCCGACTTTTCCAGAATGTCGCGCACGATGTATTCGCCGCGCTCCTGCAATTCATTGAAGCGTCCCCAGGTAGGACGGTCCGCCGGCACGGGATTCTGCGCCTGCCACTTGCTGCACGCGTACGCGTAAAAATCGTTGCAGGGATCGATACTCTTGTCGAGCATGTCCGGCGAAAAACCCAACGCTTTCTTGGGCGACGAATCCTGTCCCCACAACACGGGCACAATTAGCACACAGACAGCCAACCACTTTGAGAATGAACGCATGGATTTCCTCAGGTAAGGATTCTGACTTTCATCGTTTCTTGATTTTTCTAGAACACTTTAACCTTGAAAGTTAGATACTTCTTCGGATTCTCGCGAATCGATTTCACCAACTCCCGTGTCTCTACTAACATCTGATTGCTGTTGTTGTAGAGCGCGGGATCCTTGAAGAGCAGTCCCACCGAGCCTTCGCCATTCTCCAGACGTTGCGAGAGTGATGCCAGGTTGTTCATCGTCTGCTGGAGTTTGTCGGCGAATTCCTTGTCGTGCGCGATCTTGCCGATACCGCCCTTGCCGGCATTGATGTCGTCGGTTAGTTGCTTGATGTTGGCGATGGTCTTGTTGACGTTGTTATACAACTCTTCGTCTTTCAGCAGTTTTCCCGCCGTGCCCTTGCCTTGTTGCAGTTCGTCGATCAGAAGATTCACTTTGTCGACGGCAGCGATCACCTTCTTATACGCTTCGTCACTGGTGAGCAGCGGACCAATCGAGCCCTTGCCCTGCTGGATCTCGTCCATCAGTCCCTTGAACTCGCCGACGGTCGTGTTCAGCCGATCGTAAAGCCCGGGATCGTAAATCAGTTTGCCGATGGAACCCTGCCCGCTTTCCACAAACGCGACGATGCGGTCGAGCCGCTTTAGCAGCGAGTCCATATTCTGCAGGGTGCTTTGGCTGGCTCGCACCACGTCCTGAATATCCGGATGGTCGCGCGTCGCGAGGGTGTCTCCATCTACGGCCTGGGGCCCTTTGGCGGTGATACTGCTGATGTCAATGTAGGTTTCGCCCAGCACACCTGCGGTGGCGAGCGAAGTCACGGAGTCCTTGTGAAGGTTAAACGCGTACTTTGTGTTGACCTTCATCAAGACTTCGACGGGAGTTTCCGCATGCCCCTGCACGAGCCGTATACTCTGCACATTGCCTATGTCGACGCCCTCCAGACGCACGGGCGCTCCCACTCGCAACCCTGAGGAGTTGTCGAAGTAGGACGTGATCGTGATCTTCCTGGTGAAAACGCCACCCGTACCGCTCATGAGAAAAATCAGCACGGCCAGCGTGACGCTGGCGAAGAGGACGGTGAGTCCGACGCGAAGCTGCGACCACTTCAATTGTTTTTGACTAGGCACGGTCGTGAGCGAAACAACAGGGTGACATCATAACAAAAGCTCGCAGGATTTCAGGATTTTAAGCTCGTTAATTGAGGGCCAGGCCTGAGCGTACGCGCCAATCCCATAGCAATCAGGTACGCCACCGCCCCGCAAGCCAGGGTCACGTTCAGTCCCCAGTAAATCGCGATCACCATGGCCAGCACTGATCCGAGCACGCTGGACGCCGCATTCATCGCCCACGCCCACTCCACCGCATTGCCAGTCGATTCCCCCTGAACCAGCGATTCCGCGCCCGCCAGCGCCCGCAGCCCTGTGGGAAACGGCATCCCCATGGCAAGCCCCAGCGGAATCAGCAGGAGCCCGCTGAGCAACAACTTCACGGTGAAAGGCAGCCCCACCAGCGCATTAAGCAATCCGGGCAATACCAGCACGTGCACACAGATCGCTCCGACCAGTGTGAGGAGAGGAATCCAGACCCGGGACGGCTCCGGCAGCCAGCGTCGCGAAATCAGGCTTCCGGCTCCACTCGAGAGCAGCAGCAGAAAAATCACCACAGTCAGCGCGTACGTGGGATGGCCGAGAAAAAGGACGAACCTCTGGATAAACGCAATCTCAACCAGGATGAATCCCAGCCCCACGGCCACGAAATAAAGAAGCTGAACCCATCGTCCGCCCGAAGTGGCGGAGCCCCCCGAGCCGCCCAAACTAAAGATCATCGGAAGAATCAGAAAGGCCAGGACCGCAACCAATGAGATCAGGAATACCATCCCGAGCACGGCGACGCCGAGGTTTACCTTCCAGTCGATCCCCTCTCGCAGTCCTTCATTACCCAACGCCTGTCCGAGTTTGAGAGTGAAGAAGAAGAACGGTGCGTTGTCGCTGACCGGGGCGACGTTGTACGCGTACTCTCGCGCAAAGGCCCACGGATCGTTTCTCGCAATCAGGGCAGAAAACGGATTCGCCCCGGGAGCAGACGGCAGGTAAATCGGTTCGAGGTTGTCATGCTTCTCGAGGTGAGCGATGACCGCCGCTTCCTCTTCCGGCGAGAACGGAGACTTTTTCGCCAGCACGACAACTGGAATTCCGTCTTCGTCGAGCTCTCCTTCGGAAACCACAATAAAGTGCCGCGCCGGGTTCGCGACACCCAGTTGATGCAAGGCTTCCATCGCCACGGAAACCACGCGCAAAGCTTCGCGCGGCTGATGAAATTCCCAGCGCGTGATGGCGATCATGCCGTCCGGCTTCAGGTGTTGGAAATATTCACGGAAGGCATCCGCCGTATAGAGACTGTTCTCGCTCAGAGCAAACGCGCCCGCGGCGGTGGAAGCCCAGGTATCGACCAGCGTCATCTGAACAACGTCATACTGCGCCTTTGAGTTTCGAACAAACGACCGCCCGTCGGTGACGTTGATATGCACATCGGGCCGCTCGTAAAGATGATAGGAATAGTCGGCGTACGCGCCGCGCATCACCGTATTCGCGATGATCGGATTGATCTCGATCCCGGTCACGTTCGGGCTTCCGTTCGCCACCGCCCTAAGCACGTCCACACCTCCGCCGGGACCGATAATGGCAAACTCGCCATGTGGCCGCAACACGTTCGCAAGCGCGGGCGGCGCCGACATCAGATTTTTCTCCCACACACTGTCGTGCCACTGATGAAGGTCGGCGTTCATGATGTAGGTGGATGCGTCAGCGTCGATCACAATCGTTTTGGCGCCGCCCTGGATGTCTACCTCCACGCGCGAGATTGCGTTCCAGCGCGCGAATTCCACCCACGAGCGATCGCGGAAGATGCCCTTCGCGTAGATGACGTCAATCATCCGGCCTGAGTGGTTGAAGACGATCAGCAGCAACAGCAGGCTTGGGACAGCCGTCTGCCAGTCGAGACCCGGCCTCTTTAGTCTCCAGATCAGGGCCGCAATTCCAGATGAGACCGCAGCGAACAGAATCGCGTTCGGACCACCCATCCAGTTGAGAATCGGGACAACCAATAGACAGGCCAGCGCTCCACCGAGTAGATCGGCGCCGTACAGCCGAGTGACATGCCGCGTCTCGCGCGCAAACACCACCGAGAAAATCAGTCCCGTAAAAAAGAACGGCACCGTCGACGACAGATAAATCGCCGTGAGCCGCAACATGTTCCATTGCGTAAGCTCAAGCGAAACCGGCACGTGCAGCACAACTTCGAGAGTCAGAAAAATGCTGACCGCGTTGACCGTGCATAGCAACGACGCCAGCTGGCGAGTCTCAAAGCGCGCAAGCCAGTTCCTGCGCAGATACGCAAACACTCCGCCCGCGCCCAATCCCAGCAGCGCCACCGAAATCGCCAGAAACGCAAAGTGATAAAAAAGCACCACCGAAAAAAGACGCGTCAGCCCAAGCTCCAGAAGAAGGGCCGACAAGCTAGTCAGCGCAACCGCCGCCAGCAAAGCGGGACTCGTAGGTTCGGATACAGGGGAGATTGTTTTTGTTCCCATGAGAATGGTGGGCAGAATAGCAGAGTCGGTTGTTAGCTCTCAGCTTTCAGCTCTCAGTTCTCAGTTCCCCCTTCTCAGAACTGGTCTCACAAGTGAGTTTGGGAAGGGCACGGCTTCAGCCGTGCCGACCGGCCAATAAAAACGGGCTTTAGCCTCTGAAGGCTTAGCTCATTGCGCTGTACACAATTTGCGAGACCGGTTCTCAGAAACGTGACCTTTCCCCATTTCGCTTCTCTCCGTGTCTCTGTGTCTCTGTGGTGAATCGGGGTAATCACGCTTCCAGGATCACATGCGCCAGCGCTTGTTCCGAGGTATGCGTTATCGAAAGTGCGATGTTGCGTGTGCCAAGCTTCTCGGCAAATGCCGCCGCCTGGCCGTGGAACTGAATCGTCGGCCTCTGGCCGCGCGGGCGTACCACTTCAATATCACGCCATCGGACGCCATGATTCCATCCCGTTCCGAGCGCTTTCATTCCGGCTTCTTTGGCGGCGAAGCGGGCGGCATAGCTCTCAAAGCGCGTGACGTTCTTGCGCTCGCAATATTGAATCTCGCCTTCGGTGTAGACGCGATGCAGAAAGCGCTCCCCGAACCGCTCAATCGATTCGCGGATACGATGAACTTCAGCGATGTCCACTCCGGTTCCGACAATCATGAAAATCAGCTCTCGGCTCTTAGCTCTCAGGCCTTAAGTTCTCGTTCACGGACGCGAGTGCGGCGGCTACGGCGGCTTCTTGCTCGGGAAACACCGTTCGCAAGTCGAGCAGCACGCGGCCTTCGTCCACGCGGGCGACGATCGGAGGGTCATTCGCACGCAGGCGGGTGCAAAGTTCGTCCACGCTCATCTCCGCATGCGTTATCGCGACGAGTCGCGTCGGAAGGACCGCTGAAGGAGCCGCTCCTCCACCAATCACAGATTCGCCGTCACAGAGTTCCAGCTTGAGCTTGGCCGCTTTGACCTGTGCGATCAATGATTCGGCGCGGCGCGAAATGTCATTCCTCGAGAGACGCATCATCCGCAGCACGGGCACGCTGTCGTGATCGCGCTTGACGTAGGCCAGCAGCGTCGCTTCCAGCGCGGCGTAGGCAAGTTTGTCAACGCGCAGCGCGCGAAACAACGAATTCGACCGCATCCGCGCGACGAGATCGGCACGGCCGCTGATCAGCCCCGATTGCGGGCCGCCGAGCAGCTTGTCCCCGCTGTAGGTTACGACGTCAACGCCAACCCGCAGACTGTCTAGCACCCCCGGCTCGCCTGTGATGCCAACGGAGCGCAAGTCAAACAGCGCGCCACTGCCCAGGTCTTCCACGAGAGGGATATTCCTGCGCCGCGACAAAGCGACCATTTCTTCAAGCGCTGGTTGCTCCGTGAATCCCGTGATTTCGAAATTCGACCGGTGCACGCGCAGCAGGACTCGCGTGCGATCCGTGATGGCTCGCTCGTAGTCGGCAATGCGCGTGCGGTTTGTGGTTCCAACCTCGCGCAAGGCCGCTTGCGACTTCGACATCACATCGGGGATGCGAAAGGACCCGCCGATTTCGACCAGCTCTCCGCGCGAAACAATCACCTCGCTGCCTTCAGCTAGCGAATTAAGCGCGAGCAGAACGGCGGCGGCGTTGTTGTTGACAATGATCGTCGAAACCTGGAGGGTCGAAACCTGCACAGCGTTCGGGTCTGGCGCGGAACCGTCTGCCAGAAGCTTTTGAAACAGCCGTTCAACATGGACGTCGCGTTTGCCGCGTCCGCCGAAAGCAAGGTCGAATTCCAGATTCGAGTAGGTGGTGGACGTTTCCGCAATGTGTTCCAGCGCGGCCCCTGCCAGCGGCGCCCGTCCAAGATTCGTATGCAGGAGAACGCCGGTCGCGTTGATCACGGTCCGCAGCGAGTAGCCGAGCGACTGCCGGAGTTGCGCTTCGATCGCGTCGGACAGCCCGCCCAGCACGAGATTCAGAGACTTCTCGTCCAGCCGCTGCGCTGTGATTTCCTGGCGAAGACGCCCCAGCACTACCCGGATACTCTCCGCCACCGCTGTGTGGCCATCGCGCTCTACCAGCGTCTGAATGCGTGGCTGGCGCAGAAGTTCATCTGTGGAGGGCAGCCTCTGAAAAAGAGCCGAGTTGGGAATTGTGGACACCGACGGCGATTATCCCATACTGCGGAGGCATCTTCTGACGCCAGCTTTTAGCGGCGAGGGCGTCCGCTACCACGCAGGCACTCCGCGTTACAGAGTGTGCAGGTATGCGAGCAAATCCTTAACCTGTTCATCGCTCATCACGTTGCCGAAGCCTTCCATCTTGCTGCGGCCATGCTTCACGATATCGCCCACGCGATCGTCGTTGGCAGGCAGCCCACTCAGCGGAAGGTATTGCTGTTTGAAAATGCCCTTCAGCGACGGGCCATTCTTGCCGCGGGAAGAATACGGCTCGTGGCAACGGGCGCAGTAGTTGTCAAAGTGTTTGCGCCCCTCGCTCTGTTGAGGATTCAGTCCCAGTTCCGCGTCTGACTTGCGGCGCTCAACATCGCAGCCGGTCAGCAGCAATGTCAGAACAACCACCGACGCGCGGACCCAGGATGGCGACGAACGAACTCTTGCCATGACGATCGGAACGCACTCCCGTAGCGCCCAAAAGTAGGATAATACGAATGCCATGAACGTGGCCGTCAAACGCGTTTACGAAGCGCCGTCTTCGTCCGACGGGGTGCGCATCCTGGTCGATCGCCTCTGGCCGCGCGGCCTGACGAAAGAAAAAGCAGCCATCAAGTACTGGCTACGCGATTTGGCTCCTTCGACAGAATTGCGCGAATGGTTTCATGCCAATCCCGACTTGTGGCTACTTTTTCGGAGACGGTATCTCAAGGAATTAAAAGCTGAAGAAGCCGGCGTAGCGCTCGAAAAACTGTATGGGTCCGCGCGATCGGCGAAGAAACTTACTCTTCTCTACGCGTCCCGGAATGAAGAACGCAATAACGCAACCGTTCTGAAAGAGCTCCTCGAAGGCGGCCGCAAGCCCCCGTCCAGCGTGGGCAAAGCCGCGCTCGGCCGCGGAAGAATCCGCAAGGCAAAAAAACAATAAACCAGCTCCAAGTTCTCAGTTCTCAGTTCTCGCAAACAAAATCGAACCGTTCAAGAAGCCATCAGCATCCTGAGCTGAGAACTGAGATTTATAATTTCCCCTCATGCCGCCCGCAGCTCTGATCAAGAAGCTCGAAGCCCTGCGCGACAAGATCCGCCATCACGAATACCGTTACTACGTTCTCGACGATCCCGAAGTCAGCGACGCTGAATTCGACAAGCTGATGAACGAGCTCAAAAAGCTCGAAGCCGAGCATCCGGAACTCATCAGGCCCGATTCGCCCACGCAGCGCGTTGGCGGCAAGCCGCGCGAAGGGTTTGTGAAGGCTCCGCACTCTTCGCCCATGCTCTCGCTCGACAACGCATACAACGAAGACGAATTGCGCGACTGGGAGCGCCGCGTCCACGACCTGACCGGCCGCACCGAGATCGAGTACATGTGCGAGCTGAAACTTGACGGCATGTCACTCGCCCTTCACTACCAGCATGGACAATTGCAACGCGGCATTACTCGCGGCGATGGCAGCATCGGCGAGGACGTCACTGCGAACGTTCGAACCGTGCGCTCGATCCCACTCTCCCTTCCCAAAGACAAACTGAAGAAGGCCGGCATCCCGGAGGATTTTGAAACGCGCGGCGAGATGCTGATGCCGACCGCGGCATTTCGCAAGTTGAACGAAGAGCGTGAACGCCAGGGACTGGCGACTTTTGCTAATCCGCGCAACTTTACCGCCGGGACCGTACGCCAGCTCGAGCCCAGTATCACCGCGCAGCGGCGGCTCGATTATTTTCCCTACATGCTGCTCCAGGACGGCCGCACCTATTTCGATCGCCACTCCAAAACCATGGACGCGCTCGAAGCCGCCGGCTTCAAGGTGAATCCAAACCGCAAACTGGCGAAGAATCTCGACGAGGTCTGGAAGTTCATCCAGACCTGGGAGGCAAAGCGCGAGTCATTGCCATACGAGATCGACGGCATCGTGATTAAAGTGGACCGCACCGCGTGGCAGTTGGAACTCGGATTTACCGGGAAGGCTCCGCGCTGGGCGATCGCTTTCAAATACGCGGCCCGAGGCGGCGTCACGCAGATCGAAAACATCGTCCCGCAAGTTGGACGTACCGGCAAACTCACGCCCGTCGCCTGGCTCAAACCGATTGCCATCGGCGGTACAACTGTCTCCCGCGCCACGCTGCACAACATGGACTTTATCGACGAACTTGGCATCCGCGTCGGCGACTGGGTGGAAGTCGAGCGCGGCGGAGACGTGATCCCCAAAGTCGTGAAAGTCGTTGAGGACAAGGACCACCCGCGCGGCCACAAGAACTTCGTGATGCCCGAGCACTGTCCCGTGTGCGGCGGCAACATCGTGCGAACCGAGGGAGAGGCCGATCATCGCTGCGTGAACGCGAACTGCCCTGCCAAGCTACAGGGTACGATTTTGCATTTTGCGTCCCGCCACGTCATGAATATCGATGGACTGGGCGAAGCCCTGGTCAATCAACTGAGCGCTGCCGGGCTGGTGAAAAATGTTGCCGATCTATACCGCCTCACCAAAGATGATCTGCTGAAGCTCGAGCGGATGGGCGATAAGTCGGCGGAGAATGTTCTCGGCGAAATTGAAGCATCAAAGAAGCTGCCTCTGGAACGCGTGATCTATGGCCTTGGAATCCGCATGGTCGGCGAACGCACGGCGCAGTTTCTCGCAGAGCATTTCGGGTCACTCGACGCAGTCATGAAAGCCACCGCCGAGGAGTTGCAACAAGTAAACGAAGTCGGGCCACGCATCGCCGAGAGCATCGCCGAATTTTTCAGCGATGAACACAATCGCGCGCTGGTCAACGACCTGCGCAAAGCAGGACTGACTCTCACCGGCCAGAAAAAAGAAAAGGGCACCAAGCTTGCCGGAAAGGCATTCGTTCTTACCGGCACACTGGCCCGCCATTCCCGCGACGAAGCCAAGAAGCTGATTGAAGATGCCGGCGGGCGTGTCTCAGGCTCCGTCAGCAAGAAGACGGATTACGTCGTTGCTGGAAGTGACGCCGGATCGAAGCTCGACAAAGCCCGCGAACTGGGCGTCACAGTGATCAATGAAGATGATATGGAGGCGTTGGTATAACCCACTGCCTCCTTTCAGAACGATGCTGTTGCCGGACAGGAGTGTCCGGCCTGCACTTCTGCCCTTACTTCTTCGCGGACGGCGGGAGCACCCCATTCAGCCGCAGATACATCGACGCCTCGGCGTAATGGTCGGCCCAACTGCTCGCCAGGATCAGCGCAATCCGTGCTCGCGTCGCCTGCTGCCCAAAGAAATCGGTGGACTCGCCAAGTTTCGAGTCGTCCATTTTGGAGAGTGCGTCCGAGCAGAAATCGAACGACGCCTTCACGGCAGCGACCAGCTTGTCCTTTGAATCCGAATCCTGCGCTTTGTCCACCTTCGGCGCCGGCACTGCGGCAGCTCCGCTGCAAAATAAATTGTTCGAATCGGCGATATGCGCTGCGAGGTGCCCGAACGTCATCTGGTCGGCCGACGGTTTGTAGCTGAATTTGTCGGCGGGCATCGATTCCACGGCGCCCACGACATTTTTCTGACGGCCAGGCAGCATTTCACGTAGAGCGGAGCTGATCGGGTTTTTAGTTTGGGCAAGGGCGGCTGCGGTCAAGAGAAACAGGATCGTGATGGTCAGGGAAATGCGCTTCATGAATCCTCCCGGATTGGCTCGGACAGGATAACGCGGGCGAGGGCGCCCGCGCCACACTTGCTGCTTCAACGCTTGCTATTTGCTTGACGAAACAATCTCAAACACCACTTCGATCACGTCTTTCACTTTGACCGTGCCGCCTGCGATGCTTACCGGACTGATTCCAAAGTCCGTCTGCTTGAGCTTCACTGATCCGGTGTAGTGATCTTTTGTAAACGTAACCGGAAACTCGATCGAACGAGTCGTGCCATGCAGGGTGAGATCGCCCTTGACCAAATAACGTCCGCCTTCCTGCTGGGTGATGGAAGATGAGGCGAAGCGAATCTCCGGGAATTTCTCCACATCGAGCACTTTGTCGCTTTTCATCGTCTGTTCGATATCGGCTTTCTCCGATTCCTTCACGCCCTCGTCGAGCACCTTCATGTCTTTGGAATGGAAGGTCAACATCGCGGTGCGCTTTTCGGTATCCAGTTTTCCCGAGAAAAGCGGCGCCTGAATCGTGTGATTGTGGGCGAAGGCCGAGAACAATCCCGTTTTTTCTACCTTCACGGTGATGTTTGAACGCGTAGTGTCGATATCCACAGCCTGCGCCGCGGCCCAGTGACAAGCCGCTGCCAGGATGACTGCGCAGGCTAATTTCCTCATTGTTCTTTTACCTCGTGGGGTAGGATTCTTCCCCCCTTGCGCCGGTTGCAAGTCTCGCGGAATGTGACATTATCGTGACAAACGTCACGCCTGGGTGGGACCGGGCCGCTTGATGACGTGGTCCCCGCGTCTTAAACTTACTAGATGCACGTTCACGCGGGCCATGGACACCCCGAGCGCACCGGGCGAATTCTCCAGATTTCGCTGATTGCTACCGCGCTCTACATTGTGTTGCTGGTCGTGGCGGGAATTCGTTCCCATTCGCTGGCGCTGCTCTCCGAAGCCGGACACAATCTTTCCGATTTCCTCGCCCTTCTGCTGTCGCTGGTCGCGGTTTACCTTGAGGGCCGTCCGCCCAGCGCGACCAAGACGTACGGCTACCGCCGCGCCGGAGTGCTGGCGGCTCTGGTCAATGCCTTGTCGTTGATCGTGGTTGCATTCTTCATTTTCTACGAGGCGTTCAGACGCTTTCAGCGCCCGGAGCACGTCCACGCCGGCACCATGATGGGAGTCGCCGCAGCCGGCGTCGTCATGAACGGAGTGATCGCCGCGCTGCTGTGGCGATCCGGGCGGGATGTGAATGTCCGCAGCGCATTCATCCACGAGATCGGCGATACTCTTTCCACCGCCGCCGTGATCGTTGGCGGATGGGCCATCCTGCTCACGAACCAGTACTGGATCGACTCCGCCCTGTCCTTCGGAATCGGCGCGCTCATTCTATGGTCGAGTTTCGGAATCGTCCGCGAAACCATGAACATCCTGCTCGAAGGCACTCCGCGCGGCATGGACGTAGGGGCCGTAGAGCAGGCGATGCGCTCCATCGGCGGCGTCAGTGACGTTCACGATCTTCATGTGTGGTGTCTCGGGTCCGAAAATTGCGCGCTCTCGGCCCACGTGAAAATCGCCGACATTACCACCTCGGAGAGCGACACGATTCTGCGCGCCATCAATGACCGCCTGGGCCACGAATTCGAGATTCACCACACGACGATCCAGTTCGAACACGAAGCCTGCGAAATCCCCCACGGATGTGTCGGCGTAGCCGGCGAACCACACGACCATAGCCACAAATAAATCATTGGGACCGTGGACGGTGTTTGCGCAGAAATCTCACGTCCCCTGCCGCTCATGAATCTCCCGCACCGTCTCAATCGTGTCTGCATCCTCGGGAAGCTTGTCCGCCCGCAATCGAACAATCCGGGGAAATCTCAACGCAAACCCACTCTCATGCCGCGAGGACTTCATCATGTTGTTAAACGCCACTTCCATGACAATCTTGGGCTCGACCTGCAGATGCATTCCTTCGTCGCGCTCAACATGTGCCAGGAACCATTGCGTCATCGTCGCAATCTCGGCATCGGTAAGGCCTGAGTAAGCCTTGCCGATGTTGACGAGCCGGTCGCCGTCCCAAACTGCGAATGTGTAGTCGCTGAGTACCCCGATGCGCTTGCCGTGTCCGTACTCGACAGCGGTAACCACGACGTCAAGCGTCGCGAGTTCGCGCTTCAGCTTTAACCACGACTTCCCGCGGCGGCCCGGAGTATAGAGCGAGTCGAGATCCTTGATCATCAGGCCTTCGTTGCCGCGGGCACGCGCCGCCGCGAACAGATTCTCAATGTCCTCCGGGGACCGTACGGTAAAAACAGGTGCGCGCAAAATGTTTGCCGGACGAGGCTGGACATCTTCGAACGCCAGTCGTCCTTGCGCCCTCGATTGCGACATTGATTGCGATGCAACAACTTTTCGCGGGGCAGCCATCAGTTCGTCCAGAATCCGCGCGCGCTCGCGCAGCGGCAAATCAAGCAACAACTCTCCACTTGAGCAGAACACGTCGAAAACCAGATAAGCGATCGGGACATCGCGCATCAACTTCTCGCTGACCTTTTTCCGACCGAGCCGTTGCTGGAGCGTGCTGAAGGGAAGCGCACGGCCCTGCCCGGTGGCCGCTGGGCTCGTTTCTGATTCGGGCGTTGGTCGGGCAGGAGTGTCAGACTCGCAATCGGTCCATGCCACGATCTCGCCATCGAGGACGGTACCATCCGGCAGGCCGGCCAGAGCCGGAGGCAGTTCCGGAAACGACTCCGTGATCTGATCCCGTGTTCGCGAGAAGAGTCGTGCTTCTCCCCCGCCAATGTGCGCCTGCGCTCGGATGCCGTCGTATTTATCTTCGACGGCCACATTTTCAAAATAGCTGAGCGCTTCCTCCGCCGACTCGACAGGACTCGCCAACATGAAATCGATAGCGTGAAAAAGGCGCATCCGTGCTTCCAAGAGTGCGCCGCGCCTTGCCAGCAGCAGGGTTTCGCCGATATCTCCCAACAGCATATTCGCCCGCTTCACGTCTAAAAGCGCAACCTCAAATGCTTTCGCGATCGCGTCTTCCACAAGGCTTTCCTTCAGCCCGATGCGCAAATCGCCGCTGACGATCTTGACGATGTATTTGGCTTCGAGCGGGGCCGCGCGCTGCAGCAGTTCGCGGAGAAGAACAGCCTTGGCGGACGGTCCACGCGCATCGGCAATTCGTTCGAACGTGGCCTGGACTTCCGCAAGGGACAGGACCGAACGAGGATTGGGAGGCAGAACGTCCGCGGCTACCGCTCCCGCGTCGCCATGCTGACGATAGCTCGTGGTCAACTCCTGCTCCGACCGCCCAGAGAGTTCGGAAATCGTCCGCCACAACATCGACCCGCCAACCTGCAACGTCGTTTCGCGGTACGCGGCGAACGGGCGCCCGGACAGAAAAATCGCCGCGATCTCGGCCGAGCGCTCGGGCAATGAACGGAGATACTCCGCAACGAGCGCAGTCTTTTCCAGCTTCCTGGTCGTGGCCGCGACGGCCTCGCACGTCTGGGCAAAACGGATCATTGGATTGCGTTTTTGAATTCTACGAGATGCCTCAGCGGGCCACGAACAATCCCTTGCAAGCCAGTTACATAGCGACTCCAAACGCCGACACGCAGCCGAAGTTCCGGCTTTTTGTGGTACTCTCAGGGGGAGTCGTTCCTCCCCGAAGGATCATCTAACTTCCATGAGTCGTTGGCGACAACATTTGCGTTTCCTGGCGGCAGTGCAGCTTCTGCCCGCGCTCGAGAGTGGTGAGGAAACCACGCTCGTCGGCGGTCAGGCCGTGATGGAAGGCGTCATGATGCGCTCGCCTCATGCCTGGGGAATTGCAGTCCGCAAGCCGTCTGGGGATATCGTCACCCATAGCGAGACGCTCGAGCGGCCATCGGATACGCACAAATGGATGGGCTGGCCGGTAGTCCGCGGTGTGATGACGCTCGGACACGCCATGTCGCTCGGCTTCCGCGCCCTGAAATTTTCAGCCAACGCCGCGCTCGACGAGCTTCCGCCCGATGACAATGGCAAGAAATTCGAAATTGGCGGATGGGTGGCTGGACTGAACATTGCGTTCTCGGTGGCATTTTTCATTCTGATGTACAAATTCCTGCCTCTGCTGGCTACCACCGAACTGAAAAAAGTGAATCCGGTTTTCGGTGAGCAGTTCGTCTTCAACCTCGTCGACGGCCTGATTCGTATCGGACTCTTTCTGCTGTTCGTGTGGGGCGTTTCCTTGTGGAAGGACATTCGCCGCGTTTATGAGTACCACGGCGCGGAACACAAGACTGTTTTCGCGTTCGAAGACGGCAAGAACCTCGACACCCGCGCAATTCAGAAATACTCGACGTACCATCCACGCTGCGGGACGAGCTTTCTGATGACCGTGATGATCATCTCCATGCTCGTTTACATGGCGATTCCGGTACATACATTCTGGGCGCGTTTCGGAATCCGTATCGCACTGCTGCCTCTGATTGCCGGCGCTTCGTACGAGATCATCCGCTTCGCCGCCAAACACCGCGGCTCTTTGTTTGCGCTGATGACTGCACCCGGACTCTGGCTCCAACGCATCACCACCCAGCCTCCCGATGACCGCCAGGTTGAGTGCGCAGTGATCGCCCTCGACAAGGCGATGGCGCTGGAAAAAGAGCGCGGCGGCGAATTAGTGATTGCCTAGGGGCCCTCCCCCAACATTCCTGACGCTTTATTTCCCAATCAACCTAAAATGACAGCGTGGAGACAGCTTCTTGCGTCTCGGCTGCGAACCGAAACGGGCAAGTCCCGTAACACGGATAGAGTGAATCATGTTCGAGAGACTGGAACAGACTGAGAAGCGTTACGAAGAACTGACGCAGGCGTTGGCCTTGCCGGAGACTATGCAGGACTCCGCAAAATTCCAGAAGACGGCCAAGGCGCACAGCGAAATCTCGCCGATCGTCGAAAAATATCGCGAGTACAAAGACCTGACGCGCGGCATCGCCGAAAGCAAAGCCATGCTGGCCGACGAAACCGATGCGGACATGCGCGCCTACGCGGAAGAGGAACTCGCCAGGCTCGAACCGCGCGTGGGCGTTGTGGAAGAAGAACTCAAAGTCCTGCTTCTGCCCAAGGACCCGAACGACGAGAAAAACGTGATCCTCGAAATCCGCGCCGGCACCGGTGGCGACGAGTCGACGCTATTCGTGGCGGAAGTGTTCCGCATGTACAACCGCTACGCCGAAGCCCAAAAGTGGAAAGTGGAAGTGCTCTCGAGTTCCGAGTCCGGCGTCGGCGGGATGAAAGAAATTATCGCCTTGATTGAAGGCGACCGGGTTTACTCGCGCCTGAAATATGAGAGCGGTGTCCATCGCGTGCAGCGTGTACCCGCCACCGAACAGCAGGGCCGGGTGCACACTTCAGCCATTACCGTAGCCGTCCTCCCCGAAGCCGAAGACGTCGATGTGAAAATCGAAGCCAAAGACTTGCGCATCGACACTTTCTGCTCCTCCGGCCCCGGCGGACAGTCGGTGAATACGACGTACTCCGCCGTACGCATCACGCACATCCCGACCAACACGGTCGTCAGCTGCCAGGACGAAAAGTCGCAGATCAAGAATCGCGAAAAAGGCATGCGCGTGCTGCGTTCGCGCCTGTATGAGATCGAAATGCAAAAGCAGCAGGACGCTCTAGCCAAGGAACGCAAGCAGATGGTGGGCTCCGGCGATCGTTCGGAAAAAATCCGCACCTACAACTTCCCGCAGAACCGCCTCACCGATCACCGAATCGGATTCACGATCCACCAGCTCGAACAGGTGATGGATGGAAAGATTCAGCCGTTGATCGATGCGCTGATTACGCATTTCCAAGCAGAGAAACTCAAGCAGGAATCGGCTGTCGTCGTGTGAGTGTGTGACGCCACTCATGCAGCTGCGCGAATCCCTAATCTCCGCGATTCATCGCCTCACCGCGCAGCGCGTCCCTTCTCCGCGCATGAACGCCGAACTGCTGATCATGTTCACGCTTAATTGTGACCGCGCCTATCTCTACGCGCATCCCGAACGCGAACTTACGCAGGACGAAATGCAGCGTTACGACGAAACCATTGCTCGTCGCGCCACGGGCGTGCCCGCGCAATACATCACTGGACACCAGGAATTCTGGGGACTGGACCTGATCGTGTCGCCGGCAGTTCTGATTCCACGCCCTGAGACAGAGCATTTGATCGAGACGGCGTTGGAATCAGTGAAGAACCCAGACGAGCAATTACGTATTGCCGACATCGGCACCGGTTCCGGCGCCATCGCTCTGGCACTCGCCAGAGAACTCCCGAACGCCGAGATTCACGCCACCGACATTTCCGCCGCCGCCCTCGAGGTCGCTCGCGCTAATGCAGCCCGGCACGACCTCAGCTCGCGCATCCAGTTTCGCCAGGCGGATCTTCTTGGCGGCCTGGCCGACGGACAATTCGACTTTATCGTCTCCAATCCCCCTTATGTCGGCGCGTCCGAAGAGGAGGAGGTCCAGCTCGAAGTGCGGAAGTTCGAGCCGCGAAATGCGGTTTTCGCCGGCCCCACCGGTCTCGAGGTGATCGAGCGGTTGATTCCGCAGGCCCAAAGGGCGCTCCGTCCGGGCGGCTGGCTGGTCATGGAGATGAGCGGGGCGATCGCGGCCCGCGTCCAGCAACTGCTCTCGGGATGGACTAACTTCAAAATTACGAATGATCTGCAAGGAATTGCACGTGTGGCTTCGGCCAGAAAATAATCCTGCAAGGACCCATGGACCCCCCGCTCCGGGTTTGCGATAATATCCGGGCATTCGAGGAGTTTCCGCTTGTGAATCGGGTTTTCCCATTTTTCAGCGCCATTTCGAATCCACAACTCGGCCCGCTCGAGCGCCAGTTGCTGGAGGCGTTGTGGGTGCGTGGAAGTGGAACCGTTCGCGAGCTGCTCGACGACGAAAAAGTCACGCAGGCCTATACGACTGTGATGACCACGCTCGACCGCCTCTACAAAAAGAAACTGCTTGATCGAGTGTCCGAGGGTCGCGCATTCCGTTATTCTCCCCGCCAGAGCGCCGACGAACTGCGGCGCGTGGCTGCGGTCGAAGGAATCCGCCAGTTGCTCGGTTCCGGTGAAACAGGCTCGTTGCCCCTTTCCTATCTGGTGGAAGCCCTGACCGAGCATGACGAACAATTGCTCGACGAACTCCAGTTGCTGGTCGAACGCAAACGCCGTGAACTGAAAAAAACGGAGCGGGAATAATGTTTGCCCTGCGCGGCATCGCCGTGTCGCTCACCTTTTTCGTCCTGCTCTATTCCATTCTTTCGTTGCTGGTGGGCGGTGCGTGGCGGGGCGTGAGGTTCCTGCGCGGCCTGTCGCCGGGCAGCCTCGCGAACGTGCTTTTCTCGCTGCGCATTTTACCTCTCGTCTCATCGGCGGCGGTCACGGTCGCGTTGGTGGTCCCGGCCTATGTGCGGCTGGAGCCACGTTCCATCGACGAAGATATTGCCCTTCCGCTCGTGCTTGCACTCGGATGCCTGCTGGTATTCGCAGTCGGCATTTTTCGCGTGATTGCCGCACAAACCCGCACAGCTCGCGTGGTGGCCGAGTGGTTACGAGGCGCCAACGCCATTGACGCTGGCGTGACCGCGCCCACCTTCCGCACCGGACGCCAGACTCCGCCTCTGACTCTGGTGGGCGTGTGCTCGCCCCGGGTCGTCGTTTCGGAAACGACCGTCGCATTGTTGAATCACGACGAGCTGCGGGTCGCAGTCCAGCATGAGGTTGCCCACATCCGGTCCCATGACAATCTAAAGAAGCTGGTGATGTACTGCGCGCCTTTTCCGGGCATGGCCGGCCTTGAAACTGCCTGGCACGAAGCCGCCGAACTGGCGGCCGATGACGGCGCCGTCGCCAGCGTACCGGAAGCGCTCGACCTGGCCGCCGCTCTGATTAAGCTTTCGCGCCTGCTTCCAGTCGCCGGAACACTGAACTTCACCATGGCGCTGGTTGGGGAACGCGGCTCTGTCAGCAGCCGTGTGGCTCGCCTGTTAGCGTGGAGCGACGCGGAAGCCCACCACACCCCGACCCGCTGGACGTACGCCGTCCCCTCGATTCTGGCGCTGATCTTGTGCGCCGCCGCGCTCTACGAACCGGTCCTCACCCAAACTCACAAGATCAGCGAATGGCTTGTTCGGTAGACTCCCGTCCGGGCTTGTCTGGTTCGTTAACTTCGGTTCCACCTCTTTTCTACTACTGCTGGTAGTAATCGCTCGCCCTCTCTAGCCTACTGATTCAATCTGTTTCGCCGCACGGACACCTTAACTTGGGCTGGCGGCAATCTTCTACCGCCTGGACATTCTTACCCATGACTCATGAACTCTCTCTTTCAACTCTGCGAACCATCGGCCGTCGTTCCAGCGCGCTGGTGACGGCGTTGCTCTCTCTCGCGCTCGCCGCCTCCGCCCAGAACCCGAACGGCGCGCTGCGTGGCGAAGTCCAGGACCAGAGCGGCGCGCGCATCTCCGGCGCGCAGATTGCCGTGACATCGTCGGGCTCCTCCTTCCGCCGCGAAGCGGTGACCAACGTGCGCGGCGAATTCCGCATCGAAGGACTACTGCCCGGCCCGTATCACGTTGTCGTCACCCGCAAGAACTTTGCCGAAGCCGCAGCCGACGTGGACGTAGTGGTGAGCTTCGTGCGGGACATCACGGTTACCCTGACCCCAGCGAAAGGACTGGAAACCGTGACCGTCCAGGGCAAAGCGTCCTCCATCACGAGCGAACCCATCGACACCGCGAGTGCCGTCCACGGCGGCGCCGTGATGGCTCAGGATCTGGCGACGATTCCACTCGCCTCCCGCAGCTTTGCCAACATCGCTTATCTAGTGCCCGGCACCGAACCGGTTGAACCCTCCGATCCTACAAAAGCACGCATCACTGCCGTCTCCTTCGGCGGCAGTTCCGGACTCAATGTCGATCTTTCGGTCGATGGCGGCGACAATTCCGACGACTACATCGGCGGCTTCCTGCAAAACTTCTCGTCCGATTTCATCCAGGAATTCGCGGTACACACGTCGCAGGAAGACGCCGACACCGGACGCACCGTAGGCGGCGCAGTCATCATCACCACCAAACACGGAACGAACGACTGGCATGGTAACGGCGCTTTCTACGAACGCGCCTCCGACCTGACCGCGCGTTACCCGATTGACAATCCCGCTCCTGAGCCGAAGCAGCCCTTTTCGCGGCAGAATTACATCGCGACCATCGGCGGCCCGCTCAAGCGCGACAAAGTCTGGATGTTCGCCGGGATCGAAGCCATCCATGAGAACGCCAGCATCAGCTACAGTCCCGACAGCCTGAACGAGTTCAATGCGCTTTCGCAGTTGGCGGCCAAAGGCCTGATTCATGAAACAAACATCGAAGGGCAGCCGATCGGCGTGGATTCGATCGCGGTTCCCCACAATGTGAAGGTTCCGTTTCGCGATTACATGGGCACGATTCGTTTTGACTATGCCCAATCCCCGCGCTCGCAATGGTTCCTGCGCGGCTCGCTGGACAACTACACCACCAACAACGACCTGATTCAGCAAGCCACGCTGCCGTCGACCGGAGCCACCTCGGGATCGAAGTACGAGAACGTTGTCATCGGAAATCAGTTCGCGTTCAGTCCCACATGGTTGGGATCGTTCACGTTCGATGCCAGCTACCTGCATCACACCGAAGCCCGCAATGGCTACCTCGGATTTGCGCTCGCGTTTCCGTTCAGCGCCACATTTCATACGATCTCAGGCTTCGAGACATTCGGCGACAACCAGTTCGCCACGCCCATCACGGCGTTTCCTGTTCTGCGTAAGCAGCAGAAATATCAGTTCCGCTACGACGTAAGCCATTCGACCGGCCATCACACGGTGAAGTTTGGCGTAAACTTCATTCACGAGCCTGTTTTGAGCGGAGCGCTCTCGGGGACGGAAGAAATCTTTCACACGTTTGGCCTCAATCCTTCGGACTATGTCGACAATCCCGACCAGTTCCTGATTGACTACAACCTCTGCGGCCTAGGTGACAGTAAGGACGGAGGAGCGCCGTTGCCAACACCAGGCAGTTCCTGTACACCGACCCCAGCCGGCGATGGCAGCTTCAACCAAAGCGTGCGCCGTCTCGGCCTGTACGCGCAGGATTCCTGGCGCGTCACTCCGAATCTCACCTTTAACTACGGGCTACGCTACGACACGACCTTCGGGCTGTTCGACGGCTCCGGCCGCACGCAATTGCAGAATCCGGCGTTCCTCACGCTTCAGGCGTTGCAGATTCCGTTGGTTAGCGGCGCCCCGCACGACTACCGCAAGCAGTTCGGTCCGCGCCTGGGGATCGCCTACTCGCCCGGACGCAGCGAGAAAACGGTGATCCGCGCCGGCGTCGGGGTCTACTTCAACGACCTCGCGCAAAACGGATGGGTGGGCGCATTTCAAGCGGTAAATGCGAAAACGGGAGCTTGCTCCGACCCCATCGGCGGAACCGGTGATAACTCAGGATGCCTGCCCGGCGCATTCTTCGGCGGACAGGGTGCGATCATCGCTCCCCACTACCACACGCCCTACGCTATCCACGCCAGCGCCGGCATTCAACACGCGCTCAACGAGCACTGGATTCTAAGCGCCGACTGGACTCACGAAACTGGCATGCACGCCTATCGCGGGTACAGCTACGCGGGAGGTGCCGATATTGTTACACCGCTCACGCTGCCGCCGAACACTACCCAAGAGGATTTCGTTCCCAACGTCGACGTCTACCGCACCGACAATCGCTCGAATTACGACGCAATGACCCTCAAAGTCCAGGGCAACATGCGCTGGGTCAATTTGACCGCGCACTACACGCTCGCGAGCGCAAAGACCTGGGGCTGTTTTATCGGCGAACTGTTCGACTACGTGAACGGCGTCTGCAATCCGAACGACGCCTTTGCAAGCGGTGACTACGGTCCATCGGGAGAAGATGTCCGCCACCGCTTCGTGTTGGCAGGAGTCGTTCACGCCCCTATGGGTTTCGAACTCTCGACCATGACGCAGCTCGAAAGCGCGCGACCCTTTACCCTTGGTGACGGCGCGAATCGCGCCATCATCAACGGCGTGAAAACTTCGCTCGATCAATTCCGCGGAACGCCCTTCATGCAGGTGGACCTGCGAGTAGCGCGTCCGTTCAAAATCAACGAACGTTGGGCAGTGATGCCTTTCGTGGAATTCATGAATCTCTTCAACCGTAACAATCCCTCGAACAATTTCGTGGCGGATGTCGCCGCGCTCGGTTTCATTCCGCCGGAGCAACTGGGCGGCAACATCACAAATTTATGCGGCGATCCCACTTGCAAACCCGAGAACTATCTTCCGATCACCAGCCTGGATCAGCTCAGAAAACCGGCCGGCGCCCTCGGAGATTTCTTCGGCCCCGGCACGACCGTGGGAATCCCCTTCGCCGCGCAGTTCGGAGTCCGCGTAACCTTCTAAAACAAACGTGGCGTAGAGACGCAGGTCCACGCGCGTTTCGAGGACCGGGTGGGGACGGTTTCAGCCGTGCCGTACGCACACTATTGTGGACGGGCTTAGCCCCAGGTTTGTCAGGGCAACTTCTGATCCCGACACAAGACGTTTGCCAGATTAGTCGACTTGAACAGGCTGGATCTCGTCCACATCGATGAGCGTCGTCGGATACTTTCCCGTATAGCATGCCGAGCAGTAAGTGGTGAGATCGCCTTCGCCGCACGCTTTCTTCAATCCGTCGAGCGAAAGATAGGCCAGCGAATCCGCGCCGATAAACGCACGGATTTCCTCAATGGTCTTGTTGGCAGCAATCAGATGTTTCTTGGACGGCGTGTCCACGCCGTAAAAACAGGGTGAAATCGTCGGCGGACACGAAATCCGCATGTGGACTTCCTTCGCGCCCGCGTTACGGATCAGGCGGACAATTTTTCTACTCGTCGTGCCGCGCACCAGTGAATCGTCAATCAGGGCAACCCGCTTGCCTTCCAGCAGGCTGCGTACGGGATTGAGTTTCAGCTTCACCCCAAAATCGCGCACGGACTGGCTCGGCTCGATAAACGTCCGGCCAACATAGTGATTGCGGATCAGGCCCAGCCGGAACGGAATGCCACTCTCGGTGGAAAACCCGATGGCAGCCGTGTTGCCGGAGTCCGGAACCGGCACTACGATGTCGCAATCCGCAGGCGCCTCGCGCGCCAATTGGCGGCCCATCTGATCGCGACTCTGGTCAACCGAGCGCCCGAACACGTAGCTGTCGGGCCGCGAAAAATAGACGTGCTCAAAAATGCAGCTCGATTGCGCGGGCGACGGCGAATAAAAGCGCGAACTGATCCCTTCGGGCCCGACAATCACCAGTTCTCCAGGCTTCACGTCGCGCTCGTAGGTGGCACCCAGCAGATCAAAAGCGCAGGTCTCAGACGCAAACACGACCGTGTCTTTTTTCTCGCCCGTAAGCGCCGCGATTCGACCCATCGCCAGCGGCCGGAACCCGCGCGGATCGCGCGCCGCGAAGATCCGATCGCGGCTGATCATGACCAGAGAGAACGCTCCCTCGACACGGCGCAGTGCATCCGCAATCGCATCGGGCAGAGTCTGCTCCCGCGAAAGCGCGATCAGATGAACCAGAACTTCCGTATCGCTGTTGGTCTGAAAAATTGAGCCCTGCGCTTCCAGCTTCGACCGAATCACCTGCGCATTGACGAGATTCCCATTGTGCGCAATCGCAATCGCGCCCTTGTTCGACTGCACCATGATGGGCTGCGCGTTTAGAAGCGCCGAGTCGCCTGCGGTGGAATAGCGCGTGTGGCCGATGGCAAGAATGCCGCGCATGGCGGCCAGGACAGGCTCGGTGAAGATGTCCGCCACCAGGCCCATCGAACGATGCACGTGCAGCCGCTCGCCGTCGGAGGTGACCATGCCCGCCGACTCCTGCCCGCGATGCTGCAACGCATGCAGTCCCAGGTAAGCGAGCTTCTCCGCCTCCGGATGCGCGTGGATCGCTACGACGCCGCACTCTTCACGAAATTTGTCGAAGTTCAGCACTTGGCACTTAGCCTTTAGCACTTAGCTAAATCGATAGCTCTTTAGTCCGCAGCAGCTGCAACCAGCCCCGTTCGCAGGGCCTTTTCCAGTGCACCCTCAAAAGTGCCGTTTAATTCGGCGATCGTTGCCGAGATGAGGGTCTTGCCGTCGACCGCAATTTCCACGCGGTCGCCGCTGGTTTCACCCAAAACGTCCGCAAACAGATCGTACTCCTCGGCTACCTGTTGGATTCGTGCCAGCTTCGCGGGGTCGCATGACAACACGACCCGGCTGGCATCCTCGCCAAACAGCAGGAATTCCGAAGGAAGGCCATGCGATGCCAGATTCACCTTCAGCCCAATTCCTTTGGGAAATCCTGATTCCACCAATGCGGTGGCGAGCCCGCCATCGGCACAGTCATGAACAGACTCGACAAGTCCAGCCTGAATCAACGCCACCACCGCCCGTTGCAGGGTAGCTTCTTTTTCGAGATCCAGCTCCGGCGGGTAGCCCCACACCGCGCCGAGAATTTCCTTGGCGTATTCGGACGACCCAAATTCCGACTCTGCATCGACCGCATCTCCCGGCTCGTTCGCGCGCAGCAGCACAATCTTTCGTCCCAACTGTGCAAAGTGCATCTTCATGGATTTGTGAACGTCCTCGAGAATTCCCACCACGCCCAGAACCGGTGTCGGATAAATTCCCTCGCCCAGCGTCTCGTTGTAGAAGCTGACATTGCCGCCCGTGATCGGAACTTCCAGTTCCTCGCACGCCTTGGTGATGCCGTCGATGACCTGCGAAAACTGCCACATGATGTGCGGCTTCTCAGGATTGCCAAAATTCAAACAGTTCGTAGCCGCTACCGGCATAGCGCCGGAGCAGGCAACCTTGCGGGACGCCTCCGCGACCGCGTGCATCGCACCCAGTCGCGGATCGAGATAGCACCAGCGCCCATTGCCATCGAGCGCCATCGCCAGCCCGCGGTTTGAACCTTTGATGCGAATCACGCCCGCATCGCCCGCGCCCGGCGCGTCCACCGTGTTGGTCTGCACCATGTGGTCATACTGCTGCCACACCCACCGCTTCGAACAGATGTTCGGACTCGCCAGCAACCGCTTGAAATTGGCGGTGAGATCGACACCCTCGTTCAACTTGACGTGTCCCGGCATCTCCCGCTCTACGGGCGGCTCCCACCGGGCCAGCGGCCTCTTATAGACGGGCGCATCATCCGTCAGGGCCGCGTTTGGAATCTCTGCGACAACCTGTCCGTGCTCCAATACGCGCATTTTGGCTTCGCGAGTCACGCGTCCCACTTCGACCGCGTCCAGTCCCCACTTCTCGAACACACGGAACACTTCCTGCTCGCGGCCTTTCTGCGCCACCAGCAACATGCGCTCCTGCGACTCGCTGAGCATGATCTCGTACGGAGTCATGCCGGTCTCGCGTTGCGGGACGCGATCCAGTTCGATCTCGACGCCCGTCCCCGCGCGCGCGCCCATCTCGCACGTTGAGCAAGTCAGCCCGGCCGCGCCCATATCCTGAATACCGACAATCGCGCCGGTTTGCATCGCTTCCAGGCAAGCTTCAAGCAGAAGCTTTTCCAAAAACGGGTCCCCGACCTGCACATTGGGTCGTTTCGCCTCTGACCCTTCACTGAATTCCTCGCTCGCCATCGTGGCACCGTGGATGCCATCGCGCCCGGTCTTCGATCCGACATAAATCACAGGATTGCCTTCGCCAGTCGCGCGCCCGTAAAAAATCTCGTCGTGACGCACCAGTCCGAGCGCAAACGCATTCACTAGCGGATTGCCGTTATAGCAGGGCTCGAACTTCACCTCACCGCCCAGGTTCGGCACGCCAAAGCAATTGCCGTAGGAAGCGACTCCCGAAACCACTCCCTCCATGACGGAATGATTCTTGTGTAACTCCGCGGTAGTCGGCGTTTTTCCGGCGACGATCGGCCCGAAGCGCAGCGAGTCCATCACCGCGACTGGGCGTGCGCCCATCGTAAAAATATCGCGCAGTATGCCACCAACTCCGGTAGCCGCTCCCTGAAAGGGCTCAATAAACGACGGATGATTGTGCGACTCGATCTTGAATGCGCAGCCCCACCCGTCACCGATGTCGATGATGCCGGCATTCTCTCCCGGTCCCTGCAGCACAAGCTTGCTGCGGGTAGGCAGCCGTTTCAGATGCACGCGCGACGACTTATACGAGCAGTGCTCGCTCCACATCACGCTGAAGATGCCGAGTTCGGTGAGGGTGGGTTCGCGTCCGCCCAACAGCTGTTTGATTTTTTCGTATTCGTCCGGAGTGAGGCCGTGCTCCCGGATCGTCTCCGGAGTAAAGGCAGGTGTAGCGGTGGAGTTCATCACGGGGAACCTCTATTGTCGCATTTTCGTTGATTTTGCGCAGACCGATTCCACTATAGGGGCGATTCAAAATTCTTATGACGGGCGAAGGTCTAAGTTATCCTTGCCTTCCACTATGAACGGACCTTCGACAACAGCGAATTCAGGGACGCCAGTGAAATCAGCGTGGGATGCCACCGGCATGCTCGCTGTCCTCGCCATCTCCGCTTTCAGCTTCGCGCTGCACATGATTTTCAACAACCGTTACGGCTACTTCCGCGACGAATTCGACTACATCATCTGCGGACGCCACCTCGCTTGGGGATACGTCGATCAGCCACCACTGGTGCCGGTTCTGAGCCGCATGTTTATCGGCGTCTTCGGAGAGTCCTTGCGCGCGGTTCGCCTGATGCCGGTATTAGCGGTGTCGGCGACGATTATCGTGAGTGGGCTGATCGCCCGCGAACTCGGCGGCAAACGATTCGCCGTGATCCTTACGGCTCTGTCCGTTCTGATCGCACCCATCTACCTCTCGAACGCCAGCCTGCTCACCAGCAACTGCCTCGAACCGTTGCTATGGATGGGCTGCGCCTACTTCGCCCTCCTCGCGGTGCAGCGCAATCCGCGCTACTGGCTGTGGTTTGGAGTTGTCGCCGGGATCGGCATGCAGGAAAAGTATTCCATAGCCGTATTCGGCTTCGGGATTGTCGTGGGCCTACTCCTGACCGCGCAGCGCCGCGTCTTCCTCGACAAATGGATCTGGATCGGCGGCAGTGCTGCCTTCCTCATCTTTCTCCCGAACCTGCTCTGGAACGTCGCCCACGACTGGCCGTTCGTGCAACTCATGCACAACATCAAGGCCGACGGTCGCGACGTCGTACTCTCACCCTGGGATTACTTCTCGCAGCAGATGCTGCTCGTTCACCCCGTCAACGCCATTTTCTGGGTCACCGGTGTCATCGCGCTTCTCGTGGCCGCGCGGTTTCGTCCCTACCGCTTTCTGGGTTTCGCATACTTAGTTGCGTTTACCACCTTCGTCGTTCTGAAAGGGAAGAACTACTACCTGGGCCCGATCTATCCCGTCTATCTGGCCGCCGGCGCAATCGTCATTGACAGCGCCATCGACCGCCTCCGCCAAGGATGGAGATGGCTGAAGCCCGCCCTGGCCATCATCGTGCTCGCGGCAGGCGCCTACTTCGCCCCGCTGGTCGTACCCGTGCTGCCGGTCGATTCGTTTCTCGATTACATGACCAAACTCCCCATCAAAGTCCCACGAACCGAGCGCAGCCATGCCCGCGCCGCTCTTCCCCAGCACTACGCCGACCAATACGGCTGGAATGAAGTCGTGACCGGAGTCGCAGGCGCGTGGAACCGCATCCCCGAAGCTGATCGCGCCGACTGCGGCATCTTCGCGCAGGACTACGGCCAGGCCGGCGCCATCGATTTCCTTGGCCGTAAATCCGGCCTGCCGCAGTCGCTCAGCGGACACCAGACCTGGTGGCTCTGGGGCCCGCGTCAATACTCCGGCAACTGCATGATCGTTCTCGATGACGATCAGGAAACGCTGCAAAAGATCTGGAACAACGTCGAATACGTAGGACGCACGCCCGACAACCCCTACGCGCTGGAAAGAAACCTGACCATATTCATCTGCCGCGGATTCAAGCAGGGTACCTTGACCGAACTCTGGCCCAAACTCAAGAAGTGGCGGTAAGCACTGCGCGGTACCGAACTCTAGGTTGTGTCCGCCTTCTTGCCCAACTTCAGCGCGAGCAGCGCGACTGCCATTGACGCCTTGTGGTCCGCGCTCCATGGCGCACCGAGCACCTTGCGCATCCCATCTACCTGGTTATGCAGCGCCGCTTCTGTCACCTTCCAAGCGCTGGCGGCCCGCGGCCAAACCTCACGTTCTCGCGCCAGTACGGTAGTTAACTGGTTGTCCTTGCAGGCTGCCACGATCGCGTCTTGAAACAGCGCACCCTCGGCAGCGTGGATCAGGGTATGCGCCCGAAGAATTGAGGAGAGATTGTCCGGAACCACAGTCGATCCGGACAGAACGCCACACGCCTCCACTGCGACTCCGTCAACACGCAATTCCTGCAAAGCACTTTTGACCACTAGGCTCGCGGCCTCCAGCGCAGCCTTCATCCCTTGTTTCACAAGTGGCTCAGCTTCCTTCGACGGCATCTCCGCCGCTGTGTGGTACAAAAATCGTGGAATCGCACCGCTCTCGGGTAAGAGTTCGATCCGCCGGCGGAGCAATACTTGAATCGCGGCGGGGCGGCCCGCCGCCGCAACCACGACTCCTCATCCGGTGTGCAGCTTGAATCCAAGTGCTGCCCGTTGCGTCATCGGCAGAGTTTACTGCGGGCACCTGGCCCACGCAATCCTCGCGATGCGAGCGGGACTCTATACTGTTCTTCGCATGAAATCCGTCATCGTCGGCACTGCCGGCCACATTGATCACGGCAAAACCTCGCTCGTGAAAGCGCTCACCGGCATCGACGCCGACCGCCTCGACGAAGAGAAACGCCGCGGCATCACCATCGACATCGGATTCGCGCATCTCGAACTCCCCACGCCCGGTGGCGAAACTCTGCGTTTCGGATTCGTCGACGTCCCCGGCCACGAGCGCTTCGTCCGCAACATGCTCGCCGGAGTAGGCGGCACCGATCTGGTCCTGCTCGTCATCGCCGCCGACGAAGGCATCAAACCCCAGACGCGCGAGCACTTCGACATCTGCCGCCTGCTCGCAGTCCGCCGCGGCATCACCGTGCTCACCAAGTCCGATGCGGTCGATGCCGATACACTCGAAGTCGTCCGCCTCGAAATAGAAGACTTCCTGCGCGGATCGTTTCTCGATCCATCCCACTCGCACATCGTTGCCGTGAGTTCGCTGACCGGCGCAGGGCTGCCGGAATTGCGATCCTCACTCGCAACCGTCGCCGCGGAAGTCACCGCCAAAGACTCAGCCGCTCTCGCGCGCCTGCCCATCGATCGCGTCTTCACGATGAAAGGCTTCGGCACGGTTGTAACCGGCACGCTCGTTTCCGGGACCATTTCCAGAGATGAAGAGATGGAAGTATTTCCTGCAGGCAAGCGCCTCCGCGTTCGCGGAGTGCAAGTACATGGATTGGCTGCCGAACAGGCTATCGCCGGTCAACGAACTGCTTTGAATCTGGCAGCTGTGTCCACCGAAGATCTGTCGCGCGGCATGACTTTGACCCCACCCGACACTTTTCAGACGACCTCACGGCTCGACGTCTCGCTCTCGCTCCTCGCATCCGCCAGGCCTCTGAAAGATCGCGCCCGCGTTCACTTCCACGCCTACACCATGGAAACGATTGCCGAAGTTCGCCTGCACGGCGTGAAGCAGGTCGCGCCCGGCGCACAAGCCTACGCGCAACTCCGGCTCGCCGAGCCCACGATGCTGCTGCCCGGGGACCGCTTTGTTCTGCGCCAGTTTTCTCCCGTGATCACAATCGGCGGCGGAGCGGTACTCGACGCCGCGCCCATGGCGAAGGCAAAGAACGTGTCCGATTTCCTGCAAGCTCTTGAACGGGGATCTCCAGCGGAAGTGGTCGAAGCCCGTGTCGCCCGGCGCGGCACCCAGGGGCTGTCACTGCCCCAAGCGGTCATCGAAACCGGGTGGCGCAAGGAATTTGTCGTTCAACACGCGGCCGGTCCGGTACAGAATGGAGTCGTTCGCCGGGTTGGTGAGATTTTCCTGAATGAGCGGTCGTTTCTTGATCTAACTTCGTTGCTGACAAAACACGTAGCCGCGTTCCATCAGAAAAATCCACTGGTCGCCGGAATCAGCAAAGAAGAATTGCGCGATAGACTGCAGGTCAACGGCGAGATTTTCGCTGCGGTGATCGACCAGTTGCTGCGCGACAAGAAACTCGAAGCAGCCGGCGAACTCGTCCATCTCACCGGTCGCGGCGTCGTCATGAAAGACGATGAGTCCGAATCGAAGAAGATGATCGAGCAAGCCTTCGCGTCCGCCGGATTGAAAGTGCCGTCATTGAAAGAGGTACTGGCCAGTCTCAAAGTAGACAAAGTCCGCGCCCAGAAAATCGTCACGCTTCTGCTGCGCGAAAAAATTCTCGTGAAAATATCCGATGATCTCGTTTTTCATCAAAGCGCGCTAAGCGATCTCCGCCAGAAGGTAGCCGCGCTCAAGCCCGCGACGCCGAAAATCGATGTAGCGGGTTTCAAGGACCTGACTGGAGTGACTCGTAAATATGCCATCCCCTTGCTCGAGTACCTCGATCGCGAACGAGTAACACGCCGCGTCGGAGACGAGCGAGTCATTCTGTAAACCATCACACCTATAATCAAGACAGAGGAAAACATTGGCCCAGGTCCACATCATTGGCGGCGGTCTGGCCGGATCGGAAGCCGCGTGGCAGTGCGCGCGGCGCGGCGTTGCCGTCGATCTGTTCGAGATGCGTCCAGTGCAGACCACGCCTGCTCACCAGACCGCTGAGTTCGCCGAGCTCGTCTGTTCCAACTCCCTGAAGTCCGAAAGCGAAAACACCGCGCCCTGGCTGTTGAAAGAAGAAATGCGCCGTGCCGGATCGCTGCTGCTCGAAATCGCCCGCGAAACCGCCGTGCCCGCGGGCCATGCGCTCGCAGTCGATCGCGCTGAGTTTTCACGCAAAGTCACCGAAGCGATTTCCCGCGAGCCACTGATTCGCATTCGTCGCGAGGAAGCCTCGCAAATTGAGTCCGGCCAGATCACCATCATCGCCAGCGGCCCGCTGACGTCGGACGCGCTGGCTCACGAGATTGGGAAGCTTAGTGTCGAGCCCGACTCGCCGCGAGCCGAAGGCAGTTCCGCCGGTGCAGGCATTTCGCGGGCGGGAGCGCCCGCGCCACACCGGCTATTTTTCTACGACTCCATCAGCCCCATCGTCGAAGCCGACTCCATCGACATGAACAGGGTGTATCTCGCGGCGCGCTACGACAAGGGCTCCGCCGACTACATCAACTGTCCGATGTCGAGAGACGAATATGACGCGTTCTACGACGCGCTTTTGGCCGCACAATCGGTCGAAGAAAAAGATTGGGAAAAGCTGAACTACTTCGAGAGTTGCCTTCCTATCGAGGAAATCGCCCGCCGCGGTCGCGACACGCTGCGCTTCGGTCCGATGAAGCCGGTCGGATTGAAAGATCCGCGTACGGGAAGAATCCCCTACGCCGCCGTGCAGCTGCGTCAGGAAAACCTGCGCGCCGATTCCTACAATCTCGTGGGTTTCCAGAACCATCTGAAGTTCGGAGAGCAAGCGCGTGTCCTGCGCCTGATCCCCGGGCTAGAACAGGCACGATTCCTCCGTTACGGACAAATTCACCGGAACACGTACATCAACTCGCCCACACTGCTCACGCCGACTCTACAGATGAAGAATCATCCCCACGTCCTTTTTGCCGGCCAGATCTGCGGAGTCGAAGGGTACGTGGAATCGATCGGAACCGGCCTGCTCGCCGGGCTGAACGCCGCATCACTGGCCGCCCAGAGAGAACCAATTCCTCCGCCGCGCGCGAGCGCCTTCGGGTCCCTCATTCACTACGTGACCCAGGCCGACTCCAGAAATTTTCAGCCCGCCAACATAACATTCGACCTTTTACCCGCACTCGAAGTACGAGTTCGCGACCGCAAGGAAAGGCACCGCCAGCAATGTGAGGCCGCGCTCGACGCATTCGCGGGCTGGTGGGAACACATCTCGGCTTCCGTCGCAGCCCTTCCGCAATAAGTTTCTGGTTCTTCTTGGGGAACCAATCTCCCCGGGCCCGCGTATCTTCATACGGCAAAGTTGCGCTTTCGTTTCCGCGCACATCCCGTCGAATTCTTGGACATGTCGTTCCGTGACCTTATCTACGATGTCTTTCGTACTCTGTGGGCGCACCGCATCCGCACGCTGCTCACGATGTTCGGAATCGCCTGGGGTGTCGTTTCGATTGTCCTGATGACGGCTGCCGGCGAAGGACTGCGCGTGGGACAAGCCAAGCAAGCGGCAACTCTGGGCCGCGATCTCATGATCGTTTTCCATGGCCGCACCAGCCTGCAAGCCGGCGGAACCCGCGCCGGACGCCTGGTTCACTGGGTCGACTCCGACCTTCCCCATCTACAGGCCGAGGCTCCCGACTGCCAGTACGCGATCCCAGAACTGGAACAAAACGACGTCCGCTCCCACACGGCTTACAACGCTGCCGCCTTCACGGTCACCGGCTCGATGCCGGAGTTCTCCGATATCCGCAGCCTGGGCGTCAGCGAGGGACGTTTCTACAACTCCGATGACATGAAAGAATCCCGTCGCGTCGCTTTTCTCGGTTCCGACGCGAAGAAGCAATTGTTCGGCAGCCGCCCATCGGTCGACCAGTTCGTATACCTCAATGACGTCCCCTTCACGGTGATTGGAGTCATGTCGTCGAAAAAGCAGGACTCCAGTTACGACGGCTGGGATGTGAACAAGATCTTCATCCCCTATTCGGCCATGCGCCGCGATTTTCCAGACAAGCCGCCCGGTACGCCCGAGACCTTCGACCAATTGCTGGTTGTCCCGGCCTCGGTCGAACAGCACGAGGCGTGCAAAGGACAAGTCCGCCACGTGCTTGCCCGCCTGCACGGCTACGATCCGGCGGACAAGGAAGCCTGCCCCATCTGGGACACCGTTCAGGAAGCGAAAGCTTTTCGTACCATGACCGACGGGATGAAGTATTTTCTCGGCGCGGTAGGCGTGGTCACTCTGTTCCTCGGCGGACTCGGCGTCATGAACGTGATGTTGGTTGCCGTCCGCGAGCGCACGCGTGAAATCGGAGTGCGCAAAGCGTTGGGAGCACCCGCCAACAGCATTCTGCGCCAGTTTTTCCTCGAGGCACTCATCGTGGCGATGGTGAGCGGCGGGATTGGCCTGATTATTGCCTTCGGTTTCTGCGCACTCGTCGATCTGCTCCCGATGCCCGATTTCTTCGCCGGACTTCTGCCCACCTGGCAGACCGGAGTGTTGTCGCTGGCCGTACTGGGAACGATTGCGATCCTATCGGCGCTGTATCCCGCGCGGCGTGCCGCTTCGATCGATCCTATCGAAGCCCTGCGCCACGAGGCGGGGGGCTAGGCGATCCGATGCTTTTTCAAATCCTCAATGAAGCCTGGACGGCCCTCCGCCGCAACCCCACGCGCAGCGCGCTCACCATGCTTGGCATCGTCTGGGGAATCGCGACGGTCACGCTCCTGATCGCCTACGGCGGGAGCTTCCGCGAGATTCTCGTTGGGGGGTTCAACGCGTTTGGCAAAGGCGCGGTTATCTGCTGGCCGCAGCAGACCAGCGAACAACCCGGAGGCCAGCGCGCTGGCAAGAAAGTTGTGTTCGAACAAGCCGACCTAGATATGGTCAAGGAAACCGCCAACTTCGTGAAACATGCATGCCTCGAAACCGTTCGCCGTCCCGGCATCGCATACGGAGATCGCATGGTGGGAACCGCAGCTGTCCGCGGCGTTTGCCCGGAATACGGCGAGATGCGCAACGAGGAAGCCTCCGAAGGCCGATGGATCAATTCACTCGACGAACTCGAACGTCGCCGCGTCGTGTTCATGGGCGCGCGCGTGCGCGAACAACTATTCTCGGGACGTCCCGCCGTCGGCGAGACCGTCCTGATCGGCGGCGTGCGATTCACCGTGATCGGCACGATGGGGCGCAAGATCCAACTCAGCAACTATTTTTCCAGTGATGACGAATCCGTGTGGATCCCCTACTCCGCGGCCGGCGATCTATGGAACACGAAACAAGCCGCCGTACTGCTGTTCGAGCCCGTCGCCCCCCAATTCGAACAGCGAGCCATGGCCCAGGTGCTTGCCGCGGTGGCGACGCGGCAGCAGTTCTCACCCACCGATAAGAAAGCAATTCAGATGTTCGGCCGCGAAGAATTCCGGCCGGTCATCAACGGCATCACGATTGGCTTGCAGGGCTTGCTCATCTTTATCGGCATCCTCACGCTGGGCATCGGCGGCGTAGGCGTGATGAACATTATGCTGGTTTCAGTGGACGAACGGATCCGCGAAATCGGACTGCGTCGGGCACTCGGCGCTCGCAAATGGCACATCAAGGCGCAATTCCTCGCCGAGACTCTCCTGATCATGCTGCTCGGCGGCGCGATCGGCATTGTGGTGTCCTATATTGTGGCCGCCGCGGTCGGCACCTTGCCGCTTATGGGCCCGCTCTTTGAGGACGACTCCGGCAGGGCAGACATCCATCTGAAAATTTCCATGTTCACCCTGCTGGTGTCGACCACTGTCCTGCTGGTGGTTGGCGTTCTGAGCGCGTTCATCCCCGCCTCCCGGGCCGCGAATCTCGACCCCGTCGAAGCTCTGCGCTACGAGTAACCTCTACTTCCCGGTTGACGCCCACTCCGCACCGGATTACTCTGCGCGTGTCGAGGAGAGTGCTTCGTGTCCGTATCCGCCGTCGATTGCGTGCAGCCCGCGCTCCAGCACACCCGCCAGCAGTTATTCAGCCGGTTTCGCTTCTCGCAGTGGATGCGCCTGGCCCTCGTGGGAATACTCGCGGGCGAGTTGTACGTAGGAAGCTGCGGTTTTGGCAATCTTGGAAATTCGTGGCAGCGTCCCAGAATAGGGACCGGCCAGGAGTTTGTTCCGCCACCCTTCAGCCACATCGATCCTGCACGGATCGCGCAGTTCGCCGGACTGATCTTCGCGGCTGTCCTGTTGGCGATCGTTCTGTTTTTTGTGTTTCTCTACATCAACAGCGTGTTCCGCTTCATTTTGTTCGAGTCCGTTCTGCGCCGCGAGTGTTCCATCGGCGATGGATGGCAGCGTTGGCATCGCGCGGGTCGGCGCTACTTCCTGTGGCAGCTCGTGCTCGCAATTTCCAGTTCGATATTCCTGGGCGTGCTGATCGGCGTCCCCTTCATGATGATGGGCGCCTCCGGCTGGACAAAGGATTTCCCCAAGCATCTTGCCGGCCTGGCGGGAGGCATTATTCTTCTGCTGGGTGTGCTGGCGGTGAGTCTGCTGGCAGTCTGGGTTGTCAAGGTATTTGGGAAAGACTTCCTGGTCCCGATCATGGCCCTTGAAGACCTCGATTTCGCCGATGGCTGGAGCCGTTTGCTCGGCCTGATGCGGGCAGAGCCCGGAGCCTATGCCGTTTACATTTTGCTGAAGATCGCCATGACCATCGCTGCGATGATTTGCTTCACCATCGCGGCGATATTTCCAATCCTGATCATCGCGATTCCCAGCGCGCTCGTTTTCGTTGCCGGCGCTGCCGCGGGGCTAGGTTGGACTGTTGCGACCGTCACTCTGACCATAGTTTTAGGAACCATGGCGTTCCTGTTGCTGATTTACCTCATCGCCTGCGTTTGCGTTCCCGCAACCGTTTTCTTTCCCGCGTACGCAATGTATTTCTTCGCGGCCCGCTATCCGACGCTCGGAGCGCTACTCAACCCGGCGCCCGCTCCGCCCGCACCCGAAACGCCGCCCGCAGTAGAGGCTCCTCCTTCGATGCCGCCGCCGATGCCTCCCGAGCCCGAGCCCATCGGCTAGCCGACATCCCCGCGGTCGGAGTGGCACGGGGAACTATCTCGTTTCCGGAAGTGTTTTATGGGCTCCACGCCAGCTGAAGCGCCGCCCGACAATGCATTTCAGGATCAAGTGGTCCGTGGCGCGCGTAACGCCAACGCCCACCCCAAAATTAAACTCCCAGTTCGGCGAGAGATTCAGATCGATCGAGGGAAAGAACTGCTGCGACTGTTCGGAAAACCTGTCGAACCCGTCCACCGGACCAAACCCCCCGTAGTATTCCAGCCCGCCGGTAATTTTTTTTGTGAAATCAAAACTCGCTTTCACATTCGGCGAAAACTCGAAACCTTTACGCTGATTCAATCCATGAATGGACTTCTCGAACGCCGGATTAAACGCGAAATACCAGGGGCCGATTTTTTTGTCGATAATAGGACGCAGCTCATAGTTCCATGAGTCCTCGGAAAACTTCCGCCGCTGGTAACCGATCTCCTGCGACAAACTAAGCCCGACCGGCAAGTGCCACGACGCCGGCGCCGCCACCCGCGGACGAATATGGTCACCGACCCACTGCCAGCCCCCGTCAGGCTGGATGCTGGAGAACACGTAGAAGCCGACCTCGAACCATTCGTTAAATCCGTGCGTGAGTTCCAATGTTTCGTGCATCGCATGATGAGTTGGCGCAACGCCGTTTTCCGTCTCTCGACGCCCATCCACAGTAAAGTTGGAATGGATTTCCAGCATCGTCACACCCTGTGGTACCGTGTCCGAGCTATACACCTGAATCTCGTAGTTATCTTGCCCTCGGGCGAACCCGCCCAGGCACAGCACTACCAGCACTATTACGAAGATGTTTTTCCCCGCGACTAAACCGGGAATTCGCGAATCGCTGGCCGACCGCAATCACCGCCTCCAATCGTTTTTCGATTCTACAATCCGCTTCCATCGACGGGCGCCGCTTGAATAAACCCAAATCCGTTGGGAACCCGCAGCGACCAGCCAGTGTCCAATTCACCAGACACGCGCGTGCCAACGAGGAGAAAATTCCATGTCATTCTCAACGGCAGGCGGTGGTCCGTCCGCGCCTCAGATGAACGTCACGCCCTTGATTGACGTTCTGCTGGTGCTCATCATCATTTTCATGATCGTAGTCATCGAGCAGAAACCCGCGGGCCTCGAAGCACAAGTTCCGCAACAACCCAATCCAGCCGATCACACTATTCCCCCACCGGAGACGACCATTATCATCCAGGTGCGAGACGGCAAAACCCCCGACCATCCTGACCTCAAGATCAACAATGAGGTCGTAGCCTGGAGCGATCTGCACGAGCGGCTATTCAAGATCTTCAGCAGCCGCGTCGAACGAATAGCCTTCGTCAAAGCCGACGACGACATTGACTTCCAGCAAGTGGCCACCGTGATCGACACTGCCCACAACGCCGGCGTCGACCGCCTCGGCCTGCTGCACGACGAAGCCGCGGCCGCGCATCCGAAATAACTCGGGAGTACGCCACCAAACTGTTTAGCTCTGATGCGCCGTTACAATGGGTCGCAATGTCAGACCCATCGCAACGTGTCCAAGCCAGCTTCGCGCAACAGCAATTCATGACGACCCTGGGCGCAATCTTGCGCGCCGTAAAACCGGGCGCCGTCGAAATCGAAATCCCATTTCGCGCCGACCTGACGCAGCAAAATGGATTCCTCCACGCCGGAGCCATCACTAGCGTGCTCGATTCCGCCTGTGGCTACGCCGCGATGACCCTCGCCCCAGAAGATGCCAATGTGCTGAGCGTGGAGTTCAAAGTGAACCTGCTGTCGCCAGCCTTAGGAGAGAAGTTTGTAGCCAGAGCAGAGGTTAAACGGGCGGGCAAGAAAATTACGGTCTGCGCGGCGGATGCATTTGCGGTGAGTAAGGGAGAAGATAAACTGATCGCCACCATGCTGGCGACCATCATCACGGTAAATCCCTAATAGAAATGTCATACTGAGAACCGAGGAAAGAACTATAGTTCCTCCACGCGATCATGGCCCAATGATGGCACGTTTCACTCGTCTGCCGACCCGGACCAAGTATGACTTACCAGAAAGCATTACTATGCGAGGTCCTTCATACACTTCGTCATCAACCCGGACTGAGCCCTGCTTTAGCTTTCGACTTGCATCTGTAGTTGAATCGGCCAGTCCGCACCTCACCAAAAGGCGGTCAAATCTAATATTGAGTTGTCCATCTGAGAGAGGCGAGAAGACCGAATTGTCGGTTGGCACCCACTCGACCTCAGTCCGCGAAACACGTACTTCCTCAACATCCTCCGGCACTTCACCTTTCTGAACCTGCTTGGCCCAATCCTCCCCCGCTCGGCTCGCCTCCGCTGGCGAGTGAAAGTCCGCGACGATCGTCCGGGCTAAATCCTTCTTCAGCGTCATGGGATGCGTTCTCCCTCTCGCTACGTCCTCCTTCATCGAGGTGATCTGCTCCAATCGGACATCTGTTAGTAGCTCGTAGTAAAGCCACATTAATTCGTCTGAAAGTCTCATAATCTTGAAATACATCTCGACGGGTGGCTCGTTAATGCCAATGGCATTGCCGAGCGATTTCGACATTTTCTGTACGCCATCAGTTCCTTCCAGAAGCGGCATCGTCAGCACGACTTGTCCGGAATAGTTTTTGTTTGTCTTGGTCCTTGTTTCCTCTTGCAGAACTCTATTGAGTTGTTTCGCCCAGGGGAGAGCACTCAATGCCATGTCCCATGGGCCTAGGTGCGGGTAGTTGCTCTCTAACTGAAAAGCCAGTGAATCGATACGTGCACTGTCTACCCTTGACCTACGGGCTGGAGAGAGTTTATCGAGAAACTGCCTGAGAGTTAGCGTATCGAAGCCGTCAATTTGAGCCTTTGCGCCTCGAGAACTGCGGAGAGCTCCAACGGCCCATTTGAGATCCTTTTCGAATTGAGATTTCGACCGGGCGTACGCACGTTGCAATTCGCGCCCTACTAGTAGATTAAATTTCTGATCGGTCCCGCCAAGCTCAACATCCGCGTCAAGAGCTACCGAGTCGTATCCTTGCGCAAGGGGATACAGCAATTCGTGCATTGAGATGGGTTTTTGTTCGCTAAAGCGCGTGTGAAAATCTTCGCGTTCCAAAAGTTTCGAAACCGTATATTTCGCGGCGAGGAGCACGAAATCCTCTGCCCTGAACTTTGTGAACCAACGACTGTTGAATTCCACAATCGTTCGCTTTCGATCGAGAATCTTGAATACTTGAGCCTCATATGTTCGTGCGTTGTGCTCGACCTCGCTGCGAGAGAGCGGCGGGCGTGTGCGAGACCGCCCCGTCGGATCGCCAATCATCCCGGTGAAATCGCCTATTAAGAAGATGACCGTGTGTCCGAGATCCTGAAAGTGTTTGAGCTTGCGCAACAGGACGGTGTGGCCCAAATGCAGATCGGGCGCGGTAGGATCAAACCCTGCCTTCACCCGCAGCGGCTTGCCGGAAGCGAGCGACCGCTCCAGCTTCGAGCACAGCTCGGACTCCTTAACAATCTCCGCCGCGCCCTTCTTGATGTATGCCAGTTGTTCGTCAACCGGTGGAAAGTTAGCCATGCGCTTCGATTATAGCGAGAGGCTTTATCGACGTTCACATAAACGACATCTGGAGACGCACCCGATGCACCTCACGCCGGTTGCGCGGCGAGACCGTATCGATAAAAACTCAATGCCGCATCACCCTGCGCAAGCGTCCGATACCGTTGCAATTGGCCGAAAGCGTCACCGCAATCAAATTTCTTCTCATGCTCCGCAATCACGAGTGCGGAAGGCCGCAGCAACTTCGATCCCGCCAGTACTCCCAGGGTCCGAGAATATTCTTCTGCCTTCCGATAGGGAGGATCCAGGAAAAAAAAATCCGCCAGCACGCCAGAATTCTCCAGTTGTCGTAGCCCCTTTACCGCGTCCGAAGCAACAATCCTGAAACCGCTCTCAATCGCCAGCGACTTCAAATTCGCGGCAATCAAATCCGTCGCCCCTTTCGACGACTCCACGAAGCAGACCATCTTCGCCCCGCGGCTCAGGGCCTCGATTCCAACCGCCCCGGTCCCCGCATACAGATCGATCCACACCGACCCCGCCAGCGCTTCCGGGTTCCCTGCGCACAGCACGTTAAATAGCGTCTCGCGCAGCCGGTCCGCTGTCGGACGAATCTCCGTCCCCGGCATCGACCGCAACAGCCGCCGGCGATATTGTCCCGCGATCACGCGCATTGGCAGTTTGTGGGTCAGACGACCTGTGCCCGATCCCCTCCAGCCCTTCGGTTTTTTCCCGGACACCGAACTCTGCCCGTCCGGTGTCTAAGCAGATAGAATACTCATAGGTACAGTTATGCGCAGTTGGTCCATTCCGGCCGGCAAGCTGTTCGGCATCGAAATCCGCATTCACCTGACATTTTTCTTTCTGCTGCTTTTTGTCTGGAGTGCCGAATCCGCGGCGCAGGACGCCATTTCTGCCGCCCGCGCCCTCGGACTGGTCGGAGTTATTTTCGGCAGCGTCATCCTTCACGAATTGGGTCACGCACTCGTCGCCCGCCGCGCCGGAGTCCCCGCTAAGGGAATCATCCTCCTTCCGATCGGTGGCGTCACCATTCTCGACGAATCGCAGGCCATCACCGAATCCGACACCACCTGGAAGCGCGACATCTGGATTGCCGCTGCCGGACCAATCGTGAATCTCGTAGTCGCGGGCGGCGCAGCGCTCGTCCTGCTCGCGGTCGTGCCCGGTTTCCCGCTGACCACCAAGCCCCTGGTCGATCCCAATAACCTCCTGCGCAGCGTAGTCTGGCTGAATCTTTATCTCGGACTTTTCAATCTGCTGCCCGCCTACCCCATGGACGGCGGCCGTGTTCTGCGCGCCTTCTTCACCCGCCAGATGGACCCGATCCGCGCGACGCAACGCGCCGTCCGCATCGGACACGTCTTTGCGATCCTCTTCATGATGCTCGGCATGCTGCTTGCCAACCGCCCGGAGACCCGCGCCGACGGCCTATGGCTGCTGATGATTGGCTTCTTCCTTTTCGCCGGGGCGCAACTCGAAGAACGCTCTGCCGTGTTTCATTCGGTGCTGCAAAGCGTCCGCCTGGAAGAAGTGATGCTCACCGACTTTCTCACGCTCTCGCCCGCCGACACGCTCGAAGACGCGCTCGACAAAGCCGTACACACCCTTCAGGACGATTTCCCGGTAGTCCGCGGCAGCGACATGGTCGGCGTAATCTCCAAGCAGAAAATCCTCGACGCTCTACGCTCCGACGGCAACGGCTACGTCCAGGCCGCCATGAACCGCCTGTTCGAAGTCGCCAACAAACAGGAATCTCTTGCGTCAGCTTTCCGCAAACTTGCCGCACGTAACCTGAGCATCATCCCCGTAGTCGACGAACAGCGCCTGGTAGGAATCATTACCCTGCAAAACCTGATGCACTCCATGGCCCTGTTAGCCGAAAGTCGAAAGCTCCGACGCGCCGACTTGGAGTAGAACCGCCTTGCTTTTGGGTGGCGCAGCGGTTCACCGCTGCGATTAAGGCCCTGTTTGAACTCGGCTTTAGCCGCCGAGGTGGCGGTCTCTCGACCACGATCAAAGCCGCATGAGCAAGAGCCATTCTTGCTAGACTCTCCCCATGCGCGCTGATGCCCCCACCGAAACCGCGAACGGCCGCGGCACTCTGGCCCCAGGCTCGGCGCTCTACCTGGTCGCCACGCCCATCGGCAATCTCGAAGACATCACGCTGCGTGCCCTGCGCGTTCTGAAAGAAGTTGACCTGATCGCCTGTGAAGACACGCGCCAGACGCAAAAGCTCCTCAGCCACTACAGCATCCCGACGCGCACGGTCAGCTATCACGAGCACAACGAAATGACCAAGGCCGCCGAGCTGATCGTCAACCTCGAGACCGGCGCCAAGATCGCTCTCGTCACCGACGCCGGTATGCCCGGCATCTCCGACCCCGGATTCCGTCTGATCACGCTGGCGATCCGCCATCATGTGCCGGTAGTCCCGATTCCCGGCGCGTCGGCCTTTCTGGCCGCGCTCGTAGCCAGCGGTCTGCCCACCGACTCCTTCCGCTTCAGCGGATTTCTCCCCGTAAAATCCGGACAGCGCCGCAAACTTCTGGAAAATGTCCGCGAATCGCCGCGGACGCAGGTCTTTTACGAAGCCCCGCACCGCCTGCTTGAAACGCTGACCGACGTAGTCGAAGTTCTGGGCAGCGACCGCCACGTAGTAGTGGCCCGCGAAGTCACCAAGATCTACGAAGAGTTCCTGCGCGGACGCGCCGGAGAAGTGCTGGAGCAACTCAAATCACGGGGAGACGTGAAAGGCGAGATCACGCTGCTGCTTGCGAAGCCAGAAGCCTCCGATCTGCGAGCTGCGAGTCCCGAGGTAACCGTCGCGCAGCGTGTAAAGCAGATCATGAGCGATGAGAGTGTCGATGAAAAGTCCGCGTTAAAAAAAGTGGCGAAAGAGCGCGGGATTGGGAAGAGCGACGTGTACCGGGAGTGGCAGAGGAACAAATGACTTGCGTTGTGAGTGAAAGCTAACCGATGCCGGAGACACCGCACATCCCAGAAGACCTTCCGCTTGCCGACGTAACGGCTTTGCCCGATGAGGCGACGCCACCGCTGAGCGAAGGCGAGACGCCAGAGAGTAAGGAGACAGCACCCGTTCCAGAGACTGCTAAGGAGCACGAAACCATGCTCGACGTACACCCGGCGCATCATGCGGCCAGTAGCTGGGAGGAATTTTTCATCCATATCGCGACGATTGTGCTTGGATTGCTGATTGCCGTAGCGCTGGAGCAGACGGTGGAGTACTTCCACCATCGCAGTGAACTCGCAGAGGTACGCGAGGAGTTGCGAGGCGAACGCGAAGCCAACAAGGACTCCTTCGCGAAAGAGACGACCAACTGGCGCTGGGAGACGGCGGAACTCAAAAACAACCTGATGATCTTGGACTATCTTCAGAAGCATCCGGGCACGCCGGACGAAAAGCTGCCCGGCAGCCTCGTCTGGTTCCATGCTTCCAGTGCCCACAGCCAGGCCGTTTGGGATGCGGCCAAGAATAGCGGCGTCACCAGCCTTATGCACCGTGAAGAGGTAGAGCAGTATGAAGATACCTACAACCAGCTCAACAAGATCGACGACGCGCGCTCGGTTGCGTGGGAAGGGCTGAATGACGCCTCGCGGTACGAATTCACGGATAACCGGCTTTCGCACCTGAGCCTCGCGCAGATCGGGGAGATCACCGCCCTGACACAGATCGCGCTCACCAGGCATTGGGTGGAGGGTGTCGCGCTCGAAAACACCGCGCGGAAGTTCAAGGATTTCCCGTCCTCGATCACCTCGGACGAACTCTCTCAAGTTCGTAACCGGAAAAATGTGTCTGAGGCTATGCAGGACCCGGCCTTTGCGCGGACGATTTCACGAATGAAGGCTGCGGGGTATGTGCCGTAGACGGATCAAAGTGTCTTGCGATCATCAACGGCCTGAACGCGGGAGCGCAGCGGACCGGATTGTCATCACATCCCCGGCATCTTCCCCAAGAACAGCAAAATCATGTCGATGGTATCCGAAACGCCGTGCGCGATTATCGGCACGCACAAGTTGCTTCCCGTGCGCAGATACATCAATCCGAGAAAGATTCCCGCGAGCCCTTCTTCAATCCAACCGGTCAGCCCCTGATATCCGTGCGCCAGACCAAACACAATATTCACAATCACCAGGCTCACAACCCACACGCCGCGCGTGCGGCCAAACAAATCCGCCACACGGTTCATCAGGTATCCACGCCAGAATAGTTCCTCGCCAAACGCCGCCAGCGTCCACGACAGCGCGATGAACAACAGCGTCACCTTGATGTTCCCGGTGAGCATGAGAAACAGATCCAGATCGGGTTCTTTCCCGACCAGTCGCGACAAGATTGGCTGCGTGACCAGAAGCTGAAACGCCTCCAACGCCGCGCCCAGCCCGACTCCGACAGCAATCGTCACCGGCCACGAACGCCAGCGGGTAAGTCCCACCGCGCGCCACCCCAGCCCACGCAAGCGCAGCGACATCCAGCCCAGCAAAACCAGTTCCGGGGTTTTCGAAAATGGAATCCAGTGACGATAGTCGGCGTAAAAGATGAACGCGACCAGCAGAAATTCCAGGGCTGCAAGCCACTTGCTGTTGCGCCAGGTCTTGGCCGATTCAGTGGCATTTGGAGGTAGAGCAGTGGACTCCGCCACCGCGATCGTGTCGACCTTACGCGATCCGTTTCCCGATCTGTTCAAGGGGCCGCCTCCCCCAGTTTCCTCATCGATCGGGATTCCCGGTACCGGCGAATGCACCCCAGCGCGAAATACGTTGTCAGCATGATCGTTCCACCGCCGAGGGACAAGCCGATTGGGATCAAGGTCCATCCCAGAAGTTCGTGACCCCGGGGAGCGGCATCGGTCATGCCGAGCATTAATGAATAGGTGTTCTGGTCGATCAACCAGAGGCCGACCTTGGGATTAAACGGTTTGACCAACGCAGCGAGAAAGAACGAGGCTCCGAAGGAGTAGCCAATCGTGCAGACGAAGAAAACCAGAAAGCCCTTCACGCTGAGTGTCGCCCATTGAAAAATTCCGCGGAGGATGGTCCAGGGCATACGGTGACTCTGTGCGCGGGCGAGCAGGTTGTCGGTGACGTAGCTCGCGGCGAGCGCCGATGCAGGCCCGAGCCGGTTCAGAGCTGCGGCGATGCTGGCCTCGGTCATCTCGCCGTGGACGGCTGCTGTATCGCGAATGTGGCTGCGAATTTCTTCGACGATGTCTGTGGCCTGCTCGTGAGGCAGCGATCCCAGGTGGGCGCGAAGCTCGGCGAGGTACTGATCGATTCTCGTTTGCGGAGTTGCGACGGTAAGCATCAGCGTGTGTCCTTTCTGACCGGGGCGAGCAGATCGTCGAGGCTGGCCGAAAAGTTCTCCCAGAAGCGCGCCATCTCGACCACGCGACGGCGTCCGGCGGCGGTGAGGCGGTAGTACTTGCGCGGATGTCCGGCGTCAGCCTCCACCCACTCCGAACTGAGCAGGCCTTCCGCTTTCAGGCGGCTCAACAACGGATAGACCGTTCCCTCAGGAACAATCAGCCCGGAGCCGTCCGCCAGCCGACGCATGATTTCGAGGCCATAGAGCCGCTCCGACCAGAGTGCCGCGAGGATCGCGAGTTCGAGACATCCCTTACGCAACTGGACTTCCCACTTATCAGCAGGCTCGGGGGGCGGGGGAATGACGCGACCAGCCATTGGGAGGCATGATACCTTGCGGTGCAAGGTATGGCAAACACCTAGCGGCAAAGCCTCAAGATACACGGATCGGTTAGAGCGGAACGGCTCCGCAACTCGTGAGGAACTCGGACGTTTCATTCAGGGGCTCACTCGCCCGAGTAGAGTCCTCGTCATCTCCATTCGGAACAAAGAGCACCATCCCTTGACGGGCTCGGGTCAGCAAGACTCTGTAACTATTAACGAGGTAAGCTCTAGCACTATCCTGACAAACTCTCTGCCAGGCTGTTCCGCGAAGTCGTTTCAAATCCCAGCCATCGCTGGATCGCAGGAAATCTCCTCCCCAGCAAACACATATCCAGTCCAGTTCGAGCCCCTGAATCTGGAACTCAGTAGCGGCAACTTCGAGTTGGAAAGACGACCTTACGTCTCCCTTCGCATTGAGGAACCAATGTTCAACCCCATCGGCCCGAGGCGGTGGTAGTTCCAGCCCCTCAGCCCTAAGCCTTTTAGCTTCGGACGAAGCGATGCACCCGTAGCGCTCCGTTCCGTGCGCGACTGACCCGAGCCAGGCTTTAGCTGCAAACAAGCTTCGAGTAATGCGTATTGGGTAGTCTGGGTTCTGACCGAGTATCCGGCGGCACTCTAATGCGTCGCCGCTTAGCAATGCCTCCGTCCAGTTCGCGATCGTGCGACCCCGAAACTGGCGTGTTGGATTATCAAGATGAAGATTGGACTGAACCTCGACATCCAGACCTTCCCCTTCTCTGTCCTCAAAGAGCTTAGCCCCAGAGCCATAACCTCCTGATAGCGCCTGCCCCGATGCCGCAATTGACCAATGTCTGAAGTTGTCAGACAACGCTCGTCCCCACTCAGACAAGCCAGCTTCTCCGCGGTTGATTTCCTGTCCCCCTCCTACTAGGGCGATGAGGGTGGCCCATGGTTGTCGGTCGAGTATTGACAATAAGAGAGCGGGCTCTGAGAATCCCTGAAAATCAGCCGCATCATCGGTTAGATATTCTGCTGTTCGCTCCGCGTCCCACGCCCGCTGTGCTTCGTCGAATACCACCACCTTTTCGTGGGGTGCGTTCTGGTTGCGCGTATACTCCTTCTTATAGCCAAGTACCGTATTAATGGTGGTTTTCGGATCCCGGGTCGCGACCCTTAACCCTTGCTTTAAGCGTCTGGAAGAATCTCTGCTCAAGGCGGCCTGAAGCACTTTCACCAAAGGAAGATTACCGGTGAGGAAAACACAATCGCTCCCGGTCGCATCTCTAATTTCTCGATCATGAACTACCTGTAACCCTGCCAGCGTCTTTCCGGCCCCAGGTACGCCAGTGACAAAACAAATGGTCTTTTTCTTTTTTTCTTCTGATTCTTTAACGATTCGCCGAATCGTGTCTATCGTGCCTGTGAGATTAATAGGATCACATCCAGCTTTAGCGATGTCCTCGACCTGCATTTCCGCGAACATGCCAATTGCGGCTTCAACAATGGTCGGCACCGGCCGGTAATCACCCCCGTTCCAGGTCGCTATCGACAAATGCGTTTCCCCAACATGCTTTGTCGCCACCGTCGAAAGCCAATTCGCGAGCTGATTTGAATCCACGAAGGTTGAGGGCTGGAGTTCCATGAATATCTGGCTACGGCGCACCTGCGCCTCCGTTCGAGTGTTTGCTACCACGACCGGGTAAGCGATCCGGCCGTGGCTGGGTTGGTGAAAGTTGATGAGATCCAAGCAATAGTCTTCAACTTGATCGGCCGAGCCTGAATCAAAGTTGTCTGTCTTGAATTCCAGAACTACCAGAGCACTCCCAATGAGGAGGACTGCATCAATTCGTCCCATTTTGCGAGGGACGACGAATTCGATAGCGAGACCCCACTCCTCCGGATGAAAACTGGCTAGACACGGATCGGCAAAGGCTTGTTTTAGGGTCTGGAGCTGAGCTCTCCAGGACGTGATCTGCGCTGTGATGAGATCTTTGTAACGATCCGATTCGTAGGCCCTGGTAAGAGTCAACTCCAACATTTCGAGCGGAGTTAGTAGAAAATTTTTGACCGTATCTGAGTAGTACGCTGGCATGCTGGCGAATCCCCTACTTCCCCGCCAGTTCCTTCTTCACCGCCTCGCTAACCACTTTCCCATCCACCCGTAGTCCTGCGGCCGCAAACCGCGCCATGGCGGCTTTCATTACGTTGCCCATATCCTTCATGGCCGGTGGCGGAGACATCTCGGCGATCGCTACTTTTACTCCGGCTACGATTTCTTCTTCTCCCGCCTCTTTCGGCAGATAGGCCTCGATTATCTTGATCTCGGCGGCTTCCTTGTCGGCCATTTCCTGGCGTCCGCCTTTGGTGAATTGCTCGATTGAATCCTTGCGCTGCTTGATGAGCGTGGAGAGCACCTGCTGCGACTCCTTGTCGTCGAGCGGCGCCATCTTGTCGATCTCTTTGTTCTTGAGCGCGGACTTGACCATCCGCAGAGTCGAGAGTTTCTGCTCTTCACGCGCCTTCATGGCGGTGACGATGTCTTTCTGGATCTGGTCGATTAAGGGCATGGGGCGATTATAGGTCAGAGGTGAGAGGTCAGAATGCAGAGGTTAGAGCCAGCGGTCCGCCGTATCGCCTGAACCGGTGCTTTCACCTCTTCAATCTGACCTCTCACCTCTGACCTGCTTTTCGATTATTCTTAACTGACTCATGTTGAAAAAGAACCGCCTTTTCACACCCGGCCCCACGCCCCTTCTGCCGCAAGCCCAGCTCGCGATGGCCTCCTACGGAGCGCACCATCGCACCGCCGACTTCCGAACACTCTTTTCTCGCGTGCTCGCCGACCTAAGAGAGTTCATTGGAACCCAGAATGAAGTCCTCGTACTGACCGCATCGGGCACCGGATTCATGGAAGCCGCCGTCTCCAACCTGGTCTCGCCGGGAGAAAAGGTCCTCGTCCTCACCGCCGGAAAATTTGGCGAGCGCTGGGTGTCGCTCGCGAAAGCATTCGGATGTCACGTGGAAACCGTGACCGCGCCCTACGGACAAACGTTCGCGCTCGCCGACATTCAAACTAAGCTGACGAACGACCTGCGTTGTGTGTACGTACAAGCTACTGAGAGTTCGACCGGAGCCCGCCACGACATTGAGGCAATTGCACAACTGGTGTACGCACTCCCCGACACTCTGCTTGTCGTCGACGCCATCACCGGACTTGGCACTACGCATCTTGACGTCGACAACTGGGGCATCGACTTCATCATCGGCGGATCGCAGAAAGCCCTGATGATCCCACCCGGGCTCGCTTACGGCGCCGTCAGCGACCGTGCGTGGCAGCGAATGGAAACAACCACGTCGCCGCGCTATTACTTCGACCTCAGGAAGGAAAGAAAGTCCGCGGCTAAAACGGAAACAGCTTACACGCCCGCCACGGCGATGTTCGCCGCTCTCGCTTCCGCGCTCGACTACGTCCGGCAAATGGGAAACGGGAGCCTGTCTTCCGGAAGAAGAGCTCTGGTCGAAAACGCCGAATTCTGCGCCGCCATGACTCGCGCCGGAGTCCAAGCCCTCGGCCTGAAATTGTTCGCGCCCGATTGCCCGGCCGCTGCGCTTACCGCCGTCGACGCTCCGCGCGAAGCCGACTCCACCGAAATCTGCAAACGCTTTCGCGACCAGTTCGGCGCGGTCGTCGCCAACGGACAAGCGGAAATGAAAGGCCAACTCTTCCGCATCGCGCACATTGGCTACTACGATTACCTCGATACCGTGGGAGTGCTGGCAGCACTCGAGCAGGTCATCGCCCAGCTCACGGGAAGATCGGTCGAGTTCGGGAGCGCGGTGCGAGCCGCGCAGGAAATTTACGCGCAGGCTAGCCGCACAGCCGCCACGTAAGACTCGGAGCCGTGCGCTTCGCGAGCGGCCTCGCCTTTCTTCCGCCAGCCCGCTCCAACCTTGTAAACTGAATCCATGAGACGGGCCGCCATTGTCTTTTTTGGACTGGTGCTTTGCGCTGCAACCGCCACGGCCCAGACACCTTGGCAATATGCCCGCATCGTCGACGTTCGCAAGTCGGTAGAGACCAAGACCAAAGCCTGGGTGGTGAATACTCCGATCACTGAGGATGTGGTCACCTATACGGTCTCCGTTCATCTCCAGGACAAGATCATTACGGGAACGTTTGAACTTACGCCCGAGGAGTCTCCGCCGCCGCAGGACTGGACGACGAACTATCCAGTAAAAGTGCAGTCCGCCGGGGACCGGTTGTACGTGCGCGGGCCGACCGGAGAATTGACGTTGCATGCCGTCCGGCGCAAGACGGGGAAGTTGATGACGCCGCTGACCACCGACGAGAAGAAGCAGCTCGACCAGATGGAAGCCGGGCCGGGATCGATGGTGGGATTCTCGCAGGATAAGACTGCGGCCGGAAATGCATCCCGCCCGACGGAAAACACTCCACCCCCTCCGGTCCCTGCGCCTCTGCCCCCCACCATGGGCGTGGTCATGGTGCGGTCTACGCCGTATCTCTCCGAAGTGTTCGTGGATGGAGAATCCATGGGATACACGCCGGCCAAGGTAAGTCTTCTTCCCGGAAAGCATACGTTTCGGGTGGAGAAAGGCGGCTACCGGCCGTGGAACAAGGAGATCAGCATCACGGTTGGGTCGGAACTGACTCTGGACGCCAGTCTGGAGAAGAAGTAGGGACGGCAAATCTCGCTTACAATTCTTTTCGCATGCCGGTCACTGTCCGTTCTGTCGCCGTTCGTTCTTTCGCGAAGATCAATTTCGGGCTCTATATCGGGCCGCCGCGCGCGGATGGCTTTCATGATCTGCGCACGGTGTATCAGACGATCGCGCTACACGATGTGATTCGAGTGAGTGTGGCGCGGGGCACGGGGATTGAGGTCAGGTGCGCGGACCCGCGCGTGCCTTGCGATTCGTCCAATACCTGCCATCGGATGGCCGAGAGAGTAATGGAGCAACTCGACGCTGCGGGGCGCGTCGTGATCGAGATTGAAAAGAAGTTGCCGGTACAGGGTGGGCTCGGCGCCGGATCGTCGAATGCAGTGGCGACGATGATCGGGCTGGAGCTAGCGCTCAAGAGACGCTTGAAGCAGGCGGCGAGTCTGCGATTGGCAGCCGCGGTGGGGTCGGATTTGCCATTGTTTGTTGTCGGCGGAACATCGCTGGGCGTCGGGCGCGGGGAAGAGGTTTATCCGGTAGCGGACCTGCCATCCACGCCACTAGTGGTTATAACGCCGGAGATTGGGGTGTCTACGCCGAAGGCCTTTGCCGACTGGGATCAATTGACGCAGTCTGTTCCGTCCGATAGACTAGTTGACGTTGGCCGCGTGTTGTCGGCGTGGCTGGTTTCACCTAACACCGGTGCTTCTGCATTGGGCAGGAGCCGGGCCGGGAGCCAACTTCTCGACCTTGTCCGTACCGGGATTGAAAACGACTTTGAACGCGTCGTTTTTCCGCAATATCCCGAACTGCGTGACATAAAAGGTGCGTTGGAGCGAGCGGGAGCGGTGTATGCTTCCCTCTCCGGATCAGGGTCAGCTCTGTATGGGCTGTTCCGCAACCGGGCTGCGGCTGCCAAAGCGGTGGGGCGTCTGCGTAAGCAGGGGTTGCAGGCCGTGGCGACGACTACCCTGACGCGGGCCCAGTATTGGAAGAAAATTGTTTGATTGTTGATTTTTGATTGTTGGTTGAAAATGAATAGGCCCGAGGCGGTCGGGTTTCAATCAAGAATCAAAAATCATTCAGTCGGCAATTATTATCCAAGAATGATTTCACTGGGCCGTCGACTAATGGTAGGTCAAGTGCCTTTGGAGCACTTTGTCTAGGTTCGAATCCTAGCGGCCCAGCCAGAAAAACAGGTCTCAGGTCTTTGGTGTCAGGTCTCAGGAAAACCTGGCATCCGAAAGGGAGCCCCTGAAACCTAAGACCTGACACCTGAGACCTTAACTATGGCCACAGCGACTACGACAGCGGAAAAACAGCCGATGGCGGACGAGAAGCCGGAACGCAAGCCCCAGCGAGTCCGGGTGGATGACAAGTTCAAGATTTTCTGTGGAACGGCCAACGAACCGCTCTGCGATGAAGTGTGCGCCTTCCTGGGCATGACGCGCGGGCAGGCGATGGTCACGCGCTTTGCCGACGGCGAGGCCTACGTGCAGATTCAGGAAAACGTTCGCGGCGCCGACGTTTTCGTGATGCAGCCTACGTGCCATCCGGTGGACATGCACCTGATGGAAGTGCTGCTCATGCTGGACGCCCTGAAGCGCGCTTCGGCGCGGCGCATCACGGCGGTGATTCCGTACTACGGATATGCGCGGCAGGACCGGAAAGACAAGCCGCGGGTGCCGATTTCGTCGAAGCTGGTAGCGGATCTGCTGACGGCTGCGGGCGCGCATCGTGCCCTGGTGATCGATCCGCATACGGCGCAGTTGCAGGGATTTTTCAATATTCCGGTGGACCATCTGTTCGCGTCGCCGGTGCTGGTGGATTACTTCAAGAAGCTAAGCCTGCCGAATCTGACAGTGGTTTCGCCGGATGCAGGCGGTGTAGAGCGTGCTCGCTTCTTCGCAAAAAAGATGGACGCAGCTTTGGCCATCGTCGATAAGCGTCGCGTCGAGATGAACGTCGCCGAAGTAATGCACGTCATCGGAGACGTCGAGGGGCGGACTTGTCTGGTGATCGACGATTTGATCGACACGGCGGGCACGCTCGTGAAGACGGCGCAGGCACTGCTGGATAACGGGGCGCTCGCGGTGTATGCGTGTTGTTCGCATCCGGTGCTGTCGGGGCCGGCGGTGCAGAACATCGTCAATTCACCGCTGGTCGAGGTGGTGGTTACGAACACCATTCCGCTGACCGAAGCGGCGCGGCAGGTTCCGAAGATTAAGGTGCTGACCATCGCGGGGCTGATTGGAAGGGCGATTCAGTCGATTCACGAAGAAACATCGGTCAGCAAACTGTTCTCATGAGCCTGAGCGCGGTGGTTTTGGTGGGAGGGCACGAATTCAGTCGTGCCGCGCGGGGCCACTAAAAATTGGGGCTTTGGCCCCTGCGGGTTAGAACTACCAGAAGGACGGAATGGAATTATGGCGACAGCAACCGAAGTAAATATTCTGGAAGCGCAAGAACGCGAACCGGGAAATAAGAATGCCGCGCGCCGCGTACGCGTAGCGGGAAAAGTTCCGGCGGTGATTTATGGCGCCGGGAAAGAAACATCCGTGATTTCGGTCGATCCGCGGCAGGTGATGCGCATCCTGAAATCCGAAAGCGGACACAACACGATTTTCGATCTCGCTCTCGGCAGCGGCCGCGAAAAGGCGATGATCGTCGACTGGCAGTTCGAACCCATTAAAGGCAAGCTCCTGCACGTCGACCTGCAGCGTATCGCCATGGACAAGAAGCTCACGGTCACGGTGCCGATCGTCCTGAAAGGCGAAGCCTTGGGCGTGAAGCAGGACGGGGGCATTCTCGAACAGTTGCTGCGTGAAGTCGAACTGGAATGTCTGCCGTCCGACATCCCGAAGTCGATTGAAGTCGACGTGACGCACCTGGTATTCGGCGTCGGGCTGCGGGTGAAGGATCTGGCGCACGGCGACAAACTGAAATTTCTCACCGACGAAGACCGCATGGTCGCGCACATCACCACCGTGAAGGAAGAAGTGGTGGTGGCTCCGGAAGCAATCGCGGCCGATGCAACGGCGACTCCGGCTGAGCCCGAAGTCATCAAGAAGGGCAAGCAGGATGCCGAGGGTGAAGAGGCTGATGCGAAGCCCGAAGGCAAAGCTGAGAAGAAAGAAAAGAAATAGCTCCTGGCTTCTAGCTGCTGGCTAGGAGCTGACAGCTAAGAGCTAAGAGCTAATCTTGTGAAACTGATCGTCGGTTTAGGAAATCCTGGAATCGAGTATCAGTTCACGCCGCATAACCTCGGGTTTCTGGCGATCGATCGGATCGCGGGCAACCTGGGAGTGGAAGTAAGAAATCGTCAGTGCCGCGCGCTGACAGCGCGGGCCGAGATTGCCGGACATCCGGTGCTCCTGGCCAAACCGGAAACGTTCATGAACTTGAGCGGACTTTCGGTGCGCGAACTGGTGGCGGAATATCAGGCCGATGTGAAGTCGGACCTGATCGTGATTTACGACGAACTGGATTTTTCGCTAGGCGCGATTCGTATTCGCCAGCGAGGCAGTTCGGCCGGGCACAACGGGATTGAATCGATCCTGGGCGCGCTCGGTTCAGAAGAGTTTCTGCGAATTCGGTTGGGCATTTCACCCGACAAAAAGATCGCAGACGCGATCAAGTTTGTCCTGACGCCGTTCAAGAAGGCGCAGTTGAAGGTAGTCGACGAAGTATTGGACAGGGCTGCGGAAGCGGTCGAGATGATCTTGAAAGACGGCCCGGATGCGGCGATGAACCGCTTTAATCGCAAGCCGGAACCGCCGGAATAGGTCCGGCAGTCGAAAGTTTGGAGACAACGAATGAATCGTACTTATGAACTGATGTTTATCGTCCGGCCCGACATGGTGGACGACGATCTGAACAAGCTGATTTCCACGCTGGAAGCGTCAGTGACTTCAGCGCACGGGACCATGAAAAGCGAAGTCTGGGGCAAGCGCCGCCTTGCGTACAGCGTGCGCCGTTTCAACGATGGCATTTTCGTCCTCCTGCTGCTGGAAGGCACGGGCGCGATGGTCCACGAACTGGAACGCCGCCTGCGCGTCACGGAACCGGTGATTAAGTTCCTCACCGTCCGAACCGACGAAGAACTCAAGCGCCTGGACAAGATCAAGAAGCTACGCGACGCGAAGAAGAAAGCTAGCGCAGCACCTCCGGCAGCCGCACCCGTTGCGCCGGAAGCAGGCACCGAGCCGGCGCCCGCAGCGGTCTAGCGGAGCCGCCCGAATCGCAGCCGCGGCACATGATCGAGCCGCGAAGCGGCGAAAGAACACCCGTAGAACGACTAGTGACGGGTGCGGATAGAAAGGTTGGTTTTTCTAACCACTATCCACTAACCACTGATTTTAGAAGGAGCACTATGGCAGAGGAAACGAAAGCACCATCCAGCGAGTCCCGCCCGGAACGAAGCGGCGGTGATCGACCTGATCGCGGCGGCCCACGCGGTCCGCGCCCGGGAGGTCCCGGCGGATCCCGCGAAGGCGGACGCAAGTACTTCCGCCGCAAGAAGGTCTGCAAGTTCTGTGTCGAAAAGATCGAAGCCGTGAACTATAAAGACGTTCGCCTGCTCGCAGGCTTTGTCGCCGAGAGCGGAAAGATCGTTCCGCGGCGGTTGACGGGCGTTTGCACGCCGCATCAACGCCGGTTGTCAGCGGCCATCAAGCAGGCCCGCAACATCGCGCTCCTCCCGTTCGCGGGACGCGCGCAGTAATTCAAAATTCAGGGTTCCTCCGCGATGCTCTGTGACGTCCGCGGTTAAGGCTTTCATTCTTAATCACGCAGCGCACGGAGGGTCGCCGAGGAAATCCGATCTACGGAGTCACCATGGAAGTCATCCTGAAAGAAGACGTGCCCAAGCTGGGCAATCGCGGCGACGTAATCAAGGTCGCCGAAGGCTATGGACGGAATTTTCTCCTTCCCCACAAGCTGGCGATCGAAGCCAACGCCGCCAACAAGGCCGTCATCGAGCAGATGAAGGCCGCCGCCGTTCGCCGCTCAGCCAAAGAGAAGTCAGAAGCCGAGTCGCTCTCTAAACAGTTTGAGGGACTCGAAGTATCCTTTACGCGGAAGTCCGGCGAAAACGATCAGCTCTTTGGTTCCGTGACCTCAGGCGACATCGCCGACGCCCTGGCGAAGAAGAGCTTCCACATTGACAAGCGCAAAATCCAGTTGCACGAACCGCTGAAGACGGTGGGAGAGTTCACGGTCCCGGTGAAACTGCACAAGGATGTGACGACGCATCTGAAAGTGGTCATTGGGAAAGAAGCGTCGGAGTAGAGATTTTTCGGGTTGGGACGGGTCAGGAACCCGTCTCGACACCAAAAAACTGTTCCACTTTTTTCAAATCAGTAGTCCGGCTGTAGTTCGGTAAACTGTCCACAAATACCTTGCCGTATTGCTTCTTCAAAATGCGGTTATCGAGCAACGCCAGTAGCCCGCGATCATGGAGCGAGCGGATTAACCTGCCAAATCCCTGCTTCAGCGTGATGACCGCACTCGGAACCTGATAATCAAAGAACGCATTCCCGCCGGCGGCATCAATCGCTTTCACTCGCGCCGCAACCACCGGATCGCTGGGCACGGCAAAAGGGAGGCGGTCGATGATCACACAACTCAATTGTTCGCCCTGCACATCCACACCCTGCCAGAACGATGAAGTTCCAAACAGCACGGCATGGGGCGTAATGCGAAACTCCTCAAGCAGCGCGGACTTCGGGGCATCGCCCTGTTTCAGCATCGGAAAATCGACCACGCCCAGTAGCCGGTCGTAGATCTCGTTCATCTGCGCGTAACTGGTAAACAGGACGAACGCCCGTCCGTGCGTGATCTCGAGCAGGCGCTTGACCCGGTCCGAAGCTTGCGTGAGAAATTGTGGGGTGCGCGGGTCGGGGAGATCGGGCGGAACGTAGAAAATCACCTGGCTCGCGTAGTCAAAATGCGACGGCACCACCAGTTCGCGGACGTGATCCAGCCCGAGGCGCTGACGGATGTAGTCGAATCCGCCTCCAACCGCGAGCGTTGCGGACGTGAGAACGGCAGTCTCCATCTTCGACCACAACTGTGCACGCAGGATCGGCCCCACCTCGATCGGCGTGGCCTGGAGAAAAACGTTGGAGCGGCCGTGTGCGCTCCCGGCATCCAAAGACAAAGAGGAGGACCGGCGCGAGCGAACGGCGCCACGAAATCCCCGGCGCTCAACCCAGAAGACAGTGTTCGGATTTTCGTCTTCCATGACGAAGCTAAGTTGCACCTGCAGCTGTTGCGCCCGGCGCGCGATGCTGAATACTTGGTCAGGCTTCTGAGGCAGTTGTTCCAGTTCCGCGCCGATCCGGCGGAGTGCGTTGTTCAGCGCGTCGTACTCTTCGCCGTTTTCTTCGAGGAACTCGCGCCGCGCATCGAAGGCAAAGCGCCCGTCTCCCGCGGGCACAAGCGAGAAAAAAAGTTGTGCGTGGCTACGTAGCGAACTGATCGCGCTGGAAATCCCTGGAGTATAAAGCTTCTCCCGCTGCATGAGCGACTCGAGGTCGCGGGCGAGTTCTTCCATGCGCGTGTTGCCGACGGAAATTCCAAAATAGTTGCCGGCCACGTCTTCCAGTTCATGCGCCTCATCAAAAATTACAACCCCGGCCTCGGGTAGAACGCCAGCATCCGGCGCCTGCTCAGCCTCGAGCTTGATGGCCAGGTCCGCAAAAAAAAGATGGTGATTCACAATGACGATGTCGCTCTCGGCCGCGCGGCGCCGCATTTCGGTGATGAAGCAGCGCTCAAACTCCTTACACTTCTGGCCGAGGCAGGTGTCGGCGCGGGCGTCCAGTTTGTGCCAGAGCGCGCTCGCCTCAGGCAGTTCGGCGAGTTCAAAACGGTCGCCCGTACCGGTCGTCTTTTCCCAAGCAGAGATCGCGCCGAATTGTTCGATCTCTTCCAGTCCGCTGAGAATCGGTTCGCTGGTAAGGTCGTAGAGCTTCTTGCGGCACAGATAGTTGTTGCGCCCCTTCATGTAGCAGACACTCAACTTGCGTTCGCTCTCCTCGAACAACGCCCGCTCGAGAAATGGAACGTCTTTCTGGAAAAGTTGTTCCTGAAGATTCTTTGTGCCCGTGGAAATGATGACGCGTTTCCCGGATCGAATTGCCGGCAGCAGGTAAGCAAGAGTCTTGCCGGTACCGGTACCCGCTTCGACGATGAGATGGCGTTTTTCTGCGATGGCTTCTTCCACGGACTGCGCCATCTGGAGCTGGCCACGTCGAAATTCGTAGGCCGGATGCGTTTTCGAGAGCACCCCGCCCGGCGCAAAAAACTGATGGAGCGAGAATCCAGCGGCCGAAGATGCGGGATGAGAAGTGGGAGACACGAGTTCCCTATCATAAACTCTTGGCACGGCCGCTACCTGCGTGGCCAGGGGGCGAGAGGCGGGCGTGTTCTAATCAATAGGTGAGAGAAATCAGGAATTGAAAAAGACCAGGCGGAAACTCGCGCATCAGTCGGAAAGCCGGCGGCCCGCACAGGAACTCGCGGATGCGGGGATGTTGCCGTTGCTCGCGATTGTTGGGCGCCCCAATGTAGGAAAGTCCACGTTGTTCAATCGCCTGACCGGATCGCGCCGCGCCATTGTTGGCGATGAGCCCGGCATCACTCGCGACCGATTGTACGGGCAGGGGGAATGGCGCGGGCGCGATTTTCGCGTAGTCGATACCGGCGGCATCATTCCAGACGATAAGGACTTTATCCCGGCGGAGATTTTTCGTCAGGCGCGCGTGGCGCTGGACCAGGCCGTCGCGATCGTGATGGTGGTCGACGGCCGCACCGAACTCGCCGCTCCTGACTTCGAGTTGGCGCGCTTGCTCAATCGAACCGGCAAGCCTCTCTTCCTCGCCGTGAACAAAACCGACACCGCTAAGGAGATGGTGCTCGATGCCGAGATTCATCGGCTGGGCATTTCGAAATGGTTCCCGATTTCGGCGGAGAACGGCAATGGGATTGACGATCTGCTCGACGCGTTTCTCGCTATCGCGCCTGACGTCAAAGGCTTAACCACGGGGGGCACGGAGGTCGCCGAGGGAGGCACAGAGGGTGACCCGCCAAAGACCCAGCAACCTCGTGAGATCAAGGTCGCAATTATTGGCCACCCGAACGTCGGCAAGTCGACTCTGCTGAACCAGCTCACCGGGACGTCACGCGCCATCGTCTCACCGGTCCCGGGGACCACGCGCGACGCGGTCGATGAAGTTATTGACTACAACGGCCAACACGTCCGGTTCATCGACACGGCGGGAATTCGCCGCAAGGGCAAAACCCATTTGATGGCCGAGAAGCTTTCGGTAGTGATGTCGCGCAAGAACCTCGAAGCCGCCGACATCGTTCTATTCCTGGTCGATGCGACCGAAGGCGCCAGCGGACTCGATGCATCGATCGCCGGCTACGCCCATGAGAGCGGTCGCTCGGTGATTATTGTCGTCAACAAATGGGATCTCGTCATGAGCGGCGAGAAGCGCGCCATCAGCCAGGCCAAGGCGGCGCGCATTCAAGAATCGAAGCGGCCGCAGGACCGCGCCCTTTTTGAAGAGAGACTTCGTTACGGGCTGAAGTTCTTGAGCTATGCGCCGGTGCTTTTCATTTCGGCGAAGACGGGCGTCGGCACGGACAAGATTCTCCCGCTCATCGAGAAAGTATCCGCAGAACGCAACAAGCGTATCTCGACCGGAGAGATGAACCGCTTTGTAAAGACGGTCGACTTCGATCGGGCATCCGTTCCGATGAGCAAGCGCGTCCGGATCTACTACATGACGCAGGCCTCGGTCGCGCCGCCAACGTTTGTTCTGTTTACCGACCGTACGGTGAAACTGCACTTTTCCTACGAGCGCTTTCTCGAAAACCAGATTCGCGATGCCTTTGGGTTTATGGGAACTCCGATCTGGATCAAGAACCGCGCGAGCTAGCATCGTGACCGGTGACGGTTCTCCAAAACGATTCGAGCGGCGTTTGACCCCCCTCCCACACTCCTTTAAACTCAAGAGATTCAGCGAAATACAAGGCCTGATCTATGTCTGAGAGTATCCATATTAAGCTCCCCGATGGGAGCACCAAAGAAGTTCCCAGGGGCACGACCGCGCTCGACGTTGCGAAGTCGATCAGTCCGCGACTGGCGGACGCGGCGCTCGCGGCGAAGACGAACGGCGATCTCGTCGACCTGACTCGCCCGCTCGAAAAAGACACCGACTTGCGCCTGCTGACGGACAAAGATCCCGAAGCTCTCGAAGTGTATCGACACTCGTCTGCGCATTTGCTGGCGGCGGCGGTGCTGGAACTTTTTCCGGAGACCAAGCTCGGCCACGGGCCGTCGACCGAGAATGGATTCTTCTACGACTTCTATCGTCCAACGGCGTTTACTCCGGAAGATCTCGAAAAGATCGAAAAGAAGATGCAGGAGCTTGTGCAGCAAAACCTGCCGTACGCGCGCGAATTCCTGCCACGTGCCGAAGGGCTGGAGAAGTTCAAGGGTGAAGGCGATTTCATGAAGTGCCATTTCATCGAGCAATTCACCAAGCCCGACGAAAAGATTTCCATCTATAAGACCGGAAAATTCCTCGACTTCTGCCGCGGCCCGCACATTCCATCCACCGGCAAGATCAAGGCTTTCAAGCTGCTGAACATCGCGGGCGCGTACTGGCTGGGGGACGAGAAGAATCCGCAGCTCCAGCGGATCTATGGCACTTCGTTTTTCTCGAAGAAAGATCTCGACGCGTATCTATCCGGCATTGAAGAGGCGAAGAAGCGCGATCATCGCGTGCTGGGCAAGCAGTTGGATTTGTTTTCGATTCAGGAGCTGGCCGGACCGGGACTGATCTTCTGGCATCCGAAAGGCGGAGTGATCCGCAAAGAGATGGAAGACTGGATGCGCGAAGAGTACCTCAAGCGCGGATATTCGCTGGTCTGCACGCCGCATGTGGCGCGCCGGCAGCTCTTCTTCACGTCCGGGCATGAAGGCTACTACTCGAACAACATGTTCGATGCCATGGAACTCGACGACGCCGAGTACCGCTTGAAGCCGATGAATTGCCCGGGACATATCCTGATTTATGCCGACTCGCTGAAGTCATATCGCGATTTGCCCGTGCGGCTCGGCGAGTTAGGCACGGTCTATCGCTACGAGCGTTCGGGTGTAATGCACGGACTGCTGCGCGTCCGCGGCTTTACCCAGGACGACGCCCACATCTTCTGCACTCCCGAGCAGATTGAAAACGAAATTGTCGGCTGCCTGGAATTTGCGCTCGCCGTGCTGAAAGCTTTCGGATTCACGGAATATCAGACCGAGCTCTCCACCTGGGATCCAAACGACAAGAAAAGTTTTCTCGGTACCGACGAACAGTGGAATACCGCCAACAACTCGCTCGAAAGCGCGCTGAAGAAGCTGAATATCCCGTACAAGACGATCCCCGGCGAAGCCGCGTTTTACGGCCCCAAGATTGACGTCAAGCTGGTCGACGCCATCGGCCGCCTCTGGCAGCTTTCGACCGTGCAGTTCGACTTCAACCTTCCGCAACGCTTTCAGCTGGAGTACGTCGCGGAAGATGGCACGCGCAAACAGCCGGTCATGGTGCATCGCGCGCTGTATGGATCGGTCGAGCGCTTCTTCGGCGTGCTGATTGAGCACTACGCGGGCGCCTTCCCGGTATGGCTGTCTCCGGTCCAGGTCGCCATGATTCCGATCGCCGAGCGCCACGTTGGTTACGCCGAAAACGTTGCTGCGCAATTAAAGACTGCGGGCGTGCGCGTGGAAGTCGATGCGCGCAACGAAAAGATGAACGCGAAAATCCGCGAACACGCCATGCAGAAAGTGCCGTTCCTGCTGGTGGTCGGAGACAAGGAAGCCGAGGCCAACAAAGTAAACGTCCGCACCCGCGGGAAAGAGAAGACCGAAGATATGGGGACGGCGGAGTTTGTGGAGAAAATCAAGGGGCTGATATCGGAGAAAAGCGCCGCGCTATAGCGCCGACATAGGGACAGCCGCCCTCGGCTGACCAGGGGGGCGAAGCCCCGCTCCCTCTTTGAGCAGCCAACCCCATAGTCCCGCACTGTTGCGATCATCGCGGCGAAACCCTCGCGAACTGCACTCGCGTGGACAGCCGGGGCGGCTGTCCCTGCGTGGCTTTCGCCATTGACAAGGCCCCCGTTGTAGGCCAAGATTTCTCCCTTAAACTGCACGGCTTGTTCCCCCTGGCCGTCTCCCCTGCAGCAAAAAGTCGCTATCCAAACCCGCTGGTGAGCCTATTCGGGCCGTTTTTACGTATTAAGGGCTAGAGCAAGCATTCTCACAAGGAGCACAATCCGATGCACTCATCGAATACACGTAATGGAATCAAAGACTTTGCGGTCTTTGTCTTTGCATTGCTAATGCTGACCGTCCCCTTGCTGGTGTCGGCGCAAACGGTTTACAGCTTTGCCAACCCGCCCGACGCTTTTAGCCCCAGGTGCAACCTTGTCGTTGACACGGCAGGCAACATGTATGGAGCCACGTTTAGCGGGGGATCACATAACCTGGGCGCGGTTTTTAAAGTAACTCCAAGTGGAACGGAGACAGTGGTCTACAGCTTCGCCGGTGGAGCCGATGGCAGCCATCCGATCGCTGGCCTGGTTCGCGACACGAAGACCGGCAACCTGTATGGCACAACGGTGTATGGCGGAGCGACGAACACCGGAACAGTGTTCGTGTTGAACCCGAGCACCGGCGTCGAGACCGTGATCTACAGCTTCAAGGGAGGCTTGGACGGAGCCAATCCTTATTCGAGCGTCGTGCGGGCGGGCACGACGATCTTCGGCACCACCACCAACGGTGGCGCGTTCGGATACGGCACCGTGTTCAAGTTGACTGCGGCGGGCAAGGAAACGGTCCTCCATAACTTCAACTCCGCGTTTCCGACCCTGGACGGGTCTTATCCCTACGGGGGGCTCGTTCTCTATAAAGGAATTCTTTACGGCACCACCACCCTTGGCGGACTCGGTAACCTGGGGACAGTGTTTGCCATCACGAAGACCGGCTCATACACGCTTCTCTACAACTTCAAAGGTGGATCAAACGACGGCCAAGGCCCCAACGCGGGAGTAGCGTTCGACAAACTTGGGAACATGTTCGGCACAACATACTCAGGCGGCATCAACAACGCTGGAGTCGTTTATGAGATCAGCGGCGGAGTAGAAACCGCCATCCACCACTTTGGCAGGAACACCGGCGATGGACTCAATCCGTACGCGAGCCTGATTTTCTACAAAAATAATTTCTACGGGACGACCTTGCAGGGCGGCTCCGCGAACGGCGGCACGGTGTTCAAGATCACACCCAGCGGCACAGAAACGTTGCTGCATTCCTTCACGGGCGGCGCCGACGGATTCAATCCCTACTCGGCCCTGCTTCTGAACGGCACCAACACGTTTTACAGCACAACCTTGCAGGGCGGGACGTCGAATCTTGGGACGGTGTTCAAGGTGATTCCGTAGGCCTAGGCTGCTGGCGGGAGGCCATCAAAAAACTCAAGATGCTGTTGCGGTTATGGCACAACCCTAAAGCTCCGGACCTTATCTTTGCAGAAGCTGGTTTGACATTGGTGGTCAGCTCCCAGCCCCAGATCGCCATAAACAGCACAAACGTCACCATGAAAATCCCCCACCGACTGGTGGATTTTCATGGTGAGGTGTCAGTCCCCTTCCTTGAGGCCCTGGTCCGCCGTGTGCTAGCATCGGGAGTTTCGCAGGTGGTGTTGGGCTGGCCTGTACCTGTCCTGATACTTATTCCGGGCCCTCGCCGATCTCCCAGTCAAGCCTGCTGAAGGAGACAATCCGTGAAAGTTTACGATGCAGCGAATCTCCGCAACCTTGCTTTGATCGGGCATGGACACGCCGGCAAGACCTCCCTGGTCTCGGCCATGCTCTACACCGCTGGCGCAACCCCGCGTTTCGGCCATGTCGACGACGGCACTGCCACCACTGATTATGACGAGGAAGAAATTGCCCGCAAGATGTCGATCTCGGTCGGCCTCGCGTCGGTAGAGTGGGGGAAGACGAAGCTCAATTTCCTGGATACGCCCGGTTTCAACATGTTTGTCCACGAGGCGAAGATGGTTCTTCCCGTGGTCGACGCCGCGTTGGTCGTGGTCGATGGCGTGGCGGGCGTCGAGGTAGTCACGCAGCGCGTTTGGAATTACTGCGAAGAAATTGAACTGCCACGCATGATCGTGGTGAGCCGCATGGACCGGGAGCGCGCCAACGCCGAGCGCGTGCTGGAGTCGCTGGTCAATGCCTTTGGGCGCGCGGTCACGCCGTTGCAACTACCCATTGGTAGTGAGAAAAATCTCTCGGGCATTGTCGATCTCGTCCGCATGAAGGCTTACACCTACGAGATGGGTGGAAACGGCAAGGGCAAAGAAGGCCCGATCCCGGCCAACATGGCGGACGTCGCCAAGGAAGCACACGAGAAGCTGGTCGAACTGGTGGCCGAAGGCAAAGACGAGTTGATGGAAGAGTTCTTCGAGAAGGGAACCATTCCCGAAGACGATCTGGTGCCCGCCCTGCATGAAGCCATCCGCGAGGACCGGCTGTTCCCGGTGCTTTACACGTCGGGGCTGGGCAACATCGGCGTCGATGAACTGATGGACTTCATCGTGGACTACACACCGGCCGCAAGCGAACATCGTCAGATCACGGGTGAACCGGCGGGAGGAAATGGCGAGCCGGCAGTCCGCAAGGGAACCGACACGGAGCCGGCATCGGTCTACGTTTTCAAAACTCTGTCGGACGCGTTTGCTGGACGCATTTCGTACTTCAAGGTTTTTTCCGGTGTACTGAAAAACGATGCGACGCTGCAAAATTTCAGTCGTAACACCGCGGAAAAATTCGCTCACATTTCCATCATGCAGGGAAAGCAGGCGATTCCGATTCAGGAACTGCACGCCGGCGACATTGGCGCGGTGGCGAAATTGCGCGAGACTTTGACGGGAGACACTTTGGGCGACAAGAATGCGCCCATCAAGTATCCGCACGTACAGTTGCCGGAGCCGGCGATTACGTTCGCCATCGAGCCCAAGAGCCGCGCCGATGAAGACAAATTGGGTGCCGGGCTCCACAAGCTGATGGAAGAAGATGCCATGCTGCGTTTCTTTCGCGATCCGCAGACGAAAGAATTTCTCATCGCCGGCACCGGCCAGCAGCACATTGAAGTCGTAGTCTCAAAAATGAAGAAGCGTTACCACGCGGAAGTTGTGTTGAAGGCACCCAAGGTGCCCTATCGCGAAACGATTCGCGGCAAAGCCGACGTCCAGGGACGCCACAAGAAACAGACTGGAGGCCACGGCCAGTACGGCGACTGCAAGATCAAGATGGAGCCCCTGCCGAAGGGGCCTGAGTTCGAATTCGTCAATGATATTTTCGGTGGCTCAATTCCGAAGAACTTTATCCCGGCCGTGGAAAAGGGGATTAAAGACGCCGCTTCACGCGGCTACCTGGCTGGCTATCCGGTCGTGAATTTCCGCGTGATCCTCTACGACGGGTCGTACCACGATGTCGATTCCAACGACCTTTCCTTCCAGATGGCCGGACGCATCGCGTTCAAGAAAGCCATGGAAGTTGCCAAGCCGACTCTGCTCGAACCGGTCATGCATGCCGAAATCACCATTCCGGACGATTTTGCCGGCAGCATCATGGGCGACCTGAACAGCCGTCGCGGCCGCATCCAGGGTATGGACAACAAAGCCGGCAACACCATCGTGAAAGCCGAAGTCCCCATGTCCGAGATGCTCACCTATGGCGTCGACCTGACCTCGATGACGCAGGGCCGCGGCAGCTTTGCGATGGAAATGCATCACTACGACGTCGTACCCCAGCAGTTACAAGACAAGATCATCGAGAAGGCCAAGGCGGAGCGCGGCGAGGTCAAGGACGAAGAAGAATAATAGGCGCCTTGTTAGGGCCTTCTTCAGGCGCACGAATTCTTCCCCGAATCCTGCGTTCTGTCGTACCATTCCCCTTTCTCAAAGGGAGGCACGCATGCCCAGGCGGGACTTCGTTCCCCACCGCTTGAACTTCGCGGCGCTAGTTGCGGTTGCATTTCTGTTTTCGTCGCTTGTTATGGCACAAGAGAAAGACAAACAGTCTCCGCTGGTCGTCGAGCTGGACCACGCCACCATTTGCGGTCCGGATCTCGACGCCCTCCGGCAGTCCTTCACCGACGCCGGGATGACTCCCGATTTCGGTGGTCCGCATGGCAACGGCGTCACCCAGATGGCGCTCATCGGCTTCGACGACCAGTCTTATCTCGAACTCATTGCCCCGATCAAGGCGGGCGTGACTGAGGGATCGGAGTGGGCCAGGTTCATGGCGGGCGACGTAGGCACTTGCGCGTGGGCAGCCGGAACCAATGTTCTATCGCAGAATATCGATCGGCTGAAGAAGGCGGGCATTGCTGTCGGAGAGTCGAAGCGGGGCAGCCGCAAGCGTCCGGACGGCATGGCGCTGGAATGGGTAACGGCACAAGTAGGTCCGGGCACACCGGGGTCGTTGCTGCCTTTCATCATCGAAGACCAGACGCCGCGCGTGTGGCGGGTGCAGGCTTCCGAGAGCATGAAGGGCGCTCCCATCTACGGCGTCGAAAGCGTTATCGTGGGAGTAAATGACCTGAATGCGGCCATTGCTCTGTTTCGTAAGGCCTATGGATGGGCGGAGCCGCTAACGGAGAATCAGAAGGACTTCGGCAAACTCGCATATTTTCCAGGTGAGCCGTTGATTCTCGCGGCACCCTCTGGCGGAGGCTGGCTCGCCGATCGCGTGAGTAAGTACGGCGAGAGTCCAGTCGCCTTCCTGCTAGGGACGCGTGATTTTCCCGCGGCATCCAAAAAGTACAGGCTCATCAACACGAAGACTTGGTTCGGGCAGAAAGTAGCATGGATTGATCCGGGCAGACTCAAGGGCGCCAGGGTCGGAGTAATTGGGCAGTGAGCGACAATCAGTATCCACAATCGACGCCGTGCTACCATCGCCCTTGGTGGCTCTCGCAAAAAACAATCCCAACCTGAAAGACCGCATCGTCTCCGCCGCTCCGGTTGAAGACGATTCCTCTTTTGAGCTGAAGCTGCGCCCGCAGCGGCTCAACGAGTTCATCGGACAAGCCAAGGTAAAGGAAAATTTGGCGGTTGCGATCGAGGCAGCCCGTTCGCGTGGCGAAGCCCTCGATCATGCTTTGCTCTACGGACCTCCCGGGCTCGGCAAGACGACCTTAGCCAACATCATCGCCAACGAACTGGCCGTTCCGTTTCAGCAGACCTCAGGCCCAACGCTCCAGATCAAAGGCGACCTTACCGCGATCCTGACCAACATGCGGGACCGGCAGGTGCTATTTATCGACGAAGTCCATCGCCTTCAACCGGCGCTGGAAGAAATCCTGTACTCGGCGCTGGAAGACTACAAGCTCGACATCATGATCGGACAGGGCCCATCGGCACGCACGCACACCATGGACGTGAAGCCGTTCACCTTCATCGGCGCGACCACACGCGCTGGATTACTATCCGCGCCACTGCGTTCACGGTTCGGTCTTCTCCTGCGGCTGGAGTTCTATTCCGACGAAGATTTGCGTGTGATCGTCGAGCGCTCGGCCGACATCATGGGAGTCAGTATTGACCGCCCCGGAGCCCTCGAAATCGCCAGCCGTTCCCGCGGCACTCCGCGTATTGCCAACCGCCTACTGCGCCGCGTCCGTGATTACGCGCAGGTGCGCGCCGGCGGAAATATCGATCAGCCCACTGCCCAGAAAGCGCTCTCCATGCTCGAAGTCGACCGGCACGGCTTCGACGAAATTGACCGCAAGCTACTGCTGACCATCATCGAAAAATATCAGGGAGGCCCGGTAGGCCTGGGAACGCTGGCTGCTGTGCTCGCCGAAGAAGCGGACGCGATCGAAGAAATCTACGAGCCATTCCTGATCCAGATCGGTTTTCTGAACCGCACCCCCCGCGGCCGGATCGCGACCCAGCTGGCCTATGAGCACTTCGGCATCACTCCGAACCGCCGGCAGAGTTCGCTATTCTGACACTAGAAGCCGTGGTAAGGAGTCAGCGTTGACCTTCATTGTCGACGTTAGATTTCGGGTGGCGCAGCGCTTCACCGCTGCGGTAGGGCCTTTGCTCTGAATGTGGCTTCAGCCACTGAGGGCGGGGTCTTCGCCGCGAAAAAATTTTTCCCGCTGCTTGTAAGGTCCACAACTCGCTCTCTGCCGCCGCGATGCTATTCTCTCCTCGCCATGCCCAACGTCCGTAACCTCGTTCTCGCCCAACTCGTCCTTTTGATATTCGTCAGCGCGATTGCTCTCTGCGCAGTCGCCCAGGAACCTTTCCTCTCCAAGCCGCAATGGACGGCGATCCGCGACGAGTCCAGCGGCGGCGCGCCTTACGAAAATCTTCGCTACCTGACCACCCTGCATCGCGTCCCCGCCACCGCGGACTTCGATCAGGCAGCGCAGTTCATGCTGCAGAGGGCCCGGGAGTACGGACTCGCCGATGCACACAGCGAGCAGTTCCCCATCGACGGCACGAAACCCTACGGCCTCATGCGGTCGTACCTGGGATGGAACGTCGAAGCCGGCAGCCTGTGGGAAGTCAGCCCGCAGCACTTGCTGCTCGGCGACTGGAAGACCGATCCCATCCGCCTGGCCGATTACAGCCACTCCGCCAACGTAGAAGCCCCGCTTATCGATGTCCACGACGGAACCCACGAAGACGACTATCGCGACAAGGACGTCCGCGGCAAGATCGTCCTCGCGGACGGCGTGCTGGCCAGAGTGCAGGCCCTGGCGGTCATAGCGCATGGCGCAGCCGGCATCGTCAGCGACATGCCGAATCAGACGACCGCCTGGTCCGGCCTCGATCCAACTCTCGTTCGCTGGGGACATCTCGATGCCCGCCAGCCTTCAGGCTTCGCATTTATGGTGTCGCGCCAGACGGCCCAAGCGTTGCGCGAGCAAGTGCAAAGAGAGCAAATCACGCTGAAGGCAGAAGTCAAAGCGACCGTCGGCCCCGGCCACTGGACCGTAGTCACGGGCACGATTCCTGGTTCCGATCCGGCAAGCGGTGAGATTGTCTACAGCTGCCATCTTGACCACGAGCGTCCCGGCGCCAACGACAACGGCAGCGGATGCGTCACTATCCTCGAATCCGCGCGAGTGCTGGCGCGGTTGATTGCATCCGGGGCTCTGCCGAAGCCGCGCCGTACGTTGCGCTTTGTATGGGGCCCGGAAGTCGAAGGCACGATGGCGTTTCTGGCAACTCATCCCGAAATCAAGCAGCGGCTCCGCGTCAACATTCACATGGACATGGTCGGCGGCGACTACCTTCGCAACAAGTCCGTGTTCCACGTCACCGCCACGCCGTGGTCGCTGCCAAGCTTCGTAACAGATGTAGGGGCAGCGTTCCTGGAAACAATCCGGACGGGCGCGACCGACTACGCGGGCAGCGGAGCAGGACTCGCAGCGGCCGTCGTCGAAACGCGGACCAGCGAGCAAGGCACGCGCAACGAATTCATCGCCGATGTCACACCCTACTCCGCCGGCAGCGATCACGACGACTACGACTCTTCGACGATTGCCGTCCCGTCGCTCTACCTCCGCGACTGGCCCGACATTTACATCCACACCGACCACGACAGTCTCGCGCAAATCGATCCCACGAAACTCCGGCGCGTAGCGCTGCTAGGTGCAGCCTCAGGATATGTGTACGCAAGCGTCGGTGCCGCGCAGCTTCCGAAGTTATTGTCCTACCTAACAGCCGCATCCGAGACTCGTCTGGCTCGCACCTTTCAAGACGCGCAGAGACTCGTCGACGATCCGGCGCTCGATGCCAACGCCGCCTGGTACGAAGCTCGTAATCTCCTGACGCAGGCTCTGAGCCGCGAAAGTGCAGCCCTGCACTCGCTGGTTGAATTTACTGGCGGAGCCGAGAGCTCCAATGCAGACAACGCGAAAGCTCTAGCCGCGCAAGCGGCAACCTTCAACAATTGGATCGACGCCCGCGCGAAGCTTCGCGGAGCGCAAGGGTCGGCCTCCGTCGCCGGCTGGGCGGAAAGCCCCCATGCCCGGCGCGTACCGACCCGCGTCGGAAACTTCGGCCCGCTCACCTATCAGAACGACAACGTGCTGTTAGCACGCCTTGGAAAAGACCGTTACGCGAAAATAAAGCTCCTCAACAGCGAAGCCACGCCTCTACTCAACGTGCAGGACCAATCCGAACTCTACGCCTACGAGATCGTGAATCTTGTAAACGGTAAACGGACCCTAGCAGAAATCCGCGACGTCGTTTCGGCGGAGTATGGTCCAATCCCAATCGAGCTGGTCGCCGACTATCTCGAAGCCTGCGTCGACGCCAAAGTGGTTCAGTGGAAGTGAAGAATAGATCGCGAAATGCGATGGGGCAGGTTGTTGAAAAACTCTGCGGCGCGTCCCGCTGGGGCTAAAGCCCGAATCAAGAACAAACGACTTATCGCAGCGGTGAACCGCTGCGCCACCCAAAAGCGGAGTTTTTCAGCAAACTGTTTAGCCGCGCAGCAATCAAGAATGATCGGGAGGGCACGGCTTCAGCCGTGCCGAGTGCAGTAACATCAATGCGGCTTTTAGCCGCTGCGGGTGATCCACCGCCGCATCACTTCCCGATACAAAACGACCCAAAAATCAAATTTAGGATGTCGTCCGCGGTAGTCGCGCCTGTGATCTCATCCAGAGGACGCAGCGCGGTATAGAGGTCGAGCAACATCATTTCGTGCGGAACGCGCGCACCGACAGCAGCCCTCGCGGAATCCAGCGCGGCAAGTGAATCGTCCACCAGCTTCTGATGGCGTACATTGGTGAGAAATCCACTCTCGATCTGTGGCCCGGCCTCTCCTCCGACTTGCCGCAAGATCGCAGCCCGCAACTCCGGAATGCCGTCGCCGGTCAGCGCCGAGGTCTTCACCCTTACCACCTGACCGCTGACCGCTGAGAGCTGAGAGCTTCCGAGATCACTCTTGTTCTCCACGACAATCGCCACCCGCCCTTCGACTTGCCGCAACAGCTCGCGGTCGTCTTCCGAAAGCGCGTGCGTCGCATCGAGCACTACCAGTACCAGGTCGGCCTCGGCCAACGCCTCCATCGACTTCCGTATCCCGATACTCTCCGCCTCATCGAGTGCGCGCCGGATGCCGGCTGTGTCCACCAATTCCACAGGAATTCCACCAATCGCAACCGTTTCGCTCACCAGGTCGCGCGTCGTTCCCGGCTGCGCCGTGACAATCGCCCGCTCCCGCTCCACCAGCCGGTTAAACAGACTCGACTTCCCCACATTCGGACGCCCCACAATGGCCAGCGTCAGCCCGTCATGCACGAGTTTTCCGTAAGCAAAACTAGCGGCCAGTTCTGCAAGCGGCTGCCGCACCTCCGCGATGTGCGCGAGAATCGCCGCATCTGGGGCAATGGAAATATCGTCTTCCGCAAAATCGATCCCCGCTTCAAGCAACGCAATCAGCCCGACCAGCGCCTGCTTGATCGGCTTGATGCGCTTTGAAAGCGCACCTTCGAGCTGTTGGGCCGCCACCTTCGCCTGAAACAGAGTCTGCGAATCGATCAGATCGCGAACCGCTTCGGCCTGGGTCAGGTCGATCCGTCCGTTGAGAAACGCCCGCATCGTGAATTCGCCAGGCTCCGCGAGGCGAGCCCCGCCAGCTAAACAAAGCTCGACGATATGCCGCAAGACCACTGGCGACCCATGCGCCGAAATTTCAATGATGTCGTCCGTGGTATAGGAATGCGGCTTCTGAAAAAAAGTAACGACCACTTCATCGATACGCTGCGGGGTGCTGGGAAATTGTGGAGGATGTGGAAGGTGTGGCGCGGGTTCCACCAATTCCCCAAACACCGCCCGCCCCGCCTCCATCGGATGCCGGAGCCGCAGCAACGGCTCCACAATGGCTAGCGCCCGCGGCCCCGCCAGACGGACTACGCCAATCCCGCCGCGTCCCGGCGGCGTGGCGATCGCGACGATCGTGTCATCTAGGTTCACGCAAATATGAGTTCAGCAAAACAGATTGTAATGGGAGTGCTGCGGCCGTGCAGAGAGGCCGCAACACCCCCGTATTGTGCTGAACATTTTGCGTATTGCCATCAGTGATCAACGGATCAACGAGACGCTGGTTAGCGAGGCGGACGATTGGCGAGTTGCTCCGACGTTCCATTCGGCTTATCGATCAATCGTGAATCCGCCGGCTTTTCTGTGTGTGGGGCGTTGTAACTCTCGACCCGGTCGTCCGAATTGAGCGGCTGCATCGAGATTACGTGATAGGGCCGCGCTTTCTTGTCCGAGTCCGGCACCCTGAGAAATAGGCGGTCCTTTTTGATCTTAAATTCGCCTTCCTTGCCGACTGGCAGAAGTGCTGCGTGCTTCGTGTCCTCCGGACGGATGTGGTACTCCATTTCGTCAGTGCGAAGCAGGTACTGTGTACACAGCTTCTCGTTCGAATTCACGTGTTCAATACCTACAGAGCCGAACACGCTACCCAAGCCGTTGAGGCCTCCTTGTTTTACGCCGCAAGGAACCGACTGCATACTCTCCAGCATTCCTCGCTGCGAATCTTTCTTTTTCTTGTCCTTCGCTCCTGCACTCAAAGGGATCAGCAGGACTAGCACACATGCGGCAATCATCGACGTTGACGTTCTGATTTTCATAGAACCTCCCGTTTCCCGTGATCTCACCATTGGGTATCGCGTTGACCGCGACTTGAACAGAAATCGGAGGGCGGTCCTCCACCCTCCGTTGCATTGTCACGTTCTCTATTGGTTAGGATTAGGCTGCAAATTCGGATTCGCAGTCGTACCATTGGCGGGCGGAACCACCTTATTGGCGGGTGGAACCGCCTTATTGGCGGGCGGAACCGCCGACGTAATCACACCCTGCGGGTTCTTCGCCAGCTCCTGCGAAACCTCCGGATGTGCCGTCAAATACTCCTGAAGGTCCGCGTGGCTCGCCAGGAATTCCTTGTTGTTAGCCAGAGATGGATCCCTGGAAAGTTGCTCCGCGATTGCGCTGTGGCCGCCGAGAAACTGGCCAAAGCTGGAAACATCGTGATCCCGGTGTGCGTCACTGTGAAAACCGGTGACCTCGCGTCCGGAGTTGTGACCATTTGCGTCGTGGAAATCCGCTGCGCGATTGGCATCCTCCGCACGCCTATCCTCGCGGCGGTCATAACGCTCTTCCTGCCGCATGAACGCATTTGGGTTCTCTCGGAATTCCTCGCGAATTTCCGGGTGAGTCTGCAGGAACTCTTTCAACGCTGGATGGTTTTCAACAAACTCCTTGTTCTTGACCAATGAAGGGTCTTTTTGAAGCTGTTCCGCTATTTCGCGATGACGATCCAGAAAACGATCCATGGTCGACAATTCGCCGCGGGTGACATCGTGATCCCGATCCCGATCGCCATCACGGTCACGGTCGCGATCACCTTCGCTCCCCTCAAAGCGCTGTTCGCGCCGCATGAATGCGTTCGGGTTTTCTGCAAACTCTTCGCGGATTCCCGTGTGATCCCGCAGGAACTCCTGCAGTTCGGGGTGATTCGAGACAAACTCTTCATTTCTGATCAGCGACGGATCTTTGCGCAACTGCTCGGCAGTCTCCGGATGTTTATCGAGAAAGCGATCCATCTCCGCGATTTGCCACTGCGTCGTGTCGCTGTCGCGCATCTGGTTCGCCGGTCCCGCGGTCTGGTTCCCCCCGGTTTGTCCGCCTGCGAGTGTGCTGATCGAGCACATCAACGCCAACGACAAAATCTGCGCCAAGAAAAAGCGTGTCGAGGACTCTCTTGTTTTTTTGGTTGCCCTGTCCACAAAAACCTCCTGTGAGGAAGCCAGTCGCTCCCACCATCGGAAATTGCAACTGCCCTGCCAAAGCCCTCTTGGATTGCCTCATCTCAGGCAGAATCATGGGTTTGCAAGAAATGGGATGGAAACGTGCGATGCAATTTCTACATTTCAGGAGAAAATTCGCCGTACAGGACTGACCGGGCGAACAATCGACATAGAAAAGGCGACGTAAACAACGTAGGAGGAGCTACGGCAGCTTGGCGAACTCCGCCTTGGCTTGTTTCAGGACCGGAACATCGGAGTCGGCATCTTTCCAGAGGACAAAAAATTCCTGGTAAGCGGCTTTGGCTTTAACGGTGTCGCCAGCCATGGCGTATGCGCGCGCGATGCCGAGATGAGCCAGAGAACCCAGCGGACAATTCAGTACGATCACGCGAGCGTCAATGATCTTCTGGTATTCGCGGGCAGCATCGCCGGCGCGGTGCGCCGACATCAGCGCCTCGGCGCGCACGTAGACGGGATACAGCATCGCGCCAACCTGTGTCTCAGGCAGCGCCTGCCCCAACTCCAGGGCATTTGTTGCTTCCAGAATTCGCAGCGCTACATCTGGCTTCGCATGAGAAAAAGCGGATGCCCGCGCAGTCGGCAGCCAGTAATTCATCACGAGCGTGTCGGACGGATACTGCCTGGCGAGTTCGTCAGCGTGTTTCGCGGCTGCGGCGTGATCGCCGGCGCGCGCGAAAGCCAGCGCGGAGGCGACCTCAACGTCATGAGTGGAAGCAAGCGCCAGCGCCGACACGGTATCCTTGCGAGCCTGATCGGGATATCCGAACTCCGCTTCGCGCCAGGCGGAATTCAACTGCCACAACGCCGCCAATTCCTTCCGGTCGTCGCGCACGGCGACCGCCGCCGCCCGCCGCGAGAGTTCGCGGGCCTTGGAAAGGCGCCCGTAGTACGCCTCCGTGTCGGAAGCGGTGGAAAGCAACGTGTCTTCAGCAGCCGAAACTTGCCGAGATTGCGCGACCAATTGCTCCATAGTGGCCGTGTCGTTCCGCAGGAAAGCAAGGCCATACCTTCCGCGGAGCACGTCGCTGCTGATCAGCTTGCGGCGCCACGCATCGTCGAATGCGGCTTTAGCCTTATCCAACTTGTTGGTAAAAACGTAACCTTCGGCGAGATTTCCGTAGGAAACAGCAGTATCCGGATCGATCCGCAAGGCTTCTTCTGTTTCTCTGACGGCATCCTCATAGCGCCCGTAAACATCTGAGATGATGCCCCGGTTGATCCACGGACGGGATTCCCTGGGATAAGCCTGGGAATATAAGTCAAACGTCTGGCGTGCTTTTTCCAGATCGCCGAGCACGTACATGTAATAGGTCGATTCGATGCGATAGCGCTCCCGCTCGCTGACATGGTCGCGCAGTTGGAAAGCTTTCGAGAAAGCCTCATTGGAACGGCCGTTCTCTCCGAGATTTGAATACCGTACTCCTATGCTGACCCAGGCACTGGCGAAATTGGAATCGAGTTCGATAGCTCTCTTGTAGTAAGGGACCGCAGGGGCATCGTCCCCGGCCCGAGATATCTTTTCCCCTTGTGTATAGGCCTTCAAGGCCTCCAGGGATGAAGTCGTCGCCTGCTCGAGTGGCTTATCAAATTTCTGGATGGTTGTGAGGGACTCACCCAGCTTCTCGCGGATCTCAGTGCCCAGTTTTCCCAGGCCGCTGAGTACATGATCCTTGTCATTCACTTCCGTTTGGCTGGTCGCGAAAAGATCGCCCGTCGCGCAGTTGATGGCATTCAAAACCAGGTTGTAGTGGCTTCCCACCTGCCCGATCGAACCGGTAAGCATGGCAGTGCTGGCAGCACGTTGACAAATTTCGCGGGTCACATCCTTCGTGAGCCGCTCCGTGGGCTGGCGCCCCATCATCTTGAGGGTGTCCGCCACTTTCTGATCCGAAAGAATGTTGAGGAACGGAGACTGGTTCAACTCGGCCGCGAGGGCCTGCTTCAATGTGTCGTCAAACGCGGTATCACCCGTCTTGTTGTCGAAGTCAGCGAGGACAATTGTGTCCTTATCAGTGAGTTTCGCGATGCCGGAATGAAGACGGAAATAGATTCCCGCCCCAGCCAGCGCAACAATCATCACAGCAGGGATCACAAATTTGCCAAGAGTCTTTGCCGACGCCGCCACCCCCGAGCCCGTTGCGGTGGCCGGAACGGAACCGGACGTCGCCGGAGTTGCCGAACCGCGAGCCGGTTCGCGTCCACTCTCCCCGGCTGCAGGTACAGCTCCGGAAGAAGATGATGTGGATTTCCTGCTTTCAGTGTCGCGCTTCAGCCGCTGCAACTCTGCTTTCATGTCGCGCGCACTTTGGAACCGCAGTTCGCGATCCTTTTCCAGCGCGCGGTTAATGATGTCTTCGAGCTTGGCCGGCATGTTCGGGTTAAATCGCGTCGCCGGGATCGGGTTGTGCTCCAGAATGGCGCTGGAAATCACTGCTGAACTTTCGCCCTGGAAGGGCAACTGGCCCGTCGCCATCTCGTAGAGCACAACTCCAAAAGAAAACAGATCGGTGCGTGCGTCCAGTTCACGCGCCCGCGTTTGCTCCGGAGACATGTAGGCGACCGTCCCAATCGTGGTGCCGGGGCTGGTCAGGTGCGGCCGGGCATCTGCGGTGGCACCTGCCGAGGTCTCGCCCTCCAGGGTGCTACGGGACGTTTCTACTTTCGCGAGGCCGAAGTCGAGAATCTTGGCGTGTTTGCGTTCCGTGATGAAGATATTGGCGGGCTTGATGTCGCGATGCACAATGCCCTTGGCATGGGCGGCTTCGAGTCCTTCGGCGATTTCGATCGAAAAAGTAATCAGCGTCTCAAGATCGAGCCGGTGCCCTGCGACCGCATGCTTCAAAGTCGACCCATCCAGGTACTCCATGGCAATGAACGTCTGATCGTCGCTCTTGCCGATTTCGTAGATGGTGCAAATGTTGGGATGGTTCAGAGCGGAAGCGGCCCGCGCTTCGCGGCGGAAGCGTTCGAGTGCCTGCGGATCGCGCGACAATTCATCGGGAAGGAACTTCAGGGCAACGAACCGGCCCAGTTCGGTATCCTCAGCCTTGTAAACAACTCCCATCCCGCCGCCGCCCAGCTTCTCGATGATGCGGTAGTGCGAAACGGTTTGCCCAATCACAGTGCGCGAAGTGTACGTGGAAGAAAGTACCAAGTCAATGAAAGCACGGGGGATGCCGGGTGCTTAGGGGATCTCTATCTCATTAGAACAGCACTTTTTTGCCTCGAGAGTTCGCTGCGGAAGTCCTGTTCCTTTTGTGCAACAAACTTCTTGTATCCTGCCGGATCGACGAACGGGTTCGCGCCTTTTTTCCGCAGAGGATATTTTTCCTCAAGGCCGAAATAACTGCCGTGAGCTCCGAGGAAAATATCGCATGGCAATGACCTCAGAACGCGCCACGTGCGTTCGTAGTCCTCAACGATCTGCGGATAAACCGCGTTGCCGAAGGTTTTGCCACTTTCTGTAACCTGCAATGTCCAGGTGGTGCAGCCCTTCGTATGCCCTGGAGTAAGGTGCGCGACCACCACCGTGTCGCCAAGTCTCACTTCGTCGCCGTCGTGCAGCGTTCGGTCCACCTTCGCTGGCCGGTACAAAAATGCGGGGTTCGTGCCGTACTGGAAATCTGCCTTGCCACCCGACTCAACCACCGGCACGTCCGCATCCATCACCATGTAAGTGGCGCCAGTCATCTCCTTGATCATCGCGCTCCCGGCATCGTGATCCCAATGCGCGTGACTGATCAGAAGAATCTTTGTGTCGCTGAACTTAAATCCCAGTTTCTCGATGCTCGCCTTGATCATCGGCACGTTCGCATCGAGATCGCTGTTGATCAGAATGTTTCCCTTCGGTGTGGTAATCAGATAATTCGCCAGCCCTTTACTCCCGACGTAGTAAAGATTGCCTGCAATGCGAAACGGTGGGAACGGTTCGGTCCAGTCGGCAGGGTTAGACTGGGCCAATGCGACAACCACCGTCCACACAACAAGAAGTAGTACCCGGGCAAGGATTCGCCCCACGCCTGCATGAGCAAAGTATAGGACAAGCCATAGGTCAGACAATCCGCGGGAAGCTTTCGCAAAACGTAAAATAGTCTACGAGGCCCGGCATGAGAGTCGTAGGAAAGATCGAGAGTCTATGGCGCTACCCGGTCAAGAGTATGCGCGGGGAAGAGTTGCAGGAGGCCTTCGTCGGATTTCCCGGGGTCTACGGAGACCGTCTCTACGCCTTTCAGAGTTCGGCCGCCCCGAAAGGATTCCCGTGGCTGACCGCGCGCGAGCAGGAAGCTACGCTCCTGTATCGTCCCCGGTACCGGTATCCCGAGCGGACAGCGAAGCCGGGCAATCTGGCCGAGGCCGAAGCAATCGGGTCCGGCCTGACCCCGGTCTACGTTGACCTGTCCGACAGCGACGTCACGGTGGACGTCGAGACTCCGTCGGGAGAGCGGTTAGCCGTCGATGATCCTCGTCTGATGAGCCTGTTGCGCGAGGGCATTCGCGAGAAGCATCAACTGGCGCTGCTGCGCTCCCATCGGGCCATGACGGATTGCCGCCCGGTTTCGATCTTTTCTAATCAGACCGCGCGCCAGCTCAGCCAGGAATTAGGCATCGACGTGGACAAGCGGCGCTTCCGCGCCAATCTGTATATCGATCTCGAATCCGGAAAAGGTTTCGGCGAAGACGAGTTCGTGGGCCGGACCTTGCGGATCGGCAGAAAGACGTCGATCGCAGTGCTGAAGCGCGACTCCCGCTGCAAGATCATGACGCTCGATCCCGACACAGCCCAGCCCAATCCGGAACTGATGAAGCACCTGGCTCGCGACCACGAAGGCCAGGCTGGAATCTACGGCGCCGTTTTGGTCGAAGGGATTATCCGGCAGGGCGACGAGATTGCGCTGCTGGATTGAGGGCGAGACAGTATCTGCTTTTGGGTGGCGCAGCGGTTCACCGCTGCGATCAGCGCTTGGCTTTGAATGTGGCTTCAAGCCACTGAGGTCGGGCTCTTCAAGTTTCCGGAGGCTGCTAATGGATCTGCTGGTCCGCAGGCAATCCCAGATTAATGTCTTTCAACGTTTGAAATCCGTCTCTAACGACCGTTGTTTTTATGTTGTCCTTCGTCACTAGAACGGGTTTCAGCAACACTGTAGGTACCTCAATCTTGCCGTTGCTCAACGCTCCATCCGCATTTACCTTTTCGCCCTTCGCTAGACGTACCGCTTCCTCCGCGGCCCTCGTCGCTTCGCTTTGGATGGACTTGTAGACGGTCATCGTCTGCGTACCCTGGGCAATGCAGATGACATTCGCTAAATCTGCATCTTGCCCCGACACCAGTACCTTGCCAGCCAGGCCATGCTCCCGGAGAGCCTGAATCGCGCCCGTGGCCATTCCGTCATTCGAAGCGAGAACCGCGGCAATCTGGCCCTTTGACGAATTAATCGCTTCGAGCATGTGGATGTAAGCCTCGGAAGGCAGCCATTCTCGGGTATATCCGTCGGCGATCACCTTGATGTCACCGCGATCGATATAGGGTCGCAGGACCTTCATCTGTTCGTCATGCAGAGACTTGGCGCCTTCGTCGTTGGGAGAGCCCGCGATCAGGACATAATTTCCTCTGGGCGCAAGGCGAACCAGATATTCCGCCTGCATCCTGCCGATCTCGACCCGGTCAAAACTTATGTAGAGATCAACATCGCTATTCTGGGCCAGCCGGTCATAACTGATGACCTTCACGTGAGCCGCCTCTGCGGCGTCCACGATTCGGCCGGCTTTGGTCGTATCGTGCGGCAATAGGACCAGCACATTGATGCCCGCCTTGATCATGTCCTTTACCTGCTGGAGCTGAAGATTGTCGTCTCCGCCGGCGTCGCTGGAGACTACATCCGCCCCTAACTCCTTCGCCCGCCGCTCAAAGGAATCCAGGTCCGTCTGCCAACGCTCTCCTTTCGTTGCTTCGATGGAGAAACCTATTTTTGGCTTGGCCGAGTCTTGTGCGTGGAGGAATTGTCCGTAAAGGACCACAGCGATCACAGCAGACAGAACCGTCAGCATTCCTAGGGGTTTGGTCAAAATGTGCTCCTCCATTTTCGTGGCGACGGTAGTATATCCCCGCTGACGCGCAACAGGCTCCACCTTGCCCCACAACAGGAAGGGATTCCAAAAAGCGCATCGCCAGAGAAGGAGTCCATGCGGTTAGAGACGATGCCTGCTGCCCCTGGCGTCTCCGGGGTGATTGCCGCCTTGCATCGGACAAGTGGTGCATGTAGCATCTTGGAAGTGGTGCGAGTCCGTCTCATTGTCGTGGTTTTTCTCGTGACCTTGTGGACGGTCACCCCTGCGCTGGCTTGCCTTCCAAACCAGCAGATGACGTCTGCGGAAATGGCCTGCTGCAAGAAGATGGCGGGCGATTGCCACATGGGGCCGAGCGCGCATCCATGCTGCAAGACCGCGCCAAAAGCAAATTCTTCTGTTGCTGCTGTTCAGCCGACTGCGGATCTCTATCCCGGTGTCGTAGTGGAGTTCTCCAGCGACAGTTTCCATCCCGCACCGTTGGGCGGTGGTGAAGTTGCTCAGCTGTATTTGGGTCTGCCACCTCCTGCCCCACCCGGACCGAACTTCCTTCTAAGAATCTAGACCCTCTTCGTTTGCTCGCGCATACGCACGTGCACGGTGCGTGTGCTTGTCTACGCATCGCCGGAGGGTTCATGAAATTTGTTGCGCTTGTACTCGCCATTTTGGGCATTCCCGTGTTCGCTTTCGCATCCGGACATGGGCCGTTGTTCGGGCTTGCGACGCCTACGAATTCGCAGGGTGAATGGAGCTTCGATCAGGGCGTGTTCGGTCGCAACGCGGGCTCTGACTCGCAGGCATCGATACGAGAGCTGATCGGGTACGGTTTCACGCCGCACCTGACGCTTTCTCTGACGCTCCCTGCTGTGCTGGGAGATGCTCGCCTTCCGCCCACCCGGATTCAACCTGGTGCCGATTTCGACGCGTCACTGGCGTGGCGTTTTCAGCATCGCGCGACCAAGGTGGGGACGCGGTTCGAGAGCACGGCATTCACGAGCCTGGTAGTGCCCGGTCCACAATCTGGGTTCAAAGATGTGGCGCACGTTTCAAACGTGCCTGGAGTGATGCTCGGCGCAGTCACGGGCATGGCTTCGCGGAGTCACTATCTGTGGCTGGGTGGCACCTACACGAAGTTTTTCGAGCACAACGGCGATCGGCGTCCGGACGTGCTCGATTACAGCCTCGTCTACGGGTATCGCCCGCCAAAGTGGCGGAAACCACCCGACAAATGGGACTGGCGATTGTTTGGAGAGTTGGTCGGAGAGCGATCCGAGCGATTCCTGCAATCGGGTTCGACGGTTGCCGGCACGCAAGCGCATCAGGTTTTCCTCGGTCCTTCGGCGCTCGGGATTTATCGCAACTACACAGTGAGCTTCGGAGCGCAGGTGCCGGTCTATCGGGACGTGGGTTCGATGTTCCCGAAGGAACGGGTGCGCTTCGCGGTCAATTTCAGCTATCTGCTTTTTCAACATTCACACTAGGAGATTAGAGATGAGAAAGATGCTTTCGCTGCTGTCGCTGTTGTTGCTGGCGGTTTCCGCGTCGGCGGAAATCAGGTCCATCGAGATCAAAATTTTTGGCATGGATTGAGAAGTGTGTGCACACGCCGTGCGCGTGTCTCTGAAGTCGGTTTCCGGAGTGGAATCGGTGGGCGTGGATCTTGAGAAAGGGCTCGCGTCCGTGAAAATGACGCCCGGTAACAGCACCACGTTGAAGCAGCTCAATGATGCGATCGCCAAGAATGGGTTCACCATGAAGCAGTCCACGGCGACCGTCGCGGGGAGAGTAGAGGTCACAAACGGCAAGACAGTTCTGCAAGTCGCCGGAGCGAACGACGTGCTTGAGCTTGTTCCCGATTCGCCGGCGGTTCCGATTGCGACTGCACTCGCCGGGAAATCGGTTGTGGTGGAAGGCACAATTCCCGAAGCGGGGAAGGGCAAGTCGCCCGACTCCATTCGCTATCGGTCGATCAAGGAAGAGGATCCGAAATGAAAGCTATGGCAAGACCAGCGGTTGCGCGCTCGGGCGTGCTGAGCTATTTCTCTCTGTTCACCTCAGTGAGCACGCTGCTTTGTTGCGCGCTTCCGGCATTGCTGGTGTTGTTTGGGCTGGGAGCATCGGTCGCATCGATGCTTTCATTTGCGCCCTGGCTGGTGACGCTTTCACGGCACAAGCTGTGGACGTTTTCGGCGTCGGGCGTGCTGATCGCACTCAGCTTTGTGAACACGTACTGGATTGCCCCTCGACTAAGGCCGGACGAATGCAGCCCTGATAATCCGGACGCGTGCGCGCAGGTAAGCAAGCTCAGCCGGGTTCTGCTGTGGGTCTCGGCGACGATCTACGCGATCGGCTTCTTTGTCGCGTTTGCGCTGGGGCCGATCCTATCCAAATTCGATGGAGGATGAGGGCCGGGAGGTAAGTCTTTCACCTGAGCGGTTTGCGAAACTGATTGACCGCAAGCACTTCGCTGGTGTGATCAGGATGCTCCCGCTTCACTCGCTCCTGGAGAATGGTGACGTTCGACTCGCGATTCGAAGGCTGGGCGCCGAACATTTCATAGGCGCATGCGCAACCCTCCACCGGACAGGGCACGCGCTCGCACTTGAGCGCCTTCAACTTTCCAACTTCTCCTTGAAATTTCTGATGGCCGAGCACATCAGTTCGGAAGGCTTTTGGCATCCCTCAACATTGCCACAAAACTCGTGATTCTAAAAAGTGTTTCCCTTGGCGGAATCGTAAAGTTTAGTGTTAGTCCAGTCTGTTCCTGATGGAGGCCGGTCTTGTGAGTGGGCCAAGCCGCCTCCTACCGCCAGACCCCCAACTGTGCTAAGGGGATACGATGTGGGTGGGCTCTACACCAAGCTGACCCGTTTGCCGCCTGCCCCTACAGTCATTTATACTTTTCGTTTGCCTCAAGGCACTAGATTCAATCAGGGAGCAGGGATTTTTCATGCCGAAACGTACATTTTCACCCAACCGGCGGAAGCGCTCGAAAGTACACGGGTTCCGCACCCGCATGAAGACCAAGAGCGGAGCCGCAGTGTTGTCGCGTCGCCGGGCCAAGGGACGCAAGCGCGTCGCAGTAAAGCCGGGTTTCCGCGAGTAGTTTTCCCCGTCGTAAAGTGGGCCAAAAGGCCGTCATGTGTGCAGGATTGTGAGTTAGTGAGTACCGGCGCTCCGGACCGGAGTGGAGAGCAACGTGTACAGCCAGCCCAACCCGGCGGAGGAGCGTCCTTCCCCCGCGCGGCCCGGCTGCTGAAACACGCCGACTTCGAACGCGTCTACAAACAGGGCCGCCGTCACTTTTCCTCCCACATGACCGTCTTTTATCTGCGGCAGGCGGAAGGTATTGGCAATAGCAACAGTAACAACGAAGCCCGCACCGGATTCACGGTTGGACGCGTGCTCGGTGGCGCCGTCCAGCGCAATCGCATCAAGCGCCGGATGCGTAACGCCGTCCGCCAGCGCCGCGCGCTTCTGCAAGGCCCGGTGGACGTAGTCATCAACCCGAAGAAGTCGGTACTCAAGGTCGAGTTCCCGATCCTGCTCGACGAAGTAACCCGGGCCTTCGAAGTGATTGCCCGCAAGATCGCCGAAAAAACGACGGCCGAACGAACAACGACCGAGAGGTGAACGTACCTATATCTTATGAAGGCTCTAGCACTCTGGACGCTGCGGACCTACAAACGGTGGATCTCACCGCTGCTTCCCCCTTCGTGCCGGTACGTCCCAACGTGCTCCGAGTATGCGATCGAAGCGGTAGAAAAATTTGGATTCCTGCGCGGCGGATTCATGGCTGCCAGACGCCTGCTACGTTGCCATCCCTTCGTAAGAGGGGGCTACGACCCGGTACCGCATGTAGATGACCTGATCGTCAAACATTGGCACCCCAGCGCCCTGCGAACGACCAACGACGAACGACCAGCAACGTAAAAACCAGAGATTCAAAAAAGAAGACGAGACTCTATTGGCCGAATTTCAAAATCCTCAGCAACAAGAACCCGGAAATGAACGCAGACTCCTACTGGTCTTCGCGCTGACCTTCCTGGTCATCATGCTGTTCCAGCCGTTGCTGAAAAAGTACGGACCGCAACCGCCCGAACCCAAGCCCGAAACATCGCAGCCTCAAAACGCGCAGGGTTCCCCGCAGACTTCCCCATCGACCGGGACCTCGGCTGCTTCGCCTTCGTCCAGCACGGCAGGCTCGTTGCCCACCAGGGTCGCCTCTGCGGAATCGGAAACCGTTGTCGAAAACGACCTCTACCGTATCGTCTTCACCAATCGCGGCGGGCAGGTCAAGTCCTGGGTTCTGAAAAATTACAAGGACAAGCCGGACGGCGGACCCCTCGACCTGGTGAACAAGGCCGCAGCCGAAAAGTACGGCCATCCGCTCGCCCTGTGGCTCTACGACGAAAACCTGCGCAACAAAGTGAACTCGGCGCTCTACGTCGCCAGCAGTAACGGCACCCGAGCCCCCGCGGAAATCACCTTTGAATACTCCGACGGCGACATCGCCGTCCGGAAAGCTTTCAAGTTCGATCACAGCTACGTCGTCGAAGCGCAAACGTCTGTCACACAGAAAGGCGTGATCGTTTCTGCCTTCCCCATGTGGCCGGAGGGCTTCGGCGACCAGGCCAGCGGACCTGCGTTTGCCGCCAGCCAGATCGCCTATCAGTACAACGGCAAAGTAGAGCGACTGTCGACCAGCAGCTGGTCGCTGTTTCCCTCCATCAAGGTCGTGGGCGGCAATACCGTTCCGGGACCCTTCCACTGGGCGACTGTTTCCGACCAGTACTTCGCCGCCGTCTTCCTGCCGCAGGATCCGCAGAACGCCGCGCTGGTCACGCTCCGCAGCCCGCTCGAGATTCCACATAGCCCGGGCGACCCCAGCGACAAGCGGACCGACAAGGTTGACGTCTTCGGCGCCGCCGTCGGCAACCTCAAAGGCCCGAGTAGTGTCCGGCTCTACGTCGGCCCGAAGGCGCTCGCAGACCTGGAAAAAGTTCCTGTCCCCGGCCTCACCGGCGCCGACCCCGACCTTCGTGCAATCGTCGATTTCGGATGGCTCGGCCTGATCGCGCGCCCTCTGTTTCTCTGGCTGAAGTGGACACACGACCACATCATCGGCAACTGGGGATGGGCGATCGTCCTGCAAACGCTCATCATCAACCTTGCCCTTCTGCCGCTTCGGCTTTCGCAGATGAAATCGATGCTGAAGATGCAGCGCGTCGCGCCGCAGATCAAGGCCATCCAGGAGAAATATAAGAAGTACAGCCTGCGCGATCCTCGCAAGGCGGAGATGAACACGGAAGTCGCAGCGCTCTACAAAAAAGAAGGCGTCAACCCAGCCGGCGGGTGCCTGCCGCTCATCATCCAGATGCCCTTCCTGTTTGCCTATTACCGCATGCTGGGTGTGGCCATTGACTTGCGTCATGCCAACTGGGCCTGGGTACATGATCTGTCTGCACCCGACCCGTGGCACATTCTGCCGATCGCGATCGTCGTCACCATGTTCTTTACGCAACGGCTGACTCCACAAGCCGGCATGGACCCCGCGCAGCAGAAGATGATGAACTTCTTCATGCCCGCGATGCTGGGCTACATCAGTTTGAATCTGGCCGCCGGCCTCTGCTTGTACTGGTCGATGGGCAACGTGATTCAATACGTGCAGCAATCCGTCATGAACCGCACCTCCCTCGGCCGCGAAATGCGTGAAATGATGGAGAAGCGCGCACGGAAGAAAGACAAGTGAGCTCTCCACTGAAAGCTCCAAGCTGTCAGCTTCAAGCTCTCAGCAAACACGGTTTTCCTGAGAGCTAAGAGCTTGGAGCTGAGAGCTGAAACGTAAAACCTATGCCGATAACCGACAAAGTCGCAGCCGCCAAGAAAATCGGGGAATTCCTCCAGGCCGTCATCACGCACGGCGGATTCAAACTCAAATATCGCATCACCGTCGATCCTCCTATCGCCGAACAGCGCGAGTGGGAGCATCCCGAAATTCTCGTCGAGTTCGCTGGGCCAGACTCCGCTCTGCTTCTCGAACGTGGCGGCGAACTGTTGCGGTCGTTCGAGTTGCTCGGCACCGAGATTCTGCGCCTGCAAGGCAACGAGCACGAGAAAATCTGGTTCGACTGTAAAAATTTTCGGTCGCTGCGAATCGAGGAACTCCAGATGGCCGCTCGCACCGCCGCCGAAAAAGTTCGGCGCACCAGCGAGCCCTATCGCTTCGCGCCCATGTCGTCGCGCGAGCGCCGCATGGTGCACCTCGCACTGCGCGACGAAAAAGACTTGCGCACGGAAAGCGACGGCGAAGGCGGACGCCGCTGCGTAGTCGTATATCCGGCAAGCTACAAATCCACTGCAAAACCAGAGCGCCGCAGGGAGTGATTGACCCAGAGCACGTTACGTAGCCCGGTTGCACCCTTTGTGCGGCAGTTATTTTCTCGACACTTGACAGCGCGAACGATTAGCGGTTTTATGAAACGCTCGTGCGGAGAGAATCTGGAATCATCTTCGACGCAACAAATTTTTTTATGCTAGTATGCCGTTCGTCTCCGTTGTAAATTTCGTCAGGCAACCAGAGACTGCGAAAGCGGAATCTGCTCTGCGGTACAGAAAGAATTCATAGCTTAAAGATCGGATTTCTCCCGGGCGCGCCCTTAACCGGCGTCCCGCGTTTTTCTAAAAAAATGTCTGTGTCCAGTTCCGCCATCATCCCGAACCCGTGGGTGCGCATCCTTGATGCGCTCGAAAAGAAAATCAATCGCCACAGCTATGACACCTGGTTGAAGCCCACCCGCTACAGCCATGCCAGCAACGGAGTGCTGTTCATCCGCGTTCCCACTGCCGAGTTTCGCAGCGTAGGCGACAAGTACGCCGACCTCATCCAGGAAGCCATCGACAATCTCGGCCTCGGATACCAGGACGTGAAATTTGTTACCGCCGAGGACGACCCCTCGAATACTCCCATCCGCCACAACGGCGGCCTGTCGATGAACTCGTCCGCGCAGCCGCAGTCCTCAGCGCCCGTCTCGTACCAGTCTCAGGCCCGCTTCGACTGGGACAGCGCCGCGCAGCTCAACCCGCGCTACACCTTCGACGCCTTCGTGATCGGCAGTGGCAACCAGTTTGCCCACGCCGCCTGCCAGGCCGTTGCCGAGCGCCCGTCCAAAGCCTACAACCCGCTGTTCCTCTACGGCGGCGTCGGCATGGGCAAGACCCACTTGATGCAGGCTATCGGCCACGAAGTCAAAATGCGGCAGCCGCAGGCTTCCATCTGCTATGTCTCCAGCGAGAAGTTCACCAACGAGATGATCAACTCGCTGCGTTACGACAAGATGACCAGCTTCCGCGACAAGTTCCGCAATGTGGACGTGTTGCTCATCGACGACATCCAGTTCCTCGCGCAAAAAGAACGCACGCAGGAAGAGTTCTTCCACACCTTCAACGCGCTACACGAATCGATGAAGCAGATCGTCATCGCCAGTGACCGTCCGCCAAAAGAGCTGGCTGAAGTGGAAGACCGCCTGCGCAGTCGCTTCGAGTGGGGATTGATCGCCGACATCCAACCGCCTGACCTGGAAACCAAAGTCGCGATCCTGCAAAAGAAAGCCGAGCAGGAGAAAGTTACGCTGCCGACCGACGTGGCTCTGTTCATCGCCTCGAACATCCGGTCGAACGTCCGCGAACTCGAAGGCGCGCTCATCCGACTGGTCGCGCACTCGTCGCTGATCGGCGCAGAGATCACGCTCTCATACACGCAGCAGGTGCTGAAGAATTTCATCGACTCGCAAGCGCGTAGAGTGACCATTGAGTCCATCCAGAAGGCCGTAGCCGAACAGTTTGGCCTCCGGCTGGTTGAGATCAAGGCAAAAAACAACTCGCGCTCTATCGTCTACCCACGGCAGATCGCGATGTACCTCTCCAAGCATCTGACCGAAGCGTCGCTTCCCGAAATCGGACGCCAGTTCGGCGGTAAGCACCACACCACCGTCCTCCATTCCGTCGAGAAGATCGAAGAAGTCCGCAAGGGCGACAAGGATTTGAACAGGCTGCTCAACAAATTGACGGAGCAGTTGGGCGCATGAATCGCGGTTCTTTCCATTTTTTCCACGCAACGGCCAGGTCTTCCGCTCTTCGATCAGTGGAGGCTCTGTGGATTCTGTGGGAGACCCGTCCTGACCGGAAAATGCAGGTCAGTCTTACCGCGATCTCCGCTGCCAGCCGGTCCGATTTTTCACACGAGGTATCGCAGCGGAACTGATTGCAGCAGCAAGAGGTGGGACCGGTTTTCCACTTCTCCGACCTGCCTACTGCTACTGCTGGTTTATGCTTTAAGGTTTTGATATAAGGAAGTAACAGAAGTAGCCGTCGGGAGAGCCATTATGCCGGTGGAAGTTGCCCCTGCCGTGGCCACAGCCACAACGACCATGGAAATCACGATTAGTAAATTCGAATTGCTTCGTGAACTGACCGCAACTCAGGGCGTGGTCGAGCGCAAGACTACAATTCCCATTCTCTCCAACTACCTCTTCGAGGCCTCGGGAGACAAACTCCAACTCACCGCCACTGACCTTGATCTGAGTCTGCGCACCGCCTGCAACGCGAAAGTGAAAAAAGAGGGCGCCTGCACAATTCCCGCGCGCAAACTCTATGACTACGTAAAGCTGCTACCCGATGCCGACATCACCATCAAGCTGCTGGAGAATCACTGGGTCAGCATCCGCTGCGGCCGGTCCAACACGAAGATGGTCGGCATGGCGCGCTCGAATTTTCCGGCCCTGCCTGTGTTCCCAACCGCCGGCGTAGTGAAGATTCCATCCGCCGTGCTGCGGTCCATGATTGCCAAAACAGGATTTGCCATCGCCCACGAGGAATCGCGCTACACGCTGAATGGAGCCCTGATGGTGTTGAAGTCCGAGTCGATCACCATGGTCGCTACCGACGGTCACCGCCTAGCTCACATCGAACGCCCGGGAGAAAAGTTTGAAGGGATCTCCGGCGAAATGAAAACGCTGGTCCCGAAGAAGGCGATGGACGAACTCAAGACCCTGCTCGACGCCACTGACGCCGAGTCCATCGATTTTGCGAAAGATGAGTCCACACTTTATTTCCGCGTCGGCCCTCGCCTACTCACGTCGCGACAGCTCACCGGACAATTCCCGAACTACGAAGCCGTCCTGCCGAAAGAAATCACCAAGTCGATCAGCGTGCCGGGCGACCAGCTCGGAGCCGCCATCGCGCGTGTAGCGCAATTCGCCGACGAGCGGTCACACGCCGTCCGCCTGCGCCTGGAAAAAGACGAACTGAAACTCTCCGCCTCCTCCACCGACTCCGGAGAGTCCGAAGACTCCATCGAAATTGCCTACTCCGGCGAGCCGGTTACGATCGGTTTCAACGCTCAATACCTGACCGACTTCATCAAAGCCACCGGCAACGCCGAGGTAAAACTGGAATTGAAAGACGCCCAATCCGCCGGCCAGTTCCGCCCCGCCGATGGTGACGACTACAAGTACCGCTACATCGTCATGCCCATGCGGATCTGAGAATCCGAAAGAAACGGTGGCCCACAGGTCTAAGATTTTTCAGCCGCTTGAGAAGTAGATTCAGCACCCACCAACGACGCAGCCGCGAGGGGCGAAACGGGAAAGCCTGGCAGGACCTGTTCGCTTGACCAAACTCCCGCCCAACGTTTACATTTGCGCCCGGTCAATTCAAAGGAGTCCTGCATGCTCTCAGGCTTCAAACAATTCATCCTGCGCGGCAACGTAGTCGATCTCGCAGTCGGCGTGGTGATCGGCGCCGCGTTCGGCGGAGTTGTCACCGCCTTCGTCAAGTCCCTGATCGAGCCACTGATTGCCCTCCTCGTAGGCAAGCCTGACTTCACTGCCGTCACGTTTACGCTCGGCAGCACGGTCTTTCCGATCGGCGCCTTTATCACCGCTATCGTCAACTTCCTGCTGGTCGCCGCCGCGATCTATTTCTTCGTAGTCACCCCGATTAATGCCCTGATCGCCCGAGCGCGAAAGTCCCAGGCGCCCGCTGATCCCACCACCAAGAAGTGTCCGGAATGTCTGAGCGAAATTCCCATCGACGCCCGCCGCTGTGCCCACTGCGCCCAGCCGGTTGCCGGCAAGGCAGCTTAGAAGGCCGCCTAAAACCGGCCCGCGAAGGTCGCATCTAGAGCCCATTCCCGCCGGCTCTCCCGGGCTGGCCTACGCGGTCCGATTGCGGTAGAGTAGCTTCCAAGTTCCCCCGGATAGAGTTTCGCCTCCAAGGTAAGTACCGCCTCGCAAAGAATTTGAATTGAATTAGAGGCTCTCATGCGACCCTACCGAATCTCTCAATCCCTGCGCATCGCGGTGATCATGATCGCCCTCGGGATGGCCGGCCGCGCCCTGGCGGCGACGCAGAATTTGCTGCACGCTTTCTCCGGCACCGGCACCTGGCATCCTGGTTCGCTGACCCGTGACGTAGTCGGCAATCTTTACGGAATCGACGACCAGTCGATCTTCCTGTTGAAACCCAAGGCCGGTGGCGAGTGGAAGGAGGCTGTCCTGTACACCTTTCCGCTCGCGTTAGGATCTATTCCCCTGAATCCGAGTGGCCCGCTCGCTCTGGACGCGGCCGGCAACCTCTACGGAGTAACGCAGCTGGGCGGCAACAGCACGAACTGTCCTTTCGGATGCGGCGCCGTGTTTGAGCTTTCCCACGGACCCCACGGTTGGCAAGCAACCACGCTTTACAGCTTCGCAGGCTTTTCCGCCGGCGATGGCATTTACCCCAGCAACGGACTGACCTTCGACGCCGCTGGCAATCTCTTCGGCGTGACCACGCAGGGCGGCGCCAACGCGTGCGCCCAACCCAGCAACGGATGTGGAACGGTGTTTGAGTTGTCCCCCGGTTCGGGTGGCTGGAAGGAGACGATTCTCCACAGCTTTTCCGTAAAGGGAACCGAAGGTTGGTTCCCGTTCGGCCGTCTGACCATCGACATCGCCGGCAATCTCTTCGGAACCACGCAGCGGGGCACAGTATTCGAACTGTCGCCCAGCTCCGGCGCCTACGCCGAGACTACGCTCCGCAATGTTTCCAACGACGCCAAAGCCCCTCTGAACAGCGGCTTGCTCCTGGATGCGGCCGGTCACGTCTACGGCGCGACCGAAGCGAGCGTCTTCGTGCTCTCTCCCAACCCAGGAGCAACGTTCTGGAAGTACAAAGTGGTGAGCGACTTCGCGGGCGCAAATCCGGGTGACCTGGTGTTCGACGAAAGCGGCAACATCTTCGGTGACACGACTGACGCCAACACCGGCGGTAATGGAACTCTGTTTGAGCTGACACCGGGTGATGGCGGGAGCTGGGCTCGCGCCACTTTCTATACCTTCACCGGCGGTGTCGATGGAGCGAGCCCGAAGAGTCTGCTCAGGGATTCGGCGGGAAAACTCTACATAATCACCCACCGTTCACTCGGCGATGTGCGCGGCGGGCTTGAAGAAGTCGTCCGCATCTCTCCGACGAACATCTTCTCGGTTTGGGTTGCGACGGTACTAATGAGCGGCAATTCTGCAGACGGGTTCCTCCCCGCCGCGGGTGTAATTTTCGATGCGGCCGGCAACCTGTACGGTACGACGTCGTTGGGCGGCAGAGATGGATTTGGCACGGTCTATAAAGCGTCGTCGACTCCCTCTGGCTGGAAAACGACCATCCTTTACAGCTTCCGAGGCGGTGCCGATGGAGGGATCCCCAAAGCTGGTCTCATCTTCGACGCCACTGGAAATCTGTATGGCACCACCTCGATGGGCGGCGACGATACAAACTGCAACCAGGGCTGCGGAACGGTATTCGAACTCTCGCCGGTTAAGACGACATGGAAGCAGAAAACGCTTTATAGGTTTACAGGTGCAAATGATGGAGCCGTGCCTCTGGCTGGGCTCATCTCCGACGCAGGCGGAAGCCTCTACGGCACGACCTCGAGCGGCGGCAATGACACCTGTCAAGTGAACCAGAACGACTTTGTTCCGTGCGGCGCCGTGTTTAAGCTCGCGAAGGTCAGCAATAAATGGAAGGAGACCACGCTCTACAGCTTCACCGGCGGGAGCGATGGAGGTGTGCCGGCAGCTGGCCTGATCTTTGACGCGGCGGGCAATCTATATGGCACCGCACAAATGGGTGGAGCTTACACCTCCGGCGTGGTGTTCGAGCTTTCGCCGGGCCCAGGTTCCTGGAATCTGAGCACACTCTACAGCTTCACGGGTGGCAGCGACGGAGGATCGCCTGTCGCCCCGCTACTTTTTGACGCGGCCGGCAATCTTTACGGCACCACAGAGTTTGGGGGCACCTTCTTCAACTCGACATTGGGGCCTTCGGGGGTAGCCTTCAAGTTGATGCCTTCCCCCTCTGGCTGGTCTGAGAGTGTCCTGCACGAATTTGGATACATCTCCGCCGATGGAACGAATCCTACGGCTGGCTTGACCTTCGACGCCGCGGGCAATCTTTATAGCACAACCGTGATCGGAGGGCTTCTGCCAGGGAACGTCGGAGGCTGGGGCACAGTCTTCGAGCTCACGCCAGGTCCTGGCGGCAACTGGACAGAGTCCGTCCTTTACACTCTGGCTGGGATTAACGGAGGCGATCCCCAATCCGGCGTGGTCATGGACGCGGCGGGTAGTCTCTACGGGACATCACTGGGTTACGGATCTTCCTTCACTGGCATCCCGCCAAACTGCCCTTTGGGCTGCGGGACGGTCTTTGAAATCAGCGGTAGGTGAGTCAGGCCCGCTTGTAACCGGAGGGGTAGCTTAGAACCCGGATTTCCTCCGTGGCCCCCGTGGTTAAGAATTTGGCTGCAAGGGTGGCTTAAACCTCGGGCGGCTCAGGCCATGGCAAAAACGACCCATTTCCTGTAAAATCAGTGTTTCGGCATCAAGCCCCAAAAGGATTCAGGAGTTATGGCACGAGTCTGTGAAATCTGCGGCAAGGGTCCGCAGTTCGGAAATAACGTCAGCCACGCGCACAATGTCACCAAACGTCGCTGGAACGTCAACCTGCGCCCCGTGCATGCCAAGGTAGGCGCGGCCACCAGGCGCATGCGCGTCTGCACATCCTGCCTGCGCAGCGGCAAAGTCGTCAAAGCCTAGCGGACGCTCACCAGCACCACGTCAAAGATCAGAGTGGCATCCGGCGGGATTAGTCCGGGATATCCCTTCGCTCCATACGCCAGATTCCCAGGAATCCGTAGCTGCCGCTTGCCGCCAACCTTCATGCCGGCGACCCCTTCGTCCCATCCCTTGATGACTTCGCCAGCGCCAATCTTAAAGTCAAAGGGATGCCCGGTCCCAACCGAGCTGTCGAACTTCTTGCCGCTCGTGAGCCAGCCGGTGTAGTCAACCTTCACGTGCTGTCCGGTGTGCGCCTCTGCGCCCGTGCCCACCTTGATGTCCCAGTACTGCAGTCCGCTGGCTGTCTTGACCCCATCGCCTGTAACTTTAGTTGGTCCGGCCGCCGCTGGTTTGTGCGCAGGCACAACCTTCTTAGGAGCAGTGGCAGTCTGCGCCACAGAAAGAGTGAACAGCCCCGATATCGCGATTGCCAAAAAAATTAATTTCATATTCGCCTCTCCGTCAGGCAGAAATCACCTCTGCAATCTGACCTCTAACCTCTGCCCTCTTCTCACGCCAGGGCGACCACATCGATCTCCACCAGTACATCCTTCGGTAGCCTCGCCGCCTCGACCGTAGTCCGCGCCGGAGGTGCTGCGCTGAAATAGCGCCCATACACTTCATTCATGGCCGCGAAGTCGCCCATACTCTTCAGAAAAACCGTACAGCGTAGGACCTTGTCGAGACTAGTCCCGGCCGCCTGCAACACGCCCGACAGGTTTTTCATCACCCGCTCGGTCTGCACGGAGATGTCTCCCGCAACCACCTGCTGCGTGGCCGGATCAATCGCCACCTGTCCCGACGTAAACACCAATCCCGCCGCTCGAATCGCCTGCGAATACGGACCAATCGCCTTCGGCGCCTGATCGGTAGCAATCACTTCCCGCATGAGTCCTCCAGACGCTGCCCCGCCGCGTCAACCGCGAAAAGAGATTAACGCAGATTAGAAGAATAGAAGTCAACCGGAGCCACGCTCGACGGTTCTGGAGCCGATTAGAACCGGAACAAATACGAAACTTTCACAAACAACAACCGCCCATCGTTGATCAAGTGATTCCCCCGCTGCACTCCTCCGAGATTGGGATCAATCCCGAGCCGCGGATCCAGATTCTGGAGATTGCTGTTGTATCCCACATACACTGCGGTTCCCGGATGCACCAGATACGTGATCAGGAAATCCGCGTTGAAGTTCTTCGTGGTCGGCAAAAGAGTATAGGTGTTCGCCGGATTCACTGGTCCGTTCTGCGTAATCGTCGCGGTGTACTGCAGAATCGCGCGCAACGACAGTTCCCGGTTTAGCTGTAGGTTCCATTCGGTGCGCGCAATGTGATTGTTGAAAATGTTGGCATTGTTCTCTCGTGCCCTCAAGCGGCTGAATAGATAGGTGTTGTCAATCTTGAGCGCCGTAAACGGATGATATCGTACGAGCCCTTCGGCCTGGTCAAAGCGCGCCAGATAAGGCGTGCTGAAATTCTGAGCAGCGCCTGGAACGAAGTTGATGGAGTTGCCCCACAGATAGAACCCGGCCAGGGTGAGCTGGGCGAGCGGTGAACTGGAAGCGTTGATACCGCTCGAGTGCTCATGGAAATCCTGGTTGGCATCAATGCCGGTAAAATCCTGCGGACGCAAACGCTCGCGAAACTCTTCATAGGGAACAATATTGATACGCGTCTGGCGCTTGAGCACGACGTTGAATTGCGGCAGGTAATCAGTATCGAGTCGCAACCCCTGGTGATCCCAGGTCCAGTGCCCCGCCAGTTCCGGACCCCAGCTCACGACCGGGCCGTGCTTAGGGCGAAAATAATAAGCCGTATCCTCGCGATACTCGCGGATGTCGCTGCGCGTGACAAACCCCGGGACGGTCGTGAAGTCTGTAGTGACATCATTGTAGGTACTGTCGTGCAGTAGGTGCCGGCTCGTGTAAGTCAGATCGGCCTTGAAAGCGGAGCCGTACAAATCGCTGGGCGAGTTGAAATTAGTGTCGCTCATTACGCCCTGCAACGTAGCGGTTAAATTCGGAGAGAATGAGATGCGCGAATCAATCCCGCCCACCCGGTTGTAGCTGTTGGTCGCTCCATATTCCCAGTCGGTATAAATCACGCCAATGCTCGACTGCTTGAAGATATCGCGCGATACCCGCGCGATATTGAAGTAATCGCGCGTCTTGAAGAGCGGTGTGCTCGTGTCCACCGTCAAACCCGGCGCCCGGTCGTCGGCCGAAAGGAAGCCTATCGAGTACGGCCCTGCCTTTCCGGTTAGTCGAATTCCCGCGTCGGGATCCACGATATTTCGCGTGAAAAATAGGTCGATCGGCGTCCGGAAGTAGTCCCCATTTTCGATGAAGAACGGACGCTTCTCGGGAAAATAGACGCGGTAGCGCTGGTTCACGGTCACCTGCGGCGAATCCGACTCGACCTGGCTGAAATCCGGATTCGCCGTCACGTCCAGCACCAGGCTGTCGTTCAAAATCATTTTCCCGTCCAGTCCGAACGTGCCGCCGATGTCGCGATTCTGAAACGCCGCGCAACCAGCCGTACTCGCGGCGCACGCAGAAAACGGGCCGCGGTCATCCACGCTGTGAAACGAATTCAGAAGTCCGTACGGGATCAATTGAATGTTCCGTCCCGGCGAAATCCCGCTCAGCCCCTTCGCCGTAGCAGCCTGCCCCAGCCTGCCTTCTTTATTGATCGAAATATGAGGCCAGAATGCCTTCTCGTTTTCGCGAATCACCTCACGCAACAGCACAATCCCCCAGGCCTGATCCTTCGCCGAAGAAAAACGGAGGCTACGAAACGGAATTGCGATCCACACCACGTAGCCCTGGGCGGTAAGTTTGCCCTTCGAATTCCACACCGTGTCGAATGAGGTATCGAAGTTGCCGCCCGTGTCGGCATATGACGCCTCGGTCCAGATCGCGTCCCACTGAATGCCCTTTGGATTTACCTCAAACTCATAGGCCCGGCGGCGATCATGAAACGTGTCCAGCATGATCGCTACATCATCGTCCTCGCCATCAAAGCCTTCGCGCCGCGTCTCGTGCGCCCGCACCTTGGCGGGATCGTCATGACACACAAAAACAACGTACAGATTCTTTTCGTCGTATCCGAGATAAGCCTCCGTCGGATGGCTGACCGGCTCGCCGTCGTGCGGCTCTCTCTGGATGAAGTCAGTCACCTTCGCCATCGCGCGTGCGGCCTCGCCCTGCGGACTCATGGTCAGGAAGTCCTCCAGCGTGGGACCGTGCGCAAGACGAGGAATAACAAGGCCGTCGGCCGAGGCCGTAGCCAAACTCTGCGGGGCCACTGGCGTTTCCGGTTGGTTCTGATTCGACGGAGAGGTGGAAGTCGCGGGCGGTGTCGCCCGCGCGCTGCACTGCACAACTATCGAGAGGACCAGGGACAGACAGCACCTAAACCCAAACGATCCGGACAAAGCAATCCCCTTCGCTGTGCTGCCCCCTCAGACAGCAACAGAGACGATACAACAACAAACCGTGTTTTGTCAGGATTGACCCGGTGACTTTGGAGGCTACCCGTGGTTACTTAGCGTGTTGCAAACTGTGCCGACTCTGCGTCTCTTGCGGGTGTGCAGCGGTTCAGTCGGCGATTACGGTTTCTTTCACGGAGATGGCGCGCAGTTTTTCTACTGCTTCCGCCATGGCGAATTTCAGGTTCTCGATGCCCTCGCCCGTCACTGCGGAGATCGGATACAGCTTCAGTTTCTTGCGCGTACACCACTGCTTCAGTTTCTTGAGCCGCTCTGGATTGGCGGCATCGATCTTCGACGCGACCATGATCATCGGCTTGTTTTCAAGCCCGGCGCCAAAGCTGGAGAGTTCCTCGAGAATGACATCGACATCCTTGATTACGTCCGGCCGCCCGCTGGCGTCGGAGACATCCACCAGGTGCACGAGCAACCGCGTGCGCTCGATGTGCCGCAGAAATTGTGTGCCCAGCCCAGCGCCCGTGTGCGCGCCCTCAATCAGCCCAGGAATATCCGCTACCACAAAGCTAACTTCGTTCCGGGCATCGCCCACAGCGACCACGCCCAGGTTCGGTTCCAGAGTCGTAAACGGATAATCGGCAATCTTGGGGCGAGCCGCCGAGATGCGCGAAATCAGAGTGGACTTGCCGACATTCGGATACCCCACCAGCCCCACGTCCGCCAGCAGCTTGAGTTCGAGACGAAAATTACGTTCTTCGCCAGGGCGTCCTTCTTCATGTTCGCGCGGAGCCTGATGGGTGGAAGTCGCGAACTGCGCATTGCCGCGTCCGCCGCGCCCACCGCGGCAGATCACGATGCGGTCATCGGCGTTGGCGAAATCGTGAACCACTTCGCCGGTATCCTGGTCGTAAAGAATTGTGCCGACCGGAACCTTGAGCGTGATGCCTTCGCCGTCGCGGCCGGTTTTGTTGGACCCTTCACCGTGACGTCCGCGTTCGCTCTTGTATTCCGGATTGAAACGGAAATGCACGAGCGTGTTGTGGCGCTCGCTGGATTCCATCCAGACGTCTCCGCCTTTGCCACCGTCGCCGCCCGAGGGTCCACCGCGCGGAATAAATTTCTCCCGCCGGAACGCCATGCAGCCATTCCCGCCGTCGCCGGCCTTGACTCGGATTTTTGCCTCATCGATGAACATGAAGATCAGTGGCCAGTGGTTAGTGGTTAGTCAAAACTCTCTCCAACCGATGCGTTTCGGTAGGGTACGGCTTCACAGGCTGCGGAAAAACCCACAAATGTCGGCACTGCCGTGGAAGAGCGGCGCTTCAGCGCCGCGTCGTTCGTAACGATCGTGGGCTTTAGCCCCTGAGGGTACCCTGTTGAAAATAGAATAGCCCCTTTCTTCAAGGGGCTATGGTTGGGCCGCGCGACGCGGCAACTCCTAGTTTTCTTCGACCGCGACCGGTTCGACCATGACGAACTTCCCCATCGATCCCTTGTCGAGGAATTTAATCCGCCCGGTGATCTTCGCGAACAAAGTATCGTCCTTGCCGCGGCCGACGTTCAGTCCGGGTTTCACCCTCGTACCGCGCTGCCGCACGATGATCGTGCCGCCTGGCACAAGCTGTCCGCCGAAGGCTTTGAAGCCCAGCCGCTGGGCGTTCGAATCGCGCCCGTTTCGTGATGTTCCCTGTCCCTTTTTATGCGCCATGTTTAGATCCAGTGGTTCGTGATTAGTGGATCGTGGTTAGTTAAACCACGTCCGGTGCTGCCTACTTCTTCTTGGGTGTCGTCTTCTTCGCAGCTGTTTTCTTGGCCGCCGTCTTTGCCTTTGCCGGCTTGGCGGATCCCGTCGCCTCGGCTTGTTCCACCGCCGCCTTCTTCACTTTCTTTTCCTTCTTCGGCAGCTCCGGAGCCTTGAACGACTGCCCGTCAAAAGCAATCTCGGTGATCCGGACGGCCGTGTAGTCCTGTCGATGTCCGCGCAGCTTTTTGTACTGCTTCTTGCGTTTGTAATGGAAAACGAGGATTTTCTCGCCGCGGCCCTCTTCGACCACATCGCCGGTCACGCGCGCTTCCGCGCCGGGACGCACCACGCTACCGGCCTCGGAAGACACGGCGAGCACGTCGGCAAACTCGACACGGCCATCGGTGCCGTTAACCTTCTCAAACCGGACGACGTCGCCCGGGGACACCTTATATTGCTTACCACCAGCGCGGATCACCGCGTACATAGTTTTCTCCACGACTCGCGTCGGGGGCTTGGTCCCATTGCAACCTGCTGGGGACGGCCCGGCGGAGCAAAGCTCCGCAAATCTCAAGCATGTGCTTGCTGTTTCCCGCTGCGGCTTATGACCGGAAAGGCGGCGCGGTCCCAGAACGGGTCCGCATGTACAGGCAAACCCAACTAGTTTATCGTGCGCTGTGGAAATCGGTCAAACCGGCTTGAGTGCACCGCACGGGGGCTGAAGCCCGCACTCGTTGTAAACGACTTACGCGGCGCTGAAGCGCCGCTCTTCCACGGCAGTGCCGGCATTTGTGCATTTTCCCGGACTGTGAGGGCACGCCCCTTCAAAGTAAAGTCATCACAGCCCGAATTGCACGTTCCTCTGCTGCCCCCTCGAATTCGGGCACCCTCCGCGTACCACCGGGGCCAATTCCCGCGCAACTCTTTGCGCATTACGATGAACTGAATCATCTCCATTGCAGCCGGAGTCGACATGTCTCAGAGGGCATTTCTGCCAGTCGTGACTATGGCGCTGACTCTGCTGGTTTGCGTTCCACTGGCGGGTCAGGAGTCGGCTTCGGGGATGGTTTATGCCAACGGCTCGGCGTCGGTCAACGGTACTGAGATTCCCAAGTCCGTCGCCGTGTTCCCCGGAGACAAGCTCGAAACCAAGGCGGACGCCTCCGCCACCATCGGCACGAACGGAACGTCGGTCATGGTGTTTTCGGATTCTCTCGTGAAGTATGAAGGCTCTTCGGTCGGAGTGGATCGCGGGTCGGTCCGAGTCAACACTTCGTCAGGATTTGAAGCTTACGCATGTGAGGTGAAGGCCCGACCGGTGGACAATACCCCGACGCAATATCAATTTACTCATAACGACCGGCATGTGACGGTGATCGCGATGAAGGGCGATGTCTTCGTCGAAGACGGCCACGGATTGAAGACGGATCAAGAATCGAAGCGGGTTAAAGAAGGCGAGCAGGCAACGCGCGACGATGGTTGCGAAGTGGCAGCTAAGAAGACTCCGAAGCGCCGTCCCGGAGCGGCCACGGCCGCGGGCAGCGGAATTCTTAGCTCCTCGACCGCTCTCTACACCGGAATCGCTATCGTAGGCGGCGTCACGACCTGGGTGCTGCTCCAGGGTGATGATCCCATTAGTCCTGCGTGCCCCAAGAAAAACTGTCAATAGTGAAAGGCGAATCTACATAGATGGTTGCAACCGGACGGTGGCGCCCTCGATCGGCCGACTCAATCGCTCCGTGGACGGGACGAAGTAGTACGCGCCCGTCAGCGGACGCGTGTAACGCGTGAGCGCATCGCGCGTGCCTCCGGCCAGTCCGGCCATGCTCTCGAGCATTTTGGAAAGTCGCCGCTGATCGGCGCTGAATCCCACGAACATGGTTCCGTGATTGGTCACGGTTCCATACGGCATGTTGCGGCGAAAGATCTTGCCGAATTTGTCCTGATCTGTGCTCGCGACGTGGGAGTCGGGGGCCTTGTTCTCGATCTCGACGCTGTCCATCTTCATCCGTCCAATCACCCGTTCCTGAGTCGCGACGGGAAGCGCCTCCCACAGCGCCGTGTCATGCACCCATTTTTGCAGCAGCAGAATCGTTCCGCCTGCGCCGGGGTTTCCTTCCGGGATGAGCGCTACGTCAGCGGCCTCGTTCAGCGTGGGATTTTCGCTTCCGTCGATGAAACCAGTCAGGTCGCGATCATGCTGGTAGGGCCAACTCGCGGTCTCCTCGGCAACGGACCCCAGTCCTTTGAGCGCGGCGATCGCCTGGCGCGCGACATCGAACACCACATCGTAGGAACTGCCGGAGAGCCAGAGTACGGCATCGTGCTGCGTTGCCGGCATTACAAAGCCTTCGACTCCGATCAGGTCCTGATTGAAGCCTTGAATCGCAGCGGGCGCATCGTCGGGAGCAGCCTGGCGCCAAAGTTCCGGTCTGAAGCCTGCCACCAGGTTCACTCCGCCCATCGTGGTCCGCGGCTCGCGCAGGGATGAGATCGCGGCCACGAGGTCTCGCCCATTCTGTCCAGCGCAGATGTCGAATTCCAGGTAGGCGTGCGACGCAGTTCCGAGAGCAAAGATCCCGCTCTGAGGAGTATTCATGCGGCCTATGATAATCGAGAATCAACGCATAACTGGAGGGGACAACCGACAGCTAGTGCGGGGTGAGGAGCCAGCTACCGGAACCGTTGGCGACGATCTGGCCGGAGTTGTTGATGCCGGTTGCGCCGCGGGGCAACGCTCCGATATTCGGGCTGACCAGCGTCTGTAGTTTCTGGATGCTGGCGCCATGAGGCCAGATGACGCTAAATGCCGATATCTTGCCGCGTATGTTGGGGTACCGGGCAATGCCCACGACATCTCCCGAGTCGTTGAGCGCGGCAGCCAGGCTATCGCCAGAAGGGTGGTTGGGCAGGGTCCCAAGATCGTGCAGGCCAGCGGCGGGATCCCAGATGAAGGCGTGCCCCAGACCATCCACTGGATTGGCATAGGTGCCGGCAACCTGGTCGAGGTTGTTAATGGCGGCGGCGAAGCTGGGAGTCGTAGGACCCAGATCGATTTGTTGCATCCCGTTCTGCGGTGTCCAGAGAAAGGCGTGCCATGAGCCGTCAGCGACGGTGGAGGAGCCAACGATATGCCCGGCGGCGTTGATCCCAGTGGCTTGGCTGGAGGTGCCGCCGCTCAGGGTTCCCAGATCCTGCATGCCCGTGGACTGCGTCCACAGGAAGGCATGGTGCAGTCCCGTGCTGAGTACTTCGCCGACAACCTGCGCGCTGTCGTTGATGGCGTTGGCAAAACTGTTGCCGTCGCCAAGAGTTCCGAGGTCCTGCGCGCCGACACCTGGCGTGTAGAGGAAGGCGTGAGCGATCGTGCTGCCGGCAAGGTCGCTGTATCCCACCACCTGACCGAAGTTGTTGACGGCGAGGCCGTAAGTGTACTTACCGCCCAGGTCTCCCACGGCGTTCACGGCGCCGTTGGAAGACCACGTGTAAGCGTGGCGCGGAGAAATGCCCGCCGAGCCCACGGAGGTGCCCGAGTTATTGATTCCCGCCACGTAGACCTGGCGGCCGGCGTTGAGAGCCGTTGGAGTGTAAGTCTGCGCCGAGGCGAAACTGCAAACAAGGAACCCGATCAAAAACAGCGGCAGGAGGGGCGTAAGAAGAGATTTCATGACTGGGCACTCCGAAGAGAAATCGACCGGCGGGGAACCGATCGAGCCAACAATAATCCAGAGGGAATGGCCCGGTCAATGCGGGATGTTGCGGAGACGTTAATTTTCTGGAGCGGGCAGGGGCGAGCAGCGGCGGCTTTTTCTACGGACCAAAGGCCATGCGCGGCGCACGCATGGCCTGAGGCGGTTCGGTTGCGACTACTGCTTTGTCGCTTGCTCGGTCGTGCTGGTGGTCGCCGCGGTCGTCTGTGCTGCGACCTGTTCTTTCTCGGCGGGCTCCACCGGCTGGATCTTCACCGTCGCCAGGATCTTCTCCAGGTTGGCGAAGACTTCGTCGTGATTGACGGCTTCGACGTTTCCATCAGTGCCGAACCCGGCGGTGTCGAGACCAAGTACGAATTCGTAGCACGCGCCACTTTCATAGCGATGGTAGTACTGCGTCTCGGCCTGCTTCAGGGCGTCGCCGGAGAAGTTCGAAGTCTTCTCCATGGTGGCGGTGCCGACCTGAAGCTTCTCGGCGTCCATCGGCTCGCCGTCGGGATTGCGGGCGTCGACGATGGCGAATTCTGAGCACTCCTGCTCCGACAGGCTGCGGTTGACGTTCACGTGGAAGAACGCCGTCGTGAAGTCGGTGCCGCGATAGGTCTTCGCGGGCACGGCGACCATGGCGATGCCTTCTCCGCCGGGCTGCACGAAGTTCATCGGCACGATGCCGATCCCGTCAATCTGCGGCGCGACTTTGTCGCCCGAAGCCAGTTCATACTTGCGCGGATAACGGAACGAAACGCCGGTCTTCGGATCGCTGTAAGTCACGATCGCGGCAGGACGCGGCTTATGCGTCTTCTTTTTTGCGACAGTGGCTGGTGTAACCGGGCTGGGTGTGGTTGGAGTGGGCGTTACCGCGGGCGTGGAAGCTTGCGTTTCGGACGCTGAGATCCCAACCAGCGCCGTTTTCGGTGACTGCTTCGAGCACGCGCTCACCGCGAGCAGGATTCCGAGAAGGACGAATCCGGCAAGCATGGCAATCTTCTGCTGGCGCGACCACGAGGAAAGCGTTGTACCGGAATAATTGCTGTTGGTCTTGTGGGGGAATTTTTCAAAGTTTGTCATAAGTCACCTCCGCTGCGATTGCAGACGCAAGTGATAGGGCAAGGAGGGAGCCAATCGAGATGCTGTTGATTTCGCGAGAGTTGGGCCCGACAATAGCGTCTGCGATCGTGGGCAGCGCTACTCAGCGTGTGCGGTTTGACACGGGGCGCGCCGAGGCGCCCCAGTTTCGTATGATGTGGGGATGGAAGAGTCCCTTACTCTGTTCAGGCCGGTCGGAAAGGCCGAAATGGAGTTGATCCGAAAGAGCGGATTCTCCAGGTTCCCACCTCGTTTGCCGCACCAGCCAATCTTTTATCCAGTCATGAGCGAAGAATATGCGCGAGAAATCGCGGAGAAATGGAATACGCGTGATGAGCAGTCAGGCTATCGGGGATATGTAACCAGATTCGAAGTGCGCGCTGTCTTTGGGGCCCAGTTTCCAGTGAAGCAGGTAGGTGACGCCTCTCACCGCGAGTTATGGATTCCTGCCGAACGCCTCGAAGAGTTGAACCGCAATATCATCGGCAAGATTGAGGTTATCGCAGAATTCTCGCCGGCATCCGGCTCCCCGGAATGAGACGCAATCCAGAGTGCCACTATCGCGGACGCCTCGCTCCCTCGCCCACCGGCCTGCTGCACGTCGGCCACGCGCGGACGTTCTGGATGGCAGCCCTGCGGGCAACAGAACGACAAGGCACGCTGATCCTGCGCAACGAAGACCTCGATCCGCAGCGCTCGCGGCCGGAGTTTGCTGCTGCCATGATCGAGGACTTGCGTTGGCTCGGCATCCGCTGGAGTGAAGGTCCGGATTGCGGCGGCCCGTACGGCCCCTATGCGCAAAGCCAGCGCCGCGATTTTTATCTCGAAGCGTGGCGGCGATTGCGCGACGCTGGCGCGATCTATCCATGCATCTGTTCTCGTAAGGACCTGGCTCAGTCAGCTGGCGCGCCGCATGAAAATGAAAATGAAAACGACGATGAGCCGATCTATCCGGGCCACTGCCGCGGCCGAACGGACGCCTCCGCGTTCGCTGAACCCGCGGGCGTGAACTGGCGTTTCCGGGTACCGGATGGGGAAGAAATTTCATTCACCGATCTGAGTCTCGGCGCTCAGCGCTACGTAGCCGGACGCGACTTCGGCGATTTTGTGGTGTGGCGCCGCGACGATGTCCCCGCCTATCAGCTTGCCGTTGTGGTGGACGATGCGGCCATGCAAATTTCAGAAGTCGTGCGCGGCGCGGACCTGCTTAAATCGACGGCCCGCCAACTCCTGCAAATTCGTGCACTCGGATATTTCGTCCCAGAATATTTTCATTGTGAGCTGGTTCGGAACAAGTCCGGCGTGCGTCTGGCGAAGCGGCACGATGCACTCAGCATCCGGCATCTGCGGGAGAGTGGGATTTCGCCAGAGCAGTTGATTGCGTCCGCGTCTATTTCTTCTTCCTGAGCCGCACTCGGTTTCGCACCAGCTCCTCCACCGCAGCCTTAAACGCCGAGCGCACGGTGACTTTGTGTTCCGGGATGACATCGTTGATCAACAGCATCGCGGTTCCGTGCACCAGGGACCAGAGCGCAATGATCAGCGGACGGTAATGCTCGCCTTCGCCGCCCAGCCACTCTCCCGCTTTCTGAACGACGTATTCGAAATTCGGCCGGGGTGTATGACTGGTGATCACGATCCGCGAAGAGATCAGTTCGTATTCCCGCGGATGCCTCAGGGCGTAAGCAAGCAGACAGTAGCAGACTTCCTGCAAAGAATTGCAGTTTCGGATCAGAACACCCAGTTTGGCCTGATGTGTTTGCAGGAGCGCACGTAGCAGAGCGCGGCGATCTTTGAAGCGGCGGTAGACGGCCGGGGTGTTCGTCCGCGCCGCCCGGGCCACGGCACGCATGGTGAGACTCTTTTCCCCTCCGGCTGTCCACAGTTTTTGGGCGGCTTTCAGGATTCGCACTTCCAACTCGGGATCGGCTTGCCTGGGCACGTCTTGCGCTCTCCGTCGGTGGGTATTTAATCGTTGACAGCGTTACGTTAACAACGTATACATAATGCGGTCGTCGGGCCCTCCCCCGGTTCCATCATCCGCTGCGGCGGGTTCGTCCCGCTGGGCGGCCCTTCCAGGGAACAGAGCGAACATCCTGCGATTGCACAACCGAGTTTAGCTGGCCAGCGCAAATTCAGATATCCAAAGGTGAACATTTGAAAAAGAATCTTTTCCTACTCTTTGCCGTGTTGTGTATGGTTCTCTCCGCATTCTCTTCCGCCGAACAGCCGCAGGCGCCGACTTTCCAGATGCTGACCCCGCCGGTCAACACTTGGGTCAACTATGCCATTTCCGCCGACGGCAGCGTCATAGCGGCGAACGTGGGCGGTGAAATTTTCCGCTGGACCGCAACCCAGGGCTTCGTTGATCTGGGCGCGGGTGACTTCCTCAACTCAAGCATCGGCATTTCGGCCGATGGTTCCACCATCGCTGCTACTATCGTCGGCCCGGATGGCCTTACCAATCCCGGCCGCTGGCGGCAATCGACGGGCTGGACCAGCCTGGGCCATCTCCCCAAGGGCTGCCAGATGGATGGCAACTGGGGCAGCGGGTACAGTCTGAATCACGACGGTTCGATGGTTGTTGGCCTGGTGTGGTACTGTCCGGGCGCGCAGGGCTTCCGCTGGACCGAAGGGAAAGGCATGGCCGCGTTGAGTCATCCCAAGGGCGCGAGCAGCCGTGCGAGCGCGATCTCAGCCGACGGCTCAACGATTGTCGGATTCTGGGAACATCCCAAGCAGGGATTTCGGCGGCCGGTGCGCTGGACTCCGAAGGCCGATCTGTTTACGGGCGTGATGACGCCCGGCGAAGCCACAGCTGTCAGTTCCGACGGAGCGCAGATCGTAGGACAGGCATGGGACGGCGCCGACGCGCACGCCTTCTATCACTCGAATGCCGGCGGGCTGATTTCGCTGGGCACGGTTTCGGGCATACCTTCCGACCAGAGCATCGCCAACGGTATTTCCGAAAAGGGCAAAGTGGTGGGCTGGAGCGGCGATCCGTTTGGGGGCGGCCTGGAGGCCTTCATCTGGAACGCCAACAATCCCACGACGCCGATGCGCTCTCTTCAAAAAGTCCTGAAGTCAGCGGGGGCGGATATCCCGAGCGGAATTCATCTCACCACCGCGCTCGCAATTTCCGCTGACGGCTCGACTATCGTAGGCATTTGGGTGGACGACAACTTCAATCAGGGAACCTGGATTGCGCGGCTTAAGTAAGACAAACATCTCCTCCTGCAACACGTAATGGGCGAGCCGGGGCTGCGTTCGAAATCTGAACGTGGCCCTTTTCTTTTGTCTGAGTCCGGCGAGCACGTTCCAAGGGGCTGGGACAGATGTAACTAGGGGTATGTTCACCTTCCGGCTACGATCGCTAGACGTAACTGCTTTCGGGGATGTTGGGAGGCCTTGTGCGTCGACTCATCACAATCTGGCTACTGCTGGCGCTGGGGTGCGTCGCTCTGGGGCAGTCTCTCGGCGACGTGGCCCGGCAGACGCGTCAGAAACAGAAGCCCAAGGCAACGGCAAACAAGAAGGTCATCACCAACGAAGACATTCCCGAGAGCCCCGCCCAGCCTTCCTCTTCCGACGCCGCCGGGAAGGCCGAGTCGACTCTATCCGCTGACGGTGCTTCCAAGCCACTCACGGCGTTCCAGTGGCGAGAGAAGATCCTGACACAAAGAGACGTTATCGAAACTCTGCGCGCGAAAATCAACAAATTGAATTCGTCGATCCATTTCATTACAGCCAGCGAAAGTTCCAGCGCCATCGAGTACAACCAATATCAGGTGAGAGCGCAGCAGGATGTGAAAGCCATGCAGAAACAACTGGATGAGGAGTGGAAGAAGCTCGGCGACATGGAGGAAGCGGCCCGGAAGGAAGGGATGGGCGCCGCACTCTACGAACCGTAGAAAAGCCGTGGGCAAAGTCAGTTTGCGCCCATCAAGACAACACTAGGGCTAAAGCCCGTGATCAATCTACCAACCTACGTGGCCCTGAAGGGCCACTCTTCCACGGTGGCGCATAAATTCATGAGTTTTCCGCAGCCGGTTAGAAAGGCCGGTTACTGATGGGTGGTACGAGAGTAATCAAGGGTGTATGGGAACCCGCGTTACCATATCGAGATAGGCGTCCGGTTTTCAACCAGGCGCTACGAGCTACGATGAAGAGGCTCCCAATGCGCGGAGTTCGGGGACTTGTCAGGTTGATCGTATGGATGGCGTTGGCTGCGTCCGCCTACGGCCAGTCCCTGGGCGATGTTGCGCGGCAGACTCGACAGAAGCAAAGTTCCAGGGGTGACGCCGCCAAGAAAGTCATCACCAACGAAGATATCCCGGAGAGTCCGGACGCCAATGCAGATGAACCGGAGCCGGCGCGAGCCAGCGATAGGCCATCGCACCGGGCTCCCCACTCGAGTCCCCAGTCGGTCGAGCAAGTCAAGAGTGGGATCCTGGAACAGAAGCACCACATCGTTAGCCTGCAAGACGAGATCGACAAGCTGAACGGATCGATTTACTTCTGGGACGCGAACCTGTTCTCTTCCTCCTCCGCCGCGGCGCGGCACAACCAGCTTCAGATGAAGAAGCAGCAGCAGATAGAATACTTGCGGACCCAGCTCGCAGAACAGCAAAAGAAGCTGGTGGAGATGCAGCACGCCGCCATGGAATCGGGCATGGGCAGCACGGTGTACGATCCGTAGATTTTTTCGATTGAATCGTGACGATCTTCCAATCATTCTGATTGGTGGATTCCCAGAAGACCTTCCTTACCGCCGAGTGGCGTTATCTCGCCATGCTGAACTATGAAGTGGACGCAGGTCTGCTTCTCCCGTTCGTGCCCAACGGAACCGAGATTGATCGCTGGCAGGGCAAGGTGTTCGTGAGCCTGGTTGGATTTCGCTTTCTGAAAACGAGGATCCTCCGCCTGCCCATTCCTTTTCATTCCAATTTCGACGAAGTGAATCTGCGATTCTATGTTCGCCGAGAACATGCGGGTGAAGTTCGCCGCGGAGTGGTGTTCGTCAGCGAAATCGTTCCACGTCGGGCGATCGCGTTTGTGGCACGCACTGTTTACAACGAGAACTATGTTGCGTTGCCGATGGCGCATGAGATTCACGCGTCGAGCGATGGCGGATTGACTGCGGAATACCGTTGGCGCAGTTCAAGCTGGAACGCGATCCGGATTGCAGCGCAGGGTGAGCCTGCGCTGGCGCTGGATGGATCCGAAGAGCAATTCATCACCGAACACTATTGGGGATACGCGGCGCAATCGGATGGCGGTTGTGTGGAATATCGCGTGGAGCATCCGGCGTGGCGAGTGTGGTCGGCGAGGGAGGCGGAGTTTGCGGGCGATGTGGAAGGGTTGTATGGGAAGGCGATGGCGTCTGTCTTGAGAGGTGCGCCTGCGTCGGCGTTCTTGGCGGAAGGATCGGCGGTCGCGGTGATGCGCGGTCGCAGGCTGGGATAAGCACTAAAAAAAACGCCAAGCTGACTGGCCCAGCGTCTTCCCTCTTCCATGTGGCTTGACTTCTGCAATCGCTCTAGAACAGCGCGGTCGATCTCCGCTTCCAGGTCTTGCCCTTCTCGGCTGCAATTTTTTCTACGTCGTTTACGTAGGCTCCCGTCTGCGTCAGGACGTGATGCAGATCGTTGCCGAGGCTGATGAAGGTGAATCCTTTCTCGAGGAACTCGCCGACACGCGACGTGCCGAACAGAAAAATTCCGAGGATGACGTTATTCTTGCGCGCCTGATCGACCAGTTTCTGCGTGGCCGCGCCCAGTTCGGGCGAGGTGTACATGTGCGGGAACTCGTACTTGTTGTAGAGACCCATCGACATGCAGAGATCGTTCTGTCCGAGAAAGAGGATGTCCACGCCGGGCACAGCGGCGATCTCGACGAGATTGTCGATGCACGATGCGGTCTCGACCTGTAGTGCGACGATGCCTTCGTTGTTCCAGCCGCCGGCGTAGCCGAGGAGTCCGGCCTTGTTCATGCTCCGCTGCGGGAAATAGACCGAGCGCGTGCCGACCGTCGGATACTTGCAGCAACTGATCGCCTCGCGCGCCTCGGCGGCGGTGTTGATGTAGGGGACGAGGACGCCGTCCGATCCCAGATCGAGCGCCTGTTGAATACCGGGACGATCGTTGTATCCGCCGACGCGCACCATGGATTTCGCGCCGCCGCTCGAAACGCCGCTCAGCATGGCCGAGAGTTTTTCATAATTCATCGGCCCATGCTGCGTATCGATGAGAAGCCAGTCGTATCCGCTATGCGCGAGTTGCTCGGCCACCGTCGGGCTGTGCGAATTGACGAACAACCCCACCTTGGGAGTTCCCGCCCTTAACTGCTTCTTGAATTCAGAGCCACTCAGCGCGGCGTCGGCCATAAGAGATTCTCCTTAAGAGATGCGATAGGGATACGATAAAGTGCACTTTGAAATGGGATTCAGTGTAACCAAGCGACCGCAAGCCCGGCTAGTGTGAGGGCCATTTTTTTCGAAAGCATTGTGACTGGGAGGCAAGTGGGTCTTAGCTCTCAGCTCTCAGAGAACCCTGGTGCGCTCCAAAGAAGAAAACGTGCCCGTTCAGGAAGCATGTGTTGGACGTTTTGAGAAGTCAGGCGTTTGTCCTCCCTGAGAGCTGAGAGCTCCCCTCGGCCGATTTCCGCGCCGACTAAGAGCCCACGCCTCAAAATATGCTGTTTTTGGCTGATTTTTAGGGGGTACCTCGCTAGAAACCGCATAAAATCTGCACAAAACGCTGTTTTTCCACAGCCCCAGTGCGTTAGTATGCGGATGTTCCACAGAATCTCGACTGTCCCCCAAGGAGGACTCATGGCATCTGGAATGACCAAGACTCAACTCACCCGGCATCTGGCCGAGAAGCTCGAAACCAACAACAAGACGATTGCAACGTTTCTCGAGCACCTCGCGGACACCGCGATCAAAGAGACGAAGAAGAACGGCGTGTTTGTTGTGCCCGGCCTCGGCCGCCTGGTGAAGGCGCACCGCAAAGCCCGCATGGGACGCAATCCGCAGACCGGCGAACCGATTCAGATCAAAGCGAAGACCGTCGTGAAATTCCGCGTAGCCAAAGCCGCGAAAGACTCGATTGCCCCCAAAGGCAAGTAAGCGTGTAGGGCGGACACTCCTGTCCGCCAAAAGTCAGCGGCACAGGGAGGGCCGGCACGAGCCGGCCTTTTTTGTTTCAAGGTTTGTCATAACCACTGCATTACCGATGAACTTCCAAATCGATCAGATGTGCCTGGACAGTTTCGGCATGAATCTCCATTAAGCCGACACCAACTGGCAGCTGAAATCGCCGCGGCCCCGCGCTACCGGGGTTGAAATAAACGACCCCGTTCTTCTCTTCAACTCTTGGGCGATGACTGTGTCCATACACCACTACGCGAAACCCAGACGCTTCCGGTTTCAAATCCAGCTGCGCCAGATCGTGCAGCATATAGATCGCGACGCCCCCCACCTCCAGCACCTCGGTTTCGGGCAGACGTTTTGCCCAAGGTTCGCGATCGATGTTGCCGCGAATGGCCGTGACAGGAGCAATGTCGCGCAGACGGTCGAGAATGTCGGGATCGCCGACGTCCCCGGCGTGCAGTATGCGGTCGGAGTCCCTGAGCGCGGCGATGGCCTCAGGCCGCAACAATCCATGAGTGTCGGAGATGATGCCAATCTTCATACATCACAATCGGGAGTAGGGATAAAGTGTAAGGCCAGCTCACCCGAATTCGTCACAGATTAAGGGTAACGGCGTCACAGACTCGCTGCGCGTGCACTCCTCTATACTCAACAGACGCGTCATGCCCGAATCACCAGCCAACCTGATGGAAACCCTCCGCCGCTACTGGGGCTATGATTCCTTCCGCCCCCGGCAGGAAAATATCATCCGCAGCCTGCTGGCGGGCCGGGACACGTGCGTGGTCATGCCGACTGGCGGAGGCAAGTCGCTCTGCTATCAGCTTCCAGCGGTCGTCTCCGGCAAGACGACCGTCGTGGTATCGCCATTGATCGCCCTCATGCAGGATCAGGCCGCGCAACTCGCGCAGATGGGCATCCCCGCCGCCGCGATCAACAGTTTCCAGACTTCCTCCGAAACCAGCAAAGTAAGGATCGCCGCCAGACGCGGCGACTATCGGCTGATCTACCTGTCTCCCGAGCGCCTGGCCCGCAATGACACCTTCGACTGGCTGAGCCAGATTCCCATAGGATTCTTCGCCGTCGACGAGGCTCACTGCATTTCCGAGTGGGGACACGAGTTTCGTCCCGACTACCGCCAACTCAGCCGGCTTCGCACCAGCTTTCCGGACGTGCCGATCGCGGGCTTCACCGCCAGTGCAACCAGGCAGGTGCGCCACGACATCCTGAAGCAGTTGCAGTTGCGCGGTCCTGATCTCTACATCGCCAGTTTCCATCGCGAAAATCTGCGCTACATCACGCGCGAGACCGATTCGTACACACAAACCGATTTGCTGGTGCGCGGCTTGAGGCATTACAGCGAAGGCAGCGTGATCGTCTACGCGCCAACCATCGCCCGCGTTGAGGAGACGGTCGAGCGCCTTCAGGAAGCGGGTATCGGAGCCATCCCCTATCACGCGAAGATGGAAGCGTCGATGCGCCGCGATAACCAGGAACGCTGGATGTCGGACGAGGTCCGCGTGCTCGTAGGCACGATTGCGTTCGGCCTCGGCATCAATAAGCCCGGAGTCCGCGCGGTGATTCATCTTTCCCTGCCCAAGTCGATCGAGCAGTATTACCAGGAAGCCGGACGCGCTGGACGCGATGGCCAGCCCGCCGACTGCGTTCTGCTCTGGCAAAAGCGCGATCACATTCTTCTGGAATATTTCATCAAGCAGATTTCCGACGATGCCGAACGCGAGCGCTCCTGGGATCGAAAACGCGTCATCGCCCGGTTCGTCGACTCGGGAAGTTGCCGTCACCGGCAGATTTGCGTCCACTTCGGAGAGACGCCCAAATGGGAGCGCTGCGGAAGCTGTGATAACTGTGGAGCCGCGCCGGAATGGCTGACAGAGCAGCGAGTTGCGCTTAGCGTGCCCGCGCCTGCCGTGCGCAAGAGAATTTCTTTGTCGCGCCCTGCCGCGGGAGCACTACGGGTACCGGCGGTCGCCGAGTACGATCCAGCCCTGGCCGACACTCTGCGCGAGTGGCGCCGGAGCAAAGCTCGCGAACAGCAGGTTCCCGCATACGTTGTCCTGCATGACAGCACGCTCGAAGAATTATGCCGACGGCGTCCGACGAATTTGGTGGCACTAAGACAGGTTGCCGGCATCGGAGAGCGCAAAGCCGAAGTTTACGGCAACGAAATCCTGCAGGTTCTGCGCGAGTTCGATGGCGGACGGCGAGCGGCCCCGCCGCTGGAGAAGAAGGAGTCGGCCGCCGAAGAGACTCTGGCCCTCCTCAATGAGGGATCAACCTTCGAAGAGATTGCGCGCGCCCGCGACCGGCAAACCTCGACCATCGTGTGCACAGTGGCGAATCTGATTGAGAGTGGCCGGATCGAGTTGAATCCAGCATGGATCTCGCCCGGTGCACAATCCCACATCGAAGAAGCCTGCGGCCAGGTGGGTGTGGAACGCCTGGCTGAGATCAAGGCCATCGTCCCTCTCTTTGTGAGCTACGACGACGTGCGCCTGGTCGTGGCGCAGCTGAGGTCTCAGCGAAAAATCGCCGAGAAAAGCGCGTAGTACATTCCGAGTGCGGCCCGCACTCGGATGCTCAGATCCCAATACTCTTGCGCAACATCACCAACTGCCCCAGGTGATAGGAATTGTGATCCGCCGCGAGCAAAGCCTCCCGCAAAATCGTTTGTCCATCACCCCAGGGCAGCTTTGCGTACAAATCCGTTTTCGGATTCGCTACCAGCATCTCTATTGCGCGAAGGTCTTTCTTGAAGGCGGCCATGCTGGCCTTCCAGTCCTTCTCGCTCGGCGGCGCCTCGGATTTCGGCCAATATCCCTCCGGCCAAGCCGGCGAAGCGTGCGTCGGGTTGCGGCTGAATTCGAGGATGTCCAACTGGGTAATGCGGAGGTGTTCGAGCAGCATCCAGGCAGTGTGCGGAAAGTTAGCTACTTTCACACCCGCCAGCTGTAACGGCCAGTCCCCTATCGCAGCGTCGAATCCAGCATGAGCGCCGCCGTCGCGGAGCAGATAGAGCACGTGGTCGCGTAAAGGTTGATCCTGAACGGAAGGCTTCTTTTTCTTTGCAGGGCGCGTTTTGGAACTCCGCTTCTTCGGCATAGATCCATTTTATTCGGACACCAGCGCTACGTGTCGCCTGATGCTGGACATGTCCAGTACAGGTGCTTTTGGGTGGCGCAGCGGTTCACCGGTGCGATTAAGGTCTTGTCGTTATGGGGGCTTTAGCCTCTGAGGTGAGTACCTCGAGACTATACTACCTCGCGATTCCACCGGGCGGCACTGCAACCGCCTCCGGTGCTTCTCCGCGGAACACGCGTGCAATCCCGCGCACAATGCGGCGCATGGGCAGTTCCCCCTTCCCATCGGCAAAGAAAATCTCTCCCACACGGCTGCCGCGATAAAACCAGCGCTTGAGAATCGCGAGGTGTTCCATCCGCTCCGCGGCACTCTCAGGTTGCGCCGCTGGCAAGCCTGCGAGGACCGCCTGAATCCGCGCTTCCATGGATTGCGATTTCGTGTGTTCCGAAGAAGAGATTGCAAACTCGATTGCTCCCGCGATCGCACCGGCATCCACCCGAAACAATGCAACGCATCCCGGCAGCGCCGACCGCTGCACGATCAGGGCATGCATCTGGTCGATTCGCTGGACCGCCTCGGGCAGTTGTTGCAGCACCGGAGCGAGCTTATCAAGCCGGGTATGAAGTGCTGCCGCAGCTTCAAACTCCAGTTTCGCCGAAGCGTCATCGCGCTCCACCGAAAATTGCCGCTTCAGCGATTCCCCGCGCGAGTCGAGAAAGTCTTCTACGCGCACAACTTCTGCTCGATACTCATCATCCGTGCAGCCCTTGAAGCACGGTGCCATGCACATCTTCATCTCGGAATAGACACAGCCGGGAAAAGCCGGATCGGGATTCAAATCGTCGACGCAGCGGCGCATCTTGAAGAAATCGAGCGAGTCGTTCAGAAATTTCTCCGCTACCACCCGGGAGTAGAACGGACCGTAGTAAACATTCTTGCCCGACAACCGCCCGAGACGCGTCGTAATCGAAGCGCGGGGATACTCGTTCTCAAGATGCAACTTCACCAGCGGCGGAAAGCGCAGCCGCAACCGGTTCTCGTACGTTTTCGGAAATGTGTTCCGCAGAATCTGATAGAGCAGAAACCCGGACTCGAAGTCCGATCCCGTCGCGGTGTATTCGATGGAACGAACGCGATCCCGTAAATTCAACCGTTTGGTGCGCTCTTCGGGAGCCGATAGCAAGCGCTGCATTCGCCGCCGCAGGTGGGCCGTCTTGCTGACGTAGGGCTCGGAGGAATCTGCTCCGCGAAGCATGAACACAGCCGGCGATGCGGGGCAGGAGGAAAAAATCTCCGCGTCACGTTCGGGCTGGAACTCGAGTCGATCCCTCAACACAAGAACGATTCTAGAGCTAACTCACCACGGAGGCACAGAGGCACGGAGAAAACCTAAACCGGGAAAACCAGAACAGGTTTTCTCCGTGTCTCCGTGGTGAATTCCTCAACCGAAGCTCGCGCTCTTGAACCTCTGCCGGAAATCCGCGCCGTCCATGCGGACGACACGGCACATCTCATGCAGGCGCGAGCGCATGCGTTCCGTGATGCGGTCACCAAGCGTTTCTTCCCGGGAAGCAGCACGCGCGGGGGAAAGGGTGCGCGCCACGGCTGCCGCGGGTTCGTCCGCGAAATTTGTAGTCAGGATCGTGGTGCGGTTGTCGTTGTAGCGGGTGTTGAGGATCAGGCTCACTGTGTCCCAAACCCACTCGCTGGGGCGTACCGCACCGAGTTCGTCCAGCACCAGCACCTCGACCTCGAACAATGGTTTCAGCAGTCCAAGCTCGGTGGTCTGCACTGACGGGTTATACGAGTTCTGAATCTCCTTCAGCAGTTCGCGATAATCGTAAAACAGGCAGGGAATTCCCTTTTCGCGAATGAGCGCCTTGGCGATTCCGACCGCGAGATGCGTTTTCCCCGTGCCAATCGTGCCCACCAGCATCAGCCCAGTCTTGTCGACGGGATACTCCTCCACAAACCGGCACGCCGCCATGCGAGCGGGCGCGAGGTGCAGTTGGGGACCTTCGAACTCAAAGTTCGAGAGCTCACAGTGTTCATATCGCTTCGGGATGCGCGCGGCGGCGACCATCGCCTCAGAGCGCGCACGTAACTGGCAATCGCAGCGCGTCACGCCGCGCTCCGGCGCATCCGGAACAATTTTCCATCCCGAACCCGCGCACAGGGGACATACTTCAATGACTGCTTTCATGAATGGATCAACCAACTCCTGACTCGACTCTCGTGTCTTTACTCTTAACTCTTACTCCTTACTCTGCACCGAACTCCATCTCGCCCGCAACTCGAATGCTCGCTCAGCCTGTGTACATTCTGTGAAGTAAGAGTAACGCTTGTGGAGAACAAGGGAAAACGCGGACTTCGATGATCATGAGGGTTCGATGGCACGTCAGAAGCCGCGTCTGGCACGTGTTTGCCATTGACATTCCTCGATTAGGGTAGAGAATGGCTCCGCGTTCCCACAACAGGCACTAGACTTCCCCGGCGCCTGGCGCGGGAAAGCAAACACTTTGTCAGGAGAGAGCATGAACAAAGCTGATCTCGTTGACCGCATCGCCGGAGCCTGCAGTATTTCCAAAGCGCAGGCAACGACTGCGATCGATACCGCCGTGGACAGCGTCACCGCTGCCCTCAAAAAAGGGGACCGGGTAGCCTTGATCGGATTCGGGACGTTCTCCGTCTCGCAACGCAAGGCACGCAACGGCCGGAACCCCCAAACTGGAGCGACGATTAAGATCGCCGCCCGCAGAGTCGCCAAATTCACACCTGGCAACGAGCTGAAGAAGGCTGTCAACAAAGGGAAGTAAGGGCCCGTAATTTTTCGCGTGTGTGGAAACGGCAGGAGGTCGGTCCTGCCGTTTTTTTTGTTTTTGGGGCCTTTTTGCTTACGGGAGGGAGAGCTACAATTCCTCTGTAAGGGGTGTTGCCCGTGGGTTTCCTGCGCGAGACCGTCGTGTTCGCGGCCGTTGTGGCGATCATCTACATTCCGTGGATGTTGCTGGTTTACGCTGCGCTGCGGGCTTGCGGCGTCCCTGTGAGGCTTCTGCCCTGCAAGGGGCGTGGCTTCCCTCAAGAAGTAACTCTCCGAAAACTTGGCGAACGGAAGTTTGTACTTATAGAAGGCGTATTTTTGTGGGGCTTGCCGTGTTTTGTTACGCTCACCGTTTTCGACTACGTAACACACAAGTATTTTGGCGCGCCACATCATAGCTTGTCGCCTGCCTCGCTGATAGCTGGCCTCTTGATTTGGTCGGCTCTTGGGTATTGCTTTGGCCTGAAGACGTGGAGCAAGTCTTCGCGTTGGGATTTCGAATTGGACAGCTGATCAGCTCGCAATCCCTTCACTCTAGCCCATCGATGGTTTGCGATGTTATCTTCTCCGGCAGATGACTCCGCGACGCAGGCTCCTCCTTCCCGTACTTCTTTCCGCAGTCTTTGCGATCTCCACCGCCGCCGAAACGAAGGTTCGCAACTTCGACCAGGCTGCCATTTCGCCTGACGGCAAGCGCGTCGCGTGGATCGGCCCGGCTGAAGCTCCGACCGGAGCGGACGCAACCGTCACCGTCAACGGACTCTACGTGCAGGCTCTCGACAATCCGGCCGCCACCCCACAACGCATTAACACCGGCACCTTCGCGAAGTCTACGATCGATGGAGTTGCATGGTCCGTCGACAGCCGCATGCTCGCGTTTCTCTGCGAAGTCTCGGAGCAGATGCAAGTTTGCGTCTCTGGCGCCGACGGCCAATCCCCGCGAAAAATCACCGACCTGAAAGGCGCGCTGGCGGATCCGGCCTGGTCTCCTGACGGCAAGCAGGTCGCCTTCCTGTTCATCGAAAATGCTCCTCGCAAGCCCGGCCCGCTCGAAGCCATGACGCCTGAAACCGGCGTGATCGAGTCGAAAATCTACGAGCAACGCCTGGCTGTGCTCGACGTCAACTCAGGTGCGGTGCGGCAGATTTCTCCGCCCGAGATGTATGTTTACGAATTCAACTGGTCGCCCGACGGCAAACAGTTTGCCCTGACCGCCGCCCCCGGAGAAGGCGACGCCAACTGGTACACGGCGCAGCTCTACCGCCTGCCGGCCATGGGAGGATCACTCGTGCCGGTCTACAAGCCGCCCTTGCAGATGGCCGTCCCGCGCTGGTCGCCCGATGGAAAGAACATCGCGTTCATCGCCGGCTTAATGAGCGACGAAGGTTCCACCGGCGGAGACATCTTCGTAGTTCCCGCTGAAGGCGGCGAAGCCCGCAATGTGACGCCCGGAATTCCTGGGTCGCCCAGTTGGCTGACGTGGCAGTCCGCTGACAAGATTCTCTTCGCCGGACGCTTCGACGGCGACGCCGGCATCGCCACTGTCGACGTCGGTACCCGCAAAGTCACGCAAGTCTGGCGCGGCCCTGAATCCATCCTCAAGAACGAATCCATTTCTGTTTCGGCCGACGCCACGCGGTCCGCCATCATCCGCCACTCGGCCGCGAAGCCACCCGAAGTCTGGGCTGGACCAACGGGCGCGTGGAAACAGATCACGCGCGCGAACGAGGAAGTCCGGCCGGGCTGGGGCGATGTGAAGAGCGTTCACTGGACTAGCGACAACATGAACGTTCAAGGATGGCTCGCCTATCCCGTGGGCTTCGACCCGAATCACGTCGATCCCAAACACCGCTATCCAATGGTGGTTGTAGTTCATGGCGGCCCGGCCGGTGCGTCAGCATCTGGCTGGCCCGGATCGTTCTTTTCCTCCACGCTCTACGCCCTTACGAAAGAGGGATACTTTGTCCTGTTTCCCAATCCGCGAGGTAGCTACGGACAAGGCGAGGCCTTCGTCCGAGGCAACGTAAAAGACTTCGGTGGCGGCGACCTGCGCGACATCCTGGCGGGCGTCGACTCGGTAGTAAAAACTCAGCCGGTCGACAACGACCGCATCGGCATCACCGGATGGAGCTACGGCGGCTATATGACCATGTGGGCGATCACCCAGACCAACCGTTTTCGTGCGGCAGTCTCCGGCGCCGGACTCTCAAACTTCCAGAGCTACTACGGCCAGAACGACATCGACCAGTGGATGATCCCGTATTTCGGAGCCTCGGTGTATGACGACCCGGCGGTCTATGCGCGCAGCTCGCCGATGACCTTCATCAAGAACGTGAAAACCCCGACCCTGATCGTAGTCGGCGACCGCGACGGCGAGGTCCCCGCGCCCCAATCGCGGGAGTTCTGGCATGCCCTGAAGGCGCTGGGCGTGGAAACCCAGTATGTCGTCTACGAAGGAGAAGGCCACTCCATCCAGAAAGCCGAGCACCGCAAGGATATCGGGGACCGCCTGGTGGCGTGGTTTAACCGGTTTTTGAAGCCGGAACCAGGAAAAACGCAGTAGGCAAAGGGCTTGTGGGCTTGCTGAATCCTTCCCGGCTTCGGTAGAATCTAAGTTCGGCAAAGGAAAAAGAGACTATATGAAAGCAGCTATCCATCCCAACTACACCGAAGTGCGCGTCCACTGCGCGTGTGGCAACGCCTTCGTGACCAGATCAGCCCATAAAGGCGACATCAGCGTAGAAATCTGCTCGGCCTGCCATCCATTCTTCACCGGCAAGCAAAAGCTGCTGGATACCGCTGGCCGCATCGAGCGCTTCCGCCGCAAATACGCAAAGAGCGACGCCGGCAAGGCCGAAACAGCCAAAGCCGAAGCGTCCAAGAAGTAGTTCTTCGGGAAACTTTGTTTTCCGACCAATCAGCCCTCGCTCACGGCGGGGGCTTTTTGTTGCCCTCGTTCAGCGTGAACTACAATAACTTTGTGAGCAAGTTTTGGGACAACCCGGCCGCAGATACCCGCTCAACCCAACGCACTTTAGGGTGTGGTGGTGTTATGCGCGCAGAATTTCAGATCGGTGGCGTCCCGATTTCCCCTGCCACCGTGCTCGCACCCATGGCTGGCGTAACCGACACCGTGTTCCGCCGCTTCATCAAGAACCTGGGCGGGTGCGGCCTGATCATGACGGAGTTCACCTCCGCCGACGGCGTTCTGCGCGACCAGCGCGTCCGCGGACGCTACCTGCATTTCTACGAAGACGAGCATCCCGTTTCGGCGCAACTTTTCGGCAGCGACCCCAGGGTGCTGGGCGAGGCGGCGCGCCTGGTAGAAGACCTGGGATTCGACCTGATCGATCTCAACCTCGGCTGCCCGGCGAAAAAAGTAGTCAAGTGCAACGGCGGATCGGGGCTTCTCCGCGACCTTCCGCTGATCCGCCAGATTTTCGAATCCGTCCGCGCGGCCGTGAAGATTCCCTTCACCGTAAAATTCCGCGCCGGATGGAGCGACGAAGAAATCGTCTGCATAGACCTTGCCCACCTGGCGGAAGACTGCGGCCTCTGCGCCGTAGCTCTGCACGCCCGCACTCGCGAACAAGGCTACAGCGGCACCGCCCGTTGGGAATGGATCGCGTCGGTGAAAAACGCCGTGAAGATCCCTGTGATTGGCAACGGGGACATCCGATCGCCCGAAGATGCCTACGCGATGGTCGCTCAAACAGGCTGCGACGCAGTCATGATCGGCCGAATGGCCCCCGCCAATCCATGGATCTTCCGCCAGATCGAACAATATCGGACGTGGATGGAAGGCAATCGCCCAGCGGAATACACTTTTGGCGAGCCGGGAATGCGAGGGCACGACTTTAGTCGTGCCGCAAACACGGCCCCTTCGATTGCGGCTTTAGCCGCCGGGGCGGAAGCCCCAATTTCTTCTCCAACCAACGGCAGGACTGAAGTCGTCCCCTCCCACTTACTATCTTCCGAAATCGTGCCCTGCCGCATGGAGTCTTCTTATTGGGCGCCAATCCAGTCCCGCAGGCCCTACGACGAGCCCACCGAGGCCGACCGCTACCAGATGATCCGCACCTACTTCCAGATGTTGCTCGAAGAAGAAATGCCCGGTACAGAAGGCAAGATGAAACAGTTCGCGTCGTGGTTCACGCACGGCGTCCCAGGCGGAGCAGCACTGCGGAAGGCGATTTACGAAGCGAAAAATGGTGCCGACCTTCTGCGGAACGTCGAGGAGTTCTTTGACGCAAGGCTGAACGTTCACGCCACCTAGCAATTTGCTGAAAAAACTCTGCTTTTTGGGTGGCACCGCGGTTCACCGCCGCGCTATAGCCTTCCTTTTAACTGAGCTTTTAGCCGCCCGGGGAGCGCGTAATCTGAATCGGGAGAAGCTTCTTCAGGCCTGCCCTTGCTTTCTGCCCGAGAAAAATGGGCGCGACTGTTAGCCGCGCCCATCACCTGTTCGCCATTTTCTGCGGAAATCGAACTACTTCACTTCGACTCGAACTCGCATCCAGGGATGAATGCAGCATTCGAAACGGTGGGTTCCCTTGGACAGGTTTCCCATGTCCAGATGGCTGCCCTGGATCAGCCGGGTTCTGGCTACGGCCACGTTTTTGAAGCCGCCCGCACATTCCGGGGCGGTGGCCTCTCCGTTGTTGAGGGGTGGGATGAAGCCGCCGCCGAATTTTGCTACTTCGGTGAAGGTGTGGGGTTCGCCACCCTGATCCACTACGCTCAGCACGGTTCCCTTCTTGATATGAACGACATCCGGTTCGAAGTCCCATCCCGGGTCGGGGGTGCCGGCGGCGGCTTGGGCGAAGAGGTCGTCGAGCGTGGTGGCGAATCCCAGAGCGGCCAGGGCTACGTTTTTGCAGAAGTCGGGGCCCAGGGCGGCGTTGAAGGTGGTGGGGTCACATTCGTCCAGGGCTACGATCTGGGCAACGGCGGGTTGAGTCTGTTGCGCGGCCGCGGCCGGCACGATACCCACCGCCAGCGCTACCACAAAAAGACCGGCTACGAAACATGTTGTGATCGTTTTCATTTTTGTTCCTCTCTTTTTTTTGGCTGAGTGCTTGCAACCAAATTCGTGGCAAAACTTCATCCGCTCACGGGCGGATAGTGCCTCACCCCGCGCAAGCGGACAATGGCGGGAGCCTGAAGACCGTCTTAATCCGCATGAATTCGTAAGCTGCTGAAAAGAGTGGGCGAAGAGTAGGTCGCGGGCGGGGTAAAATTGCTGGCATTGCTCTGGGGTTCGTCTTCATGGGTTCCGATCCGGTGAGAGTCGGTGGACACATCCGCTTCGGTGCGGATTTTGAGCTTGACTTGCGCTCGTATGAATTGCGGCGCTCGGGTCGGCTGCTCAAGCTGGAGCGCATTCCCACGGAAGTGCTGCTCTTGCTGATCGAAGCTCGGGGGCAACTGGTCAGCCGCGAGGAGATCATCGCCCGCATCTGGGGTAAGGATGTTTTCCTCGACACCGACAACAGCATCAACGCGGCGATCCGTAAAATTCGGCTGGTGCTGAAGGATGACCCGGAGCAGCCCCGCTTTGTGCAGACAATCGTCGGGCGCGGATACCGGTTCATCGCGCCCGTTGCCGAGACTCGCCCTTCTCCCGCCGACGTTCCTCCTCCTCCGCAACCTGTTTCTGCGGGCGACTTCGTTGGCAAGGAAGTCTCTCATTACCGCATTCTCGCTAAGCTCGGCAGCGGCGGGATGGGGGTGGTGTATGAAGCGGAGGACATCCGGTTGGGACGGCGAGTCGCGTTGAAATTTTTGCCAGAGAATCTGGCCGGCGATCCGCAATTCGTGCGGCGCTTTGAGCGGGAGGCTCGGGCGGCTTCTTCTTTGAATCATCCGAATATCTGCACGGTTTACGAAGTGGAGGAACACGCGGGTCAGCCGGTAATCGTGATGGAGTTGCTGGAGGGCGAAAGTCTGACGCAGCGGATTCGCGAAGGGACGATTTCTACCGTCGACGTTTTGGATTTCGGGATTCAGGCATGCGACGCGCTGGAGGCGGCGCACGCAAAGGGGATCATTCATCGCGATATCAAGCCGGGAAATCTTTTTCTCGTCGGGCGCGGGCGAGTGAAGATCCTGGATTTTGGATTAGCCAAGGTGCTGCCGGAGCAGGATGCGATCGACGACGCAAAGGAGCCGCTTACTCAGGACGGCATTATTCCGGGGACGACTTGTTACATGTCTCCAGAGCAGGTGCGGGGCGAGAAGGTGGACGCTCGCAGCGACTTGTTTTCGCTGGGAGTGGTGCTGTTCGAGATGGCTACAGGCGAGCGCCCCTTTGTGGGGCGAAATCGGATTCTGCTGATGAATTCGATTCTGAACACCCCAGCCGCGTCGGTGAGTAAGTTGAATCCCTCGCTGCCGGTGGCGCTGGATGCGGTGATTGCCCGGGCGCTCGAGAAAAAACGCGAGAAGCGCTTTCAGCATGCGGTCGATCTTTGCGCGGAGTTGAAGCGGCTGCGGCGCGAAGTGTCTCACGAACCTGCGGTGCCGGTGCCGCCGCCTGCGGAGCCGCATCATCGGCTGGAGCGGTATGGGTCGATTGTGGCGTCAATCCGCGACCGGTTGCTGGAGAAGCCGGCTAAGGCTGTTGAAATCCGGGCTACGAATCTGCCGGTGCAGCGGACCGGGTTCGTGGGGCGGGAGAAGGAAGTGTCGGCCGCCCGGGACTTGGTGTTGCGTCCAGAGGTGCGGCTAGTGACGGTCACCGGGCCGGGAGGAATCGGGAAGACCCGGCTCGCGGTGCAGGTTGCGAATCGGTTGGTCGAGAATTTTCCGGCTGGGACGTATTTTGTTCCACTCGCCTCGCTTACCGATCCGGGGTTGATCGCTTCCGTGATCGCCTCGATGATCGTGCAGGCGCTCGCAATTCGCGATGTGGGAACGCAGGCGCCGATGGTCATTCTCAAAGACGCTCTGCGCGACCGGCTGCGCGGGCCGATGCTGCTGGTGCTGGATAACTTCGAACATCTGATCGCCGCGGCGCCGACGGTGGCGGAACTGCTGGCCATGGCTCCCCAGCTGAAAATCATGGTGACGAGCCGCGCCGTGTTGCACGTTTACGGGGAACATGAATTCCCAGTGCCGCCGCTGGCGTTGCCCGACCCGCGAGTGCTGCCTCCGGTTGATTCGTTGTCGCGGTACTCGGCGGTGAGGCTGTTTCTGGAACGCGCGGTGGCGGCCAAGCCCGATTTTGAATTGAATCAGGAAAATGCTTCGGCGGTGGCTGAGATTTGCGTCCGCCTGGATGGACTACCTCTGGCGATCGAATTAGCGGCGGCGCGCGTCAAAGTGCTTTCGCCTGCTTCGATGCGGACTCGGCTTGCTGGCCAGTTGCAACTTCTGACGGGCGGGGCACGTGATCTGCCGCTGCGGCAGCAGACTCTGCGCGCGGCGATCGACTGGAGCTACGATCTGCTGAATGTGGCCGAGCAGAGGCTGTTTCGGAGATTGTCGGTATTTGTGGGCGGCTGCACTCTGGAAGGCGTGGAAGCGGTGTGCGACACGAAAGGCGATCTCGATCTGGAGTTGCTCGACGGCATGGCGTCGATGGTCGACAAGAGTCTGCTGCAACAGGTCGAGCCGGTGCAGGGCGAATCGCGATTTGCCATGCTCCACACCATTCGCGAGTACGCGCTCGAAAAATTGAAGTCTAGCGGGGAGTTGGCCGCGACCCGCCGCGCTCATGCCGCCTATTGCCTTGTGTTGGCGGAGGAAGAAGCTACCGAACAGAACATCGCGGAAGGAACCGCATGGCTGGAGCGTTGCACCGTCGAACACGACAATTTTCGCGCGGCGCTCGAGTGGCTGACCGAATCCGGCGAAACCGATTGGGGCCTTCGCCTGGGTGCTGCTTTGTTTCGTTTTTGGGAAGCCGGTGAGTACCTCAGCGAGGGCCGCGACCGGCTGGGCAAGCTGCTCAAACTAGCCGAGGGCGCTCGACCGACAAAGGCGGCTGCGCGCGCGTTGTTTGCGGCGGGTGTGTTTGCAAGCGCGCAGCGCGATTACGCCTCGGCGGATGCTCTCACCCGGAAGAGTCTCGAAGTCGCGCGTCAGTTGGGAGATAGCCAGGCAGTGGCGGTTTCGCTGAATGCACTCGCGGTCAGCGCGCGCGATCAGGGTGAGGTGGAAACTGCGAGGTCGCTGTTCGAGGAGAGTTTGAGTGTGTGGAGAGAACTTGGCGACCGTCAGGCCGAGGCGCGGGCGCTCAGCAATCTGGCAAACGCCGTGAAACTGCAAGGCGACTATGAGTACGCGCGGTCGCTGTATGCGGAGTGCATGTCGATTTTCCAGGAACTGAACGATAGCACCGGCGTTGCCTGGTCGCTGAACTACCAGGGCGATGTGGAGCGCGAGCGCGGAGACTCCGGTGCCGCGCTGGCCCTATACGAAGAGGCGCTGACAAACTTCCGACAGCTCGAGGACCGCTGGGGCATTGCCGGAACCCTGGCGGATCTGGGTAGCCTGGCGAGAGAACAGGGAAATTGTTCGGCCGCGCGGGCGCTGTATCGCGAGAGCATAAAACTTTTTCAGGAGCTGGGGCACAAACGCGGAATCGCGCGTCTTTTGGAATGTTTCGCTTGCGCGGCCGCATCGCAACATGAACCAGAACGTTCGTTGCGGCTGGCAGGCGCGGCGGCTGCCTTGCGTCAAACAATCGGTGCTCCGCTGACGGTCGCGGAGCAAGTCAAGCTGGAGGCGATTCTGCATCCGGCGCGATCGGCCTTGGCTCCGGCGGACGGGGCGGAGGCATGGTCCGAAGGAAAAGCGTTGCCGATGGAGCGGGCCGTCGAAGAGGCTCTTTTGCCGGAGACCTCGTCGCCCTTGCGGTAGCGGCACACGTTACAGTTTGTTGGAAAAACTCCGCTTTTGGGTGGCGCTGCGGTTCACCGCTGCGATAAATCGTTTGTTGGAATTGGCTTTAGCCCCAGCGGTGTTCGCCGCAGTGCCGGAGATAACGGAAAACTACTCGGCAGTCGTGGGGTCGATAAGGCGCCGTACGGCTGAGACGCGATTGGAAGGAATTCCTACGCGGCGCGCGTGTTCGTGAATGGTGGCTTCATCGGGTGCCAGATAGACGCAGTAGACTTTGTCGCCCGTTACATAGCTGTGGAGCCATTGAATCCCAGGGCCCATTTCACGGAGAACGCTGACTGACTTCTGCGACACTTCCCGGAGTTGGGATTGACTCAGACTTCCGGCCCCCGGAATTTCGCGTTCGATGATGAACTTGGGCATAGGTATCGCGACGTGAACCGATGCTAGCATGCTGATAGGGCCGCTTCAAGGCGCGCCGAATGATACAGAAACATTGACATCACCGGAGAGATTAGAGTGGCTGACTTGGATATTCGAGCGCTGCAAAAACCGTTGAAGGAGCAGTACCGCAGTGATCCTAATTCATCGCGGATCACGATTCGCGCCAAAGGCGGCCAGACCGATGTTCCAATCGCATGCTCGGTCGATATCGGACGCGCGATTTACCAGGCCGAGGCCCATCAGGGAGCGGGAGGCGCGGGCACGGGTGCGTGTTCCGGTGATCTCCTGCTCGGAGCTCTGGCGGCATGCGCGCAGATCACATGTCAGATGGTGGCGGCAGCGATGGGAATTGCCACCGAACGTATTGAAGTCACGGTGGAAGGAGAAATGGATCTTCGCGGCACGCTGGGCATATCGAAGGACGTGCCGGTGGGATTTGAGAACATTCGTCTTCATTTTGACGTAGTCGCGCCAACCGCCACGCCCGAACAATTGCGGGGACTACGGGAAAAGACCGAACAGTATTGCGTGGTGATGCAGACGTTGACGCGGCCCCCGAAGATCGAGACAGAATGGGGTGGAGAATAGCTCAGAGGTTAGAGGTCAGATTGCAGAGGTGGAAACCTGAAGTACTACAGTGCAATCTGACCTCTCACGTCTGACCTGCTCTTCTAGCCTCTACATCGCTAGTCGCCGGAAGCGCTTGCGGATCGAGCCTTCTCTACCGCTCTTCCGGTGGTTCGAGCTGCGACAAGCAGAGTCCCGCCTTTGCCGGCAATGGCTCCGAACCACACCAGCGGCAGCGAAATCAGCGAGAAGATGGGAGCGGAGATTCCTCCGGCAATTTTCTCCATGACGGTGCCGCGGCGTTTCTTTCCGGTCAGAAAATGAAAGAGGACATTGGGAGTGGGCAGCACGCGGTTGAGCGCGCTCTGGAGCCATCCGAACAGGTCGTATTCAAATTCCTGGTGCCAGTGGGCGATGGGGACGAACTCGGATTGGTGAAGAATTCCGTCCATGGCGGCGGCGGTGAAGTGATAGAGGTGGCGCGGAAGATCCAGATGCAGCCAGTTTGATCCAAAGGTTCGGGATTGAAGGCCGTCAAAATCCGGCACGGCGATCAGGAGCACGCCGTCTTGTGCTACCAGCCGTCGAATTCTCGTGATCACCGCCCACGGGTCAGGCATGTGTTCCAGGCTGTGCCAGAGTGTGACGCAGTCGAACGGTCCGCGAGACTCGCACTCGTCCAGGGTGTTGAAAACTTCCAGCCCAGCGCGCTGCGCTGGAGCCGAGTTCAACTCCGTTCCCACGACTTGCCATCCGTGTTTGCCGGCGACTTCCAGAAACGTTCCTTCTCCGCAACCGATGTCGAGCAGGCGGCGGCCGCGGCCTGGGCCGGCCATCTTCGTTACCAGCGCAATCCGCCGGCGATCACAGAAGCTGGCGGTAACGGAATGGCGCGCTCCGTAGTATTCGGCGTAATGAGGGCGGAGTTGTTCGGGAGCCGGACTGGTGATTCCCATTCCGCAGACCACGCACTTCAGAACGTCAAACTGAAGGCCGGTTTCGGGGTCGGGTTTTCCGCTCAGGTACGGATCGAGGCGGTTGGAGCACATCGGGCAGGCGGTGTTTCGCTTGTCGGGATGGTCCATGGATCGATTATTTCGGAAGGGGTCCGAACTCAAGCTCACAAAGAGCGCGGATGAGTCACGAAAGTACTTTGTGACGAAGGTACTGCAAGAGCAGGCTAGAACGCGGTCCGAAGAAAGTTGGCCAGTTGGTAGCCGTCCATGTATTTGAATGGTGTTTCGCCCATGGTGTAGTGGCCGCAGGGGAGGATGACTACTTTGTGGTCGAGGCGGTGGCGGGCGAATTCGTCCACGACCGCTTCCGATAATTCGGGAAGGAAGGTCAAATCGTATCGCGCGTAAACGATCAGCGACTTGCGTCGCCAGCGGGAGAATTTGTCGAAGTAGACCATTGGACTGACGGCTCGCCAGACCTGGCGGAGGTCGTCGAGTTGGATGGCGGGTTCCAGTCCCTCGCGGACATGGCGAGTTGACTGGCCGTGCCAGACAACGTCGGCGACATAGGTGGAGGCGTGGTTGAAGGCAGCCACGGAAATCCGCCGATCGTGCGCGGTAGCGATGAATGCATAGCACGATCCGAGGCTGGTGCCTAAGATTCCAAACTGGTTGTAGCCTTGGGTTTCAAGCCAGTCCAGGCAGCAGCGAACGTCGATCACGCCCTGCCGCATGGCGTCCATAGTCCGGCCAATGTTGGCGGATACGGCATAGTCGGCACGATGAATCTCCTTAGGACGGCGGATGTCGTGATGCGGCAGGCTCAGGCGTAGCACAGAAATGCCCATCCAGTTCAGGGCGCGGCAGAGGCTGTTGTACGCAAGTGCGTCGGCGTTCCAATGCGGGAGCAGGACTACCGCGCGACGGCTTTTTGCGTCTTTACCTTTTTGCGGAGCGGGGAACCAGCGTGCGTTGGCCAGATCGTTTTCCGGATAAGGCGTTCTCACCGGCGAAGTGAAGCGCAGGAAGTCGGCATGCGTGCCCTGGACTCTGGCTTCGAGCTTTGGGTCGGGAACTTCGCGCGTGCTGAAGACCTGGACTTCACGCCGCTCCAGCCGGAAATCGGTGGGCTTGGTGTAGTTGTAGAAGTCGTCGCTGTTGGCAATGATGCGGTCGTTAAAACTCTTGAAGTAGTTGAGAAGATCCGCGGGCGACTGGCTGCCTGGTCCGCCATTGCGACCGGGCCAGCGCTGGGTCCAGTCGACTCCCCAGTCGAGCGGACGGACAACCCGGTTGTTGTCAACCGACGTCAGACGGGTTTCCCAGTCGTACATCCATTGGGCGTAGCGCGATGGCATCTGCTTCAACCTTAGCAAAGTAGGGACTCAAGCCGGGAGTCCTTCGCAGTCAAGTGCGGAATCAGGGCGGTCAAACGCATTTGGAACCATGCGGGTGGCGGCAATTGCACGAATCAGCAGCGACTGAGGTGGTTGCAGGCTTGTCTGAGACGTGACAGGCGTGGCGGACAATTTGCAGACCGCTCACCCCGAGGTAGAGAAAGTAGCCCCTTCAGCGGAAGTTCTTTACCACCATGATCCCTTCGTTGTCTTGGTCCATTTGCGAGTACACAACGGATTTTCGGTCGGGAGATACCGCCAAGCCCTGGGCCCCGCCATCGAGGGCAGAGATTGTATTTCTTCTGCCGGTGGCAAAGTCGAAAAACTCCAAAGTTGGTTTGGGTGAGCTCCGGGAATTGACGAAATACATTCCTCCCGAAGCCACTGCCCAATCCGCCCACTCGGGCGCGTAAGAAGTGTCCAGGACTGCCACTTCCGTGCCGCCATGGCTTGGGACCTTCCAAATCCCGGGAATCTCATAGCTTTTTGTGAAGTAGAGAAAGCCGTCGTCCGCTTCGAGCGGTGCAAAACCGCCCTTCTTCGTCATCTGCACAGCCGGCCCGCCCCGGATGGGTACTTTCCAGACCTGAAAGTCTCTCCCCCCGCCTTTGGAAGCGAAATAGACCCACTGGCCGTCCCGCGACCAGCTTGGGACCACATTGTTGGCTCCGGGCACCGTCGTGATCTGCCGGGGCGCGCCACCGGGAACTTCAACCACGTAGATTTCGCTGTTCTCCTTGGGGCGGAAGTCGAACGCCAGGGAACGGCCGTCGGGCGACCAACGCGGGGTACCCGCCGAACCAGGCATGGAAGTAATCTGCGCTGGATCGGAGCCATCCCGGTTGCAGACCCAGATTTCCGTGTATCCGGAACGGTCGGAGTCGAATGCGATCTTGGTCCCATCCGGCGAGAACTGGGGATGAGCATCTGCCCCCTGCGCCGCAATCAGCACGGCTGGCTTCCCCTGTCCATGAGTGCGATCCTTCAACATCAGCTGCCAGATATTTTCGTCCTTCATGCTGCGCGTGTAGGCCAAGCGATGAGACCTGATTGAAATCGCCGGAAAGTAAGCATTGGTGCTGGCTTCTGCCACCGCTCGTGGATCGCCTCCAGCAACGGTCAGGCGCCACAGGCTCTGGAGTCCGGAACGCGCGGAGGAGAAAATCAGATCCTTTCCATCCTCAGTCCAGACCGGAGACCCGAAGATCGCGCGGTTATCAAAGGTGAGGCGCCTGGGAACCCCGCCCTCGACCGGCACCAGATACAAGTCATCCACTAGACCCGGCCCGCTGGTTCTCACAAAAGCCATCTTCTTGCCGTCCGGCGAGAAAGCCGGGCCAGAATCAAAGTGTTCCGCAGGCGGAGACGTCAGCCGGCGCGCGCTGTGGTCGGCAAGCGACAAGAGCGTGATGGCAGGCCGGCCCTCCGGGTTGACCTCGGAGAAAGCCAGGAGTTTGCCGTCCGGAGACCAAGCCATTGCCGGTTTCACAACCGGGCCGCGGGCATAGAGCTTATGCGGTGTGCCCCCCAGGGGCGAAACCGTATAAATGTCGAATCCCTTTCCGGAAAAGCGGGAGAAAGCCACCGTTTGGCCATCCGGGGACCAGGCCGAACAACAATCTCCCGGATCGTGTGTCAACGGCAGAAGTTTGTCTCCACCGACCAACGCCGTGTAGAGGCCATCTCCCTTATTCGAATCGTAATTCAGCGTGAATGTGATCTGACTGCCATCCGGTGAAAAACTGGGGAAGTTCTGGCTTCCGGTGATGCCGGTGAGGGGGATGATCTCCACCACAGGCACAGATTGTTTTGTCCGCGGAAAGAACCACCAGGCTGCAATACCCACGAGAACTAAAGCCAAGCCGAATAGCAAAAGGAAGAAGCGCCGTTCCCAGCGGATCGGTCGAAGAACTTCCCCGGGGCTTACGGATGACGCGACCGGTGCTGGGGCCGCCTCAATGTTCCCGATAAAGCGATAACCCAGCCGGGGCAGAGTCTCGATGTAGCGCGGCGTGTCGGCGGAGTCGCCGAGCGCGTCGCGGATGCGCTTGACGGAATTGTTCAACCCGTGGTCGAAATCCACGAAGGTGTCGCCGGGCCAAAGCGCCTGGCGCAACTCATCCCGGCTCACCAACTCTCCGGGCCGCTCCAGCAGCATTTGCAGGATCTGAAACGATTGTTGGGGCAGTTTTACTCGCACCCCCTGCTTGCGTATTTCTTGGGTGCGGAAGTCAGCGTCAAAGCCGTCGAAGCGCGCAATGGAACCGGGCTTCTCCATCACATCTACATCCCTTCCCGCTTTGAGCCGCGAGTTTATCACGCTGCCCTGGAGGCTACTACTTGCTCTGTATTCAATTACTTGTCCTGTGTGAGCTACAAGTGCCCGCGATGGGAGGCGCCTGGGATTGAGGGAAATCTGGTTTCCGGAGAAAACAGGGGAGCGCGGTGAAGTCAGGCCGCCAAACTTTTTGAAGGAGAAAAATAATGACAACCAAAATCATTAACACCCTGACTGGATTGGTTCTACTGCTCGCAGTGGCGGCACCCCTCCACTCCGGTTCGATCCTTAACCATGAGATGACGGTTAGCGTACCGTTTGGGTTCATGGCAGGCGACAAGCCTTTGCCCGCTGGCGACTACTCGGTGCAAGTGAACCCGGAACGCGGCAGCATCGTCCTGCACCAGGCAGGGCAGAGTCCACTGATACTCCTCACCAACCAGAGGGAATCCACCAACACCCCACCTCGCGGCAAGCTTGTCTTCAAGCGATATGGTGCCAACTTCTTTCTGTCTGAGGTGTGGAACCAGGACAACGCCACGGGCCAAGCGCTTACCCCGAGTGCCGCGGAAAAGGAGATGGCCCGCAAGAAGCAACCGGAGCAGATTCTCGTGGTGCAAGCCCGCTAGAATCCTCGCCGGGCGCGCCCCTGCGAGCGATGCAGGAGACGGGATGAGGATCGCCAGACCGTCCAACCTTCATTCCGAAACCATAGAGCTTGACTCACCCCTATATTTAAGGAGATCTAAAATGAAAAACAATTCGATCGCGAGAATTTTGATGAGCGCTGTTCCAATCATGATCGTTGGCTGCTTACTGGCTTCAGGCGCTCCTGCCAGGGCTCAATCGGAGGACGGTGGCTCTCACAACGGCCTCCAAGGGGCCTGGCGCCTTCAGCTCACGGTCCGCGACTGTCAGACAGGCGCGGTGCTGCGGACCTTCCCGGCCTTGGCCACCTTCGCCAAGGGGGGTACGCTAACCCTGACTACCGCAGGCCAGTCCCCCTCGCTAAGCACTTCCGCCCTGGGGGTCTGGCGGCACACAGGCCAGCACACTTACAGCGCGGTGTCCGAAACCTTCGTTTTTAGCCCCGCCGGAGACTGGATACAGACACACAGACTCACGCGGGCCATCCAAATCGGCGACGACACAGACGATTTCACCGATACAGTTGCGCTCCAAATCTTCGATTCCAACGGCAACCTGATTGTGACGGGCTGCGGCACCACTGTCGCGACTCGCTTCAAATGAGTGCAGTGAGAATTGGTCGGAGTGGAGGCCAATGAGAGTCAATGTAGGGGCGACGTGGTTCGCCCCTGCACCTTCCGGTGTCTCTAAGTAGGCAGCTACAATTGCTGGAACTCTAAAGAACTCAATGCCGGTGGCGAAGGCCAGAATGGGCGCTTAAGCCCCTACTTGGGGCGTTTTGTTTCCGAATCACGGGCTATTCGGAAGTAACTGTTGTAAACAGCGCTTACACCAACTACGAGCTTCTGGAGGGCGATACGGTCTACTCAAGAAGTTTTTTCAGCAACCGCTGAAGTCGTGCCCTTCCCAAGTCCTTCGTAGATGAAGCTGTCTCCAATCCCGTCACAAGTAAATCCTCGGCACCCGTTTCGAGATACTGCACAGAATTTCGTAGGGAATGGTCTCGCAGATGCGGGCGTGTTCTCCGGCGTCGATGCATTTTTGATTGCTTTCCCCTATGAGGATGACTTCGTCTCCCACTTCGGCGCCGGGGACCGACGTGACATCCACGGTGGTGAGGTCCATGGAGACGCGGCCGACTACGGGCGCGTATTCGCCGCGGAGAATGACTCGTCCGCGATTGGATAGCAGACGATGGAAGCCGTCAGCGTAGCCTAACGGCAACACGGCAATGCGGCTTGGCTGCTGCGTAGTGAAAGTGCCACCGTAGCCGACGGCTTGTCCGACGGGAACTTGTTTTACGGCGATGATGCGCGTTTTCCATGCCAGCACGGGATGGAGTGGAGACATGCTCGTGCGCGAGTATCCGTAAAGCGCGATGCCAGGACGGACCATCGACTTCCAACTCTCATGGCGCGAGAGAATCGCAGCGGAGTTTGCCATGTGAATCAGGCTTGGCTTGAGTTTGTGGTCGCTCACCACGGTGAGGGCCTCTTCGAAGCGGGCAGATTGTTGTTGCGTTTTTTCGGGATCGCGCACCGTGGCGAAATGCGTGCTCACGCCTTCGAGGCTAAGATGCGTACTGGAGGCGATTGCGGCACACACGATAGGCAGAGTTTCCTTCGTCGCGCCCAGGCGCGTCATACCGGTGTCGACTTTCAGGTGGATGGGAAGTACGGCCTGCTTCTTCGCTGCGGCAATTTCTAGTCTTTCTACATGCCACTCTTCCCAGACAATCGGCGTGAGCTGGTGGGCGACGACTTCTTCTTCTTCGCCTTTCCAGATGCCGGTCATCAGCAGGAGTCGGGCTTTGATTCCGGCGTGACGTAGCGCCAGCGCTTCCTCAGTGCCGGTGACTCCGAACCACGGAACGCCTTCGGACTCCAGCGCGCTGGCGCAGGCTACCGCGCCGTGGCCGTAAGCGTCAGCTTTGACGACTGCGCAGATGCGTGCGTTGTTGGTGACATGATTCTTTACGGTGCGAAAATTCTGCCGGAGGGCTTCGAGGGAAACCTCGGCCCAATTATGGCTGGCGTGAGAGTGGTCGAGTCTTGGGGCGTTCACTGCCCGGATTATAAATGGGAGCCAGGCGGGATCCCGGCCTCACATGGGCTTCACTCTAACTTCGCGAAGCAGGCGCGACAAGACAGTTCTACGTGGGATTCACTACAGGCGCCTTCTTTGTTCGCCAGCGCCAAAGAAGCCACAGCAGGAGTCCGGCGGCGATCGCCAGTAAGACCCACTTGAAGTGACGGGCTACAACCTCTCCTCCCAGTTGGACGACCGTCGGGCCGAATTTCAGAGTGAGGAAGCCGAGAATCAGGAAGCGGAGGAAGCGTCCGGAAAAAATTGCGAGCAGGAAACGCCAGAGGCTCATTTCGAAAGCGGCGGCAGCAAGAACTACGGCCTTGAACGGCGTGGGTGGAGGAAGCATAGCGGGAAACATCAGGGCGAGAAACTCGTGCTTCTCGAAGGACGCATGAATTTTTTCGAAGCGCTCTGGAGACAGGCGCTTGCGGAGCAATACCTCGCCGCCCGTGTATCCGATCACATAGATCACGATGCTGCCGGCGGCTGATCCCGATGCTGCCAGAAGCACGTAGAGCAGGAGCCGGTGGGGGTCACTATAGATGTAGCCCGCAACAATTGCGTCCATGGGCAAGCCCATGAACGCCGCGTCGACCGCGGCGATGGCGAAGACACCCCAGACTCCAAGCGGAGCGAGTACTCCCCAGATCCACTTTCCATAGGCACTGATGATGTGTTTGATGGTGTGCAAGCGGTGTTAGCAGTTTACGTGAGGAGACGCTGTTCGTCGTTCGTTTACTCGTGCTCGGTTTTCCCCTCCAGCAAATCGAGCGCATGCGGCAGAAGATCGACGACCGCAGCGAGTGCGTCGAGCGCGCCCGCCGGACTGCCCGGCACATTCAGGATCAGACTAGTGCCGCGTGAGCCACATAGCGCGCGGCTCAGGGCGGCGAAGCGCGTCTTCTTCATTCCCGCGGCGCGCATCTGTTCGGCGATACCTTCGACGATCCGATCGCTGACCGCTCTAGTCGCTTCGGGCGTTACGTCGCGGGGTGCAACGCCTGTGCCGCCGGTGGTCACGACCAGCCGCGCGGATCGGCACAGTTCAATCAGTTTTTCCTGAATGGCTGCGGTGTCGTCGGGGACCAGGCTGCGTAGAACTACACGGAATTTGCGGTTCTCCAGCGCTTTGGCTACTGCTGGGCCGGAGATATCGTTTTTCTCTCCGCGTGAGCAGGAGTCGCTCACGGTGAGTACGGCGGCGGTGCGATCGGATGCGGTGCGGTCCGATGTCGAGCGATCACGTGTCGAGGAGGACATCTTCACCCTCGGAGGAGTCGCGGGCCGATTCATCCAGCAGACGCAAGCCCTCCATGAGCAGGCCTTGCGTGTTCAGCGTGGTGGATTCCTTGGTGGTCTTGCCATCGAAGTCGACCTGGAAGCTGCCGTCGGTCCAGCGCAGAACTTTGAAGACGGCCTCGTCGCCCGAGATAGAGCCATAGGCAGCGTGTTTCACCTGGCCCTGGGCGAAATACATTTCGCATTTGTCGTCAGCGTTGGTCATCGTCAGTGAGCAGCTCTTGCGGCCCATTTCGAGCGACTGCACGAGGTCGACTACATTCATCTGCGCAAGGCTGCCTCGCAGGATGCCGTCGGAAGGTGCGGCCTTTGCCATTTTCTCGAGCGCGATGCGGTCGATTACGCGCTTGATGCGCTGGGTCGCGTCCTTCAGAAAAAAAGGCTTCTCGATATAGTCTTCGGCCGACTCATGATGAGAAAGCCGCTCGTTGATATCGGACTTGCTGGCCATCAGGATCACCGTGATTCCAGATGTTGCAGGGCGGCTTTTCAGTTTTTCCAGCAACTGGCGACCATCCATGCCAGGCATGCGGTAGTCACAGATCACCATGTCGGGAGCTTCGTCGACGGCTTTGAGCAGGGCGTCCGCGGCATCGCCGGCGGTAGAGATCTCGGCAAGAGGCGAAAGCGCCTGCTTTAGCATCCCCAAAACCATGGGGTTGTCATCGACCAGCAGCAGTTTTACGTTACTCGGCATAGTGAAACTACTTGTCACGCTTCTTGCGCTTCGACTTGCCGCGGCGGTAGTCGCCGCTTTTGCCACCCGACTTTCGTTGCAACATCACTTCGCGGATTTCGATGCCCTTATCGAGCGCCTTGCACATGTCATAGACCGTAAGCGCTGCGACACTGGCCGCGACCAGCGCTTCCATTTCTACGCCTGTCTCGGCGGTGGTCTTTACTCTTGAGGCAATAGCCACGCCATTTTCGCACACGCGCAAATCGACAGCAATGTGCGAAAGGGCCAGCGGATGGCACATGGGGATCAGATCGGCCGTGCGCTTGGCGGCCATAATCCCAGCCGTGCGCGCGACCTCGAGCGGATCGCCCTTCGGATTGGTCGGCAGGGCGCGCAACACAGCGCGCTTCATGCGCACAAACGCACTCGCCTCGGCCTCGCGCGTGGTGGGCGACTTGGCGGAGACGTCGACCATGCGGGCGCGTCCCTTGGCGTCGTAGTGGGAGAGCTTTTTTGGCATTGAGTGCGTCTTGTTCGCCGCGGCCTTACCTCCGCGGCCTTACAGTTTGCCGAAAAACTCTGCTTTTGGGTGGCGCAGCGGTTCACCGCTGCGATGCGTCGTTTGTATTGACTAGGGCTTTAGCCCCAGTGGTTATGCGCGCAGAGTCTTTCAGCAAAGCATCGTATCCAATCTTACCTTGCGCGTTTGCAGCTCACCGCATCAGCACGGAAATCCATTCGCCCGTGGGGATGTGTTCGCGGTCGGGAGGAATCACGAGATAGCAGTTCGCTACCGCCAGCGCAGCGATGTCGCCGGAGCCCTGCCAGCGTGCCAGTTCGACCTCGGCTCGCTCGAATTCGCCGGAAAGAACGGCGGGGAGAAATCGCATCAGTCCGGTTTTCGTGCGGACATCGGACTTCAATCTTGCTTTCAGAAAAATCAAAGGCTGTGGTTTGCCGCCGGCCAGGCCACGAATCATCGGGCGGACGAACAGCTCAAACGTCACCATGGTCGAGACGGGATTGCCGGGCAATCCGAAAAAATATTTTGAATGTAAGCCTGACACTCCAGTCCGGTTCTCCGGGCAGCGTCCGAACACGATGGGCCGGCCAGGCTGAATCTGTGCTCCGGTGAAAAAGAACTCCGCTCTCAGTTCCTCGAGAACCTGCTCAACCAAATCGTACTTACCCATCGAGACGCCGCCGGCCATCAGCAGCAGATCGGACTGCAAGCCTTCCTCGATGAGCGCTTTCAGACGAACTCGTTCATCGGGCGCAACCGGCAGCAGGACCGCCTCCCCGCCGGCATACTGAATCTGCGCGGCCAGCGAATAGGTGTTCGAGTTGCGAATCTGCGAAGGACCGGGAGTTTTGTCGATGGCGACGATTTCGTCGCCGGTCGCTAGTACCGCGATGCGAGGCTTTCGGAAAACTTGCACGCTAGATCGTCCGACCGATGCCGCTAGAGCGACGGCTGCATGATCGAGGCGAGTTCCGCGATCCAGCAGCATCTGGTTCTGGCTTGCTTCCGAGGCTCGTGGAACAAAATTTTCGCCGGTCTTCACGCTGCGCTGAACTTCGACCGAGTTTCCTGATTGCGCGGTGTATTCCACCATCACAACCGCGTCGGCTCCGGGCGGGAGTGGAGCGCCGGTCATGATGGAAACGGTTTGCCCTGGTTGCATCTCGAACGATTTTTTTGGAGAATCGCCCGCTTTGATCTCGCCAACCGTTTCGAGTCGCGCCGGAACAGTCGCGACATCGGCAGCGCGTACGGCGTAGCCGTCGCGAGTGGCACGGGGGAAGGGCGGAAAATCGCGATCGGCACTGATAGGCTCGGCAAGGATGCGGCCCAATGCGGAGAGAAGATCGACCGACTCGGTTTGGCCGACCGCGACCTTGGCAGCCTGCCGCTCGACGATGTGAAATGCATCTTCGAAGCTGACTACTCCAGCCGTTGGCGGCGCAGGGGACATCCAGCGATCATACCCCGGTCGAATCGTTGCCTTGGAATTTCTTAATTGCGTGGAGCCGGGTCAATTTTTTCCTGCGCGAGGGCGCTTGAGTTCGTCGGTCCAATTCAGGACAACTCGCAGTACCTGGTTCGCGCGGGAATCATCTTCTTCTTGCAACATTAGGAAACGTTGGCCGTCTGCGGCCATGTCATAGTTGGTCCAGAGACTACTGCGAGCGTATCGCCCTTCGAACATTAATTGCGGTACCCGCCCCTTACGCGTCAACATGGTTCCCATATCGACGATCATCATTTTGTCGTGTTGGCGGTAGAACAATTGGCGCCCGTTCCTCGACCAGCGCGGTTCTTCGCCTCCTCCGAGAGAGATTAGCGATTTGTCACTTAGTTTGGGGAATGCCTGGACGTAAACCTCCGGACGCCCAGATTCGTCCGATGTGTAGGCCAACCGGCGACCATCGGGAGAAATCTGTGGATACTGCGTGTCGAAACCGGTCGTGGGCAAGGGGGAAATTTTGTGATTGCCAGCGAGATTCAATACCCACAATTCGAAACCGCGCGGGTCTCCCCGCTGAAAAACCAGAAACCTCCCGTCGGGCGAGCAGGACATGGACAGAATCATTCCGAAGGGGGAGAGATTGCTGGAAAAAAGTAATTCTTCTTCACCACTGCCATCGGCGGCCTGCCAGAACAACGATCTTCCGTGAGAGCCGGAGGCGTAGATAATCCGCTTGCCGTCCGGTGTCCACAGGGGCGCTGCGGCGCTCTGACCCGCTTGGGAGAAAGTGGCCTGCCGGGCAACGTTTTGTGCCAGGTCCAGGATCCAGATGTCGGACTGGCGTTGGGGATCGCCGATGGCTACGGCGACGTGTTTGCCGTCGGGCGAAAGACTCGGCTGGCTATATTGACGTGCGGGAAAATTGATCGGCAGCGACGTTCCCGTGCGGTCAACCCAGCTCAGCGTACGATTCCCCACACTGTTTTCGCCGCTGCTGAGAGAGACGAGGAGGCCGTTTCGCGAAATGTCATAGGCAGCGTAACCGCCGGGGCCTTGCCAGACGTCTTCGGCTACCGGAAATGCGGCTCCAGTTACCTCAATGCGTCCCGCGTCAAATGGGACCGCGAGCAGCCTTCCGCCTTGGGCATAGACGAGATAGCCCGGGGAAACGTAGCGAGGAGAAGCGCCTCCCTGAATCAAAATCTTTCTCTCGCCGGTCTTGAGGGATTGTGCAACGATCGTCGCATCGTCTGAGAATGAAGCCCATGTCCCTCCCGTAACGTAAAGAACAGCGTTCCCCGCCGGCAGCACCTGCGGCCACCGTGGAGGGAATTCCGTGGGCGACTTCTCAGCAGGCGTTATGGCCTGGGGCGTACCTCCGGCGGCTGCGACCCGCATGAGTTGCCCATGCTCTTCCTTCGCCGATCCTTCTGTAAAGAATATTGCGCCGTCAGGCCCCCAGGTTCCGGTAGTTGGATTTCCTTTGGCACACAGCTTGATGGGCGATCCGCCGTGCAACGGGACCTTTCTCAATTCGCCGCCGGCGGTGAAAGCGATCCACTGGCCGTCCGGCGAAAAAAATGGTCCTATTGCCTCCTCGGTCCCCGGAATTGGAGTCGCTTCGTTTCGATCCAGGGGACGCAGGTAGAGTCTTTGCGTACCGGTCTTCGACGCAGCGGCCGAGTAGACGAGATAGCCTCCGTCGGGTGAGATGGCCAGCCCGCCGCGTTCCATTGAAAATTCCTCCGAAGGCGGTAGAGGGATGGTGAACCGAGTAACCACGCGCGGCGCCGGGCTGGTGGACCACCGGCGCAAGAGTACAAAGCTCGTGATCACGGTCAAAACCGCGACTGCCGCCCATGCAAGCAGGCGTTTTAGTTTCGGGTGGCCAGGCACAACGCTTGGCGTACGACTGGCAAGCACAAGAGTGTGTCCCAAGGGTTCTTTCGCAATGCCGTGGGAACTTGTGATTGCTTGGTGGGCATCGAAAGGGACCACGTTGTCGATCTGGCCAACGAACCGATAACCCCGGCGTGCCAGGGTCTCAACAAACTTTGGGTTTTCTGCGGAGTCACCCAAGGCACGGCGCAACTTCTTGACTGCCACATTCAGCCCGTGATCGAAGTCCACGAAGGTGTCTGACGGCCAAAGTCGTTGTAGTAACTCTTCTCGGGTGACGAGCTCGCCCGGGTTCTCCAGGAGCATCGCCAGAACCTGAAAGGGCTGATCCTGGAGCTTGATCTTGAGACCTGCCTTGCGCAGCTCTCCGGTGCCGAAGTCCAGTTCGAAGACGCCGAAGTGAACGACCCGGCGGGGTGTGGCGGCTTGCGCCATGACGTCTTCCTTCCTTAGTCGGAGTGTAGCACGCCGGAGGAGATACATCTCGCGCTAACTCCTGTCCTATCTGCAAGCTCAAAGGCCCCCAACAGTTCATCCACGGGCTAGGTGCAGTCCATTGAGCGTTGCCGCCCGCAGGGAGAGAGTGCGCACTATCAGAACGCACAGGAGGTGCGATATGAAACCTTTGAGACTCGCGGCAGCAGCTTTGGCCGCCATCTTTGTGCTGCTCTTCCCGGCCATTGGGAGAGCGGCGTCGAGCCCTTGCACACCTACCTTGACGGCGAGCCCGCCATCGCCGCAACTCGTTGGGCAGCGGGTTATATGGACGGCAACGCCCGCGAATTGCGGGGCCGCGCCGGTCTACAAGTACAGGATTGCGACCACGAGTGGATTCAGGGTGGTGCGCGATTTCAATCTCGGCAATACCTTGTCGTGGGGTCCTCTGCAAGAGGGGCCTTACCAGGTCATGGTCAGCGTTAAAGACGGCTTCAGCGCCACGGACTCGACGTCGGCTGTCGTATCCGGCACGATCAACTCTCTTGTGACTGGGACGCAGGCGGTCGTAACCCCGATGTTGAATCCGCTGATGGCTTTGTACAGCGCTCCGGCCTGCGACAGCGGATCGGTTCACGTTCAGTTCCGGCCCGTCCCCAACACGAGCGGCTTGCCGTGGACGATCACGAATACTCTGCCCTGCGTTCATGGCCAAACCAGGAATTTCCTGGTAGCGGGAATGTTGGCCAACACATCCTACGAAATGGCGCACGCCAACAGTGATGGCACTTTGTCTGATGCGCAGGTCTTTACAACCGGCACTCCGCCGCCTTCGCTGGATATTCCGACCTTTACGGTTCGCCGCGCGCCCAGTCCGCAGAGCGACCTTAGCCAGGGCGTGGTCTATCACAATTTCACAGCCCGTGGGGCGCCGAATGCGGTCAACCTGATCGCGACCGATATGAGCGGCCGCGTTGAATGGTATGTCGACCCGTTGGACTCAGGCATTCAGAACGGTACCCCGGGCGTGCTGGAGGCGGGAGGCACGGTGTTCTTCCTCGGCCGTGACAGCCATCGGACCCGCGGCTTCAACGTGCTCCGGGAAATCGACCTGGCCGGCAATACGCTGCGCGAAACAAATATTGATGCAGTCAACGCTCAGTTACAGATTAAAGGGCAGGAGACTATTTATGGATTTCATCACGATGTCCTGCTCCTTCCAGATGGAAACGTCGCTACGCTTGGTTGGACTCTGAGAACGGTGGATATCAACGGCAAGCCGACGCAATATGTCGGTCAAATGCTCGTGGTGCTCGACCAGGATTTTCAAGTCATCTGGACGTGGGACGCATTCGATCACATGGACGTGAATCGTGGCCCAATCCTGCACAACAAATGCACCGGCGCGCCGTGCCCTATCCCGGGTGCGGTGGACTGGCTGCACAGCAATTCCATTGCCTGGTCTGCTGAGGACAGCAACCTCCTGATGTCCGTTCGCCATCAGGCCTGGGAAATCAAGATCGACTACCGCAACGGCTCGGGCGACGGACACATCATCTGGCGACTGGGGAAGGATGGAGATTTTGCAGTCGTCTCCTCGGATCCCAGTCCGTGGTTCTCCTATCAGCACAATGTGCATTATCTCGATCAGGGAACCCTGCTCCTCTTCGACAATGGCAATGTGCGGTGTCTCCACGTTAAACAATGTCGCAGCCGCGGTCAGACTTGGGCCATTGACGAGAAGGCCATGACGGCGACCTTGAAGCTCAACGTCGACTTGAATCGTTCAGATGCTCTCGGAAGCGCCGAGGCCCTGCCGAATGGGAACTTTGTCTTCACATCGGGAGCGCTGGCCAGACAGTCCTCACTTATCGGTAAGTCAATCGAAGTATCGCCCGACGGCACCAAACAGTACGTGCTCGAAGGCGGAGCTTGGGAATACCGCACATATCGCATGACAGACTTGTACGACGGGATACCCAAATGAAGTGAGGTTCTGAGCAGGTAGACCCAAAGCACCGTTGCAGACATTTCGGCGGGGGAAGGCTTGCCACGCATCCCCCGCCGCTTTCGGAAAAGATGCTCCGTATTCCGCACTTAGTTTCTGGCCAGTTCCTGTCCCAGCACAGTCGCGTTGCTGGCGAAGCAGAGGCCGGTTTCGAGATCGACCATTCCGGTGCGGACCAGCTTGGCGATTTCGCCGTCGAAGTGTTGCATGCCTTCGGCCTCGCTGTTCTTGATCGCGTCCAGCAGAGTGCGGCCCGGCCGTTCGCCTTGCTCGATGCAGTCGCGCGTGCGGGAGTTTGATTTCAGAATTTCGACCACTGCCGAGCGGCCGCCGTCATCGGCGCGCGGGATCAGTCGTTGGGCGATGATGTAGCGAAAAGTCTTGGCCAGACGATCGCGCACTGATTGGTGATCCGTCGCGGGAAAACTGGACACAATGCGTTCGACCGTCTTCGAGGCGTCGACCGTATTCATGCTCGAAAGAATCAGGTGGCCGTTCTCGGCGGCTTCGAGCAGGATCTCGAGGGTTTCGCGTTCGCGAATTTCTCCTACCATGATGACGCGCGGCGCCTGGCGTAGCGCGGCCCGCAGGGCTAGCGCAAAATTCGGCGCGTCACTGTGCAGCTCGCGCTGATGGACGGTGGACTTCTTGTGGTTGTGCAGAAATTCGATGGGATCTTCGATCGTCAGAATGTGATAGCAGTGCTGGCTGTTGATGCGGTCGAGCAAGGCGGCGACCGTCGAGGATTTCCCCGAGCCGCTGCCTCCCACGACCAGCACGATTCCATTGCGCACCTGCGCGGCCTCGTCGAGTTGGGGCGGCAAACGCAGCGAGGAAAAACTGGGAATGACGGTGGGAATCACGCGCATGACGATGGCGCAGCTTCCCCGCTGAATAAACACGTTCACGCGAAAGCGGGCCATGCCGGGTAGTCCGTAGGAAACATCGCAGGAACCCTGCTCCCGCAGTGTATTGATGGCCTGCTTGTTGGTACCAATCAGGTCAGCGGCGATGCGGCGGGTGTCGTCGGCCGTGAGCGCGCTGGCTCCCGTAATCTCTACCGGTGTGAGTTGGCCGTGGATTTCGACTTGTGGCGGCCGCCCTGGCGAAAAAATCAGATCGCTAACTTTCTCCGAAGCTCGGAGCATGCCGGCCAACAGTACCGGCGTCGGGATCAGGCCCGAGCCGCTGATGCCTTCGAAGGCGATCGCAATCGGGGAACTCCCCGGAGCTGCCATTTCACTCTCCCAAGAAATCGGATTGACGCCACAGACGGGAACCGGGGGAAACCTATGCCATGAATGTAACGCGAATAGGCGGCACGGCGAAGGACAGCAAGGTCATAGACCTAAGTAACTGGATGTGGGAAAGGGGAATCACAAGAGTCTGTTACGAAACTCGAGGGAACACGGCGATACTGGGACAAAACGTGCTGGGACATTAAAAATGGTGGGAGAAAAGGAAAGATGGTGGGACAAAAACATGCTCCAGCCACCGTCAGCGGCTGAAGGCGAAAGCCCGGCACGGAAGTGCCGGGAAGGCAAGGTGGAATGACCCGAGTCCGCTTGAGCGGACGCCACGAGTTTGGTAACGGCCTCCGAGGAGGCCGCCTTCTCATGAATGCTCAGGGGCGGAGCCCTACTTCTTCGCCGCCTTTTTCTTGGTTCCGTAGGTGGTTTCAATGCTGGCGCCGATGCTGGCCAGCATGTCTTTGGCCGGCTGGGCGAAGGTACCGGTTGGTTCGAGTTCCAGATATTTCTGGAACGCTTCCGCCGTTCCTTCCGGAGCCACCATCTTGTCGCCTTTCAGGGTGGCTTTGCCGATCATATTGACACCCTTCCAGTAGTAGGCGCTGGCCTTAGTGGGATCGGCTGCGATCACCTTGTCGAAGGCGACGATGGCAGCGTCCACTTTGCCGGCGTTAGTCAGGACGGCGCCAGTGTTGAACATGTACTGTCCAGCGTGCGAGGGATCAAGCTCCGCTGCTTTTGCATAACTGGCGACTGCGTCGTCGGTCTTGTTGGATTTGGAATAGACTTCGGCGAGGTTGTTGTAGTAAGCCGCAATCTTGACGTTATTGTCTGCCTCTTTCTTTGCAAACTCAGAATTGGTGCGCAGGTCGATGGCTTTCTGGTAGTCGCCGACGGCGGACTCAAATCGCTTCTGCTTTTCCGCAGGGTCGGTCTGCTTTAAGGCCGCCTGACGGTACGCGTCGCCGAGCTTGAACCAGATGAGGTCGCGGGTGGGATCCATCTGGGAGGCTTCAGTCAGGGTCGCGATGGCGGTGTCGAAATCACCCGCGTCACTGGCGGTCTTAGCGGCATTGAGTTTGTCGTTGAGCGCCTTGACCGTGTTCGTTTCCTTGGCGGCGGCGGCCCTCGCTGCCTCCTCCTGCTTGATCTGCTCGGGAGTCTTTCCCTGGCCCGCAGCTGCTTGTTCCGCTTCCTTCTTGAGGTCGACGTCCTGGACCACTTCATCGACTGCAACGTGGATGCCATTCAGGAAGAAGATTTGCTTGCCATCTTTCAGCACGGTCAGCTTGTACTGCGCAGGACTGATGCCAAGAGAAAAATATTCGCCCTTGGCATTGGTTTTCAGCGTGTAACGGCGACCCGTCTCTTCGGAAAACCACTCGACTGTGACCCCGACCATCGGCTTACCGTCCGCATCCTTGACGACGCCCTTCACGCTGCCAGTGGCCTGCGCAAATGCTCCCGGCGCGGAGAGTCCTGCGGCCAACACCAGTAACAGGGGAATGATGTAAAGCTTTTTCATGACTTGCCTCCCGGCACAAACCTGATTTTTCGCCCTTGGTGCGCCAGCCTGTTGACGGCGCTACGAAGATCCCGCATAGGGGATCGGGTCATCCACTTCCGCTTCGCGAAACGCGCGCAACCGGAGCACACAGCTGTCGCACACACCACAGGCGCGATCCTCGCGCTGATAGCATGACCACGTTAAATCGAAGGGCGCGTTCAGTTCAAGACCCAGCCTTATTATCTCCACTTTTCGCATGGCGATGAGCGGCGTCACGATTTCGATCGCGCCCTCTTTCGTGCCTGCTTTCACCACTTTATTGAACGCCTGATAGTAGGCAGGACGGCAATCGGGATAGCCCGAGCTATCCGGCTCGACCGCGCCAATATAAACCTTTTCGGCCTCCAGCACCTCCGCCCAGCTGACCGCCACCGCGAGAAAATGCGCGTTACGGAACGGGACGTACGTAACCGGAACGCCCGCTCCCATCGCGTGCGACTCGGGGACGGCGATCTTCGTGTCGGTCAGGGCCGATCCTCCAATGGCCCGAAGGGCGTCATTCCGGACTGCGAGGCGGTTTTCAATGCCGATGCGTCCGCAGATCGCTTCAAAAGAACGACGCTCCCGTTCTTCTGTGCGCTGCCCGTAGCTCACATGCACCGCAGCCGCGTCATGGTCGCGGGCTGCCAGGGCGGCGCAAACACAGGAGTCCATGCCACCGCTGAGCAGAACGACGGCCCGGGATTTTCTTTCCGCTACTGGGTTAGATGGCATGAACAGGGTGGCCGGTGGGTCCGGCGTTTCTCTTATGATTTTATGACAGTTACGGACTGTGGGTCAGGATCACACGCCTTTGGCGGCAGGGTCCCAGATCAGTTTGTGGATCTGCAGGCTTAGCCGGGCGGGGACGTTGTCGGCGAGAATCCACTGCGCGAGTTCTTCAGGATCGAGCAGGCAATGGGACGAGTCGCGCGCGCCGGAGGCGTCTTTGCGAAATGCGGGCGAAAATAGAATCGCGTTTACACGATCAGCCAGCCGGTGTTGCGCCACGAAGTCGCGCGAGAATGCGTAGTCGGCGCGATCGCTCAGCACGAATTTGATTTCGTCATGGGGCTGGAGCGCTTCGAGATTCTCGATTGCAAATGTGTCGGCTTCACCGGAGTGCGGGCACTTCACGTCTACGATCTTGATCACGGCGGACGGTACACGCGACAACCCGCGTTCGCCGCTGGTCTCAATCAGGACTTTGTAACCGGCTGCGAGCAGTTCCTGCATGAGGGGAACGACTTCGCGCTCCTGCAGCATGGGTTCGCCGCCGGTGATTTCGACCAGCCCACCGCCGGGGCTCAGAGCTTTGACTTCGCTCATCACTTCCGCGGACGACATCTTCTTTCCGCCATAGAAACTGAATTCGCTGTCGCACCACGAGCAGCGGAGGTTGCAGCCCGTCAGCCGAACGAACACGCACGCCAGGCCAGCGTGAGTCGATTCGCCTTGCAGGGATTTGTAAATCTCGGTGATCTGCATATCGTCTACTACAGCTGCTAACGAACTCTCATCTACAAAAGAACTGTCATCCCGAACTTCGTCCAGGATGACAGTATTGGGACTGAAGTCCCCTCTCACTCCGAATATTTCGCGGTCGTCGTGTCCGTCTCGAAGATCGTCACATCCCTCACCGAGACTCGACCCTTGGTTACGCTGCGCAAGCGCGTGTTGCTCTCATCGTAGAAATATTTTGCCAGGTTCTCGGCGGAGGGATTCAGCACGGTGAAGGGCTCGATCTCGTTGATCATCTGATGATCGAGGCGGTCGATGACGTGCTTCATGACTTCTTTCAGGTCCTTGAAATCGAGCAGCAGGCCGGCTTTGTCGAGCTCGGCTCCAGCGAGCGTCACGCGGACTTTGTAGTTGTGGCCGTGCGGGTTCTCGCACTTGCCTTTGTAGTTGCGCAGGTAGTGCCCGGCGGCGAAGGTGTCTTCTACAGTTACTTCGTACATGAATCCCCTTGGAGCTGTTGTTGGTCGTTCCTTTAGCGTCACGATCAACGAACTCTCGCTAATATTGTACCCTTTCAGAATCAGCTGATTCGTTGCACCTCAACCCGACATGGTTCTTAAAGACATCAGGTTTCGTATGGCGACGCCGGAAGATCGCGACGTGATTCTGCGTCATCGCCGCGGCATGTTCCGCGATATGGGGAAAGGCACTCCGGAGGAATTGGATGAGATGGTCGCGGCAACTGCCCCGTGGCTAGCTGGTGCCCTGGCGGATGGCTCGTACCGCGCCTGGCTGGCCGAAGACGCCAGGGGGAATGTGGTTGCCGGCGGCGGTGTGCTGATCGCGTCCTCTCCGGCGCGGCCGGGGGACTCCAATACCCGCCGCGCTTTGATCATCAACGTCTTTACCGAGGCTGAGTTCCGCAGGCTGGGGTTGGCCCGGCAGCTTATGTTGCTGATTATAAAATGGTTGAAGGCAGAAGGGTTTCGCTCGGTGGTGCTCCACGCGAGCGACGAGGGGCTCGAGTTGTATCGTTCGCTCGGTTTTGTCCCGACTAACGAGATGCGAATGTGGCTCGGGGACGAGGGAGAGACACAGGCATGATGTTTTAAACAAAGAAAACAAAGGACCAAAGCCTATAATCGCTAACGATCTGGCTGCTGTCCCGTCTATTTCCGTGCAAGACAGGTTGGTTCACTTGTAAAGGAAACAGAGGCAGAATGCCGGCCGACTCGTACGCAGCAGCAATTCCGGTTGGCGAGCTTTCCCGGGGGCAGGCAAGCGGGGCCCGGGGAGAGCGGGGCAGCGGTACCCAGAACCCCAGCTTGAGGGGCTCCGTGGCGGCACAGGGCAACCGCATTGACGACACCACTCTGATCCGGGAGGCGCAGCAGGGAAACCGTGCGGCCTTCGAGGTGTTGGTCCGTCATTACGATCAGTCAGTTCTGCGGCTCGCTCTTCACCTCACTGGTTCCGAAGCGGACGCCCAGGATATTCATCAGGATGCCTTCCTCAAGGCCTACAAAAACCTTGGTAGTTTCCGGTTTGAGTGTTCGTTTTATACCTGGATTTACCGGATCGTCACCAACCTCTGCTTGGATCATCTCCGGAAACGAAACGTCCGCAAGGAAGATGCTCCCGTCGCGACCGACCGCTCCGGCGAAGAGTACAGCCTGATCGAGCAGGTTGCGGATGGACGGTCGGGAGCGAATCCGGAACGGGATCTGATGCGGCGCGAGCTGGGCCGCAAGATCGGCGCGGCGCTCAGCAAGCTGACTCCCCGCGAACGCATGGTTTTTGAGTTGAAGCACTATCACGGGTTGAAATTGCGGACCGTCGGCGAAATGCTGAACACGACCGAAGAGACCGCAAAAAATACGCTGTTCCGCGCCACGCAGAAACTGCGCGGCGCGCTGTTGGAGATGCGATGAGCGAGCATGGATCTCGTCTTCGCGAAGGGTTACGAAAATGAAATGTGATTGGGTAAAAGACAACATTGTGTTCTACGTCTACAACGAGCTGGAAGACGACGCTCGTTATGAAGTGGAACAGCATCTGGGTCGCTGTCCGGCATGTGCCGCGGAACTGAAGACTGTGCGCAAGTTCCATGCGACACTTTCGCAGGCGCCGGTGGCGGAGCCTAGCCCGAATTTGCTGGCGGCATCGCGCATGCGTTTGCAGGAAGCGCTGGAAACGACCACCCAGGGCGGATTCTGGCAGCGGCTGGTGTTCGATCCGGGCAACTGGATGCGCCAGATGCGTCTGGCTCCGGCGATGGTCGCAGCGATCTTCATCGTGGGCTTTGGGGGCGGGATTGCAGCTACGTACAATTTCATGAGTGGGAGGCCGGTGATCGTAGGAACAAATCCGACACCCGACTCAAACACCTCGCCTCTGGAAGCTTCCATCACGGGCATTCGTTCCATCACCCAGGACCCCGGCTCCAATCAGGTCAACATCAAGTACGACACAGTCTCCACCAAAGACATTCAGGGATCGCTCAACGACCAGCGCATCCAGCAACTTCTGCTGTTCGCGGCGCGCAACAATTTCAACTCCGGCGTGCGCATGGATGCAGTGGAAAAGTTGACGCAGGCGCCCAACGAAAACAACGTTCGCGAGGTACTGATGTACTCGCTGCAAAATGACACCAATCCGGGCGTACGCCTGAAGGCGCTGGACGGTTTAAGCGGTTTCGTCCGGCAGGATGTACGGGTGCGCGATGCGGTGCTGCAATCGCTGATCAACGACACCAACATCGGAGTGCGCATGCAGGCCTTGCACCTGGTGGAGCCGATGAAGGCGGATAGCACGGTGCGCACCGTCCTGACAAAGCTGGGACAGACGGACGACAATGCGTCGATCCGTTCGCAGGCAAAAGCCATGATGGCGCAAGTGCCGGAGATGGATTGAGAGCAGTGGTTAGTGGGCAGTGGTTAGTGATTTCTGGTTAGCTTTGAAGGGGCGCGGCTTCAGCCGCGCCGCCTGAATATCTTAAGAATGGGGCTTTAGCCCCTGAGGAGCAGCGCATTGAAACGGATTCTCAAACTGGTCAGCATCGGAGCGTGCATTCTGACGCTGGCTTCCCTGGCGGTTGGCCAGGAAACGCGCGTCTTTCGCGAAGGCGGCAACTGGGTACAGGAAATTACCGGGAACCTTGGTGCGGCTCGCACCTTGCGCGTGAAAGTGGATATGGGGTCGGTGCGGGTCGAAGGCGGAGCGCAGTCGGCGGTGAGTTACGTTATTCGCAGTCGTTCTTATAGTTCTTCGGAGCAGCAGGCTCGGCGGGATTTCGAGCTGTATAAGATCAGTGCCTATTCCAAAGGCGATGCCGCATGGATTGTTGGTGACTGGCAGGGCGGACGCCATCAGGACCGCAAGTTTTCCGGCGAGTTCGTGATCATGGTTCCGCGCAGCCTTGAACTGGCCAAGATCGAGACCGACGGCGGAAGCGTGCGCGCCACGGGCATTTCTGGACGCACGGAAATTCAGAGCGGTGGCGGCAGTATTCATGTCGACGATGTCTCCGGCCTGGTTGACGCCGAGACAGGCGGCGGTACGATCGACATCGGCACTACGGGCAGCGACGTCAACGTTCGTACCGGGGGCGGAAACATCAAGATTGCCTCGGCCAAAGGCAAGCTCAACGCCGAAAGCGGCGGCGGCAGCATCGCGGTTGTCTCTTGTCTTCAGGGAGCGACGCTTGATACTGGCGGCGGCAATATTCAGGTCGACCGTTGCCAGGGGACGGTGCATGCGACGACCGGCGGAGGGAGCGTGGAACTCGGCGACATCGGCGGCCCGGTCCAGATGGAGACAGGTGGCGGCAGTATTCGCCTGACTTCTGCGACCGGCCCGGTGAAAGCAGAAACTGGCGGAGGCTGCATTGAGCTGAATGGAGTTCCGTCGGCGCGCGCGGAAACAGGTGGCGGCGGCATCATTGCCAGGTTCCTGAATTCCAGTTCCGCCGACCGCACGGACTCTGCGCTCGAAACGAGCGCCGGGGACATCACGGTCTATCTGGCCAGCGATCTGGCAATCTCCATTCGCGCGAACATCGAACTGGCGAACGGGCACAAAATCGTCAGCGATTTTTCCGACATTCACATTGCCAGCGAAGGCGGAGACTGGGGACCGCGAACGGTCTCGGCGGAAGGCCAATTGAATGGTGGAGGGCCAGTGCTGAAGGTCCGGACCAATTCCGGGAACATCAAATTCGTCCGCGCCAGCCGGTAGATTTTGACTTTGCCTTGAAGGGCGCGATTGAAGCTGTTCTGCTTCAGCCGCCTCGAAACCTGGGATGATCGGGAGGGCACGGCTTTAGCCGTGCCGAGTGCACTAAACATGACTGGGGCTTTAGCCCCAGCGCATTGAATCGAAGCAACAGGAGGCCCCACATGTCCCATCGCATCCTGCTTTACGCGGCCATCGTCACGTTGGCCGCCGGCGCCTACTCCGCCGAAGTTCCCTACGACCGTCCCGGCGAAAACTGGAACTGGGGGTACGGTGTAGAGGAAGGCGGCGGTGGATCGTCCTACCTCGGCGTCGACATCGCCGACGTCACCACCGAACGCCTGGGTGCGTTGAAGCTGAAAGAAGAACACGGCGCGGAAGTCACGATGGTGGATCAGGACGCGCCGGCCGGCAAAGCGGGACTGAAGGACCACGACGTGATCCTGACCCTGAACGGCGCAGCAGTGGAGAGCGCCGCGCAGTTGCGCCGTATGATCAAGGAAACACCAGCCGGACGCGTCGTCACACTCGGCATCAGCCGCGACGGGCAAACGCAGAGCATCAAGGTGCAACTGGCTAACCGGAGTAAGAACAAGGCCTGGCCTGCGATGCCCGACGTCAAGATGGCGATGCCGGCCATGCCTGCGATTGCCGAGTTCGATATGCCGGTTTCGGTGGTGATTGCTCACTCTTCTTTGCGCAGCGGGCTGATGGTGGAAAACATCACGCAACAGCTCGGCGACTTTTTTGGCGTCAAGGGCGGCAGCGGGGTGCTGGTGCGCTCGGTGGAAAAGGGCAGCCGGTCCGAGAAGGCTGGATTCCGGGCGGGCGACGTGATTGTCCGCGTAAACAAGGAGCCGGTGCACGATACCTCGGACTTCACCCGCGCTCTGCGGGCGGCGGCAGCCGGCACAGCGGCCATCACCGTGATTCGTGATAAGCGGGAACAGAACCTGAATCTGAGCCTGCCCGACAAAAAAGATTCTGGAAGTCTGATGGAAGAGACTTTTGAGCTTCCCGAAGTCAGTGCCGATATCCAGATGGAACTGAGCCGCGCTGGCGAGGAAGTGGCCCGCATGGCTCCGACACTGGAAAAACTCCAGCGCAAGCTCCCCTGCTATGACACGATCCAGCAAAAACTGAACGAATCGCAGAAGAGGCTCCAGGAACGCACCGAGAAGATGCGTCGTGAGTTCTCGGGCGAATGGACGGAGATCTAGCAGGCTGCGGAAAAACGAGTGCATGCGTGCACAACCACTAATGCGTGCACAGCCGTGGAAGAGCCGGCCTTCAGGCCGGCGTTCCGACGAAACATTGAGGGGCTTCAGCCCCGGCAGCGACCACTGGGCCTGAAGGCCTCAACCTGACCTCCAACCCGGCCCTGGCCGCTCTTCCACGCCTGTGCAGGCAATTTCGTGTATCTGACGTTTACAAATCCGGTGGGCGTTCTGAAGTCGGCGGCCCCTCAACTGGCGGCAGCTAGGATTTGGTCGAGCGAGTAGTCTTTCAGTTCGCCGATTCTTCCCAAAGTGATATCGGGCTGGGGAAATTGCGCTACCAGTTTTTGGTCGAGCGCGTAATGGCCCTGGCGGGGGAAAACCGTTGTGACTCGCTTGCCCCAATGTTTCTTAATGGCAGTGAGCAGGCGGACTTTGTCGTCCACCATTACGTAGTGTTCGGCGGGATACTTCGCTTCGACGTCTTCGAGTTCCTGTTCTTTGTGGACGTAAATCAGGACCTGGCCGTCGAAGGCTTCGTAGAGGCCGGAACGGCGGACTTTGCGGGGCTGGAAGACTACGTCGCCGTCGCTCAGGATGACGGCTGTTCCTGACTGCTTCGCGTGCTCGACGGCATCGAGAGATTCCGGATACAGGCGGTTGGCGAAAGGGTAGTTGATCATGAAGTACGAAACTTCCAGCAGCCGCGGTTCGCGCGGCTGCTCGACTCGATAGCGCTGAAGCGCACCCAGGTAGTCAGCGTACCCGAGTTCGTTGCGCAGAGTCTCGAAGATGTCCCAATAACGCTGTCCGCTGGTTTCGCCGACGGACTCCTTGAGATGGCGTTTGAGATCGGCGGAGACGTGGTCGTTGTCGAGCAGAGTGTTGTCGACGTCAAACAGGAACACGGTGCGGGGTGTATCATTGGCCTTCACGCTACTCTCCAGTGTGCACTTCATCTTGCCAGAAAGTGAAACGTGGTGTGGGCAGGGTGGGACCGATGTTTCCACAGGCTGTGGAAAACGTGGGCAAGGGAGGCGCTTGTGTAAGTCTGTCGGCTGTAGTAAAAAAGCGCCGAAGCCAAATTTTGCGTCGATCACTCAGGCTAAAATTCATCGCAAGCCAGCAGACTCTGATTCACTCCCAAAATACGGAGCCAGCCGACATCATGGAACACATCGATCCAATTGAACATAAGCGATACGAACTTCGATCCAGCCGCCCATGCGAATTCTGCAAGGAGTTGGACCCGCAATTTCCTCATCGTCACCCGCTTGACCAAGTCGTCAGCGTGAGCCGAAAAACCAGCGCGGCGTCGCATTTGACCGAGGATGGGTACGTACGCCACCGGATGGTGGAATTGAGCAGGCTGGCGTCGCGGTACCCACGCAGCGCCTAGGCCCAGGCCGAAACTTCTCGCGATTTCCAACTTATTGACCTTGCTGATTTTAGAGCCTTATACGCCAAAAGCCGCGTCTTTGATTGGCGGCGTAGACAGTTTGTGGGATGAAAGTTGGTTGAAATCTTTACTTGGCGGGCATCTAATATTTGGAGAGGTTGCTATGTCGGCCCGCATTCGTCTGGTTTTCTGCTTTGTTTCTCTCTTTTTCTTCGCCCTTGGGGCATCTCCCCTGGAAGGGCAAATCCATGGCGTTCCCGCTTCCGTCAGTTCGATGGGATTCGGCGGGAGTAATTCGTTCACGCCTGGGGTGGCGGCGAGCGTGACTTCGCTGGGGCCACATGGTTTCGGCGGCGGCCGGAACCGCTTCGCCGGTTGCTGCTTCAATGCATTTGGTCAGGGCGGCCATCAGTCGGGCGATTTCTTTCGCAGACATCGTGGCCACCGCAATTTCTTTGGGGGCCTTCCTTATACACCGGTCATTGTCGTGCCCTCAGATTCTTACGCTTATGACGATGAGGACGACAGTGGCGGTCCTACGATCTTCGATCGGCGGGGATCGCGTTACGTCCGAGAACGTGAGGTGGCTCGGGAAGAGAGCCCAGTAACGCAACCTGCGGCTATGCCGCCGTCGCCGGTGGTGGCGCAGCCGAGTACGGTGCTGGTGTATCGGGATGGGCATCAGGTTGAGCTACAGAATTACGCTATCGTCGGCGATACGATTTTTGATTTGACGGATAACCGGTCGCACAGAATTCTGCTGGCGGACATCGATGTGCCTGCTACGCGCAAGGCGAATGACGAGCGCGGGGTGGATTTTCAGGTGCCTGGGCAGTAAAAGAGTTTAGAAGATGTGGGCAGATGGTGGCGCGGGCGCCCCGCCCGCGAGAAGTCTGCCAGTGAAGAGAAAGTCATCGGTCCGTCTCGAACAGTCAACCGCAACACCAGAATCACATTTAAACCCAACATTAAAACCAACCTCACACCAACGGAGCGGGTGTGGCGCCCGCTTTACATGGGCGCGGGATGTAACATCCATTCATGGCTATGAAGGTAATGGTAAAGAGCGATTCTGATCGCAATTTGTCGGTGCAAGTGTCGGCGCGGGGTGTCGCTCGATTGAAGGCTGGGCATGCCTGGGTGTACCGGTCGGATATTTCTTCGGCTGTGGGGACGCCAGCGGGCACAATGGTCGGGGTGACGGATTCGCGGGGAAAGTTTCTGGGGACCGCGCTTTACAGCAGTTCGTCGCAAATTGCGCTGCGCATGATTTCGCGAGATCCGGTTGGAGACTTGCCGGCTCTGGTGTCCGAGAGGATTGGGGCGGCGGTGCGCTATCGCGAGAAAATCATTGCAGACAGCAATGCGTATCGCGTGGTGTTCAGCGAGGCGGATTTCCTGCCGGGGCTGATCGTCGACCGGTACGACGATGTGTTGTCAGTGCAGATCCTGACGCAGGCGATGGACGCGGAGGCAGTGCGTGAGGCAGTGCTCGGGACGCTGGTGGAGGAGTTGAAGCCAGCGGGGATTGTGGAACGCGTGGATGCGCGCATCAGGGAGTTGGAGCAGTTGCGGGTGCGGAAGTCGGGCCTGCTGCGGGGAGAAAAGAGTTCCGCGGTCATCACTGTGAACACGATGAACGCAGCACCGACGGCCGGCCCAAAGACGACCGGCGTGCGTTTTCATTTTGACGGCATGGAAGGCCAGAAGACAGGCGCGTTTCTCGATCAGCGCGAAAACTATGCAGCGGCGGCGAAGTATGCGCGTGGCGAGGCGCTCGACGTGTTCTGCTATCAGGGAGGCTTTGCCCTGCACCTGGCGGCGAAGTGTTCGAGTGTGACGGGAGTGGACAGTTCGCGTCCGGCGCTCGAGGTGGCGGAGAAAAATGCGCAGCTGAACGGGCGTGAGGTGGAATGGATCGAGGGCAGTGCTTTCGATCTGTTGAAGGAGTACGCGACAGACAAGCGGCAGTACGACACGATCGTGCTCGATCCGCCTGCGTTTGCCAAGAGCAAGCATGATCTGGAAAACGCCATGCGCGGGTACAAGGAACTCAATCTGCGGGCGCTGAAGATGCTTCGTCCTGGGGGCGTCCTGGTAACGTGTTCGTGCTCGTTTCATGTGAGCGCTCAGGGATTCGCGGAGATGCTCACCGAAGCTGCAGTGGATGCGCACCGGTCGGCCCGGATATTGGAGAGCCGCGGGCAGGCTAAGGATCATCCTGTGCTGTTGGGAGTGCCGGAGACGGGCTACTTGAAGTGCCTGATTTTGTCCGTAAGTTAATGAAATAAAGTACTATATCGTACTTGACAATAACACACTCATATTTTATGCTTCTTTTGTGATAAGCACACATCAAACGGAGTGCTGATCGTCCAAAATCACATTGAATGCAGGAGGAGTTTGCCATGACGTTTGTTACCCGTTGGGATCCGTTTCGTGAGTATGTTTCGTTGCAGGACCGCGTAAATCGTCTGTTCCGTGAGTCGCAGGGTGGGGGCCAGGATGAGTCGTTGACCACCAGCAGCTTCGCTCCGGCGGTGGACGTTTACGAGGACGAACACAATGTCACACTGAAGATCGAAGTGCCCGGAATTGACGAGAAGGACATTGACGTCCGGATCGAGAACAACACTCTGACCGTGCACGGCGAGCGCAAGTTCGAAAAGGAAGAGAAAGAAGAGAACTTCCGCCGCGTCGAAAGCCGCTACGGCAGCTTCACCCGCACCTTCACGTTGCCATCCACGGTTGACTCCGAGAAAGTCGAAGCCAACTACGACAAGGGCGTGTTGAAGATTCAGCTGGCGAAGAAGTCGGAGGCCAAGCCGAAGCAGATCAAGGTGAATGTCGGCAGCGTCAGCAACGAGAAGACGCTGGAAGGCAAAGGGCCGAGCAAGGCTGCGTAAGTTGTGGAAGGGCAAATCGGGAAGGGCACGACTTTCAGTCGTGCCGCCCAGGCGCTAATTTAAGACGCGGCTTCAGCCGCTGAGGGACAATGGGAGGCGGCAGGATTTGCGCCTCCCGTTTCATTTTGTAATTTTGCAATCAGGTGTTTCTGCAATCTAAGGAGAGCCGCCTCGCTCACGAGCAAAATCTCGAAATTACCCAATTGCAAAATTACAAAATCAAGCTAGGCTCAAGACCTGGCAGGAGTGGAAGTCATGGCCATCCGTTGGGACAAATTCACAGTAAAAGCGCAAGAGGCCGTCCAGCGCGCGAACGAACTCGCCTCCGAACACGGCAATCCGGAGCTGCTGCCCGTGCACTTGCTGGCGGCGCTGATCGAAGACAAAGAAGGCATTGTCACGCCGGTGCTCGAGAAGATCGGGATCGGACCGCAGGGCGTGCTGACAGAGATCTATCAGCAGATCGAGAAGCTGCCGAGGGTTTCGGGCGCGGCGACTCAGGCGACCATGTCGCCGCAGATCAATCAGCTTCTCGATCGGGCTTTCAAGGAAGCGGACACATTCAAGGACGAGTACGTCTCGACCGAGCATCTACTGCTCGCAGCTACGGCGCTGAAACGTGATCCAGCACAAGAATTACTGGCGCGGCACGGCGCGAGACACGACGCAATCCTCAAGGCGCTGCAGGCGGTGCGTGGATCGCAGAAGGTTACTGATCAGAATCCGGAAGCGAAGTATCAGGCGCTGGAGCGCTACGCAAAAGACCTTACTGAACTTGCCCGGCGCGGGAAACTCGATCCGGTAATTGGCCGGAATGAAGAGATCCGGCGCGTGGTGCAGGTGTTGTCGCGGCGCACGAAAAATAATCCCGTGCTCATTGGCGAGCCGGGTGTGGGCAAGACCGCCATCGTCGAAGGACTGGCGCAGCGAATCGTTTCGGGTGATGTGCCGGAGGCGTTGAAGAATAAGCGAGTCGTTGGACTCGATCTGGGCGCCATGGTCGCTGGCGCGAAGTATCGCGGCGAATTTGAGGACAGGCTAAAAGCCGTGTTGAAAGAAATTGAAGATTCCGATGGACAGATCATTTTGTTCATCGACGAGTTGCATACGCTGGTGGGGGCGGGAGCGTCCGAAGGATCGATGGACGCTTCGAACATGCTGAAGCCGGCGCTGGCGCGGGGCGATCTGCGAGCGATTGGCGCGACTACGCTCAACGAATACCGCAAATACATCGAGAAAGATGCGGCGCTGGAACGTCGCTTCCAGCAGGTATTCGTGGGCGAGCCTACGGTCGAAGATACGATCGCGATCCTGCGCGGACTCAAAGAGAAGTACGAAGTACATCACGGCGTCCGTATCAAGGACTCCGCCATTGTGGCGGCGGCTACGCTGTCGCATCGGTATATCTCGGACCGCTTTCTACCGGACAAGGCGATCGATCTGGTCGACGAGGCGGCCGCATCGCTGCGCATTGAGATCGACTCGATGCCGACCGTGATCGATCAGCTCGAACGCCGGGCGACGCAGCTCGAAATTGAGAAGCAGGCGTTGAAGCGCGAAGAGGATGCGAATTCGAAAGAACGGATCGCGGTCGTGTCGAAGGAACTGGCGGAGATTCGTGAGAAGTCGAATGCGCTGAAGGCGACGTGGAAGAAAGAGAAAGAGGCGATTGGGCGCGTCCGAGAGTTGAAGGAAAAACTCGAACAGCTTAAGACGGAAGAGGCGGCGGAAGAGCGCAAGGGGAATCTGGAGCGGGTCGCGCAGATTCGCTACGGACTCATTCGACAGACCGAGCAGGAACTGGCAAAGCTCACAGCTGAGATCGACGGAGACCCTGGTCCGGTAGCTGGAAAGGCAACGTCAAAGGCGTCGGACAAGAGTGTCCGACCGACACAAGCGACACGGATGCTGAAAGAGGAAGTGGACGAAGAGGACATTGCGCGCATTGTTTCCAAATGGACCGGGATTCCCGTGTCGAAGATGCTGGAAGGCGAAGTCAAGAAGCTGATCAGCATGGAAGATCGGCTACGGAATCGGGTCGTGGGGCAGGATGAGGCGCTGCAACGGGTCGCCAATGCAATTCGGCGATCACGAGCCGGCCTGAGCGATCCCAAGCGTCCGATTGGGTCGTTTATTTTTCTTGGTCCAACAGGCGTCGGAAAGACTGAACTGGCGCGGGCTTTGGCCGAATTCTTGTTTGACGATGAGCACGCCCTGTTGCGGATCGACATGTCGGAGTACATGGAGAAGCATGCCGTGTCGCGGCTGATTGGCGCGCCTCCGGGATATGTTGGCTACGACGAAGGCGGACAACTGACGGAGCAGGTGCGCCGGCGTCCGTATGCGGTGGTGCTGTTTGATGAAATTGAGAAAGCGCATCCTGATGTGTTCAACGTCCTGCTCCAGATCATGGACGATGGCCGCCTCACCGACGGCAAGGGCCGCACGGTGGATTTCAAGAACACCGTGATTATCATGACGTCGAACCTCGGGTCATCGTACTTGCAGGCGGAGAGCGTGATGTCGGCCGAGTCGTTTGAACGCGCCAGCAAACTGGTGATGGACGCGCTGCACGCGCACTTCAAGCCGGAGTTCCTGAACCGCGTGGACGACATTATTATTTTCCGTCCGCTGGGCAAAGAGCAGTTGGTGAAGATCGTCGACCTTCGTCTCGAAGACTTACGGCGATTGCTGGCCGAGCGAAAGATTTCTCTGGAGTTGACCGAAGCGGCGAAAGAGCTGCTGTTCACGGAAGGATACGACCCGAATTTTGGAGCGCGTCCTCTGAAGAGGGCAATTCAGAAGCTGGTGCAGGATCCGCTGGCGCTGAAAATTCTCGACGGCGAGGTGCTGCATGGGGATCACGTGGTGGTCGACGCAGATAAGAAGGGCGGCAAGTTGACGTTTTCGGTGAGTGAGCGCGTGGGCGAGACGGCTGCTACAAAGAAATAATAATGGGCAAGGCTACCGATCGCTTCTTTGTTCTGACGGGTGGTCCGGGCTCGGGTAAGAGCACGCTGGTGGCGGCCCTGCGCGACGCGGGCTATGCGGGTTCGGTCGAAGCCGGTCGTGGCGTAATTCAGGAGCAGGTCGCGATCGGCGGACGAGCCTTGCCCTGGGACGACCGCCAACTGTTCGCAGAACTGATGCTGAGTTGGGACATTCGTTCCTATCATCTTGCCGAGGCGACGTCCGGCCTCGTTTTCTTTGATCGCGGCATTCCTGATGTGATGGGGTATCTGCGGTTGTCGGGGCTACCGGTTCCGGCTCATGTGCAAAAGGCGGCGGAGACATTTCGCTATCACCGCCGCGTTTTTGTTGCGCCTCCGTGGGAAGAAATTTTCGCGACGGACACCGAACGCAAGCAGGATTTCGCCGAAGCGGTTCGGACCTACGAAGCGTTGCAGCTGGTTTACACGGAGTGTGGCTACGAACTGATTGAAATTCCCCGCGTTCCGGTCGCGCATCGGGTGCGGTTCGTGCTCGACGCCGTGCACGATTTCTAAAGTTCTAATGAGAAGGGGAGTGCCGAGCTTTGCTCCGCTGGACAGCCGGGGCGGCTGGCGCTACGTGTGCTTCGGCGCCTTGAACTCGTCGGCGATGTGCCCCTGGGAAAGGTACCAGGCGATCATTACTCGGATGATGATGCCGAGTCCGCCTGTTACGAGTCCTTTCAGTTGCACCATGATGACGGCTCCGGAAACGGACGGCACCAGCATCGCAATGCCTGCGATTGCGGCCAGAGTGGCCGCGTGGCGGGCGAGGTTGTTGAGGCGCGTCAGTCCCCAGGCAATTGCTCCACCGACAACGCCCGTCAGCAGGAACATGTAGGGGCCGGAGAGTTCGAGTCCGAAGAGCAGGGGCGCGCCGGCGGCCATGGAGATCAGGCCGGGGCGGGCCAGCATCGTCAGGCCGAGTGCTCCGAGATAGATTCCGCAGAGCGCGAAAACGATAGCGATGGCACGGACGCCGGCGGGTATCGGGTTGGCGGGATCGGTCACGGCGGCGGCAAAAACCTAGTGCGGGATCATTCGGACGACAGCCAGCACCACCAGAATTCCGATTACGATCAACGCCACCTTCCAGAGGTTTTCCATGAGGGAATAGGATACGCAGGTGGCACGCATTGTGTCACGCGCCGGTCCGCGACTGCCGTAAGTCGTGCCACAAAATCTCTGCTGTTTGCGTCCGCTTTAGCTCCCCGAGTAAAATTTCCGCCGTGTGCCGCACCCTGTTTTGGCCATTGGAGATGATGTAGCTATGAAGACCCTATTCCAGAAGGAAGCCGCCGCCGAGGTGATCTCACGCCTGGATCAGCTTCAGCCTGGCTCCCCCAGACAGTGGGGCAAAATGGACGTGGCGCAGATGATGGCGCATTGTTCGGCCGCCCTTGATATGGCCTCCGGCAGGATCAATCCGCCTCGCATCTTTATCGGCAGGTTGCTTGGTCCGTTCGTCAAGCCGATCTACACCAACGAAAAACCCTTCTCGCGCGGCAATCCCACCGACAAGGCATTAGTGGTTGCCGACCAGCGCGATTTCAATCGAGAGCGGGAACAGCTCAAACAGAAAGTGCTGCAATTTCAGCAGGGCGGAGACGAGCGGTGTACGAAGCATCCGCATCCGTTCTTCGGAGACTTAACGCCTGAAGCATGGAGTCGCGGCATGTACAAACACCTCGACCACCACCTGCGGCAGTTCAGCACATAAACGAATAGTTGTGGCTGCGAAAAAATCCCAGGCACGAGGATTCAGCCCTGTGGCCACCGAGTCCTACCCCGCCAAAACCGCTCCCCCATTCACATTGAACACTTCGCCGGTAATAAACCCGGCGTGCGGCGTGCACAGGAACAGAATCGGTCCCGCGATCTCCTCCGGTGTTCCCACCCGTCCCAGAGGGATGTTGCCAAAAATCTTTGCCCGGGTCGGAGGATCGTTCAACGCGGAGGCCGACATATCCGTATCCACCCATCCCGGAGCAACGCTATTGATGTAAATCCGATCACGCGCCAATTCCGTCGACAGCCCCTTGACCATACTGATGAGCGCGCCTTTGGTCGCAGCGTAGTCGCAATGAAAAGCCTCGCCGCGCTGCCCAGCCGTCGAACTGACCAGCACGATGTGCCCCGCCGGGGTGCCTCCCTGCTTCTTCATCGCGGCCACCGAATGTTTCACCAGCGCAAAGACACTGTCGAGATTGACGGCAATCGTGCGATGCCACTGTTCATCGGTCATGCGGTCGATCGGCGCATCTTCGGGCGGCCAGATCCCGTGGTTCGCAACCAGGATGTCCAGCCTTCCGAAGGCTGCGATCGCCGCGGCCACCAGTTTCTGCGCCGCGTCGGTGGTAGAAAGATCCGACTGCACCGCACGGCAATTCGCGCCACACTCGCGCACGAGTGCATCTGCTTGAGCCTTGGCCGATTGATAGTTGAAAACAACTTTCGCGCCCGCGGCGGCAAACATGCGCACGGCAGCCGCGCCAATGCCGCGTGAGCCCCCTGTAATTAGAGCGACCTTCGAGTCCAGAGACAGTTTCATAGGAGTGAATAGTATGCCGTGAACGCTCGAAAACAGCGAGTCCGGAGCCGTCTGCTGAAAAAACTGAGGTTCGTATCACGATGTTCGCTGCGCTGGGGAAAGGCTCGCTAGACGGGAGTTGTTGGTCAATGCTCAGAACAGGAAAGTCCCAACGGGGCGAAGGACTAGTGTGACGGGGTCAGACATGTGTGTCCGACCCCATATTCGTTAAGGCTAGTTTCCCGACAGCAAGAAGTTGACCGTGATTTCAGTTTCGATCTCGATCGGTTCGTCGTTGAGCAGATACGGCCGATAGCGCCACTGCCGGACGGCGTCGAGCGCCGCTCCCGCCAGCATGGGATGGCCGCTCTCCAGCGTCAGGTGTTCGATGGTTCCTGCTTTACTGATAATCGCGCGCAACTGGACCGCTCCCTGAATCCGCGCCTGACGCGCCAGCGGCGGATAGTTAGGCTGCACGCGGTAAATGAGATTGCCTTCGGCCCAATGCGAAATCTTGATGGGATGCGTGGGAGCGGGCGGTTTGGGTGCAAGCGTGGGTACCGCAGTTCCCGGTCCGTAGGGAACACCGTCGGGAACTCCGCGACCAGCCCGGAAGTTGGATAAATCAGGCGCGGGCGGCCCTAGCACACTGTCATCAATTTGCGGCGTGCTGGTCGGAATACGAGTCGGCGTGATCACATGATCGTTCAGAAGGTTACTGACTGTGCCACCTGTGTTGTGCTCACGAGGCGTGGGAGCCGGTGGCTGCGGCATCTGCATGGAAGGCAGGGGTAGCGGCGTAAACCAGTGCAGGCTTGGCGGTCCCTGCACCCAAAACATTGGAATCGCCACGAGCAGACTCAACGCCATGGCTTGTGCTGTGAATGATGCGATTGCGGACCATCCCCGGCGGGCGGAGTGATCCCAGGAACTTTCCAGTGTGCTGAACATGATGTCCTCCGAACGGGCCCGTTACCGGTACAGACACCTGCTCGAAGAAGTTTGCTCCTGCGAAATCAACACTCCGCAAAAAAGAAAAAGGCCGCGTTGGCACGCGGCCCTGGGAACTATGTTGGCACCACCGGTGTCGCTACTGCTTCGGCGGATTGGTCGTTGCCGGTTTGGTTGCAGGTGCTGTGGCCGGCTTGGTGGCAGGCGTGGTAGACGGTCTCACCGCGCCGGTAGCGGGCTTCGGAGTGGTTGCTCCCGGCGACGACGGCGGCGGCGCGGGCACACCCGACTTCACGTTGTAGGCGTCGACGACCGGCTGAGTGATGTCCACCGCCTGACCGTACCAAACCACCGGGCCCTGCGGCCACGGTTGTGAAGTATCGATGATCATGCCAAAGCCGTTGTCGGTGGCGTACTTCACGATCACGGGAGCCATCTTTTGCAGGATGCGCTGCATGATTTCGCCCTGCTGGCCTTGCGCTTCCTCACGCGCGTCCTGCACGGAGCGCTCGAACACCTTTTGTTTGGATTCGATCTGTTTGCGCAGGGTGGCGGCGGCATCTTCGTTCATCTTGTCGCCCTGGGTGGTCAACTGCTTTTTCATGCCTTCGATTTCGTCGCTGGCATTTTTCAGCTCGGCCTGCTTGGGATCGAGCTTCTTGGAAAGAGCCTCGACATCGCGGCGCCCTTCATTCGAAGAGAAGATTGCGCCTTCAATGTTGATGGTGCCGACCTTGGTGCCGGTAGCCGGCGGAACGGCCGAAGCAGACGATGGTGCGTTGGGTACAGCAGCGGGAGACGAGGCGGCACCGGCTGGAGTGGTCTGGGCCCACGCGCTAAGCGACAAGCCGAACACTGCAGCCACAAGAATTCTCACAAACTTGCTGGTCATTGATCCTTTGAACTCCTTCGGATTGGTTCCGGGAATGCTGGGCTCTACCTAACGATCGCAACCGGGCCGATCAAGCTTGCGCGGCGGACGCACAGGAACATCCGCTGCCCGGCTCTTCACGCCGAACCTTATGCGTGGGACCACCCATATTTTTCGTGGGCGTGGACGCTAGTGATTATACGGACGCCGGGGGAAGAGCGTCAAACCGAGGTCAGAGCAGGTCAGAGGTTGGAGGTAGATTGCAGAGGTAAAACCAAACTGATCTGCGTGTGATAGGCCGCTGCAATCTTCCAGCCCTCAGAAACTAAACGCCGCCTGCAATTCCACCCGCCGATTCGAGGCTGGACTTGAAAACGGTCCCCCTGCCAGCGAATTCGATTGTCCAAAGAGCGGGGATGACCAATTTCCGATCGGCGTTCCCAGATTTACATGGTTCAGCACATTACGCGCGTTCACGCTGAGCGTCAGGCTATAACGGCGGTTGCTGCTGGCGTCACCAAAGCCGCCGCCTCGCCCTCCTCCACCACCGCGTCCGAAGCCTCCGCCGCCTCGCCCTCCTCCAGCGCCTCCGAAGGTTCGGCTTGGGCCCCCCTGACCGCCGGTCGGTGACCCTGCCGCGGCCTTTTTCTCCGGGCCGAAACCAAATGTCTTCGACAAGCGAAGGTTCAGCGTGTAGTGCGCTGGCCCAGTCAAATCGTTGATAGGAATCGGAGCAAATGGCACCGTGGGGACCGTGTAATGGCAGGCTGCCGTGGGTGACGCGCAGGATCCGGACGCACCCGCCGCAAACGCAGGGCGTTCGTTGAAGAACGTATCTCCATTCAAGTCCTGCCCTACCGTCACGTTGTAGGGCGAACCTGAGTTCACAATCATGAACGGACTCAGCCGGAATCCGTAGGGTAGTCCGGCTGTTCCTCCGAGAAGAAACCGGTGCCGGATGGCAAACGAAGCACGCCCGTAGTCGAGGCCGATGTCGTATTGGTCGGACGGAAATCCGGTAGGGTCTCCGTTCACGTAATTCAGGGAATAGTATCCGAACAGAGTCAGCTTGGTTCCCGCGCGGACGTTGAAATTGGCGATCAACTGATTCTGCTTGAACGTGCCGCTGGAAATGTATTGGTAGATGTTCGCCGCCGAAGGATCGGGCCTCGGCCCGGTCGAATACGGCGTTCCCGGGAGCGGTGCGTTCGCGTTGATGGAGAGAAACTGATGAACGCCGCGCGAGTTCAAATACGACACCGAGACGTTGGCGATCTTGGTGAGTTGCCGTTCCACGCTCACCGCGCTTTGCAGTACGTAGGGCGAATGGATCCGCGGACTGATCTGATAAACCGTTGAGGCGGTCTGCGAGGGGGGAAGATCGCCCGGCTCCGGGACCTGCGGAAAGAAAATGGGCGCATCAACGATGAATTGTTGCTGGGTCACTCCGTTAAGGCGGTTTGAGTTGAGGACATTGCTCTCGCTGAAGCGGTCGTAAAACAAGCCATAGCCTGCGCGCAGCACGGTCTTGGCGGCATGTTTGTCGGTCCCGTCGATGCCCCAGGCAATGGCCACGCGCGGTGCCCAGTCTGCATGATCATGAATCTCATTCTGCGTCTCGAAGCGCAATCCGTAGCTCAGAGTGATGTTTGGCCGAACCTTCCATTCATCCTGTACATACAGTCCGGCATCCACTACGGTGGCCGAAACCGTCGGCACCCCGCCCGACGGTGACGAGTTCAGCGTGAACTGGTCTGCTCCCGGAGCCGTCTCGGCTCCACCCGCCAGAGCCAACTGTGCCGCTTGATAGGCATCGATTGAAGGGAACGTGAAAGCGCCATTAAAGCCTGCGCCCGAGCGATCCTCTTCGTGAGTGATCCGCAGGCGCCCTCCGAATTTCACGAAATGCGTTCCCAGCGCGAGCGAAGTGTAGTTCTGGAGCTCGTAGCGGTCGGTATGATCGGACTGCAAGCCTCCGCTGCTGCCGCCTCCGTTGAATGCGCCGATTACGTTTATGCTCGGCTCGAGGCTGAGCGGCGTCTGGTGATTGTTGTCCCGGTTGTATTGGAAGCGGGTCTCGTTCACCGCCTTCGTTCCCAGAATCTGGGTATCGCTGATCTGCACCGTGTGCTCGGTGGAGCCTGAGTCGTAGCCTGCAATGGGCAGCGTGAAACCGCCGACGCCCGCGTTGTCCTGTCCCTCCTTGAAAAACTGGTAGCGCGCGGTGAGCGTGTTGTTCTTGCTCACCTGATAGTCGAAGCGTGTACTCACGTTCGTCCGCGTAGCCGGGTTCGGGACGCTCTGATTGAAAGAGATCGGCGTCAGGTTCGGGTCGGTGCCCAATACAAATCCATTCACGATCGCCACTTCGTTGATGTTCCGCCGCTGAAAATCAAAGAAGAACGACGCTTTCTTGCTGATCGGGCCGCCGATGTTTCCGTTGTAGATCGTCGAGTAATATGACGGCGCATCGCTTACGAACGGGTTAGGAGCGTTCAGCCCCGAACTGTTGCCCACCACCGAGAGCTGTCCGTGAAACTTGTCGGTGCCCGGCTTGGTGAAGACTTCTATACGGCCATACCCGAGCTTGTCGTATTCGGAAGAGAAGGGGTTCTGATTGATTCGAATTTCGCGGATCGAAGACTTCGGAGGAAGCTGTCCGCCGGTAAATCCATCGATGTAAATCTGTCCGCCGTTCGGTCCCGCCGACGGCCCGGCCAGAGCTTGCAGATCCTGCGACAACTCGTCAGGATCGTCAGGCAGCGCATCCAGGTCCTCGCCCTTGAGCACGATTGCGCTCGCGTTATTCGAAGGGCTGACCTGCACCTGCGTACTGTCTGACTGCACGTCGACCTTTTCCTGTTCGACCTGGATATCAAGGGGGATATCGAACTTCTGCACTTCCCCCGCGGCCACCGCCTGGTCAACGGCCGTGAAGTCCGCAAACCCCTTGGCCTTCACTGTAACCGTGTATTTGCCTGGAGCCAGCCCGCTGATTTCGTAAGTTCCGGTCTGATTGGTTTTCGCCGACGCGGTTTTTCCTGCGGAGTCAGCCGCCCAAACCTGAGCGTTCGGGACAACCGCCCCGGACGGATCCGTAACCTGACCGCGCAAAGTCCCCGTCGGACTCTGTGCCTGTGCCCACACGGGAATCGCAAGCACCACGAGAATGCCTACCACCACCGACCAATGCTTCACCGAACACCTTATTCCCTTCCAGGCAGTCACTCTCAAACGCACGAAACGCGGCAACCGCAAAACTGCGAATCACTGCTCAACATTCTTCGATCTACTGCGCCGATTCCCCTTCTGCTCCACCGGCGCTCAACGACCAGGGCGAAAGCGTCGTAGCCCGTCCATTCGGTGATGCGGTCATAATCGGCTCGACTCCGCCGAGCACAGTAATCGCTGTGACGGTCCCCGGATCCGCGCTCTGGGTCGAAACAATCATCACCGCGTCGCCCTTCTGCAAATCCGCCAGCGTGCTATTGGGTAAGCGTCCCAGGAACCGCTGCAAGTCCGGAGGGCCGCCGGCATTGCCATTCCCACTCCCGCGCTGCCACTGCCCGCCGCCCGATCCGCTGGCCGAACGGGGACTGCCACCGGCCGCGTTCCCAGGCGACGCAGCAGGCGATTGCCCACTCGCCGGTCCCTGGCCGCCGCCCTCGCCCGCGCCTCCCTTGAGCCGCGCCGCGATTCGCTGCGCCATTTCCGCAGGCAACTTCTTGATCTGCGAGTCGGACGTCACCTTTACCACTACCGATCCCTTGCCGATCAGATCGTGCACCGTCATCGCATTGGACGGGGCGTCTACCGCAGTCACCGTCCCCGCAATGTTGCGGAAGCTTCCGAACACAATATCTTCCGCCGTGAGTTCACTGCCGTCTGCGTTGCGCTTGCCGCGCGCGCGCAACTGATCGCCCACCTTAATCTGCTCTACCGGGGCCGGCTTGGCATCGTCGAACTTCACGGAGTCCGGTGCATACCGCCGCGCACTCGTAGTCTTCGCCGTGTGGATCACCACGTTTCGATTCCCAGTGAGCCCGGCCGACGAAATCGTGATCGCTCCAGAGACCGCGTCCACGGCCGTCACCAGGCCTCCGACGCCGCGCTTCTGCCAGTCGTCGCGATCATGTTCCTGTTTCGCCGATACATCCGCCTGCTTCATCACCACGACCGACAGCGCGGCGATCGATTTGCCGTCCGCCGACCCCTGGCCGCGGACGAGCACGCGGTCTCCCGGTTGCAGATCCTGCGGCTGGAGAGGGGTTGCGTTCTTCAACGTTGTTTCGCCTGGAGGAACGCGCAGAATTTTCGTGGATTCGCTGAGTGTTGCCGTGACTTCGCCGCCGCCATCGGGCCCGAGAGTGAGAGTGTCCGCCTGTTTGCTCTTGATGGTGCCAACTGCGCGCGCGACCTGCGCCTTGCCGTCAGCTTGCGGGGTCTGACCGAGCGCAAGGGAAGCGAGCGCCAGTACCAACATCATGCGGCCAGCGTAGGCCCCCAGGGATCGCCGCAGGCACTCCATGACTTCACTGTAGCATCGCGAAAACCAGTCCTGGCCGGGCTTTACGAACTTTTACTCGCAGGGATCAGCACGTTCCGCCGCATTCATCCCGAACGCCAGCGCCCAATCGCTCCCGACTTTTCTGAGGATCGCCGGATAGACCACCCATCTTCGAAATGGATCAATCGCCGCCATGTAGACCGGCGTGATCCATCCCCGTTTCCTGACGTAGATTGCAAAGTAGAAGCGGTACCCCTGCGGTGTTTCTGCGAGTGCGCTCAGCGCTGCCGCATGAACGGTGCGGTTCATCAATTCAAGCAACAGTTCGTTCTCAAAGCTGTAGACCACGCGGAAAATCCCGTCCCGAGTCCCTGCCGGAACCGCAGATCGCGCACGATCGTCGTCGGTCAGCCGTTTCGCGAACAATTCCTGAGGTATTTCATTTGTTTCCCGGTCCCACCCGAACATTCGACCAACCAGAAATCGCAACCGGATCAAAGAGCGGGACGGACAGGAGAGTCGCTCCGCAGGCCCCTGCTGCCTCATACGTCGCCGAAATTCCAACAGCGTCGCCCCGCCCGGCACGGCTGGAAGGTCCACGGCCCAAACGTCGTGGAGATCGACACCCACCAGAAAGGAATGAACCCGGAGAGGCAGCGCGAGAAATTCTTGTGGCGAAATCCGAGGCATAACTGAATTTGTCGGCGATGACGGGCATGACCTAACTCCCAGACTATCTGCCGACTTTCCATACTATCCCCTGTCCTCCCGTACATATCCTTCCGTCCTTTGCTCGCAGGTTCGAAACCCGCCAAGATGATGGCTGAGGCGGAACAATGAAGCGCGCGGCCGTGGTTGCCCTTCTGCTTGGACTTAGCGTAATAGCCACCACCTGCGGCTCGACCGCGGCGCGTACCTCGGCGACTGAAGCCCAAGCCAAAACAAAGGCCTTACCGCAGCGGTGAACCGCTGCACGAGCCAAGAACAAAAGGCTAGGCTAGGCTAGGCTAGGCGTATCCCTTCCAAAAGAAGTACACAGTCATGCCAGTCCCCACCACGATTACGAATGAGCGAATCCAGGCCTGTGGCAACCTCTGCGCGTAATGCGCGCCAAAATAACCGCCCACCATCGCACCTGCAATCATGACCACGCCCGGCTTCCACGCAACCGCCTTCGCCACCGTGAACGTCACCACCGCCATCGCGTTGATGATGCCGCCCAGCACCACTTTCAACGCGTTCATCGCGTGAATGTCGGTCATCCCCAGGGCCGCGAGCATTGCCAGATTCATGATGCCGACGCCCCCACCGAAATATCCTCCGTACACCGCGACAACCAGTTCAAAGATCGCCGCGCCCGCGATTGCAGTCGTCGAGGCATCGTGCGCCAAGCCGCTCTTCGATCCGCGAGCCAGCCGCCCACCAAACACAAAGAGCAGCGTCGCTCCCAGCATCAGCCAGGGCAGCACACGCAAGAAAGTATGAGCGGGGGTATGAAGCAGAAGAAAGGCTCCGGCAATTCCTCCGATCACACTCGTAACCGCCAGCGGGACCATCACGCGCCGCGAAATATCCAGATGCTTGCGGTAAGCCCCCGAACTGGCCGTGACGCCCACCCACAAGGCAACCGTGTTCGTAGCATTTGCCGAGATCGCCGGAACGCCGCTGAACAGCAGCGCAGGAAAAGCAATAAAACTGCCGCCTCCGGCTACAGCATTCAGCGCGCCGCCCATCACGCCGGCAACAAACAGGAAGATGTAAGTGTGAGTATCCAAACAACAGATGTATCACACACGCGCCCCGAGGATAACGTTCCCCGCCAACTTCCGTCTGACACCAAGCGAGGGACAAGTCATGCGCTACATCGCAATCCTGTTGTGTCTGACAGCCTGGGCAACCGCTCAACAGACTCCCAACCCGTGTGCCGCCGCCGAGCAGCAACAGCTCAGCTTCTGGGTGGGCGAATGGGATCTGACCTGGCCCGGCGCCCAGCCGAACGAAGTGCAGCACGGCACCAACAGCATCCGGCGCATTCTCGACGGCTGCGTGGTCCAGGAAAATTTCTCCGGCGGCACGGACATTCCCCTGCGCGGAACGAGTATTTCCCTCTTCGACAGGACAGCCAAGAAATGGAAACAGACATGGGTCGACAACGAGGGCTCTTACCTGGATTTCGTCGGCGAATTCAAAGATGGCCAGATGATCCTCTGGCGCGACTCAATCCGCGCCGACGGCACCAAGGGCATGCAGCGCATGATCTTCAAGAACATCACGCCCGATGAATTCGACTGGAGCTGGGAGGGCTCGAAAGACGGAGGAAAGACCTGGCAAGTGGTTTGGCCGATCCACTACAAACGACACAAGTAGGGTCGGGTCTGCGCGTCCGACCCCAATTAGCGCGATCTTCCTGAGCCCTTTGGATTCATGTGCTTTGGGCCGCTGCTCGCGGCCGCGGTCCCAAAGCGCGAACTCTGCAACGGCCTGCGCGCGGGGGCCCTTTGTTTCACGTGCTAGAATCATTGTCAGATGCCACTCGGGACCGATGCTTCCTGACATAGAAAAACTCTTGCAAGTGCAGGTCGCGGACAGAGAAATCCGCAAACTGCAGGATGAAATCGCCACGCTCCCGAAACGCATGGCGGTAATCGAATCGAAACTGGCCGGCACCAAAGCGCAACTGGAAAAAGCGCGCGCCGCCGCCAAAGCAGATGAAGGCAATCGCAAGAAGTTCGAAGCTGCCATCGCCGACCTGCAAGGCAAAATTTCCAAGTACCGCGACCAATCGCTAGCCGTAAAAACCAACGATCAGTACAAAGCGCTGCTGCACGAGATTCAGTTCGCCGAGCAGGAAATTCGCGCCAATGAAGATCGCATCCTCGACGTGATGGTGAACGTCGATGCTCGCGACCGCGAAGTCAAAGCCGCCGAAGCCGAACTGAAAGCCGAAACCGCCGAGATCGAAACAGAAAAAGAAGAGGCGCGCAAGATCACCGCCGCCGACCAGGCCAAACTCGCCGAATGGAACGCCAGGCGCGACAGCCTTCGCGGCGGAATTTCCGAGGACCTGCTTCGCCACTACGAGCGCGTGATGAAATTCCGCGGCAGCGGCTTGGCCGAAGTCCGCGACCACAAGTGCATGGGCTGCCAGGTCATGTTGCGTCCGCAGACGTATAACGAAGTGCGGAACGGCGAGCACGTGATCGTCTGCGAGTCCTGCCAGCGAATTTTGTATTTTGATCCCGCGAACGAGTTAAAGTCGGAACCGGTTGGCTCGACGGTGCATGCCCGCAAGCGCGCGCGCCCCAAGTCTGATGCTCCACAAGCCTGGTTCTACCGCCCCGATTACGGTGAAGAAGGCGAAGTGCTCATCGTCTTCAGCAACACCGGCGGTAACTCCACACGGCGCATTTACGAAATGCACTCCGGCCGGCAGATCGGCGACATCCTGAGCCGCGAAGGCAATTATCGCAACGCCTTCCCGGAAGAGATGACCGATTCCACCATCCGACTGAACGGTCAATGGGGCGAAGCGGAAATGGATGAGTGGGGAACCGAACTGCCCACCGACGTGCTTGATGCTCTCCACGCCGATCTGCGCGTTGCCCAGAAAGAACACCGCCCCAGCCCGAAGGAACACGCTCCGTCCCCGGAACACTCTGCCGCCAGCTAGTTTTTTGGCACAGAGACACAGAGTAACCATGCCTGATTTTCTCTGTGACTCTGTGGTGAGATTCCTACTTCCCCTTCGCTGCGTAGGGATCCGCGAACCGCAGCACTTTCTTCAAATTCTTGCCGCGAATAATGTCCGCCTGGTGATAGGCCAATCCCCATGAATCGATCGACGACATGTCAGGGAAAATACAGGCTTCCAACGACTCGTCGATCGCGCCTTTCAGCACCCATCCACCGCCATTGAAATTGATCCCGCCAAACAGATCCGTGCCGCCTAGTTGCGAACAGTAGCAGGACGCCGGGTTCCCCGTGCAGCCTTGCTGAAGCGGAACCTTGGCGTAGTACGCTAGCGCCGCCAGACTCGGCTTGGTGGAATATAGGGTGGAGAGTTCGACGTGAATCCGCGATCCGTCGTGCTTCTGCGTGAACTGGCAGAACTTCCGGCTTCCCGTCAGCCGCAGCCAGTTCCTTGGGTCGTCGTTGGTATTGAAATAAGGAACTCGCGTCTCCACCTCGCCGCCCGAAGCCACGCAGTAGTCCGCCGCAGCGGACGATGCGGCCTGAGAAGAATTTGCGTGCGGCGCGCGGGCAAATGCGGGAGCAGCGACCAAGACCACCATCAGCAAAGCCAACAGACCAGCTGCCAGCTCAAAGAAATGAGATTTCACGAAATGCCTCCAGAGGAGAATCATTCAACGATAGAGCCTGCAAATCCCAAGCGCCGCAAGACTAGCATAGATATACAGTTCTCAGTTCTCGGTTCTCAGTCCAGGACCAGTTTGGGTTGACTGGGAACTGAGAACCGGGAACTGAGAACTGGGGTATCATGTCCGCAACGAGGTGCCCCATGGCCCCTGACCGCGTTTCCGCGTCCCGCCGTTCGTTTCTGAGCCTTTCCGCTGCCGCCTCTACGGCATTCGCCCTGCGAATCGTGACCGAACCCATGCTGGCCCGCGCACGCGACCATCATCCACCCGCGGGCGCGATCATGATCGACGCGAACGAGAATCCGCTGGGCCCGTGCGTCTCTGCGCGCGAAGCCGTCGTCAACATCACGCCGCAAGGCGGACGCTACCTCGACGGCCTGACCGAAGACCTCGTCAACACCATCGCCAAGACTGAAGGCGTAAAGCCCGATTACGTCAACGTCTTTGCCGGATCGAGTGGCCCGCTCCATCACGCCGTGTGCGCTTTCGCCTCACCCACGCGTAGCTACGTAACTGCTGACCCCGGATACGAAGCCGGCATGTTCGCCTCCACCGCCATCGGAGCGCGCGTAGTCAAAGTGCCTTTGACCAGGACTTACACGCACGACGTAAAAGCCATGATCTCCGCCGGATCGGACGCCGGAGTGTTCTACGTCTGCTCGCCCAACAATCCGACCGGCACGCTCACCAGCCACTCCGATATCGAGTATCTCGTCGACAACAAGCCGAAAGGCTCGATCGTTCTCGTCGATGAAGCCTACATTCACTTCTCCGATGCGGTCTCTGTGGTCGACCTGGTCAAAGCCGACAAGGACGTGATCCTGCTGCGTACGTTCTCCAAGCTTTATGGCATGGCCGGTCTGCGCTGCGGATTCGCCATGGCCCGCCCCGATCTGCTCGAAAAAATTCACAACCACGGTGGATGGAACTTCATGCCCATCACCGCCATGGCCGCCGCCAACGCCAGCCTGAATCACACCGGACTGGTTCAGGAACGCAAGAAGATCAACGCCAGCGTCCGCGAAGAAACCTTCCAGTGGCTCGACCGCCGCGGATACAACTACATCCGCTCCGAATCCAACTGCTTCATGCTCGACACCAAACGCCCCGCCAAACAAGTCATCGACGCCATGGCCACGCAAAACGTTTTCATCGGACGCATTTGGCCCGTCTGGCCCACCTACGCGAGAATCACCGTAGGCACACGCCCCGAAATGGACCAGTTCCAGGAAGCGTTCAAGGAAGTGATGTCCGGAGCCGTAACCGCCAAAGTGGCGCGAAACTCGCCCAAACGACGCGACGGAATCCAGTTCCCGGCATAGCCAGGGCTGAACGCCAGTACACAAGATGCGGGGCGGCGTCCCGCTTCTTTTCCTCCCTCATTACCCTCGCTATCCCCACCCGTATTTTCCCTTGACATCCCCGCCAACTCCAATGGATACTTATGCATCACAGTGGATATTAATTCACAAAGACGGACGCGAAACTTTCGCTCCCGCAAAACGAGGGAAACGCACCAGACGATGAGAACGCAGACCCAGACCCAGACCATCGAGCGCAGTGTTCCGCAACCGCAGTTACCGCCGCGCGACCTGATCTCCACGCACGACCTCGCCCCCCACGAGATTCATGCGCTCTTCAACCTGACCTCCATGCTCAAGCAGCGGCCCGCCGACTTCCGCAGCGCGCTTGCCGGCAAACAGATGGTGATGTTTTTCGAGAAGCCCTCGCTGCGCACCCGCCTCACGTTCGAGGCCGGGATGGACAGCCTCGGTGGCTCTGCGTTTTTCGTCGACCAGACCAGCAGCCGCCTTGACGCGCGTGAATCGCTGAGCGATATCGCCCACAATCTGGAGCGCTGGATCGACCTGATCGTTCTCCGCACCTTTAAACACTCGACTGTCGAAGAGATGGCCGCGCACGCCGATGTTCCGGTGATCAATGCGCTAAGCGATCTCGAACACCCGTGCCAGGCGCTGGCTGACCTGTTCACTTTGCAGGAGCACTTCGGCGATCTCTCGAAGATTCACCTCGCCTATGTCGGCGACGGCAACAACGTGGCCCATTCGCTGTTGTTAGCCGGAGCCGCGCTGGGAACATCCATTTCCATTGCCACACCTGCCGGCCACGCGCCTTTGAAAACGATCGTCGACGCCGCCGAAGCCCTGGCCGAAGAAACTGGCGCTGCCATCAACACTTTCATCGACCCTCGCGAAGCCGTGGCCGGCGCCGACGCCGTCTACACCGACGTGTGGGCCAGCATGGGAAAGGAAAATGAAGCCAATGTCCGAAGCGCAGTTTTCGCCCCGTACCAAGTCAACGCAGAACTCATGGGAGAAGCCTCGTCCCATGCCCTGTTCATGCACTGTCTGCCAGCTCATCGCGGCTGGGAAGTCACCGACGAAGTCATCGACGCGCCCAACTCGATAGTTTTCGATCAGGCAGAAAACCGGCTGCACATCCAGAAAGCTATACTGATGTGGCTGCTCGGCAGCGTCGGCAGACTGCCGGTTAGGAGCGCCCATGCCTGAGAAAATTGTCCTCGCCTATTCCGGCGGACTCGACACCTCGATCATCATTCCCTGGCTGAAGGAGAACTACGCCTACGAAGTCATCGCCATGGTCGCCGACGTTGGTCAAGGTGATGATGTTGAAGCCGTAATTGAAAAGGCATACAAGACTGGTGCCGCCAAAGTGGTGGTGGAGGACCTACGCGAAGAATTCCTCACCGGATACGTCTGGCCTGCCCTGCAGGCCGGTGCCGTCTACGAGAACAAGTATCTGTTGGGCACTTCGCTGGCGCGCCCCGTGATTGCAAAGCATCAAGTGGAGGTCGCGCTGCGCGAAGGGGCCACCGCCGTCAGTCATGGATGCACGGGCAAAGGGAACGACCAGGTCCGCTTCGAGATGGCCTATCAGGCGCTCGCTCCGGAGTTGAAAGTCATCGCCCCGTGGCGTGAATGGGATTTGAAGTCCCGCGAAGATTGCCTCGACTACGCCGAGAAACGCGGCATCTCGGTAACCGCCAGTCGTGAAAAAATTCATTCCCGCGACCGCAACCTATGGCACCTGAGCCACGAAGGCGGAGAATTAGAAGACGCAAACAACGCTCCGTTTGAGAGCACGTGGCAACTGACCAAATCCCCGCAGGACGCGCCCGATCGCGAAGAAAAAGTAGAAATCGGCTTCGAAAAAGGCGCGCCCGTTTCGGTCAACGGTATGAAGCTCGATCCCGTTTCGCTGGTCGAGCTCCTCAATGAAATCGCAGGACGCAACGCAGTCGGGCGCATCGACCTGGTCGAGAACCGCTTCGTCGGAATTAAGTCCCGCGGTTGCTACGAGACCCCTGGCGGCACCCTCCTTCTAACCGCTCATGGAGAACTCGAAGCACTCTGCCTTGATCGCGATCTGCTGCATTTCAAGCAGCACGTGGCTCTGAAATATGCGGAGCTGGTTTATTTCGGGTTGTGGTTCACTCCGCTGCGGGAAGCGCTCGACGGGTTCGTCGCCACGACCCAGCAGAACATTACCGGAGCGGTCGGCCTGTCTCTATACAAAGGCAATGTCACGGTGACTGGCCGCAAGTCCGATTATTCGCTCTACCGTACCGACCTCTCGTCGTTCACCATGGGAGCGAGCTACGATCAGAAAGACGCCGAGGGCTTCATCAAGATTCTGGGGTTGCCTTCACGCGTCCGCGCCAAGACGCAAAGTGAAAAACAGCGGTCTGCCAAGACGCAGGTCGAGGTCGGATAGAGAGGTCGAAGCTCGACTCTCTACTTGGCGTTGGCCGCTCAACCCTTACTTCTTCTTCGTAGGCTTGGGTTTCAGCGTCTTCGCGTATTCGTAGCTGACCTCCAAATACGGCGCCAGCTCCCGCGTCTTCTTCAAGAGCACATCGGGGACAGCTACGTACTCTTTCATCACCACACCGTACGCTTCAAACAGCGCGGTCTTGTATTTCTTGAGGAATTTTTCCCGTTCACCCTCCGGCAAACGGATCGCCAACCGCTCCGACGCATGCAGGAGAGTGAACATATTGCCATTCATCGCAGTGTAGGGATTCTCCGCACCCTTCCGCTCGATCGTTGGATTGGTGCGGAGCAGCGTTTCGTACAGCGCAACTTTTGCGGAGGGGGCAGCGTTCTTCTTCGATGCCGGCACGGGCGTCCTTGGCGAGATTTTCTACGACGGAGGCGTTAAGAATAGTACCGCGCGCCGGGCAACCGCGCCTGGTTCTCGCTATACTTGTCGTTCGCAGAGCCAAGGCGGTAACCCCAATTCTGGATGGGAGACAGGGATGTCCACTCTAAGAGAATTTCAGTGCGAAATTTGCGGGATTGTCAGTGACCATCCCACCCATTGGTTCGTCATCGAGTGCGGAGACCAACAGCTCTCGGTGATCCGGTGGGATATGGCGGCCGCCAACCGACCGACCGCCCGTCACTTCTGCGGCGAGGCGCACGCGCAGGTTTACATCAGCCGTTGGTTTGAATCCATCTGCTCGCCGGCCAAGCCGGTCGTGCGGGTTTCTTAGGGCACGGCCCACGTCATTTCCAGCCATCCACGCTTCTGCCGTCTTTGCTAAACTCCTCCCGTGCCCACCGTGACTTATCTCGAAGCCATCCGCCAGGGAATCTGGGAGGAGATGGAGCGCGACCCCACTGTCTTTTGTATCGGCGAGGACATCGGCATTTATGGCGGCGCGTTCAAAGTCACCGACGGCTTCATCCACCGATTTGGTCCCGAGCGTGTCATCGACACTCCCATCGCCGAGTCCGCGATTGTGGGCGCTGCTTTTGGCGCGGCGCTGACCGGGATGCGTCCGGTAGCCGAGTTTCAGTTCATGGATTTCATCGGTTGCGCTTTCAACCAGATCGTCAACATGGTGGCCAAGGCGCATTATCGCTGGGGGGCTCCAGCACCGCTGGTGATTCGCGGGCCGAGCGGCGGCAATGTCCACGGCGGGCCGTTTCATTCGCAAAATCCCGAGATGTGGTTCGTCCACGCGCCCGGATTAAAAGTAGTGTGTCCCGCGACCGCCTACGACGCCAAGGGACTGATCAAGGCCGCCATCCGCGACAGCAACCCGGTAATTTTTTTCGAACACAAATATCTCTACCGCCGGATCAAGGAAGACATTCCTGCGGAGGATTACATCGTGCCGCTCGGCAAAGCGCGCACCGCCCGCGAAGGACGTCACCTGAGCGTCATCACCTACGCCGCCATGGTGTACGTCGCGCTCGAAGCCGCCGACATTCTCAGTAAAGATGGGATCGAAATCGAAATCGTCGATTTGCGTACCGTTTCGCCTCTCGACCGCGAAGCTATCGCCGCCACCGTGAAGAAGACGAACAAAGTTATTGTTCTGCACGAGCACGCGCGCACCGGCGGCCTGGCAGGAGAAATTTCCGCGATCATCAATGAAGAAGCCTTCGATGACCTCGACGGTCCTATCGTCCGGATCACGTCGCTCGATACTCCAGTCCCGTTTTCACCGCCGCAGGAAGAGTTCTTCCTTCCCAAGGTGAGCGACGTAGTCCGCGAAGCCCGCCGCCTGCACGCCTACTGAAGGTTGCTGAATCGGCCCGACTACCCGGTTAGGCTCTCGCCGCCCGGAGCTATATACTTACTTTTTTCGAGGACTCTTCCCCATGCGCAAATTTGTTCTCGGCGTCGTCGTTACGCTGCTGGTGCTGGCGGTTGGCGGCATCGGATTCGCTCTACTCGGTTTCATGCCCACCAACGCCAACTCCGCACCGCCGAAAATGGAGATGCAGGTTGCCATGAGCGCGCTGGACAATTCCGTGGAACGTCACGCCGCACGCCTGAACAGTCCCGTCCCACCGACTGACGAGAACCTGATTGAAGGACTGAAGATCTACACTACGAATTGCGCCCTCTGCCATGGCGGCCTGGACCGGCAGACTGCCGCGCTCGGCAGGTCTTTCTACCCGCCGGCTCCGAACCTGATCCTCTACCCGCAGGACGATCCCGAGTGGCACGTCTTCTACGTGATTCATAACGGCGTTCGTTACACCGGCATGCCTGCATGGGACAAGACGTTATCTGAAAATGACATATGGAAAGTCACGGCCTTCCTCACGCGAGTGGAGAAGCTGCCCCCCGCAGTGCAGGACTACTGGCAGAAATCAAGCGGAACCGCTGCTCCGGTTGAAGGCGCCGATGGGCATGAAGGCCACAATCACGCGGATCACAAGTAAAGCAGCAGTTAGCACTTAGCATTTGGCACTTACCTAATGGTGAGCGCTGAATAGCGGAATCTCAACCCTCCTATCCGGGCGGATAGGTGAACGTCACGGTGATCGTGGTCTGCGTTTCCAGCGCTCGCCCGTTTACGCTATACGGACGAAATTTCCACTGCTTCACCGCTGCGATGGCTGATTTGGCCAGCACAAAATATCCCTTCACCAGCTTTAATTCCTGAACGCTGCCATCGCGTCCGATCGCCACCTGCAACACCACCGGTCCCTGAAGCTTCTGCGGCAGGGCCTCGGGCGGATACACCGGAGTCACCGACTGCAGCACCAGCGCGCGCGCAGACTCCTCGGTCAGGTGAACTGGTTCGCCCGACTGCTGCCACGAGGGCATCGTGGTGGGCGGAGGCGCCGACACCGGCAGCAACTGCGGGTTCACGCTCACCACCACCGGGCGCGCTACTGGCGCCGAGTTCCTGATGCTGTCGGGAACAGCCGCCCGTACCGGACGTGCTGGAGCCGGTTCCACGTGCAATTCAGGCGTAGGCAGCGGGAAATCATAGGCGGGACGCATGTGTTGGGGACCATCCGGCAAGTTGATGTCCGCCGCGACAACGCCCAGCCAGGGCGATTGGCCTCCACCGGCGTTCGCAGGAGCGCGGTTGAAATAAGCATCCTGCTGCGCGTCGGTCGCCGCCGTGCCCACAGATTGCGTGCCCGACTTGTCCGCAAAAAACAGCGCCGCAACGGACTGCTGCAACACGTGCCCCGCCCCTTCCGGAGTTCGCTTCAAATAAAGAAAAGCATCGCGCGCAGTCCAGAAGCAGATGACGGCAGTAACGAACAATGCCGCCGCCAGCATGGGCTGCAATCCCGGCAGGGACGAATGTGAACGTCCGCGCCGAGCGTCAAATGTCGTGTGTCCGCCCTCGTCCTCATACGAAGCCTGCGGCAGCGACTCCGGCAACTCACTGGCGATAGAGACGAGATTGGGATCCTCCAAGGCTGGTTCTTGTGATTCCTGATTTTCCGGCCGTTCCGGTGCGCCACCTGCATCGCCTATGTAAGCCGCGGCGTGCATCTGCATCTGCTGAGAGGCTTTGGCCAACACCGCACTTACTTCGTCGGCGACCAGCGGCCGGTAGAACAGGAAGTCCAGCCGGTGTTCGCGCTCTTCATCGGGAGTTGGATCGCTGTCCACAATGGCGATCGCGACTGCCGCCCGATTGAGTCCAGACTCGCGCGCGCGTTTCAGCAAGAAGCCCGCTTCGGGCTGCTCCGCCCAGTCCACGATTACGCACGAGAAGGGTTGCTTGGTTCCCTTTTCCATTGCCGCAAAAATATCGGCGCAGAGTTGCGCGGATATGCCGGCGTCCTTCAGGATCGCCGTCAACGAGGCAGACGTGTCGGGATTCTTGCAAAACAGTAAGGCGCGCAGAGCCATTCCACGATAAGCGTATCGGGAATCTCATTCGGGGGGCAGGTAACCAGTGGCACTGCACCTAGGGTGGAATTCGGAAGAACAAGGCGAGAAGGGACTTGTACCGTCAGGCGGTGACTTTAGTTACCTGGTAACGCGACATCCGCAAAATTTCGAGTGGAGACGCGGCCTCGGGGCCTTAGCCCAGAGGATAGTCCTACTCGTCTTCTTCCGGCGCGCCGGCGCGCACCATTGTTTCCAGTTCTTTCGAAAGGCCAGCCCGCTCTTTCTCCGCCAACTCCAGAAACCGGATCGGCTGAAAACATCCCTTAGTCGCCCACATGGGAAACAGCATTTCCGCCCGCGTCCGGATGCTGGTCGTCCCTACATGAAACAGCGCCGTTACCTTGATTCCCTCGTCCAGCGGCCGCTCCATCGACAACAGTCCTCCGTTAACGGAGAGCTGATTCATGCGCGCGCGAATCTGCCGTCCATTCTCGAGTAATACCAAGGCCAGTACGGACCCGCCCAACTTGACGCGCGAACTCCGATGACCCTTCTGAGCCTTAGTCTGGGACATATCCTCTGGAAATATCGCATGACCCACGGCCAGCGTGGGAGATTACCAAAGGCATTCGTCCTCCCAGCAGATTGATCCAGTCGTTTCTGCCCGCTTCATGGTGTCACCGTAAACTTCGTGTTGCTGCTCGCCTTGCCACCTGGAGTCGTAATCGTGATTTTGTTGCTCACCGCGCCCGTCGGCACGGTGACGGTCACCTGCGTATCCGAGTTCACAGTGAACGCCGCGCTCTTAGGTCCGAACGCCACTTTGGTAGCTTGAATCAGGCCTTTTCCAGTGACCACTACCGACGTTCCTACCGGTCCGCTGGCCGGACTGAAGCTCGTGACTGCCGGCGCCACAAAGTATTTGCGGCTGCTTGTAAGTGTGCCGCCCGGCGTGGCCACGGTCACAAAGCCAGAGGATCCGTCCGGCACGGTTGCCGTCAGATAGGTGTCAGAGACAACGGTGAAATGCGCCGTCGACCCGCCCAGTTTCACGCTGGTCGTCCCGGAAAAACCCTGGCCAAGAACCTGGATTGTCGAGCCCACCTTGCCCGACACGCCGACCAGACTCACGAACGGACCCAATCCCATGTCGAGGCTGAAGAACTCGCCTCCATTGACGCTCGTTCCCCCCGACTCGGTCACGCCGTAGAACTTCCCATTGGTGTGCTGCACCATCGCCGTCTGCGGAAAGAAGCCGTCCTTGCATCCGGATGCAGGACAAAAGCTATAAACCGTAGAATACGAACCCGCCGGGGTGACGCGGAAAAGCGCGCCAGCATTCTGTTTGCCGCCGCCGCCGGTGGTGCCGTAAACATTTCCATCCGTACCAAGTTCCAGACCGGCCAATGGCTGTGCACCGTCGGTGGCATCAATACTGCGATCGAAATTGTGCAGGACCACATACCCCGAGCCAGTGGGATTGATCTTGTACACGGTCCCAACATTCTTGGTGCCGCCCCCGTAGGTCGTGCCGTAAAGAGTTCCGTCGTTGCCTTGCGCCAGGCCTCCAATCGGAAGCGATCCATCGCCGCTCGCCGTGCCCGCGAAACTGTGCAGCAATGTAACCTTGCCCGCTTTGGTCATCTTGAAAACCACACCCAGGTTGTTGGTTCCGCCTGCTCGGGTAGTACCGTAGAAGTTGCCGTCCAGGCCAAGGAGAATGGCGTAGGGTGTGGCGCCGTCGGTGAACTTGAAAGAATGAAGAGTCTTGAGGGCGCCCTTGGACGAGATCTTGAAGGCGGTTCCATAGGTTCCCGAGTACACTCCCTCGGTAGTGGCATACATGTAGCCGTCAGCCCCGAGCACCAGCGGCGCCTCCGGCACGCCTTCATCCGTGCCCCCAGTGAAATCAAATAGGTTGGTATAGACGCCGGTGTCGGTGATCTTGAACACGGTGCCGACGCCATGGGCGCCGCCCGTGCTCGTGTCACCGTAATAAAGCCCGTCCACACCGAGCGTTAGGCCGCTCAACGGCGAGCTGGCGGCGGGATACGGATTGAAGTTGTACAGTACCGTCAGCGTGCCGTCCGTTGCGATCGCATACGCCGCTCCCGCATTGTGCGCTCCACCAAAACTGGTCGTACTGTAGAGCCGCCCATCGCGACCCTGCGACATCAAACTAAAAGGAATGGGGTTCAGCGGATCGCCGGAATGGCTGCCGAAGTTGTAGATCGGCGCATAAGTTTGAGCCAGCGCCCCGATCACACCACCAACAATGACGACGAAGACCAGTCCTCTGACGAACTCATTCGCGAACCCACGATTCCGCAACTGGAATGGCGATTTCATTTGCATCCTCCCAAGCTCTACTACTCCCCTACAGTGCGTTGCGAAAATTCCCGAGAAAAACCGTCACGAAAAATGGTGACTTTCGCGTAATTGCATACTTGAAACACTCGTTTCATTTATGCTACGCTGCCTCCATGGTCCGTACTGCCAGCGACACTCGCCCCACCGAGTTGCTCGACGCGATCGTCGCCTACCTCGTCCAACACGGCGTGGCGGAGCTGTCCCTGCGGCCGCTGGCCCAGGCCGTGAACTCCAGTCCGCGCGTCCTGCTTTATTACTTTGGCTCCAAAGAAGAATTGATCGTGAAAGCTCTGGGCCGCCTGCGTGAAAAACAGCGCGGCACCTTCAGCGTCATGCGTGAAGCCAGATACGATCGCCCTTCCGACTCGTGCCGCGCCATCTGGAACCAGATGACATCGCCGCAATCGGAACGGCTGTTTCAGTTCTTTTTCGAGACTTACGCGCTGGGGTTGCGCCATCCGAAACGCTTTGGCGACTTTCTCCACCACGCCGTCGAAGACTGGATCGAATTCATCGCCGCTCCCGCAATTCGGCGCGGTCAGACGTCCGACCAGGCCCGCGCGTTCGCGACCATCGTCATCGCCGGGTTCCGTGGCTTCATGCTCGACTACTGCGCCTCGCACGACCGCCCGCGCATCGATCGCGCTGTCGATCTGTGGCTCCACTCTCTCGACACCATTCCATCCCCCCTGCCGGAGACCTCTCATGCATAAACGCCACGCTGCCCTCGGCTTCATCTTCGTCACCATCCTGCTCGACATGCTTGCCTTCGGTGTGGTCGCTCCCGTCCTGCCGAAACTGATCTCGGACTTCCTGGGCGGCAACACCGCGCGTGCCTCGGAATATCTCGGCCTCTTCATCACCACCTGGGCGCTGATGCAATTCTTCTTCGCTCCGGTGCTCGGCATGTTCTCTGACCGCTTCGGCCGCCGCCCCGTGATCCTGATTTCGAACTTCGGACTCTCCCTCGACTACCTGATCATGGCGTTAGCCCCCAACATCCGCTGGCTCTTCCTGGGACGCGTCCTCGCCGGCATTACTTCCGCCAGCATTCCCACCGCCACCGCCTATATCAGCGATGTCACGCCGCCCGAAAAGCGCTCCAAGGCGTTCGGCCTGCTGGGCGCGGCATTTGGCGTAGGCTTTGTTCTCGGTCCCGCATTCGGAGGATGGCTGGGTATGGTCAGCCCGCGCCTGCCGTTCTGGGTCGGATGCGCCGGCAGCCTTCTGAACGCCATGTACGGATTGTTCGTCCTGCCGGAATCGCTCGCCCCTGAAAATCGTCAGCCTCGCCTGCGCTGGGAGAACGCGAATCCAGTCGGCGCTCTCCGCCTGCTCCGTTCGCAAGCCCAATTGATGGGCTTGGCGGCCGTCAACTTTCTCGGCTACGTAGCCCACGAAGTGTATTTGACTGTCTTCGTTCTCTACGTGATGTACCGCTTCGGGTGGAACCAGCGCATGGTCGGAATTTCGCTTGCGGTCGTAGGCGTCACTTCGATCGTCATGTCCGGCTTGGTCGGCCCGGTCGTGAAGTGGATGGGCGACCGCCGCGCCCTGCTCGTCGGATTATTTTTTGGAGGCGCCGGCTTCGCGATGTACGGAATCGCCTGGGCCACTCCGATTTTTCTGTTCGCAATTCTGGTCAACTCTCTCTGGTCGTTCGCCGGGCCGACCTCGCAATCCCTGATGACCCGGCGGGTCTCCGCCTCGGTGCAGGGAGAACTACAAGGGGCGATCGCATCCCTCCGCGGCGTCGCCATGCTGATCGGCCCCGGAATGTTCTCTCTGACCTTCGCCTATTTCATCGCCCCCGAACACCCGCTCCCCGGTGCCCCCTGGTATCTAGCCGGACTCCTGCTGCTGGCGTCGCTGGTAATAGCCTGGTTCGTAACCGCAAACAAAATGGAGCCCGTTCCCGAATTAAACGAAACCGCCAAAGCAGAGGCAAACTAGAAGATTACGTCGAAAGACTAACCCAGACCGCTGGCACCAGACCTTCTGACGAACGCGGCACTGAAAGGGCCCCTCTTCTACGGTTGTGCGGACGCTAGTCGCGGGAACAAACGGTTTTCGATCCGGGACTGTCGGTTTGCGTGGAAGAGCCAGCCTTCAGGCCGGCGTTAGAGCGAAAACATCGAGGGCTTCAGCCCCTGAGGACGCCTCACCTACTCTTCGTGATCCAGCGCGCTACCATCCGGCCCAACCTGAATCTCGGACTTCTTCCCTTTGTTGAGAACCTGCGCCTCGTAGGCCACGAGTTTGTCGTGCTTGGTGAGCGATTCCACTTTCACGATCTTGCCCGCACCGGCCTTAGCCTGGAGTGAGTCCCTTACCGCCGCCGGTAGCGCATCCACTGCAACTTCTTCTTCTACTTCCACGATCTTTCCCTCAGCATCCATCAGCACGTCTTTGCTGTGACCGCCGACCCGCAATTCCGCCTCGTAGAAAGTCTTGCCGTGTTCTTTTTCTTCCGAGAATCCGTGCACTGTAGCTCCCTGGCTTTGTGCATCGACCGCAGCCCGCACCGCTCGCGGCAACTGCGCCTTCTTGATTGGCCGTTCTTGCGCGGAAGAGCTGCCTACCAGAACAGCAACGATCAGAACATTCAGGATTGCAGTGAGCGACATATAGTTTTTCCCCCAGTTGCAATCATCGTACAGGCTCTGGATGCAAGCCACCAAGCGCCGTCCTGCAGGTTTCCGGTTCGAAGTCCGCCAGTCCCGTGACCCTTGTAATCTATTTCGCCTTCCCGAATAGTGCTGCAATGACAACAGGCGGACCTCATGGACCTTACTGTACTCATGTCTCTGGCAGCGGCCGTCGCAGCCATCTTTCTGCTGAAGCGCATCCTGACCTATCTTCTGTTGCGTCGTATCGGCCGCGAAGCGCTAGCCGAAGTCGGTAAGCGCGCGCTCACGAAATTGCCAGCCTACGTCAGCTTGTTGCGAGTCGAACATCCCGATTGGACCAACCCGGACGCCATCCGCCAGCAAACCGAACCGCTGCTGGCCTGCGGATTCGAAGACGCCGGCGTTTACAGCGTGGACAAAATGCCCGGTGTCCTCATCCGAATGATGTCCCAGCCCCAGACCAGCGTTGCGGCTCACATCCACGACCATCCGCGACAGGGCAGCTGGCTGGAAATGGTGACCCGTTACGACGACGGCAGCACACAATCCGTAAGCACCTTGCCTTCGACCGGAATGAAGCATCCCGACTGGTTCCGCAAAATCCAGGCCGACAAAGCCATGCCCTCCGACCAGATCTACAAAAGATACATCGTGCAGCGACGGCAGGATGGAATCAAGCAAGTCGCGACCACGGAAATCGTCCGCGAATACGAACAGGTCTACCACCGCCTCGCACTCTGGCGACAGGAGACCGGAATCTCGCCGCAGGAAGTCGCCCGCGTAGCCGTGAAGTGGGCGGACAAGAAAAAAATCAACGCCGCAGGTATTTAGGACTCCCGGCTCTCACTCTTATTCTCTGCATTTCCACGTCACGTCGATCTCATATTTGCTTTTCCTTCGCCCTGTGGCATACTCCGGGTGATGGTGCCCAAATGACCAACTACCTCCCGCCCATCCGAGCCGCCCAACTATTTTTAATTTCGGACCACTTTTCCATCTGCCTCACCAATCTTCCACAGCCGGATTAACGCTACGATGCAACGCACTCACTTAAACATCGTGGCGACCCTGGAAACAACCATCAGCCGGATGCCGGCGAACATCGAAGCTGAACGCTCCATCCTCGGCGCGATCCTGCTCGACAATCATTCCTACAACGACGCCGCCGAGCACCTGAAGCCCGAAGACTTTTCGATCGATTCGCATCGCCGCATTTACACGCGCATGATGGACCTCGCCGAGTCCTCCCGGCCCATCGACATCATCACGCTCGTCGAGGAACTCGACCGCCGCAAAGAACTCCAGGCCATCGGCGACGTAGGCTACGTTTCCAGTCTGCTCGACGGTGTCCCCGATCGCCCGTCGATCGAACACTACGTAAAAATCGTTCGCGACAAAGCCATCCTCCGCGGACTGATCCACGTCGCCAACAACGCAATTGCGAAGGCCTCCGAGCAAGCCGACCCCGCCGACGAAATTCTCAACGAAGCCGAAGCCGCCGTCTTTCAACTCTCTGAAAAGCGCATCGGCAAAGGTTTTCAGGGCATAACCGAAATCGTCCGCAACTCCTTCGGATCGGTCGACGCTCTTCTCCAGCGCGGCCAGCGCATCACTGGCCTGGCCACCCATTACACCGACCTCGACGAAATGACCAGCGGATTCCAGAAAGCCGACCTGGTCATCCTCGCCGCCCGTCCCTCGATGGGCAAAACCGCCTTCGCGATGAACATCGCCGAAAACGCAGCCATCGACGACGGCAAGGTGGTGGGTATCTTTTCGCTCGAAATGTCGAGCGAAGCTTTGCTGCAACGCCTCCTCTGTTCGCGAGCGATCGTTGACGCCCAGAAAATGCGCACCGGCTCCCTGTGGCGCGACGACATGCAGAAGGTCGTACGCGCCATGGAAGAGCTCGCGCAGTCGCAGCTCTACATCGACGACACTCCCGGCCTTTCGATCAGCGAAATGCGCGCCAAGGCGCGCCGCCTCAAGCAATCCCAGGGACGGCTCGACATGCTGGTCGTCGACTACCTCCAACTCATGTCCGGCGGCAGCAAGCGTTTCGAAAATCGTACCCAGGAAGTTTCCGCCATATCCCGCGGACTCAAGTCTCTGGCCAAAGAGCTGGAAGTTCCAGTGCTGGCCCTGTCTCAGCTAAGCCGCGCCCCCGAAAGCCGAGGCGGCGACCATCGCCCTCAACTCTCCGACCTCCGCGAATCCGGTTCCATCGAGCAGGACGCCGATGTCGTCATGTTTATTTTCCGCGAAGAAGTTTACAAACAAGACGATCCCGCCCTCCGCGGCCGCGCAGAAATTATCATCGCCAAACAACGCAACGGCCCCATCGGCCGCTTCGACCTCGCGTTCCTGCACAACTCCACCCGCTTCGCCAACATGGCCGAAGGCAATAGTGAGCCCGGCGAATAATCACATCGCCTCGGCGATGGATAGTAATCGGAGATGCATAATAAGCAGTGGCAACGGATTCCCAGTTCGCTGAATATGCTTTTGGGTGGCGCAGCGATTTACCGGTGCGATAGGGCCTTTATTTTGGCCTGGTCTTCACAGTTTGCTGAACACCTCGGAAATGCCGGCACAACCGTGGAAGAGCGGCACTTCAGTGCCGCGCAAGCTGTTGAAAATCAATGTGGGCTTCAGCCCCGTCGTGGTTTTTCTCGGCCAACTGAGTTTTTGACCAAACTGTTTAGCGCCAGTGGTGCCTTGATGAACGCAAAGTGACTTTTTCAGCAGCCTGTAATCCGTCCCCCTGGTCGCTCTTTGGCACCTGAAGGCATGCCCTGATACAAATCTCTTTCAAGCTGAATCATTAACAGGGATTGAGAGGTCAGACCATGAAAGCTATTCAAGTTAAACAGACCGGCGGGCCCGAGGTGCTCGAACTGGTTGATTTGCCTGTTCCCCAGCCCCAATCCAAGGAAGTAATCGTGAGGATCCAGGCGTCGGGCGTGAACTTTATTGACGTCTATCAGCGGGAAGGCCGGTACAAGCTGCCATTGCCGTTTATTGCGGGACAGGAGGGCGCTGGGGTGGTGTCTGCCATTGGCCCAGACGCATACGGCTTGTCGGTAGGCGACCGGGTAGCCTTCGCAGGTGTGCAGGGAAGCTATGGTGAGTACGCTCCAGTGCCGGTAGATCGCCTGGTGAAGGTTCCCGATGGCGTCACGGAGCAGGAAGCAGCCGCCGCCATGTTGCAAGGGATGACGGCGCACTATCTCATTTACGACACCTATCCACTGAAAAAGGGCGAGACCGTGCTGGTCCACGCGGCAGCCGGAGGAGTAGGCCTGCTGCTGGTGCAGATGGCGCGCCAGATCGGCGCGCGGGTTATTGCGACGGTTTCGACCGAGGAAAAAGCCACGCTTGCGAAAGCTGCCGGCGCCGACGAGACGATCCTTTATGCTCATGCCGATTTCGAGGCCGAAACCAGACGCCTGACGAACGGCAGGGGAGTAGACGTGGTCTATGACTCGGTGGGCAAGACTACATTCGAAAAAGGCCTGAACGTGCTGCGGCCTCGCGGCATGATGGCGTTGTTTGGCGGATCGAGCGGTGCCGTGCCGCCGCTCGATCCGATCACGTTGATGCAGAAGGGCTCTCTTTTCTTGACTCGTCCTTCCCTGAGCCATTACGTCGCGACCCAGAAAGAGTTGCAGCGGCGCGCCGGATCGGTCTTCTCCATGATCAGCCGAGGCCAGTTGAATCTGCGGATTCAGCACGTCTATCCTTTGGCCGAGGCAGCGCAGGCCCATCGCGATCTGGAAGCGCGGAAGACGACCGGGAAACTGATATTGACGGTGAACTGAGGGTACAGTCCGCGAGATGGTCTTATGAATTCTCAAATCGACAAAGCTAACCAGTTCCGGCAGCTTCACCGCGGCCCGCGAGCGCTCGTCCTGGCCAACGTATGGGACGTGGCAAGTGCCCGGATCATCCAGTCCGCGGGCTTTCCAGCGCTGGCAACGACTTCGGCCGGCATTGCGTTTTCGTTGGGTTATCCTGACGGCCAGAAAATTTCGCGCGAAGAGATGATTGCCCGGATAGCGCGCATCGCCCGCGCCGTGGACGTACCGGTCTCCGCCGACATTGAAGCCGGCTACGGGCACACGCCCGAGGATGCTGCCAGAATCACGCGCGAATTAATCGAGACCGGTGCGATCGGCATGAACCTTGAGGACCGGACGGGCGAGTCGGACCGGTCACTGCTGGAGATTGCAGTGGCGGTGGAGAAGATCAAGGCCGTTCGCGCCGTCGCCAACGAGTTGCAGGTACCGATCGTCATCAATGCTCGCACCGACGTGTACCTACAACCGGGCGGCGATCCGCAGATGCAATATCCGGAAGCGCTGCGGCGGCTGCTCGCCTACCGCGACGCCGGAGCCGATTGCGTCTTCGCTCCCGGCGTTAAAGATCCCGAAGTGATCGGACACCTGGTAAGGGATCTGCAGTGTTCACTGAACATATTGGCGATGCCGGGATCGCCGACGATACCGGACCTCGAGGCGATGGGCGTGGCGCGCGTGAGTCTTGGCTCAGGTCCAATGCGCGCGACGCTGGGACTGCTGGTCCGGATGGCTGAGGAACTCAAGGCATCCGGCACATACGGCGCACTCGACAGCGGCGTGCCCCATGCGGACATGAACAAGATGCTCGCCTGAACAGTTTGAGGTAACTCGATTTTGCGAATACAAAATGCGTTGCAACCACTCCTCTCGACAAGAAGACCTCAATTTCTCCTGCTTGCACTGGTTTCACTGGCTCCACTCGCCATGGCGGAGAGAGTGCAACTGACGCTCGACAGCTCCGAAGCCGACGCCGCCTTAGTCATCCTTCAGAAAGAATCTGAAAATGTGCCAGTCAGCGAAGCCGATTGGAGCGTTTTGTTCGCAACCGCGCCTTACAAGCATCTGAAAAAGCGTGAAGCAGCGATGCATGCCGACCTCACGGACGACGCTTTCCGGACATTTCTATCAAATCGGGAGACCATCGCTCGCACTCAGGATCTGAAGAGAACGCTACAGGCCTGGAAACAGGCGCCCCTTACATCGATTGTGGAACGCGTTCTCACCTACTTGCCGGAAGGAGCGCAAATCCATGCATGGGTCTATCCGGAAATAAAGCCTGCCAAGAATAGTTTCGTGTGGGGAACGGGCGATGAGAGAGCCATTGTGCTTTACCTGAATCCGGCGCTGACCCGGGCGCAATTCGAGAATAAGGTTGCGCATGAGTCCCATCACATCGGACTCAACAGTCTGGAAAAAGAACAGGTGGTTGCCGTGAGCGGCCTCTCTCCGACACAGAAGAAGGCGGTGGGGTGGCTCGGAGCGTTCGGCGAAGGAGTGGCCATGCTCGCGGCGGCTGGATCTCCGGACAGACACCCGCATTCCGAAGACGACGAGGCAGCACGCAAACAATGGGACAGCGACATGGCGCAGTTCAACATCAATCTGGCTGCCGTGCAGCAGTTCCTGCTCGACATCTTGGATGGCAAGCTGACTAACGACAGCGAAATGGAGCAACGAGCTGATCCGTTTTACGATACACAGGGCGCCTGGTACACGGTCGGTTACCGTATGGCGTGCGAGGTGGAAAAGCGGTTTGGCCGGCAGACCCTCACTGAGGCATTGGTCGATCCTAGAAAACTGCTGGTTTTGTATAACCGGGCGGCGGAACAGAACCGCGGTCGCGCCAACGATCTGGCAGTTTGGTCGTCAGAGCTACTCAAGAAACTGGACGCGAAATAGCTTCGCCGTTCGCCTTGCTCTTAGGTCCGTATGGCTGGTCCAATGGGTCTACTCGGGCGGCTGGTCAAGGATCTGCAATGTCCAGTGGACATCTTGGCGATGCCCGGATCGCCGACGATACCGGAACTCGAAGCGCTGGGTGTGGCGCACGTGAACACTATCCCCCTTGTTTTCAACGCATACCAAAGCCGCGCTTCAAGAGCGAAACCATTGACACGGTTTCCGGTCTAATGGGCGAATGGAGATAGATGATACGGCGGCCGTGGCGAGAGTCAGGTCGGGCGACAAGGATACCTTTCGCCTGCTGGTAGAGCGCCATAGTCACACTATCTTCCGTCTGGCTTTTCGCATGATGGAAAATGAACAGGACGCAGAAGAAATAGTGCAGGAAACATTCCTGCGGGCGTATCGCGCCCTCGATGGCTTCGAAGCGCGGGCCAATTTCGGGACCTGGATCTACCGTATCGCGCTGAACCGCTGTTACGACTTTCTCAACCAGCGGAAATCTCGCCCGGTGATACAGCCACAAGGAGATCCCGAAGCCCCAACTGTAATAGACCAGATCCCGACGAAGAGTCCCAGCCCGGAGCGAAGCCTGCTGAGCCAGGAGATTCAGGTGCAGGTGCATTCGGCCATGGAGCTACTCACGAGCGGTGAACGCATTGCATTTGTCCTTTTCCATTTTGAAGGCCGTTCTATTGAGGAAGTTGCGCGAACGCTGAACGTGCGGCAGGGCGTAGTGAAAAACAGGGTGTACCGAGCCGTGAAGAAGTTGCGGCGGCAGTTGCAGCCGCTGAGGGCATTCCGATGAGACACCTGACCGACGACGAACTGCTCCTTCACCACAATCACGACGGAGACGACGTCGAGATGGCGGACCAGCATCTGACCTCCTGCGCGGAGTGCCAGGCCCGGCTCATTGCTATCGAGGAAGTGCTGAAGCTGGTCGTCGCACCTCCGGTCCCAGATCGCGGCCCCGATTATGGCTTCCAAGTCTGGAACCGCATTCGCGTCGAACTTCCAGAGTTAACCACACGAGAGCGTTGGTGGTTGGCAATACCACCGTGGGGGTGGGTAGGTGTTGCAGCCGTGTTGTTGGTAGTCGTATTCCTATTGGGCCGCTACAGCTCTAACAGGCAGTCGCCCCTGAATGTAGTTACCAATGGCGCAGTTACGACTCCGCTTCCTGCCCAGCAGGTGCGGGAGCGTGTCTTGCTGTTGGCCGTCGGGGATCACTTGGACCGCACCCAAATGCTGTTGATGGAGCTGTCTCACGCCTCCGACCCCGAAGAGATTGACATCTCGGAGGGAAGGCAACGAGCGGTCGAGCTTGCCAACGCAAATCGTCTTTATCGGACAACGGCGCAGAAGGTCGGAGACGCGACGATTGTCACACTACTTGACGAACTTGAACGAGTGTTGCTTCAGGTCGGGCATGAGCCCAGCCACCTCACCGCTCGCGATCTGAAGGGGATTCAGGACGGTATCCAATCTCAAGGAATTTTGTTCAAAGTGCGCGTAGTGCGCGCCAACGTACGTAGAGAGTCTGCTCAGCGGCCGCAAGCCGCCACGAGCCAAATGAAGGGACCAACCACATGAAGGTGCCAACAAAGCCCATTAGCTTCGGAGTCCTCCTCATTCTTCTTGCAACCTGCCTCCCAGTGTGGGCGCAGGCCGACCTGCCAATGAACGGTTTGCTACCGCAGGAATCGGCAGGGTCGACCCGTGAGGATGAGCTGCACAAAGACGGCACCGACGCTTTAAATGAAAGCAAGTGGGATACCGCGGCCAGCAAGTTCAACCAGGTTGCAGAGATACATGGGAAGCGAGCTGACAGCGCGCTTTACTGGAAAGCCTACGCGCTGAACAAAGGCGGCCACCGTCAAGATGCGCTGGCCACGATCGCCGAACTCAGGAAGCAGTATCCGCGCAGCACATGGCTCAAGGATGCTGGAGCACTGGAGGTGGAACTGCGTCAGGCCTCCGGCCAACCCGTCAATCCTCAGGAACAAGTTGATGAAGAGACTAAGCTGCTCGCGCTGAACAGTTTGATGGATAGCGACCCGAAACGCGCCCTGCCTATTCTGCAGAAGTTCCTGTCGTCAAACAACTCCCCGCGGCTGAAGGCCCAGGCTCTGTTTGTGCTGGCGCAAAGCGACTCGGAGGAGGCGCGCCAGAGTTTGATGCAGGTTGCACGCGGACAGTCGAATCCCGGATTGCAGAAGAAAGCGATCGAATTCCTCGCTACTCAGGAGTCGCCTCAGAATTTAGCTGCTCTCGGCGAGATTTACCACACTTCCAACAGTCCCGAAGTGCGGAGAGCCGTGCTCGATGCTTACGTTGTATGCGACTGCCGCAAGCAATTGCTGGCTGCGGCCCAGGAAGAGCATGATCCGGAATTGCGGCGCGATGCAATCCAGCGATTGGGAGCTGCGGGCGGGCGGGTGGAGTTGCGGCAGTTGTTCAAATCAGCGGCGTCCGTGGACGACAAGGAAGCAATTATCCAAGGCTTCATCGCCGAAGATGACATTGACGGGCTAATGGAAGTGGCGAGGACGGCGACCGAAGCGCCGGTCAAGTCTGCTGCCATTCGAGCGCTGGGCGCAGTTGGAGGCGAGAAATCCAAGACCACGCTGCTTCAGATGTATGGCAATGAAAAGGATGCAGACATCAAGCGATCGGTGATTGAGGGACTCTTTATTCAGGATGATGCACACGACCTGATTCAGTTGGCGCGCAAGGAGTCCGATCCAGAGCTGCGTAAGCACCTGGTACAACAGCTTTCGGTCATGGATGACCGCGAGGCGAAGGATTACATGCTCGAGATTTTGAACAAGTGAGGCGAGTTATGCGGCTTCCGAACATGATGATGATTGCGGTTTTGGCGGCTGTCACGGTCACAGGTTGCGCGACTGCCCAGCAGCCTCAACTCACCGGCGCCAAATTGGTCGAGCGTTCTGCCAAAGCAGGGGTTCAGGCAGCCATCGAGGAAATAGCCAAAGCGGACAAAGGCCCGGCGTGGATCGCCTACAGCGTGCCGGTAATCCCTGGCGAGCATCACATGTGCTGCTACAGTTCGGCGCGAATCGTGGGCAATTCGTCATGCTGCGGGTCATGCCGCCTGGAAGGTCGCGATCACGATGTCTCCTTCGGCAATCAAGTCGGCGCGTGCAAAGCAACGCTAGCTTCTATCTTTTTCGTGTTCCTGAGATTCGAAAATGGAAACGCCAGGCAGGTGCGGGCGTTCTCGGACGATTGCACAATCGATGCCCCTGGTTCCGCAATTTATTGGCTGCAAGACGTTGCACCAGCACAGAGCATCGCCTACTTGGAATCGCTCTTGAAACAGGGAGACTCACGCCGGGGAGAAAGTGATGAGGTCATCAGCGCGATCGCGCTGCACGCCGGAACTCCAGCCAATGCAGCTCTTGAGAGACTGGTCCAACCCGGCCAGCCCTCGAAGTTGCGCGGTCAAGCTGCCTTTTGGATAGGCAGCACTCGCGCTGCCCATGGCCTCGATGTCTTGCTCGCGTTGATTAAATCCGATCAGGACGGGGAATTTCTTGAGCAGGCGATCTTCGCAATTTCGCAGAACGAGGAACACGAGCGCGCATTTGACGAGCTGATCCGCCTGGCGCGTCACGATTCCCGGCATGACGTCCGCGAGCACTCCCTCTTCTGGCTCGCGCAGGAAGCGGGACACAAGGCAGCGGGCGCAATCACTGATGCCATCGAGAACGATCCGGACACTGATGTGAAGAAAAAGGCCGTTTTCGCACTGAGCGAGATGCCGCAAGAGGAAGGCGTCCCGTTGCTCATCGATCAAGCGCGCAAGAATCGCAATCCCGTTGTTCGTAAAGAAGCAATCTTCTGGCTGGGACAATCCGAGGATCCCCGCGCTCTAGAGTTCATAGCTTCGATTCTAGAGCACTGAAATAGAGCTCTTAGTTGGCTATGCATGGCGAGGGGATCAAGGGCTCACAGGAAGTAACTGTTGTTAACAAGCGTTAGCACCAACTGCGGTCGCTCCCCGTCGGGGTGTCCGGCCCACTTTTCCTCTAACTCCCAGCCCTTACGCGTTCACCAGGCTCATCATGTGTTCGGGATAACGCTGGCCCGCAGCTGCGTCCAGAGGAAACACTTCGTTCAGGCGGCGAATATCGTCGATGGTCAGGTCGATCTCCAGTGCGCCGACGTTTTGTTCCAGATAGCTACGGCGTTTGGTGCCGGGGATGGGAACGACGTCGTCGCCCTGCGCCAGCACCCATGCGAGTGCCAACTGTGCTGGTTCACATTCTTTCTCGCGGGCCACGAGTTCTACCTGTTTCACGAGGTCGAGATTTTTCTGGAAATTATCTCCCTGAAAACGCGGCGAGTTGCGACGATAGTCGTCGGCCTCGAGGTCTTCGAATTTCTTGAACTGGCCGGTGAGAAATCCGCGGCCCAGAGGACTGTAGGCGACGAAGCCGATCCCCAGTTCGCGGCAGGTCGGGAGAATTTCCGCTTCGGGATCGCGCGTCCACAGGGAATACTCGGTCTGGAGCGCCGCGATGGGATGAACTTTCACGGCCCGCCGCAGCGTGGCGGCGCTGGCTTCCGAGAGGCCGATATAACGGATCTTGCCCTCTTCCACAAGTTCGGCAAGCGCGCCGACCGTCTCTTCGATAGGCGTGTCGGGATCGACGCGATGCTGGTAATAGAGATCAATATAGTCGGTGTCAAGGCGTTTCAGACTGGCCTCGCACGATTGCTTTACATACTCGGGCTTGCCATTCACGCCGCGTGCTTGCGGATTCTTGGGATCGCGCACGATCCCGAACTTGGTGGCGAGCACGACTTCGTTGCGGCGCTCTTTGATGGCGCGTCCGACCAGTTCTTCATTCGTGTGTGGGCCATAGACGTCGGCGGTATCGAGAAAATTCATGCCCAGATCGAGCGCGCGATGAATGGTGGCGATCGATTCGTCGTTGTCGCGTCCGGAGTAAAACTCCGACATGCCCATGCAGCCCAGTCCAAGGGCGGAAACTTCCAGGCCATCGCGGCCGAGTTTGCGGGTTTTCATGAGGGCTCCTTTCGAACCAGGAAGAAACGGCAAATGATGGGAGACGAACCAGCGTTGACTAAGGAATTATAGATGCGAAAGGGTTGAGGCGGGATTGTGAATACGCCGGAATTTCTTCCGGCGTATCTCTATCAGCAGATTACGACTGGTCAATTCGAAGAAGAGATGGTTCCGTTCGCAGCCGCGCGATTCATTCTCTCGAGTGCCGGAAGCAGCTTGACGCCGCTGTACATGCGATAGAAGGCCCAGCCGTGGAATGCTACTGATAAGAAGTCTTTGAGCGCGAGCAGGATGAGTGCGTCAACGACGTAAAGACCCATGCCTGCGAAAAAGGCCCACTTTGCCCCGGTGCGGGCGAACTTCCAGAAGAGGACGAACACACCGGCGATCATGCAGTTGATGATGAGATCGAGCACGATCCCCGCGCCGCCGGACTCGTGGGCGAGAGCATCCACAATCTGGGTCAGCCCAAGACCGAAGATGAATTGAACGTTGGCGCCGGTCATAGCCAGGATCGAGTTCACGATCGAAAGTCCAGCGATCGTGACGAACCAGCTGCTGCTGCCTTTCAATGCCTGCAACACCTGAAGCTTCTGCGCCGCCAGATCACTCTGGTTTGCGCTGGGTTGGCTCACACCAAGTGCGGGACTCGCCATCGGTTCTCCTTGGCCCCCTTTTCTGGGACTCGGCGCGACAATAGCACGGTTCTCTCGGAGGCCAAGCTATCGAAAGTGAGTGAACAGCCAGTGCTGTCGTGGGGCTGCAGAATCAAGGGTTTGGAGCCAAGGAAGCTGCGATTTCCTTCTCCCCTGGCCGCAGATCTGCGCGCATCAGAAATCCGAGAATCTTCAGAACTCCTGCTCGCATCGGTTCCTTGTCCGGTCGTTGTGGGTTTACATGAATCAAGTACCCATCTGGTTTGAGCGGAAATTTGAGTTCACGTTTCCCGTCGAGCTGCACCCGAATCTGTGTGCGCGGTTGCGCGGCACTCCGGCGCGGCTGGAGGAATTGGTTCGCTCGGCGCCTCGAGACGTTCTCGTGAGGAAGCCGCGACAGCGAGAGGGAGAGATAGAAAAAGAGAAGTGGTCCGCGCAGGAGCACGTGGGACACCTGCTCGATCTGGAGTCGCTATGGCTGGCACGCGTCGATGATTACCTGAAGGGCGGTACGGAACTCACAGCGGCCGATTTGAGGAATCGCAAGACAGAAGAAGCTAATCACAACGCGCGCGGCGTTGGCGAGATTATGAAAAAGTTTCGCGCTGAGCGCGAGCGCCTCGTGAAGCGCACTGAGACGATTGATCCGGAGCTTTTTTCCCGGGCCATGCTGCATCCCCGGCTGAAGCAGCCAATGCGCCTCGTCGACCACTTATATTTTGTCGCCGAGCATGACGACCATCATCTGGCGGTAGCGTGGGAATTACTGCACGGTGGATAGAAACGGTCGACCCCTCACACCACCCGAATCAAGGGCTTTCCCGGTTCCATCACATCTCCGACGTGGCGCGCCGGAAGCCCTAAGTCTTCCAGTTCGCGGACGAAGCCTTCACATTCCTGCGGTGCAATCGAAATGAAGAGTCCGCCAGCGGTCTGCGGATCAAACAGCAGAGTCTTGAGATCGTCGGGAATGTTCGCCTGGTACTCGACGACACATTCGGCGAATTCACGGTTCGCCTTCAGTCCGGCGGGAACGTGTCCAGCACGCACGCATTCCAGGGCACCCGGTAGCAGGGGAAATTGATTTGCGAACAATTGCACTGAGACATTGCTTGCCAACGCCATTTCGCGGACATGCCCAATCACGCCAAAGCCGGTGATGTCGGTCATCCCGTGCACCTGATATCCCTTGTTCGCGATCAGCTCCGCCGCCTTTTTGTTCAGGGTCGTCATGGAAGCGACCGACGCTGCAATCCAGGCTGGATCGGCGACACCCTTTTTTATGGCCGTCGAAATCACGCCGGTACCGATCGCCTTGGTCAGGACGAGAGAGTCACCGGGCTTCGCGCCGCTGTTGGCGAGAACTTTTTTCGGATGCACCAGGCCCGTAACCGAGTATCCAAATTTCGTCTCCTCGTCCCGAATGCTGTGTCCGCCGATCACGGTGCATCCGGCTTCCATCATTTTCGACAGGCCACCGGCGAGGATGTGTTCCAGAATTTCGAGGTCTGCTTTCTCCGGAAAACAAACCAGTGCCAGGGACGTCAGCGGTTTTCCGCCCATCGCATATACATCGCTGAGCGAGTTGGTGGCGGCGATCTGGCCGAACGTATAAGGATCGTCGACTACGGGCGTGAAGAAGTCCACCGTCTGGACGAGCGCCTGCTCGGGCGTGAGTTGATACACGCCGGCGTCGTCGGCATGATCGAAGCCGACGAGAACATTCGGGTCGTGTTGCCGGGCTAATTTCCCAAGCACCGTGTCCAGCGCCGCCGGACTCAGCTTGGACGCTCAACCCGCAGCTTTTACCGACTCCGTCAGGCGAAATGGTTTTGCATCAGGCATGGGGAGATTGTAAATGGATCGAGAGAAGAGGGTTGAGCGCCACTATCCCGTTCAGCACATTGTCGTACGGGTACGGCTTATGAACTTAGAATGCGTGCAGCGGCTTGTCTTTCATAATGTTCTGAATTTCTTCAGCCCCTCCCAAGTCAGGATTGATCATCCGAGGAGGTTCTGCGAACACATACTTCGTATTCGGATCAAGCTCACTCGGACTAATAGGGGCCGCGCCCACAATGAACTTTCCCTCCTGAAGGGAGTGCCACTGTTTGTGAGTGAAAATCATGATGTAAATGTCCCCATACTGATCAGATTCCTTCGACTGGGGATTGACAACCCTGATTGCAGGGCCGCGCGCTACTGTTTCCTCGCCGCGCCCGGCTTCGGTGTAGCCGCGCCACGTCTCCTCAACAATCTTGCACCCATTCCATTTAGCAGGCAGCAAGAACGTGAACCCATACTTTGAGTTTTTGTATTGATATGCTGTCGAGTTTTTGTGTTCCGATGCTGAACTTGGGCTGCTCGTTGGCGCCTGCGAGAGAGCGTCATTAGCGGGGCAATATAGCAGTCCTAGAAGGCAAATTGTGCCAAATATTCTCATGACAGATGAGCGCAGACTACAACACGAGTAAAACACTAGACATCAACCGGACTATGGGTCTGAGGTGTTGGCGATAAATAGCCATTCACAACGCACCGCGCGGTGACGCCCCGCCCTCGCCTCCGTAAGATGAACCGTCCGGCGCCAAATCCGCATGACCCATCCTGCTGAAATTATCTCGTTCTTACATCGACAATCGCCATATCCGGATACGCGTGGTTCCACTGCATCGAGATACTCTCGAAAGTGAGGCGAAAGAGTTTGCTCTGACCGGGCGCGAGGGGCGACAGATTGAGATCGACCGCTTCATCATATGGCCCGTCGGTGCGCAGCACTCGCAATGCGACATCTTCCTTCTGCGCCGTCTGCCCCATGTCGTCCTTGAACGTCACCTGGACAACTGCGTGAATCACCGTCTGGTTGCCGGTGTTGGTGACCGTGCCGTCGAGATAACTCACCGTCGCACCAACGAAATTCTGCGCTGCGCTGGCCTTCAATTCGGAAAATTTCAGGTTGGCGGCGTAGGGCGGCGGTGGCGCGGGCGGCTTCACCTGGGATCGCAGTACCAGCACCAGGATGGTGACGACTAAGGCAACAATGAAGACGCCGATGAGCACGGGTCGGAGGCTGGATTCCTGCTCCGGCGCCGTTGGACTTGGTTGTAGCAGCCCGCCCATGGAGGGATTGTACTACCGGAAATTGCCGGACTCCCGGCGTAACCGACGGACTTCTTTGGCATCAAACAGGTGGCTCGTGACGCCGGAATTTGGCGGTCCACGGATCTGGAGGTTCACACAAGACTCCGCCATGCACAAACAGGTGAAAAATCCTCTTGGCTAGAGGCTCCGGCGGGCGTACAGTATCCGCAACTGAAAATTTCAGGGAATATTTTGAGGTACTTGCGAAGGGATTAATACGGCACAACAATTGCACGCATTCCAAGTGTTAGGAGCCTCCCCCATGTGGCGCAATGACACCGAAGACGTTACACATCTGAATTGGGTCGCGATTCTATCTCTTGCCGGCAGCACGGTATGCAGCATGGCAATCTGGGTCGGGCTGATTCGGGCCGTGGAACGGATCGTGAAGTAGAAACGACGAAGTAGAGATTTAGAAGACGTAGAAGCTTCGGAAGATCAGCTGCCCCGGGTTGTCGAGAGTCCGGAGATCCGCATTTCTTCATTCACCGAATCAGTCAGCCCGCCTCTTTGCTCCAAACTTTAGTGGTCGTAGTGCAGCACTGAGAACACGTCGTACTCCGCCAGTTTTTCCCGCCCGTTTAGAAAGTCCAGTTCCACCACAAACGCCAGTCCGGCAATTTGCGCGCCCAGGCCGTGGGCCAGTTTGGCGGTAGCGGCCGCAGTGCCTCCGGTTGCCAGCAGATCATCGACGATCAGCACGCGTTGGCCTTTCTCAATTGCGTCCTTGTGGATCTCAAGCGTGTTGCTGCCATATTCCAGGTCGTAGCTGAGCCTCGAGGTTTCCGCCGGCAGCTTGCCTGGTTTGCGCACGGGGACGAAACCGGCATTCAGACGATACGCAAGCGCGGGGGCGAAGATGAATCCGCGCGCTTCCATGCCCAGCACCAGGTCGACATCTTTTCCGATGTAGTTTTCGGAGAGTGCGTCGACCAGCATGGCGAAGCCAGCTTTATCTTTGAGGAGCGTGGTGATGTCGTAGAACAATATGCCCGGCTTGGGAAAGTCGGGCACCTCGCGAATCAGCTTCTTCAAGCCATCAGAATTCTTGGTGATGCTCGACATCTACCAGGCTCCTTCGATTCGAAATGAATTCAATCCCTGCACCGGTTCGGCTTCCGATTCCTCGACATCATCCACGCGGGCGGCCCGCGGACCTTCGCGCAGGCGTGACCGCAATCCCGACAGTTGGTCTCGCGTGCCTTGCGCCAGAACCTCGACGGTGCTGTCGGGGTTGTTGCGCACCCATCCGGCGATCTTCAAGATGTGTGCTTCGCGCTCGACAAACCAGCGAAAGCCGACTCCTTGAACGCGTCCGCGAACAACGAAGCGGCGAGCTTGCTCTACAGATTTTTCAGCGGAGGCCATCTGGATGGATTTGTAGTTTCTGATTTGTAATTTGCAATTGAAACCCAACTGCATGTCACCTAATTACAAATTACCAATTCCAATTT
>DATMNN010000095.1:0-34772 GCA_035569025.1 Terriglobales bacterium
CCTCTCGGTCGCCAGTTTCCAGCTCAACAATTCCCTGCGCGTCACCAAGCTGGTCGACGCCGCCAACAAGCCGTTGAATCCTGAGCGCAACACACAAGACTCCAGTGTGCGTTTCGCCCTCAATGGCGGTCTCTCCAAGAATGCCAGCACCACCATCACTTTCGAATACGAAGGCACGCTCGAATCCGCCGACGACAGCCCCGTTCAAGGGCTGAAGCTTGCCTCGATCGGCCCTGAAACTACCTATCTGCTCTATTCGGGATTTTGGTTCCCGGTTAACGGATACGGCCTGAACCGGTTCACCTCCACCATCAGCCTGACCGTTCCCGCGCACATGATGGCCATCGGCAGCGGCAAACAGTCCATGGGCGCCGCTTCGCCGAAGAAAAACGCTCCCGCCAATTCCAAGACGTATACCTTCGCCTGGGACAAGCCGAGTTTTCCGGGAACGATCATCGCGGGCGACTTTCAGGAATACAAAACCGACGATGCCGGACTCGACCTGCACGTCTACTTCAAGCCGTTCCATCAGAAGCTGGCGGCGGAATATGCGTCCACGGCCGTAAAGGAGTTTACCTACTACGTCACGCAATACGGAAACGCCCCTTCGACCACTCTGAAAATCATCGAACTGCCCGACGACACCGTTCCTTCAGCGTGGGCTCCCGAGATGGCCATGCTCTCCGGACGCTCGATCACCGAGAAGATCAACTATCGGCTGTTAGCAAATACGATTGCGCATCAGTGGTGGGGAACTTCCGTCAGCCCGGCGGCCAAGGACGACTGGTGGATCAACGACGGCTTCGCCCGCTACTCCGAAGCTCGATACGTCGAAAGCGCCGCCGGAGAAGCCGGGCTCGAAGAGATGGTCAAGGACATGTCGGTGGGCGCGCTCGCCTATGACACCGTTCCGCTCTCGACCACGGCCAAGCTGGACTACTATTCGCCCGAGTTTCAGTCGGTCGTAACCGACAAAGGCGCGATGATCCTGCACATGCTGCGCTGGCTCGTCGGGGAAAATAAATATCTAAAAACCATGCGCGACTTTTCCACCAAGTTCGCCGGCAAATCGGCGTCCACCGAGGACTTTCAAGCCCTGGCCGAAGCGAACTACGGAGAGAAGCTGACCTGGTTCTTTTCCCAGTGGCTTGATTCCACCGGCGCGCCCGAATTCAAGACCAAATACACCGTATACCGGCTTGGCAACAACAAAGGCTTTCGCGTGGTCGGCCAGATCGATCAGGATCTCGACCTCTTCCGCATGCCGGTCGAGTTGAAGATCGACACCGACGGAAAAACCGAGGAGAAGCGAATCGAAGTCGTCGGCACCAACTCGCCCTTCACCGTCGAAACCTTCGGACGTCCACGGCGTATCTCCGTAGATCCCGACAACCGCGTACTCACAAATTCGAAGGAGATCAAGATGCGCTCCTCGATCCTTCGCGGGCAAGGCCTGATTCAGCAGGGAGATCTTGCGGGCGCATTGGGCGAATTCAACAAAGCCCTCGAAGTCAATAAGAACAGTTCCCTGTCGCATTACAGAATCGCCGAGGTGTTTTACCTCCAGCGAAACTATCAGGCCGCTGCAAATGCGTATCGCGAATCTCTAAACGGCGACGGTGAACCACGCTGGACCGAAGTCTGGAGCCATCTGCAACTCGGCAAGATCTTCGACACCACGGGTCAGCGGGAGCGCGCCGTAAACGAATACCGCCAGGCAATTCAAACCAACGACAACACGTCCGGCGCTCTCGACGAAGCGCGCAAATACATGCAGAAGGCTTTCGAGCGGGAAAAGCCCAACCAGTAATTCTCTAGAAGCCCGCGCGCCGCTGCCGGCTATAGCGCCGCAGCGCGTCTTCGATAATGGGATAGGCCGCGCCCGCCGGCTCGATCTCGTCCACTTCTACGGTCTTGCCTTCCAACAATTTGTAATCCTGAAAGAAGCGGCGCAGCATCAGCGCGCGATGCGCAGGCATCTCGGCGGCTTCGCGGTACGCGTTGAACTCAGGATCTTCGGTCGCAACCGCGATGATCTTATGATCCGGCTTGCCGGAATCAATCATCGTCATCAAACCAATCGCACGCGCGTAAATGATGGTGAGCGGCACGACCGTTTCCTGGCATAGCACGAGCACGTCGAGAGGATCATCGTCTTCCGCCAGCGTCTGCGGGATGAACCCATAATTCGCCGGATAGTACACCGCCGAATAGAGAACGCGATCGAGCTTGATCAGCCCGCTGGTCTTGTCGAGTTCGTACTTCACACTCGATCCAAACGGAATCTCGATAACGGTATTGAATTCCTGCGGCAGCTTGCCGCCGGGAGTGACGTCGTGCCAGGGATGAATCATGGGTACATTCTAAATGGCGAGAGTCAAACCCTTCGTGTTCTAGGCTGACCCCGTCAAAGGTTGATCGTGCAATCAGCCGAGGATGATGCGACTTTGGTGGTTTGCGCAGAGTAGATTCGCCCTCTCCCCAACTACCCTCCTGTCACCTTGACCCCATCCGGAGCAGCGCGTAAAGTTTCCATTTAGGAGCACCCATGTCGAACGAAGCCACCAAGTACCTGAAGTTCGGCGCGGTTACAGTGATTATTGTGCTGTCGCTCGGCTACCTTGCTTACACCGGAGTGCAGGACAGCAAGAGCTATTACGTAACCATCAAGGAATTGCGGGGCATGGGTGACGGCGCTTATTCGAAGCGCCTGCGCGTCGCCGGAAACGTGGTTCCGGGCTCCATCAAGCGTTCCGGAACGCGTGTCGATTTCCAACTCAAGGAAAACGATTTGACCCTGCCCGTTTCCTATACCGGCACCGAAGCTCCGCCGGATACTTTCAAAGACGATTCGCAGGCACTGGCCGACGGAAGCTACGGACGCGATGGCGTTTTCCACGCGAAGCAGTTGCAAGCGAAATGCGCGTCAAAATATGCGCCCAAGCCCGGAGAAGCGCCTGCCGCGCAGCCCAGCAAGAGCATGAGCTAGAATTGGGAATAAGGTCAGAGGTTAGAGTGTCAGATTGCAGAGGCAAGGGCCTCGTACGCATTCTTTTTACCTCTTCAATCTGACCTCTGACCTCTAACTTTATCTAGCCTTGATCGACACGCAACTTCACTCCTCGCCCGTCGTCACCGTCACAAACCTGATCAAGCAATTCGGCCGCTTTGCCGCCCTGCGCGGCCTCACCGCTGAATTCTCCGGCGGCAAACTCTATGCAATTCTCGGAGACAACGGCGCCGGCAAGACCACTCTCCTGCGCACGCTTGCAGGCTTGAACCATCCCTCGAGCGGCGAGGTCACCATTCTCGGCGCAAAAAAGTTTCGCGACATCTGCGACCAGGTCGGATACATGGCGCACCCGTCCCTGCTCTATGACGAAATGAGCGGACTGGAGAATCTGGAGTACTTCGCGCGGCTCTACGGCATCGTCGACCGTTCCCGTTGTGCCGACGCCATCAACGCGGTGCGCCTCGATCCCACTCTCACTCGTCCGGTCGGACAATATTCCCACGGCATGCGACAGCGGATGTCACTGGCCCGCGCCCTGCTCCACGAGCCGAAAATCCTGCTGCTCGATGAACCATTCTCCAACGTTGACATCCGCTCCGCCACCGAGATGGCGCGCTTGCTCGCAAACCTTCGCGATCAGGGCAAGACTGTTTTTGTCGTCACGCATCAAGCCTCATTGCTCGAAAGCGTCGCCGACGAATTCATCTGGATGGAAGCCGGGCAGATCGTCGAGCGCACGTTCGACTTGAAGCCGCCCAAGGTCGCGAACCGATGATCGTTGCTCGAGAACAGCCACCCAGCGGTATCACACGCGCGTCGCTCTGGAAGGACCTCCGCCTGGAGTGGCGTTCGAAAGACGCGATCAACTCCATGCTGTTCTTTTCGCTGCTCGTGGTCGTCGTCTTCAGTTTCTCCTTCGACCCCAACGCCGAAGAATCGCGCGCCATTGCCGGCGGCCTGATCTGGGTAGCCTTCTTGTTCGCCGCCGTGGTGGCGCTCAATCAGACTTGGGCACGCGAAATTCGTAATCAGGTGCTCGACGCCTACCGCGTCTCGCCCGCCCCCGCGAATTCCCTGTTCCTCGCGAAAGCCATCGGCAACTTCATCTTCGTCAGCGTGCTGGAAACGTTGATGACGCCGCTGTTCGTCCTGTTTTATCAACTTCGTCCGTTGGGTCCGGCGTGGCAACTGCTCCTGGTGGCCGCACTCGGAACCTGGGCACTGGTCGTGAACGGAACATTCTTCGCCGCGATGTCCTTGCGCACGCGCAGCCGCGAGATCATGCTGCCCTTACTACTGTTCCCGATCTCTATTCCAGCTTTGCTCGCCATGGTGCAAGCGACTACAAATATTCTGACTGGCGAAGGCGCGCGCGTCTGGATTGCATTGCTTCTCAGCTACGACTTGGTGTTTACTAGCGCTTGCCTGCTGCTGTTTGAGGTTGTGTTGAACGCGGAATAGAACGTTGCGAATAAGAGCGGAATGACTCCATGAAGAAGGCCTTCCCCATCCTCGGCGTCGTGACTGCATTGCTGCTGACTTATGCGCTCTACCAGGCGCTGGTGGTCGCGCCCACCGAGCAGACCATGGGCGACGTGCAGCGCATCTTCTACTATCACGTGCCTTCGGCCTGGACAGCATTCATTCTGTTCACCATCAACCTGATCGCATCGCTCGTCTATCTCGCAACCCGTAAGCCTGACGCCGACATCGTGGCGCTCGTCACCGCCGAAGTCGGCGTCGTCTTCTGCACCATCGTGCTCGTCACCGGACCAGTCTGGGCGCGCCCGGTCTGGGGTATCTGGTGGACCTGGGACATGCGCCTCACCTCCACCTTGGTCCTGTGGCTGATTTACGTCAGCTATCTTGTCCTGCGGCGTTTTTCTTCCGGCGGAGAGACACCCATGCTCGCAGCCGCCCTCTCCATTTTCGGCGCGCTGTGTGTGCCCTTTGTGTACTTCTCGATCTGGTTCTTCCGGACCCAGCACCCACAACCCGTGATCGGCGGAGGCGGATCGATCGATCCCCGCATGCTGCACGTTCTGCTCATCAACTGGCTGGCCTTTTCGTGCTTCGCCTTCTTGATCTGCTGGTCGCGCTACCGCCTCGAAAAAATCCAGCGAGAAGTGGAGCAGGCGCATGCCATGCAATCCTTGATTACGCCGAGGAGAGACCGATGAACAGATACCTCATCGCTGCCTACGCCGCCACCTGGATCATTCACATCGCTTACCTCGCCACTCTTGTCAGCCGGTATGCTCGACTCAGGCGCGAGATCGAAGACCTCAAGAAAAGCCGCTAGCAACCATTCTCCTCTCCCTCGCTTCTCACTAAGGCGGTCGCAAATCTCCCTGGCTCGGCTTGACAGCGTATCTCCCGGATGTAAAAGTATTTGTTTGGTTTAACCCCAGTTCTGGTGACAGGTACGCATCCGCTTCCTTTGGGCGTCGAGCCCCAGCGGTGTTTGTGTGCCGTTCTTCGCCTCACCCCGTGAAATTGGGATATTGGAGGAGTATTCGTGAATTGGAATTACCGTGCTTCAGTTCTCAAAGCTCAGGTTTCAGCATTTCCGCAATCGGTGGGAGGATCAGTGACAGGTAGGCGTCTGGCAGCATTTCTTCTGGCGGCGACGTTCGTAGCCGCAGGTTCCGTATATTATTTTGGATCGAAGACCCCGGTAGCCCTGGCCAAGAATTCCCTGGCCAAGCCAGCCGCCCACAACGTCTCCCCAACTTCGCTGCCGATGTTTTTTGAGGCTAACCAGGGACAGACCGATCCCAGCGTCAAGTTCCTCTCCCGCGGCCACGGCTACAGCCTCTTCCTGACGCCCGCCGAAGCCGTTCTGAGATTGAGGCGCTTTCACGGCTCGCAGAAATCCGGCGTTGCCTCGCAACCGGACGAAACTCCCAGCGTCATCCGCATGCGCCTGGCCGGGGCCAACTCCGCCGCGCGTGTCTCGGGCGCCGAGCTCCTTCCCGGCAAGAGCAACTATTTCATCGGCAACAACCCGTCCCAGTGGCATCGCAACATTCCGCAATACGGCCGCGTCAACTACCAGGCCGTCTATCCCGGAATCGATCTCACCTACTACGGCAACCAAGGACAGCTCGAATACGACTTCCGCGTCGCCCCCGGCGTCGATCCAAATCAGATCGCTCTGACGTTTGATGGAGCCTCCACACGCCTCGACGGCGGCGATCTCGTGCTCTCCACCAGTCACGGCGATGTCCGCTTCCACGCCCCCACCATCTACCAGGCGAATGGCGCAACAAAGAAAGCCATCGTAGGCAGCTTCCGCCGGTTGGCGGACAACAAGATCGGCTTTCAGATCGGCAACTACGACCGCAACCGCGAACTGGTCATCGATCCAAGTCTAAGCTACTTCACCTACCTAGGCGGCAGCGGCACGGAGACGAACACGCAAGTGGCGGTCGATCCGAGCCTCAATATTTATCTCGCCGGCACCACCGACTCCGCCGATTTTCCCGTCAAGCCCCCCGGTTCGGTTAAAACCGGGATACGAAACGTTTTCATTGCCAAGCTCAACCCGTCGATTCCTCTGCCCCAGTCGCAACTGGTTTATGCAACCTACCTGGGCGGAAGCGCAGCCGATGACCTCACCGGCGCTGCGGTCGACGCAGGCGGCCAGGTGTTTGTCGCCGGAATCACAACTTCGATTGATTTCCCCCACACCGCCGGGGCCTTTCAGGTTGCCCCCGCAGGCCCGGGAACGCACGGTTTCGTAACCAAACTGGATGCCAACGGAGTTCCGGCATACTCCACCTATCTGTCGGGGACGAACGCCGCCGGCAACACATCCGACCTGATCACCGGCATCGCGATCGATACGCGCGGGGACGCTTTTGTGACTGGCACCACCAACTCCACCGACGTGACCACTGGTTTCCCGTCGACGCCGAGCGCCTTTCAGCAGACGCCGCTGGCCGCCACGCAGTTCTTCGCGAGTAAAATCGATACCACCAAGACGGGCGCTGCGAGCCTTCCCTACTCCACCTACTTTGGAGGCGCAAATCCCGCCGTGCCGAGCATCACCGGCGGCGGCATCGCCGTCGATAACAGCGGGAACATGTACATTACGGGCGCGACCGACTTTCTTTTCGACCCAAATGCTCCCCCTCCTCCTGCTCCCCGAACCAATTTTCCGATCCTGAACGCGCAACAGTCGTGTCTGGATGGCGCTCCCACGGTCACTGCTTGCGACCTGAATGCGACCGCGGTCGATGCGTTCGTCGCCAAGATCAATCCCAACCGCGTGGGTGTGGCGGGCCTCGTTTACTCCACCTACCTCGGCGGCTCCAAGCCCGACTCGGGTATCGGCATCGCAGTCGATGCAGCGGGTAATGCCTACGTCACCGGCGGCACTCTTTCCGACGACTGGGTTGCGCCAACAGCCACGCCGCCGTTTCAAACCACGTTTGCCGCCAACGGCAGCAACCGTGACGCGTTTGTCGCCAAAATCGGCAATCCCACCGGGACCAGCCTGCTGTATCCGCTGACCTACTTCACCTACATCGGCGGTACCGGCGACGACGTAGGTCAGGCCATCGCCGTGGATGCCGCGAACGGAGCACACGTCACCGGCACCACCGGATCGCCGGACCTGCAGGTTCTGAATCCAGTGGCAGATCCAGGTGCTCCAACCGATGCCTTCGTCGCGCAGATCCTCACGAATTTAGGCGGACGCGCGGCGGGCGATTATCTCTCTTACCTCGGCGGCAATCAGTCCGACCGCGGACTCAGCATTGCCGTTGATTCATTCAACACGACCTATGTCGCGGGAGAAACCCAGTCGACTGATTTTCCACACCCTGGCCCCCCTGCGCCCCTGCCGTTTCAACCCAACCTGAACGGACCGCAGGATGCGTTTCTGGCTACCATCTCGGCGAACAGCTTCTTCATTGAGGACCCCGCTGCCCCTCCAACCGCCAGTCCGAACCCAGCCACGCTCGGGAGTCAGGTTACCTTTGTCTTTAATTTCATAAACATCGGCCCCGACCCGGCTTCGCTGGTAACATTCAGCACCTCGTTTCCTTTCAACGGTATCCAATTTAATTCCGCAACCGCCTCACCGGGCGGAACTTGTCCGAACGCCAACCAGGGTGTGGTGACTTGCCCGGTTGGGACTGTCGCCGTGAACGGAAAAGTCTCCGTGAGCATCATCCTGACCCCGACTACCGGAACCCAGTCCGTGACTCTTACGGGCATAAGCCTCTCGTTCAACAAGGGGCAATTCCAATCATTCCCAAGCTTTGGTCCCGTTCCCGTGACTGACTTTGCTATCAGCGTCGCTCCCCCCTCGGTGACCATCAACGCCGGCGAAAGCACGAGTTTCGTCGCCACTCTGAGTCCAGTTCCCAATGGAGGCACCTTCGCCGGCACCATCACCATGAGCCCCGGCACCCTGCCAACTGCCACCACTGGTACTTTCACCTCGCCGACGGTGAGCATCCCGGGCGCGAGCCCCGTTACCACAACGCTGAATATCGCGACCACCGCGCGCCCGGTCACAACCGGGAGTTTGTTCCGAGGCGGCCCACTCTATGCCACGTGGCTTCCAGTAGGCGGATTGAGCCTGCTCGGCCTGGGCGTCGGCGCCGGAGTAACACGCCGCCGCTGGCTCGCCGGGATGCTCCTCGGACTGGTAGCGGGATTGATCCTGCTTCAGGCAGCCTGCGGAAGCAGTGGCAGCAGCACAACAACCACCGGCGGCACACCGGCCGGAACTTACACCATCACGATCACCGGTTCGTCCGGATCAGACTCCCACAACCAGCGCGTGACGTTGATTGTGAATTGAACTGATTGCGAACCAGAGACTTTCGAGCCTCGGGCCCAACCGCCGGAGGCTCTTTTTCTTGCACTTACGTCGACGGACAATGCCCGCTTTTCACCACCATTTCCCCTTCGTAACGCCGCAGGTTACGGATAGGCGTTGCCTCGTGATCCCAACTGCCCCACCATCATCAGATGAAATGCACAACAAAAAGCGCGATCCTGGCGGCCCTGCTGGCCACGCTAGTCATGTCCACCGGCGCGCAAAACCAGGCTTCATCTCAAAACCAAGCACCCGCTCATGAGAAAAAATCCAGGCACTCCAACGTAGCGCACAAACCCCAGAAAACAGCCCCGGCACGCAGCGCAAAAGCCACCCGAGGAGAAGCTGCCAGCCTGGAAACAAAAGAAGCGGATCTGAACAGCGCCGCGCCCGACACGCGCGACGACAATCGCGGACGCCTCACCTCCGCCCACCCCCACTCCACTTTTCACGCTGTAAATAAGAACCAGCACCACGCAGCCACACTCAAAACCGGACAGCTAACAACCAGCCAGAGGCCACATCTCGACACCAAGCAAACAGCACTCCATCGCGCTATCCACAGCGACCAGAAGCAAGACCGCAAACTCACTCCGGACGAAGCATCCGCCGCACCGACGGTGCACCTGAAAAAGCACAACGCCCGAATGTTTTAAGGTCAGAGGTGAGAGGTCAGATTGCAGAGGTAAAGAACCGCCTGCATCGTGAGCCCCGACCTCTGCAATCTGACCTCATACCTCTGACCTCGTCTTTCCGAACCTCTCACCTCTGCCCTTACCAACCCTCTGAAAACACGCCAAATCCAGTGCTTGACGTAATATCGCATATTGCGATATCGTAATCGCGATCTGCTATATGACCCTGGCCGAGAAAATTCGCTACCTCCGCGAGGTTGAGGGATCCCTGCGCGACCTCAACCGCCCCCTCACGCAGCAGGAGCTACTGAAAGCGATCAAGGCCGAAACCGGCGGCTCGCTGAGTCAGTCTTACCTGTCGCAGATCGAAGGCGGCAAGCGCCCGCATATGACGCAGTCCACGCGCACGTTGCTGGCAAAATTTTTCAAAGTGCATCCCGGTTTCCTGGTGGACGACCCCGAGGGATATCACACCGAACTGACCTCCGACCTGCGCACTACCGAAGGTCAGCTCGACGTCTGGCTCCTGCAAGGCTCGGAGCGCTTCGCCCACGATCACGACGTCAGCGCAGTGCTGATCAAGCTGGCGCGTGAGAAAAATACCCGCGGATGCCTGTTACTGGTCGGAGAGATCCTGAACACGCCGGGCCTGGCCGACCGTCTATTCGAAGCGCTCAGTCCGGAAGCGACCCCGGCGCCCCGCCGGACTTCGCGCGGGCGTCTAGCGCTACCAGGCGCCGAAGCAAAGTTACGGAGGCGGACATGACCTGGTCTGATTTCTATCTGATCTGTTTCGCCGTAGGCTTTCTGTTCAGCCTGCTCTCCTTCGTTGCCGGAGGCCTGAACCTCCACGGCCATTGGCCGCATGTACACATTCATACCGGAGCACACGGCGCCCACGCAGCGGGCTCGCACACCCACGGCGCACATGACTCCGTGTCCCCGTTTAACTTCTTCACCATCGCCATTTTTCTGGCCTGGTTCGGAGGCACGGGATACCTGCTGACGCGCTTCTCGACCGTCGTTTTTGTGTTGGGACTCGCCATCTCGACCGCCGTCGGCCTGGTAGGAGCCAGCATCGTGTTCATGTTCCTTGCCAAAGTCCTGATGTCGCCCGAAGCGCTCATGGACCCCGCCGACTACGAAATGGTCGGAGTAGTCGCGCGCGTCTGCGGCGCGATCCGCGAAGGCGGTACCGGAGAAATTATTTATTCGCAAGCTGGCAGCCGCCGCGCCTGTCCCGCCAGAAGCGAAGACAGCGTAGCGATTGAACGAGACGCCGAAGTGGTCGTAACACGCTACGAAAAAGGCATCGCCTACATCCGCCGCTGGGAAGAAGTAACCGGCGAGTGAAGAGGGTCGCTTTGAAGGGGCGCGGTTTGAGCCGTGCCGTTGAGCACAAGACGGGAGGACACGGCTTCAGCCGTGCCGCAAAGAACGAAACAGACGGGGCTTTAGCCCCAGGGACACAATGAAACGCCCATTCCAATTCGCCATCGCTCTCCTCTGGCTGACGCTGCCTCTGGTCGCGATCCAATACTGGCGCGTCTGGGACCAACTCCGCGCCCGCATGGCGACCCACTTCAACGCCGCCGGCCAACCCAACGGTTGGATGTCGCGCGAAGTTTCGGTGGAATTCGGCATCGGAATCATGGCCTTCCTGCTAGTAATTTTCACTCCGATTTTGTGGGCTATCTCCCGCCGCCACGTCGACAAGTTTGCCTGGGCCTTTCTGGCCTTCTGCGCGGTCATCACGGGTGTCGTGGCTTTCGGCAATCAAGAGGTCATCAACTACAACCTGTCCGGGACACCGATCCACATCGGTCCTTTCCTGCTCGCAGCTCCAGCGGCGGTCATCCTGTCGATTTCTTATTTCGGATCGCATCGAGGCGAAGCGCTTCCGTCGAGCGAAGTACTGGCTGAAGAAACTCATGCCGGACGCGCGTGGGCTCTCGTATTTTTGCCGGCGTTGTTGATGCCGGTCGTCGCGCTTCGAGCGATCCCGAATACAGCTATCCGGACCTCGCTGTCTTTCGTGATCGTCGCAGTGCCCGCGGCGTCAGCGATGGTGTGGAGCGGTTTCCGCTATCGCTTTCTGAAGCACGGCCTGGAAGTCCGCGCCCTCGGATACCGCCTGCGTTCTATCCCCCGCTCGCAGATCGTGAGTTACGGAGTTGAATCGTGGAATCCGCTGCGCGGATACGGCGTCCGCGGGCTAGGCACCAGCCGCGCTTTCGTGTGGGGCAACAAAGTCGTCCACATCAAGACGACCAACGGCGACGTTTATCTCGGACACGGCGATCCGCAAAGAATTGTCCGTGATCTGGATTTAGTGATGAGTGATTCCCCCGGCAGTTGACGCGCTCGCACAACGCAGCGAGCGAACGACGAGAAAGCGATTTCAGGAGGCGATATGTTCGAGATGTCAAAGCTGATGTCTATCTGGGTCATCGTGGGACTTTCCGTACTCGCCGTCATGTTCATCATGAGCGTGCTGGCGCGCCTGTACCGAAAAGCGGGCCCGCATGAGGCGCTCATCATCTACGGCTTTGGAGGCACACGCGTCGTCAAGGGTCACGGCGCGATTGTCTTTCCGATGGTGCAAGTCTGCCGCGAGCTCTCGCTCGAACTGATGTCGTTCGACGTCGCTCCTCAACAAGACCTGTACACGAAACAAGGCGTGGCAGTAACAGTGGAAGCCGTCGCGCAGATCAAGGTGAAGTCGGACATGGAGTCGATCCTCACCGCGTCGGAGCAGTTCTTAACCAAGTCACCCGATCAACGCGAAGGCTTGATTCGACTGGTGATGGAAGGCCACCTCCGCGGCATCATTGGCCAGCTTACCGTCGAAGAAATCGTCAAGCAGCCGGAGATGGTTTCCGACCGGATGCGCTCCACCTGCGCCGACGACATGAACAAGATGGGGCTGGAAGTAATTTCGTTCACCATCAAGGAGGTCCGCGACAAGAACGAGTACATCACCAACATGGGGCGCCCCGACGTAGCGCGCATCAAGCGCGATGCCGATGTCGCCACCGCTGAAGCCGACCGCGACACCGCTATCCGCCGTGCTGTCGCCACTCGTGAATCGGCGGTCGCCAAAGCGCAAGCCGACCAGGAACGCGTACAGGCGGAAACCGCGTCCCAGGCCAAGCAAGCCGAGGCGCAGCGCGATCTGGAAGTCAAGAAGGCGCAGTATCTCGAAGTGACCAAGAAGCAGCAGGCGCAGGCCGACAAAGCCTACGACATCCAGACCAACATCATGCAGCAGCAGGTGGTCGCCGAGCAGGTGAAAGTGCAGCAGATCGAAAAAGAACAGCAAGTCAAAGTGCAGGAAGCGGAAATCAATCGCCGCGAAAAGGAACTGATCGCAACCGTACTAAAAGGGGCCGAGATCGACCGTCAGCGGATCGAGACCCTCGCCAACGCCGAGAAGAATCGCCTGATGTCCGAAGCTGAAGGCCATGCGTCCTCGATTCGCCAGCAGGGTGAAGCCGAAGCCGAAATCATTTTCAAAAAAGGCGAGGCTGAAGCCAAAGCCATGAACGTAAAGGCCGAGGCCTTCCAGGAATACAACCAGGCCGCGATCATCGACAAGCTATTCAGCAGCATGCCGGAAATCGTAAGAGCTCTGGCCGCTCCACTGTCAAACGTGGACAAGATCACCATCGTCTCCACTGGCAACGGCGACACCGCTGGCATGAACAAGATCACCGGGGACATGACGAAGATGGCCGCGCAGATCCCTGCGCTATTCGAAACGCTATCCGGCATGCCGATCAGCGAACTGCTAGGCAAAGTCCGCCAGATTGGCGATAAGGCGCCGAAAGCGGACGGCAAAGCGTAAGGACGTGTCTCTGACCCGTTCGTGCGAAGCAGGCTCGGCAGCGCAAGGGTGGGAGGCCAAGCGAGGCGACACAAGACTGGCAGGCCAGAACGGGAGGGCACGGCTTCAGCCGTGCCGCATCCGGCACAGAAACGCGAGGGGCTTTAGCCCCTCAACTGAGGAGGCACCGTGCAGGAAGAAGTGAACAAAGCAAGAACACTTGGCATGGCCGTCGCCCTGGGAGCCGCGCTGGGCGCGGCCATGGGCGCCGCCACCGGACACATGGGTGTCTGGGTCGCCGCCGGCATCGCCGTCTACATAGCAATTTCAGTTACCGGCGGTGTCTGGAAACGAGATCGTAACTGAGAACCGGGAACTGAGAACTCAAAAGAGAGGTGTTTTATGCCATTACTCGAACGCGTTTCTACTCTAGTGCGGGCCAATCTCAACGACCTGATCGACAAGGCCGAAGAGCCGGAGAAAATGATCAAGCAAGTCATCCTCGACATGCAGAACCAGCTCTTACAGGTAAAAACGCAGGTCGCGATCGCGATCGCCGATCAGCACCTGCTGGAAAAAAAGAAAGTTGAGAACGACGAAAAGGTTCACGAATGGATGCGCAAGGCTGAACTCGCCGTCGACAAGAAACACGACGACCTCGCCCGCGCCGCTCTACTCCGCGTCGAGAGCTACCGCGAGATGACCACCAACTTCGCGCAGCAGGTCGACGACCAGAAAGCCCAGGTCGAAAACCTGAAGTCCGCTCTGCGCAAGCTCGAGCAGAAACTGGCCGAGGCTAACTCCAAAGCCGACTTGCTGATCGCGCAGCATCGCCGCGCCCGCGCCTCGCATCGCGCTACAGACGCCCACAACGGCATGGACGCAAATTCGAAGTCCGCAACCTTCGATCGCATGAAGCGCAAAGTAATTCGCGAAGAAGTGATCGGCCAGGCAAAGGCGGAACTGCTCGCGGATGACGTCGAAGACCGCCTGGCGGCGTTGGAGAAGGAAGACCGTATCGAACAGTTGCTGACGGAGTTGAAGACGAAGCGGGGCGCGTAGCAGATGTGGGGCTGGCGCCCTCGCTTGCGGGCGACGGTTAAAGGCGACAACTTGCAAGTGTGTGCACACAAAGACCGATGAACAAAACGGTTGCTAAGAATACGCGGTGAAGAATTGCTTCGATGCCAATGGAGCTCTGGAAGTCAATTTGCGATTGGGCAACCGTCGTCTTTATAGCTTTAACTGTCTTTTCGGGTGCGGGTGCTCTCATTACAGGTGACATTATTGGCAAGCGCCAAGAAGGCCGCCTACGCCAGTTTGAACAAGACCTTACGGATTCCAAAATCAAACTTGCAAATGCGCAACAATCGGCCTCCGAGGCTGCGCTTGCTCTGGTGAAATTTAAGGAGCCACGAACCCTGTCGCCAGAGCAACAAAATAAGTTAATCGCGGTCTTAAAGCCCTTTGCTGGGCAGAATTTTGCTTTTGCCGTGTTCCCGGACCCAGAGCCGTTAGCGCTGCTCAGGCTGTTGGACACACTTGCAAAATCAGCGGGGTGGAAGCGAGTACCATCGCAGATAGAGAGAGCGGGCGGGGTTAAAGTTGACGCCGCCGGTGAGACAGCCGCAACGATATTCGATTCTGGAATTGATGCATATATCGCCCCAGATGACATGGCGTCCGTTCCAGCACAATCAGCCTTCTGCTCGGCGCTTGTGGCCGCTGGAATCCATTGCGAAACACACCGAACACCGCAACTAGCTGGGAAGGCCCCCTTGGCTATCACGATCAGCATCGGAAAGAAACCGTAGTCATGAACTAGAACCGCAACTTTCATGACTAAGAAAATGAGTTCATACAGGCGACTGCTCAGGATGGACAATCGGAAAAACATTTAGAATGAGTTGAGGATTCAGTGAAAAAAGTCTTCCATTTCGACTCCCCCACCGAGCAGTACGTGGCTGATGCCGCAGTCCTGTGCTGTTTCGACCACCGCATCAACCGCGCGGTCCGAAAGTTTCTTAAGAAGGAAGGCATCGAGCGCGTCGACATGATTGTCGTCGCCGGTGGCGCCAAGACACTGGCCTCGCCCCGCAACGACTTCGAGCAGGATTTCATCCTCGAGCAGGTTCGCATGTCGATCCGCCTGCACAAAACCGAACGTGTGCTTGTAATGAGCCACTCTGACTGCGCCACCTACGGCGGACTCGCCCAGTTCAAGGGCGACAAGGCGGCCGAGGCCGAACACCATCGCGGCGAACTGCTGCGCGCGGCGGAACTGCTCACGACTCACTTTCCCGACATTTCGGTCGAGCCTTATTTTGTGAAGTTCGACGGTGTCTGGGAAGTGAAAGGGGCTGGCAGCCTGACGTCAGTTAAGAAGAATAATGCGGCACGCATCACGGCATAAATCGCCGATGCGATAGTCCTCGTCAGCCTCATACGCAATGGGAAATAGGTTACAAGCGATGCGCCGCTCGAAACGCCTCCAGACATTTCTGAGCCGTTTCGAGTTCCGGATAGCGGCTGCCTTCTTGCTCGACCAGATAATATTCAACGCCGCCAACGGATTCTGCCGCGGCGAACATTCCCTTCCAGTCGGCGTCCCCTTCTCCGAAGAGAACCTTGTAGCCTTTGGCCGGGTCGTGTGACCAGTCCTTGCAGTGAATCGAGCGGATACGCCCGGGGTTGGCCTTGATCCACTCGACCGGATTTGCGCCGGCTTCGAGGCAGGTTCCTACGTCGAGTTGCAGCACCACGGATGGCTTAGTGTTCTTTGCGATTAGTTCGATCGGGCGCTGCCCTTTCGCGCCGGTGAACTCGGCGTTGTGGTTGTGATAACCGACGTGCAGGCCTGACGGTTCCAGTTTTTCGGCGGCGGCATTCAGACGGTCGGCCACGGGCTTCCACGCGTCGAGGTTCGCCTTGGGATCGCTCCAGGCCTGAATGATGTACTTGCTGCCGAGGATCAGGTTCAAATCGCGCGCGCGATCCAGATTTTGCGGGTTCAGGTTGGATTCATCGTTGTGCGTAGAGAGGCAACGGATGCCGAGATCGTCCATCAGTTTGCGCATCTGTTTGGCTTGCGCTTCGCTCCACTGGAAGTACGGTCCGTAGAACTCCACGACCTGATATCCCATTTGTGCGACGGCACGCACAGTGGCTTCGGGATCCTTCTTCAACGCATCGCGCACCGAATAAAGTTCGAGTCCGACAGGAACCGACGTGGATGCGCGAGCAGTGAGCGCCCATGGCAGGGCGGCGGAGAGAGCGAAAAAATGGCGACGCGAAAGTGTCATGCTCGGAATCCTACTCGATGATTTCCGCCGCCGCTAGATGTCAATCACGTCCAGTCTTCAATTCTCAGGCTCTTCACATGCCGGAAGACTCGATCGTGTGTAACCAATACCGCTTTGATTGCGAGCGCGTGCGCTGCGATCATCAGGTCCATGTTGCCGACCGGAGTGCCCGAGCGCTCCAGAGCGGTTCGCAAATAGGCATATTGCTCGGCGGCCGGCGAGTCCCAGGCTAGCACTCGGATCGGTTCCAGGAATTCAGCAATCGCCACGCGCATTCGGGCCGCTGAAAGAAGACGCTCGGCGCCAAAACGCAATTCGGCCTCCGTCACGGTTGAAATACCGACGTCGGAAATCGCGAGGCGCGCCAGGCGCGCCCGAACACGCGGATAGTTTCCCTTGATCGCGTAGCTCGCAGTGTTGGTGTCGAGCAGATAACGGACTGACATCAGAACAACTTCTTCCGCTTTTGCGGAGGCGTGTCCTTGCGATCAATCATGAAATCGTCAGACTTCAGTTGATCCAGTCGCGCAAACCATTCCTGGCAGGACTTAAATCGCGGAGAAAGAATTACGCTACCGCTGGCCGGATCACGCCGGATGTTGACTTCCGATCCCTCAAAACGAAACTCCTTCGGCAGCCGGACAGCCTGGCTTCTTCCATTGCGAAACAACTTGGCAACACCAGTTTCCGCCATCAGCAATTCCTCTCGATAAAGTATATACCATAGATATATATCATGGTATATATTTATGGTATATACCATCCCGAACGATCAAAGGCGGCCGTCAAAGAACAAGTGTCGTACAATCAACGACTTGCGACTTCCGCAGTGTTCCACGTGGAACATTTGAGTGATTTTGGATTGAAGCGTAGGCGGGCGAGGATCCCGCCCAACGGCCTTACGCGCTCGCCTTATCGAGTAGTGGCAAAGGTTTCTCTTCGATCGCGGCTGTCGTCTCCAACTCCAACTGTTCCTGCCCGCTGAGTGCAGACACTTTCCCGCGGTACGTCTTGAGATGACGCTGCGCAGTCTCGAACGCTTCTTGTGCCTTGTTCAGATTCTTGCCGACGTTTTCGAACTGGTTCTGGAAGAAGTCGAATGACTTCTGCGCCTTCGCCAGTTCCACGCGGCTCTTCTCAAATCCTTTAGCGACTTCATACCACTTATGCACCAGTGAGATCGTGTGCAACGTCATGAGCAACGTATTCGGCGAGACGGGGAAAACATGCTGCTGGTTCATCCAGTCGCCCAGTTCGCGGTTGCGGATCACTTCCATGTAGAGCGTCTCGCTGGGCAGATACATAAGCGCGATGTCCGTTGTGCCGTTCTCGGGCTGGATGTACTGCTGGATGCGCTTCGCTTCCGCCTTCATCACGCGGACCAGCGCGACGCGAGCCTCGGCGATCTCGGCTGCGTCGTTGCTTTCAAAGAGTGCAATCACCTGTTCCCGGGGAAATTTAGCGTCGATCGGAAGCTTGCGGTCGGGGAAATAAATTACGGCATCGACGCGGCCACCGCCTTCGCCGGGCGAGGTCTGCAACGCGAACATGTGTGACGGCAGGAAGTCCCCCAGCAGGCGTTCCAGGCTCGCTTCACCAAACTGTCCCCTCAGGTGCGGTAGTTTGAGCAGATTGTTCAAATCGTTGATTGAGTCCCCGAGTGCGCCGACTTCCCTAAGCTGCTCTTCCGCGGCTTTTAAGTGCTGCTGCACTTTCTCGAACTGCGCGAATCCTTCTTTGATGTTCTGATCGAGCTTGGACTGCACTTGATCGGTCATCGCCATCAACTTCTGGTCGACGCGATCGCGGATGGAGTCGAGGCTCTGCGCGGTTTGCTGATTGAGGCTTTGGAAGTCAGCCTTGAGTTGCTGCGTCGTCATCAGCAACGAGCTTGTGAGTTCGCTGCGCGCTTCGCCCAGCCGGCGCGTCTGCTCTTCCCTGCCGGCGGCGAGTTGCTGTTCCACACCGACCCGAATCTCTGAAAAGCCTTGCTGGATGCGGTCTGTGACCTGCTGCCGGAGGTCCCCTTTAGTCTGCTCCAGGCGACTGGCCATATCGGCAGTGGCGGCACTGAACTTCTGGCCAAGGGACGTATCGAGACTTTCGATCTGACTCGTAACTTCCGTCGTTACATCCACTTGCACGGCAGCCGACGAGCGGCGCAGCAGGACCAGGGACACCCCCAGCAGGGCAAGGGTTCCGGCCAACACGGCAACGAGCAGTAATGTCTCCATCGTAAGTGGCTAGAGTGAATTCTAGAGGCTAGGGTCGGAGATGGAAAGCAGAACTTCAGCGCTTTCGGGCAATCGGAACGGGAGCCCCGAACATGCTTCGGCCTTTACTTCTTGTATTTGCACTGGCGTCCGCGTTGCTCGCGCAATCGGCGGGCAGGTCCGGCAACCGAGACGAAGCTTCTGGCTCCACGGCATCACAGCAGCCCACCCCCAAATTACTCTCGACGGCGTTGCCGTCTCTCCGGGAAGACGCCTCCGCCGAGAGTGAACTCCTTGCTATGGCGAACCAGAGTCGCCGCCAGGCAGGCGTGCCGCCGCTGCGGATGAACGACGACCTGATGAAAGCCGCTCGCGCGCATGCCCGGCTGATGATTGACCAGCGCCAACTCTCCCATCAGTTCGATGGCGAGGCTTCTCTGCTGAAGCGGTTGCATGAGACTGGCGTCCCGCTGAACAGTGTGGCCGAGAACGTCGCCTACAATTACGGCGCGGCACAGGTCTTCGATTCGTTCATGCATTCTCCGCCTCACCGGTCGAACCTGCTGGATCCGGACTTCAATGCCGCTGCCTTTGTTGCGATCTGGAGCGACGGGCGGCTCTACGTGGTGCAGGATTTTATTCGGCAGACAGCTGAGGTCACACCGGCTGCGCAGCGCAAGTAAAAACTCCGTTCAGCCTATTGCGGTTTTGGCGGACAAGAGTGTCCGCCCTACATTCGCGAGCCTGTGGTACTCTCCGACCATCTGGCCTGGCGTTCTATGGAGAGTCCTCCGCGAATCCGCATTGGGACTGCCGGCTGGTCGTACAAAGACTGGGACGGAATCCTGTACCCGCCGGAAGTAACTCGAAAGAAAATTCATCCAGTTGAATTTCTAGCGCGCTTCTTTGACGTCATCGAGATCAACACATCGTTTTATGGACACATCCGGCCTGAGCTGGGACGGTTGTGGTGCCGCAAGGCTGGGGCGGTGAATCCGGATTTTGTCTTCACCGCGAAGTTGCACCGCTCATTCACACATTCTCCGCTGGCGGTGATGGAGCCGACCTCGGCGGCGAGTATTCGTCCGAATGATGAAGATGAGAAGCTGGCTCGCGAGGGGCTGGACTCTCTTGCTTCGGAAGGCAAGCTGGGCGCGCTCTTGATCCAGTTTCCAGTGTCGTTCAAGAACACGGGATTGAATCGCGAATACCTCGACCAACTCTTGCGGCAATTTATTGAGTATCCGCGGGTGGTGGAAGTGCGGCACGAAAGCTGGAATCATCCCGAGACGATTGCAGAATTTATGCGCCAGAATGCCGGGTTCTGCAACATCGATCAACCGTTACTGGGAAAATCTCTCGGACCGACGGAGCATGTGACCTCGGGCGTCGGTTACGTCCGGCTGCACGGACGCAACTACGATCAGTGGTTCGACAGCGATAATCGCAATGATCGCTACAACTACCTCTACAAGACGGCTGAGTTGGAGAAATGGAAAGAAAAAGTCGAGGTGATCGCGCGAAAAGCCGAGACGACCTACGTGGTCGCCAACAACCATTTCCAGGCAAAGGCGGCGGTGAATGCCCTGGAACTCAAGTATCTGCTCGGCAAAAAGAGAGTCGCAGCGCCGGAGACGCTGGTGCGAAGTTATCCGGAGTTAAAAGAGATTGCAGACGTTGAGAATGCGGGCAACAACTATTCGTTGCTCGCGTGATGGGTAGACCACGCGCCGCGGCTTGCCGGGTCTCTACGGCGCGGCTGAATCCGGAATTGGCCGGCGGACATCTATGGAGGATGCACTCTGAAGGTGTTTTTGTTGATGCTCTTTCCAACGCGCACGCCCTGGATAGCAGTTCGTTAAACGAACCGTCGCACCCCCCGGACGCGACACGCGACTCTTCGCTGCTTGATGCCTATTCGCGCGCGGTGATGACGGCGGTCGAGAAGGTCAATCCCTCGGTGGTGAATGTTGAGGTTCACACCTCGGGTAAGTCCCGTTCCGGTGAGCCTCGCGAGCGGCGCGGAGGCGGTTCAGGTTTTGTATTTACGCCAGACGGGTTGATCCTCACCAACAGCCACGTCGTACACGATGCCACGCGCATCGACGTCACTCTTTCGGATGGACGTAGAGCTCCCGCGCACACCGCGGGCGACGATCCGGCCACCGACCTGGCGGTGATTCGCATTGATGCACCCGGATTGCAACCGGTCGAACTGGGCGACTCGCAGCGCCTCCGGCCGGGGCAGATGGCGATTGCGATCGGCAATCCTTATGGATTTCAGTCGACTGTGACCGCGGGCGTGATCAGCGCCCTGGGGCGGTCGTTGCGGTCGTATTCCGGACGCTTGATCGAAGATGTGATTCAGACCGATGCCGCCCTGAATCCGGGAAATTCCGGAGGGCCGCTGGTCGATTCATCCGGAGCGGTGATCGGTGTGAATACGGCAACGATTCTCCCGGCACAGGGAATCTGTTTTGCGATCGGCATCAATACCGCAAAGTTCGTAGCAAGCCGGTTGTTGCGTGATGGAAGAATCCGCCGCAGTTGGATTGGCGTTTCGGCGCAGACAGTTCCGGTGCATCGACGCGTTGTGCGCTTCTATGGGCTGCCGAAGGAGAGCGGCGTGGTAGTCGTGGGTATCGAGGAGCGCAGTCCGGCCCGTAAAGCCGGATTACGCGAAGGCGACGTGATCGTCGCACTTGATGACAAACCGCTAGCGGGCGTCGACGACTTGCATCGTCTGCTCACCGACGCTCAAGTGGGAGCGCGATGTGTGGTCACCGTGATCCGGTATACGGAGAGACTGCAGTTGTCGATTGTGCCGGAGGAAGCAAAATAGAATTGGTTCTAATAGATCGTTTCCGGAGCAAGGAGCGAAGCCTTCAGGTGCTAAAAGCCCTCGTCTTTGTTGGCCGGTGACGGCACGTCTGAAGAGGACGCTGAAAACTCAGATTTAGCGGCCTTTGCGAGCCTTTGCGAACTCTGCGGTTAGGAGCTTTTAACCGCGAAGGTCGCAAAGAACATCGCAAAGTTCGCGAAGAAGAGAAGATCATCTCCACAATCCTTGAATACTGTGGCTTCCGGCTGCGGAAAAATGCGCAAATGCAGGCGCAGTGGCGGCATTTGTGAAGTTCCTGCCTTTCTCTGCCGATAGACAATCTGGCCCATCATGTCCCCATTCTTCGAAGACCCGGCACTTTACCGGTCGGTGCTGGAGAACCTGCCGATCGGCATCTATGTGCTCGACCGGGAGCAGCGGGTGCGTTTCTGGAATCGGGGCGCGGAGCATATCACGGGCTATCTCGCGCATGAAGTGACGGGGCAGGTGTGTCGCGAATCGCTGCCCCACTGCGATCCGCAGGGGCGTGTACTGGCGGGCGACGACTGTTCCATCACCACGACGTTTCGCGAAGGCCGGGCGGTGCAGAACCATGTATTCATACTGCACAAGCAGGGACATCGCCTGGGCGTCCAGATCCAGACTTTGCCGCTGATCGACGACAAGAGTCAGACGATGGGCGTGGCGATCGCCTTCGAGGAGGGCCCCGCCGAATCCATTGCGCAACCGGCCGAGCTGATGTGCGGGTGTTTCGATACGCTGACCGGAGTCTCGTCGCAGCGCCTGACGCGTGCCGTGCTGACGGAGAGCCTGGCGGAACTGGCGTCTACGCATGGGAGTTGGGGATTTCTCCGAGTCCGCGTCCTGGGTTTAAAAGACATTGCCAGCCGCTACGGAATGGATTCGACCGCAGCTTTATTGCGCACGACCGCGCAAACCGTCCGCCATAGCCTGCGGCCGGAAGATTTTCTGGGACGGTGGGGAGGCGAAGAATTCCTGGCGATGCTGCAGACCTCCAGCCCAGTAACAGTGTCAGCGACGGCGGAGCAAATCTGGTTGCAGATCAGCCAGTCCGAAGTCGCATGGTGGGGAGATCACTTTCGAGTGCAAGCGCTGGTCGACTGGACGATCGCGAGTCCGGGCGACACGTTGGAATCGCTATTCAGCCGCATGAGGCCAGCGCATGCAGAGCAATCTGCGATTGCGACTGGAGCCAAGCCGGCCGCTTCACAAGGATAAGCTTCTATGTTCGCAATCATCGGCATCGTCGTCGTGTTCGGCTGCATTGTGGCCGGGTATCTGATGGAACACGGCAACCTGAAGGTGCTGCTTCAGCCGGCGGAGCTGGTCATCATCGGTGGAGCGGCCATGGGCACCGTTCTAATCGCGAATCCTCTGAACACGCTGAAAGACATTGCGCGCGGAATAGCAGGCGTGTTCGGCTCCTCGCATTACACCCCGAAGCGCTATGTCGACCTGCTGGCCATGATCTTTGAGTTGCTGAACAAAGCGCGTAAGGAAGGGCTGGTCGCTCTGGAAGGCGATGTGGAGGATCCGGGCAAGAGTGCCCTGTTATCCAAATATAAGGATTTCGTGAAGGATCAACATGCCGCCAACTTCTTATGCGACACGATGCGCATGGCGATCAGCGGGGGAATCGAAGCCTTCGACCTTGATCAGATGCTGGAAGGCGACCTCGACATCCACCAGCACGAAGGCGGGTTGGCTCCGGCGGCGCTCAACAGCATGGCGGACGCGCTGCCCGGTCTGGGAATCGTGGCTGCGGTGCTGGGAGTCGTGATCACGATGGGAGCGATCGGAGGACCTCCAGAAGAAATCGGTCACAAGGTGGCGGCGGCACTAGTGGGAACGTTTCTCGGAATTCTGCTCTGTTACGGGTTGTTCGGCCCGATTGCGCAACGGATGAGTAAAGAAGCGGAAGAGGAGCGCGCTTACCTCAATGTGCTGCGGGCTTCGATGATCGCATTCCTCAAGGGCATCGCCCCAGTGCTTTCGGTGCAGATTGGACGCCGCGCGGTCCCGGTGCACGCGCGGCCGTCCTTTAAAACGGTCGAGGACGCATGCCGCGCTCTGAAAGCCGGCGCTGCCCCGGCCGCAGCCGCGGCCGCCACCGCGGGGTAGAGCATCATGCCCACCCCTCCCATCATCATCAAGAAAAAGATTATCCACGGCGGCCATCACGGCGGTGCGTGGAAAGTGGCATACGCCGATTTTGTCACCGCCATGATGGCGCTGTTCATCGTGCTCTGGCTGTTAAACGCCAGCAAGCCGGTAAAAGAGGCGGTGGCCGGCTACTTCAACGACCCCTCCGGCACCGCGGCGAAACTTGGCACCAATCAAGTCGGCACGGGCGACAACGTTTCCACCAAGAAAGACGACATGGCCGAACTGAAGAAAATCCTGGAAAAGAAAATCCAGAGCATGCTGGACCTCGAAAAACTGAACAAGAATATCGAGATGACCATCACTGCCGAAGGTCTGCGCATCGAATTGCTGGAATCGGACAAGGGAACATTCTTCGACAGCGGCAGTCCAAAACTGAAGCCGAACGGGCAGGAACTTCTCTCGATGCTGGCCGGACAATTGGGGGCCGTTCCCAATCGTCTCTCCATCGAAGGGCATACCGACGCCAAGCCCTACAGCAGCAAAGGCGGGTACAGCAACTGGGAACTATCGACGGATCGCGCAAATGCCGCTCGACGACTGATGGATCAGGCAGGATTGCGCCCCGACCAGGTGGCGCAGGTGCGGGGCTTCGCGGATCACAGATTGCGGAATCCCAAGAATCCACTGGATTCGATGAACCGCCGCATCTCGATCATCGTGCAGTATCTGGCGGGCGACGGTCCGCCAGAAAACGCAGATGCGAACGAGGGGGAAACGGGCCACGGCGAATCGCAGAAGGGCAAGAAAACGGACGCGGGAAAACCGGCGGCCGAGAAACCGGCTGAAACAAAACATTGAGACAAAAAATAGGGGCCAGCCACCAGGCTGGCCCAAGAAGTTTACTCAGCGATACGGTTACTCAAGGTTACTTTAGTGACCTTGTCCGTTACCGCGAGTTTGTAGGAAGGTTGGGTTGCAAGGGGTCGCAATTCCAGCCTTTCTTTGGTGGACATACCGGGATCGGTCCGCCTTCCCGAGCGGGAACTCGGGGAACAGCGGCTAACACGTATGTTCCTGCCAGACCTACCAACAGGATCAACGCCCGTAGCGAACGTTTCATTTGTCTGTCTCCTTAGGGTCAGCGGTTTATAGCCTCCAAAAAACGAGGGGCTATTTGCCGCGCGCGGATTATATACCACCACTAAAGTTCTCATTCCTTTGCGTTTATCCGGCAGAGAGGGCAGAGAGCAGGGCGCTGGGAGACTAACCTTCACACGTGAGATTATGTCTAGGCCGCGTAAATAGAGGGTCTTTTCACAATTTACTCATGTAAATTGTTGATTTTTGTCGGGCGAAAACAGGCGTTGTCCGGGATAGGTTTTTGGTACACAGATTTGTCTTGACACGGTCCGCGAAAAATCGCGTCCGCAGGGTCTCAGCGCCTAGCGGCCGGCCTCGGCACCCGCGCGCGCAGCGGCAGCGCGCTCCGGGAGATCGTCCAGATTCGAGTCGCGCGAGAAGGCGCGCTCGACCATCCCTTCGAACATGGGGATCAGTGAGCCCGAGGGTGCAGGCTCAGGGGCGCTGGCGGTTTGCAGATCGGCCAGGCTGCGCTCCCAGCGTTGTGTCTTCAGATGATTGGGCGCCACTTCGCGCGCGGAACTTCGCGCCAGCGCATAGGACATCCAGATGACGATCGCGACATCGGCCATCAGAGTATTCGCGAGATTCATCACGGCGCCGGGTAGATAGCCCCCTGAGTAAAGTGTCAACAGAATCAGTTCGACCGAAGCGATCAAACCGAACCCGAACGCGATGCCAAAGCTCTGCTGCTTTCTGGAGACACCCAGGAACTGCGAGAACAGGAGCAGGAACAGGATCAGTCCACATTGCACCATGCGGACGGAACGCTGGAGCAGGGTCACTGCCTGCGAGAGCGGGTCGCCGTGAGCAGAATTGGAAAAGGCTACGATCACCGACACCAGGAGCATCACCAGTCCAGTCCACTTGAATAGCACCGTGCCCAGATCCTTGAGCATGTGATACGGACGAAAGACATCCAGGAAGATCTCGTGAATGATGCGGAAACTGAGCAAAGCATTGACCGCCGCGCTCAACCAATAAGCGTAGAAATACCACTCGTAGTTCTCAGCGCTGCGGAGTGGAAACGTAATCGCGAAAATTACGATTTGCGCCAGAATGTATGTGAAGAAAACAGGGAACAACTTGTTGAGTTTGCGGCACCACAAAACGACCGCGACCGCGCCTTCCAGCAACGGCTGCGCGCACCAGAGGTAGAACCCGATCTGGCTGTACGATTTCATGGGCCCGTGGGGACGGCCACTCTATAGTGAGTTCACATTCCCTTCCCTCTACCTTAAGTGCGTGGACACCAATGGTCAATCTACTTAGGTAACCTTAGTAACCATTACCTTGACGGTGGGGAATGAAACGAATTTTGCGAGCCGTCACAGGTGACGAATCACCGGAAACAGCCACGTTCGACAGCCAGTGACGGCTGACCGTGACGTTTCTCCATGAGGTTGCGACCGACGTAATTACGGTTTAGCCCATGGCGGCCAGACGCGCAGATGGGGATACTCCCAGCGAGATTACATATGCCCGCGCGGCGAGGATGGGGGGCACTTGCGAGCGATCCCGTGCGGTGACGATCACGTTGTAATCGTTACTGGACCGCAACCGTTCGTAGACCGATGTAGCTTCCTGCGGAACGACCAGGGCCAAATAGTGCAGGAAGGCAAAGACATCGGACGTGGGCTCCAATCCGGGAGCAACGTAGGAGACCTCGACATCCTCGTGGTGGAAATGCCATGCGAGAGATGCGGCCAGGTGGACGGCGCGTTCGTACTGGGCCGGTTCCAGTTCGCCAGGAAGCGGATTATCGAAGACGATGCGTAGTTTGCGTTCGTCCTCGCGGCTGAACTCGCGGACTTTCAGCGTGCCGGTGCGGGCGGTGGCCTTCCAGTCGACATGGCGGGCGGAGTCTTCCGGCAGGTACTCGCGAATGCGATGGAGATCATTGCCGCGTCCGCGGACGAACGCCGCCAATTCACCGGTGACCATGGGCAGCACTGCAAAGAATTCTTGCGGAGGCTCGACCGCGGGGTACACGATCACTTCCCGCGCCAGCGCGACACGTCGCGTTTTCATCAGGAAGGCAAAGGGAAAGCGTGTCGCCAGACCAAAGTCCTTTTCGCGATAACAGCCGCGTGCCGGAAAAGTCATTTCGAGATCAGCGCGCAACTCCTGTCCAGCTGCCAAAAACGGAAAATAAACAGTCTGCTGGAGAATCGGATTGTCGGGATTTTCGAGCACGCGCCGCAAACGGCGGTCGGGCAGGCGGACCCACTGGCTCTCGGGCGGACGATTGCGGGGCAGTCCCAGCGTGTAGGCTTCCCACTGCCAGCGCTGCACGGCCTTGCGTTTGGAGGGCACAATTCGAATCGAAAACGAAGGCAGCCATGCACTCTGATTGTTCAACAGAAGACGGGCCAGCACAGGGCGTCCTGCAAACACGTGCTCGGGAAGATGGACATCCAGTTGGAGATGGCGCAGCACCAGCGCCGAGGCGATTCCAGAAACCAGGATTGCGGACAGCAGCGCGGCGACCACAATGTAGAGCAGGTTGTTGCCGGTGTTGATGGCGGCAATGCCGATCACGACGGTGATCACGATGTACACCATGCCGGCGCGCGTGACCTCGTAGTCCATCGCATCGCGCAGGCGGGCGGCGACAACTCGACGAGCCAGGTAGGGCACGGTCGTGAGTCCGACCATGACTGCTAAGAGCAGAGCGGCTGAAGCCAGAATGACTGTGGTCCAGACATTCCCGGACTCCCGAGCGACGGTCGAAAACAGCGCAGCCGCAAAGGCCAGCATCAGGCCAACGATTGCAACCAGGAATCGTACCCACACCTGGGAGATTCCGAGATGAGGAACACGGATCGTCCCAGAGGAATGCTTGGTAGCATCGCCGATCATGTTCTGGGCGCTCAGTGAGTTTCCTCGGGCTGGTAGACGCGACGCGCCCAGCCGGTGGCCTTTTTCTGTGCCCGGTCCGAAAAGATGGCAATTCTGGGGAAGCGCGTCCGCACCTTGGTGAGCAGATGGTGGGCCCAGACGTATTCCGAGGACAGGATCGTCAGGCCAATCATGATAAACAAAACACCCTGCATAAAGGGCAGGAACAGTCCGATCACGCCCAGCACGATGAACAACCACCCTGCCGCCAATGCCAACGCCTTTTTCACCGTGGTGTTCATGATGTCTGAGGATATGATGCGCGGCGACCCAGCAAAAGTAACGGAAGATTACGTCTTAAAGATTATTTGACAGCGGGGCGATGGTACTTCCGCCAAAGGAACACGATCAGAAAGAAAACGAGGATTCCCCCCACCAGATTGAATCGTCCAAGAACATGTTCCATGGCGTCCCAGTGCTGTCCGAAGAAGTAACCAACCAGCGAGATGACGGTCACCCAGACGGCAGCGCCCAGAAAGTTGAAAACCGCAAACTCCTTCCAGGGCATTCGCAGGACGCCCGCCAGGGGGCCGGCAAAAATCCGCAGGCCAAAAATGAAGCGGGCCAGAAACACCGTCGACGCACCATAGCGGCCGAATAGTTTCTCGCCGCGCTCGAGCGCTTCCTGGGAAATCCGGAATGTTTGCCGATAACGTTTGAGAAGGGGGCGTCCGCCAAAGTGGCCGAGGGCGAATCCAATATTGTCACCGAATGAGGCGGCGCAGGTGGCGATGACCACAATCCATATGAGGTCGAGCTTATGTTCCGAGTAGGCCAGGAAGCTGGCGAGCAGAAGCGTGGTTTCGCCGGGAACGGGCAGACCCGCGTTCTCGCAAAGCAGGGCAAGCGCGACCGCCCAATATCCGTACTCGGCGATGAAGTGCCGTAGAAATTCGAAGATAGCGTGGCCCATGAAGTTCCAGTGTAGCGTTGCTGAGGGTTGCGCGGGGAGAACGCCTGCTCCGACTCCGCTTAGGATGCGATTTTTCGAGGCGTGCTTGCCAGGTATTCAATCAGAGAGCGATTGAATTGTTCCGCTGCTTCTTCATACGGGAGGTGTCCCACGCCTTTGAAGGTGACGAGTTGGCAATCGCGGAATTTCTGACGCAGCGTCTCGGCTGAGCGGTAGGACACGGCCCGGTCGCGCGTGCCCCACATCAACAACGTCGAGTAGTGGCCGATGACTGCGATCGCGCGCTCTAGTTCGTCAAGATCGGCGAGCCAGGTTCGGACGATCTGTTGGCCGTGATGAAACGCCCGGTTCTCGACCACCGGACGGCGATAGCCAGCGACTGAGTCCGGCGGAATTTTGGAGCCGTCGCCAAACATGCGGCGCAGCCACACGTAGTCGAGACTGCGCCATTGCGCGACCGTATTACGGAAGAGCGCTGAACCGACGCGGCTGCCTATCAACGGAGCGAGGCGACGGCCGTGTCGCGACCAGGGATTCACGGGCGCAACCAGAATGAGCCGTTTGAGTCGCGAGTCGCGGCGTTGGGCGGAGAGCGCGGCGGTCAGCATGGCGATGGCTCCTCCGTGCGAGGTGCCAAGCAGGTCGTATTCGGTAAGGCCCAAGGCGTCGACGAATTGCAACACGCGCTCGGCGTGTGCGGTCATCGAGCAATCCATCTTCACGGGCGCGATGGAAAAGCCCGCTCCCATGTTGTCGATGGCGAAGCATTCAGCGTGTGGCGCCAACGCGGGGAGGGAGAATCTCCACGAAAAGGAATAGCCCATCAGGCCGTGAATCAGGATCAAAGGGCGTCCCACGCCGGCGTGAAGGTAGCGCATGCGACCATCCGGCAGGTCAGCCCAGCACTCCTCAATGGCCTTTTGGGCGGCGTTTTGGGATGTGCTGAAATTTTCTTCGATCTTGGGGACTTCCGTGGGCAACTCTACCCTCGCGGCCGGAGTCTATCTAAGTAATATCGCCTCTGTCGCTTTTACGGGGAGCCGACCTGTTCGGTTCCCCACTTGTTCTTCCGGTGACCACAAGCGTCGTTGGTCGTTCGCGATTACGAAACTACGCTGCCGGTGCCACCGCCTGCGTCTTCTTGCGTTTCTTACCCAACAATTTCTTCAACACGCGAACTCCCTTATCGACGTGCTTTTCTTCCAGCATGAATGGAGGCAGAAACCGGAGGACGGTGTCCTGCGTTACGTTGAACAGCACTCCTTCGGCCAGTCCCTGTTCCACGAACGGACGCGCGGGAATGTCCAGTACCAGACCTTGAATGAATCCGCGGCCGCGGACAGCCTGCGCCGCTTCATATTTGTCGACCAGAATCCCGAGTTGTTGCTGAAGGTATCCGCCGACTCGATTCACGTTTTCGAACAGCTTCTCTTCTTCGACGATTGCCAGGTACTCGAGGGCAACGCGGCAGGCCAGCGGACCGCCGCCGAAAGTAGTGCCGTGTTGTCCGGGCGCGATCGCGGTCGCGACTTTTTCGCGCGACAGAAACGCTCCCAGCGGAACGCCCGCGGCGATCGGCTTCGCAATGGCGAGGATGTCAGGGACGACGCCAAAAGTCTGGAACGCGAACAGCGTCCCGGTGCGGCCGAGGCCACACTGGATCTCGTCGAAGACAAGCGCAGCCTGATACTGATCGCACAAGGCGCGGCACTCGCGAAGGAACTCCAGCGAGCACTCGAGGATTCCACCCTCGCCGAAGATCGGCTCGAGCACAACCGCACACGTATTTTCATTAATGGCGGCGCGCAAGGCTGCGATGTCGTTTTGCGGGACGAACGTGACGTCTTCGAGCAACGGCTCGAAACCCTTGCGATGCTTTTCCTGTCCGGTGACTGACAACGCCCCGAATGAGCGGCCGTGATAGGAGCCTTCGAGGCCTACGAGGCGGCTCTTGGCGTCGCCACCGGCGCGATGTCCGGCGAGGCGCGCCAGTTTGATCGAGCCTTCAATCGCCTCTGTGCCGCTGTTCGAGAAGAACACGCGGTCGAGTCCCGAAAGTTGGCACAGGCGCTCGGCGAGTTGGCCCTGATATTCGTTGTAGTACAGATTCGAAATATGAATCAGGCGGGCCGCCTGCTCGCGGATCGCCTTTACGATCCGGGGATGGGCGTGGCCAAGCGCATTGACTCCGATGCCGGACACGAAATCGAGGTATTTCCTGCCCTCGAAATCGAACAGGTATACGCCCTTCCCTTTTTCCAGGGCGACGGGATAGCGGTTGTAGGTAGGAAGGAGATAACGCTTTTCAAGATCGGCAATCTGTTCCTGGCGGGACATATCTGAATTGTAAAACGAGAAGGGCCAGGAGCGGGTTGTAGCGGCGGTTCATAAACACATTGCTGAACAGTCTGCGGCGCGTACCTCGGGGGCTGAAAGCCCAAGTCAAAGGAAACGATTTATCGCAGCGGTGAACCGCTGCGCCACCCAAAAGCAAACGGCGAGTATTTCTCTTTTGCAGGCCTCTGCGGTCGCGTCAGGAGTCGCGCTTCGCCGGTGCTTTTGGCGGGCTGAGCGGATTCTGCGGGTCCAGTCCCGCGGCGCTCATGATGGCGCGACCAAGTTCCTCGGCGGAAACCGTTCCGGCTGCGACCAGATCCTCTTCCAGTTCGGGCGTAGTGCGGGCGACAAACCGGTAGCCGCGTCCGACCACGGTCTGGAGGTACTGGGGCTGGCCGGAATTGTCATCGAGTACCTGCCGGACTTTCCGGATTGCGGTGTTGATTCCCTGCTCAACGTCGACGAAAACATCTTTTCCCCAGAGTGCGTCGGCGATCTGCTCGCGGGTTACGAGCTGTCCCTGTTTTTCGACCAGGAACATGAGCAGCTGGAGGGGCAGGCCTTCCAGTTTGAGAGGACAGCCTCCGCGGGAGAGCTGGAAACGGCCAAAGTCGAGTACGAAGTCGTCGAAACGGATTCTCTTTTCGGACACAGAACGGGACCCATTCTTTCCGGGAAGTATTCAAGATTTTGGGCTGGCGCGGGTGCCCTGTCAAGCAGAGGGCCGTCCGGAAGGCAGTTTCGGGGGATTGGCGCCCGCAAAAATAACCTGACCGTAACAATAGGCGGCTGATTCCAAAGGGAATATAGTTGTTGCAACGAATATCGTTGTAACGCATCTAATGCCAGTAGAAAGGAAAAACAACCATGAGCACACTGACCGTACCGCAAGTTTCGACCACCACCTGGAATATTGACCCGGCTCACACCGTCGCTGAATTCAAGGTGAAGCACATGATGATTTCCAACGTAAAGGGGCATTTCGCGAAGGTTACGGGCACGTTGGTTCGGGATGGATCGGACCACAGCCAGTCTCGCGTCGAAGCCGTGATCGACGCGTCGTCGATTGAAACCCGCGATTCGCAGCGCGATGCACACTTGAAGAGCGCCGATTTCTTCCATGTGGAGAAATTCCCCACTCTTTCCTTCAAATCAACTGGCATTCGTCCTGCCGGGGACGGAGAACTGTCCGTGGAAGGCGACCTGACCATTCGGGGAGTCACCCGCAAGGTGACATTCGCGGTTGAAGGACCAACCCCGCCCACGAAGGATCCGTGGGGCAACACGCGCGTGGCCGTTTCCGCGACCACGAAGCTTAACCGTAAAGATTTCGGCCTGACCTGGAACGCGGCCCTTGAGACCGGCGGTATTCTTGTGGGTGACGAAGTCACTATCACACTCGACGCCGAATTCATCCAAGCCTAATGGCGCCTTAGGGCGTAAACGATCGTCGCGCGGCAGACCGGGATCTGCCGCGCAGAAATGAGGGAGCATCTATGTCGCTTCGCGCCGTAAGACAGATTATTCAACCGAAGCCCACGCTTGAAGGCGCCGGTGTAAAGTTGCAGCGCGCGTTCGGTTTCGGCAAGACCAAAGAATTCGATCCTTTCCTCCTGCTGGATGATTTCCGCAACGACAATCCGAAAGATTACGTGGCGGGATTTCCCTGGCATCCGCACCGTGGGATTGAGACGATCACGTATGTGCTGGCCGGATCGGTCGAGCACGGAGACAGTCTGGGCAACAAAGGAAAAATGGGTGCCGGGGACGTGCAGTGGATGACGGCCGGCAGCGGCATCCTGCATCAGGAAATGCCGAAGGGGGACACGCAGGGGCGCATGCACGGCTTTCAGCTTTGGGCGAACTTGCCCTCGGCGCAGAAGATGGTCGACCCGCGCTACCAGGATATTCCGTCGCGCGAGATCGCTGAAGTAACCGAAGACGATGGCACGCATGTGCGGGTAATCTGCGGGGAGTTTGGAGGAAAGAAAGGGCCAGTCGAAGGAGTGGCGGCCGATCCGAGTTACCTCGATATCTCCGTGCCGCCGAACCAGCGAAAGAAGTTGAAAGTTGAAACCACGCGTAACGCGTTCGCGTATGTGTTCGCGGGAGCGGGAACTTTTCGGGATTCGTCCGATCCGCGAGCGGTACTGACCGAGCAGGCCGCGGATCCCAACGCGCCGGCGAAGTATGACGCGAGCAATCACTCATTGGTGCTGTTTGATCGCGGAGACGAATTGACCGTGCAGGCCGGGCCGGAGGGAATTCGTTTTCTTCTGGTGTCTGGCAAGCCGATCGAGGAGCCGGTGGCGTGGTATGGGCCGATCGTCATGAATACGCAAGAGGAATTGCGACAGGCAATGTCGGACTTGCAGACGGGCAAGTTCATCAAGCATCGCTGAATGGCTGGCATTGAGAGCACAGGCGCGGCGCCGGACTGACGGCGCCGTGCGGTAGAATTCCGAAACACAACAGTCGAAAACCAGGTGGCTACACTCTCGCGCGGTCGCCTCAGGAGTTTTTTCATGACACGTGTTTCGAACTTTGTCCTTCGCCTGGCCACGTTGGGCGCAATCGTCTTCGCTTTATTCGCTACAACTTCTTCGTTGGTCTCCGGACAGACTGCCGACCCGACGATCGCGTCGCGCGATGCGGTCATCGATGGCGTCAAGCTCCATTACCTGACGGCGGGCCATGGCCCTGCGCTGATCCTGCTGCATGGTTATGCGGAGACTTCGCGCATGTGGAGGCCGATCATCCCTTCGCTGGCCGAGCGTTTCACCGTAATCGCGCCCGACCTGCCCGGCATTGGAGATTCGGATATTCCCGCCGACGGGCTGGACATGAAGAGCGCGTCGATTCGGATCCATGACCTTGCCAAGTCCCTGGGCGTGCAGAAGGCTGAGGTCGTGGGACACGACATCGGACTCATGGTCGCCTATGGCTATGCCGCGCAGTTTCCCTCCGAGGTGACGAAGCTGGTGCTGATGGATGCGTTTCTGCCGGGTGTAGAAGGCTGGGAAGCCGTCTACAACTCGCCGGACATCTGGCATTTCCGTTTTCACGGTCCGACGCCGGAAGCGCTGGTGCAGGGACGCGAGGACATCTTCTTCGCCTACTTCTGGAATGATCTCGCGGCCGACAAGAATCGTTCTCTCCCCGAGGCGGACCGCAAAGCCTACGTTGCGGCTTATTCACGTCCAGGACGCATACGTGCGGGATTCGCTTATTTCGTCTCGTTCCTGCAAGCCGCCAGGGATTTCGAGCAGCTGGCAAAGACGAAGCTCACCATGCCGGTGTTGTCGATTGGCGGCGACAAGTCATTGGGAGATGCGCTCGGAAAACAGGCCAAGGTGGTCGGGACGGACGTGACCGTGATCGTGCTGAAGGATACGGGGCATTGGATTATGGAAGAGCGTCCCAGGGAGACTGCGGACGCTTTGAAGAAGTTCTTATAGCGTTGGCGGGCAGGCGATGCCGGGAGCTGAGAGGTTTCTGGCTGTGGCCTTGCAACCGAAGCCACAAAGGAGTTGTGGAACATGAATCGCCCGGCAGAAAAGGACTCGCGGCCGGCGCTAAAGCGCAGCCGATAGAACCACTTAGCGTCACGAATACATTCGGGCCCTCCCACCGGGTCTTCCTTCAGATCAATTCAGATCGCTTCAGACTGGCTCCATGGACCTTTTT
>DATMNN010000096.1:0-123002 GCA_035569025.1 Terriglobales bacterium
CGGAATCCAACAAACCGCAGTGGATCACTTTCCACGACGGCAATACGAATCAGCGGCTTTCTCGCGACTGCTGCTTTCATAGGTTTCCCTGTTAGGATTGCATCCAATTAGAAGAGTGCCTGATTTGTCATGGAATTGGAATAATTGGTGAGGCATGAGAAATTACGGGGGTAACGTCCGAGGGCAGGTGTTCGAGGAGGGATTGGCCGTGAAAAAGAACCAATGGGCGTGGATTGGGATCGTAGCGTTGGGAATGGCAATGGCTGCGGTGCAGCCCGTAGGGGCGCAGACTCCGGCGCCGAATGTCCCACAGGACATGGCCTCCCCGCCCGCTCCGGCCGCCGCTTCTACGCCCTATCAGCCCAAATTTGCGGGCGACCCGGCTCGTTCTGACTCCGAGGCGCAAGCCCTCGGCTACATGCGCGTCGTGCTCCGCGCACAGAGGGAATACAAGAAACGCCACGACAAGTTTGCGGAATCCTTGCCCGCCCTCGCCGGGACAGGCTCTCTCACCAAGCGCATGGCGCGCTCCAATGAACGGGGCGACTATACGGTCAGCTTCAAGTCCCAGAAGGACGGCTTTATCCTGACCATGACGCCCAAGCAGGTGGATAGCGAGCACCGGTCTTTCTACGCCGAAGAAGACGGTATCATTCATGCCGACGATCAAAAAGCGGCGGACCAGAATTCACCAAAAATCAAGTAGGGGATTGCGCCGAAAATGATGCCTGGCGGCTAGATCGCCGTGGGTGGTCCGTCGTCGGATCCGTCACTGGTCGGTTCAGCCTGCATGGGAAGTGTGTGTCCCGGGCTGCGTCGCGGCGTCGAGGAGCCGTCCGCGCTGATTCGCCGCAATTCCTTGATGATCTCCTGCCGGTCGCGGGCAGCGTAGTCGTGGGCGAAGCGGGTCAAGGCTTCCGTCAGGATTTCATGATGGTGAACATTCTCCAGCCCTGGTTCCCGGGTGATGTTCAGCCACAGACGATGCAGCAGCAGGACATCCTCGTTCATCATCGTGGGTGTATGCGGACCGATGCGGAAGGAATCGACCTTGCCCTCGGGATGAACGATCTGCAACACGAACTGCCGCTTCGGCTCCGGCAGGCCTTCCCAGGAATGTCCCAGCGCCAGGGCCTGTTCGGCGGGCGTCATCTTGCTGGACAGGCCGAGTACAACCGCCGAGGAATCCAGGTTGTTGGCCGTCTGCACAATGGCCGACCACACATCTGCAGCGGGCACGACCAGCAGGGAAACGTGTTTGCCGACGCTCTCCGCAACTGACACAGCGCGGGTAAACAGCGTCTGTTCGTAGTCGCTGAAGATTTGCTCCATCGAAAGATCGTAGGCAGCCGCCCCAAAGCGGCTGACGCGCGCGGACATCACCACCACATCCTGCTCGCGAGTGTTGATTCTTTCAAGCGCCCAGCGCAAGTGGGCAAGCGTGTTGTAGTCGCGCACCGGAACCAGCACGTTGCCGCGGCGAATGTTAAGCGAGGCGCGCTCCACCGTATCGCTCTGCAGCAGTTGGAACTGGTCTTTCATCGTCTTCTGGGCCAACGCGGACTTGCGATGGTTCACGCGCTCGGAAACACTGAAGATGACGAAAAACACAACTGCAAACGACACGCCAGCTACGGTTGCAACCGATTTGGTAAACAGGTTCACAATCGCAGTCGCGAACAGCACCAGAAACACCGAAGCCAGGCCGATCGGGATCTCGCGTCCCCCAATCGTGATGTTGGGAGGAACCTTCCAGCCGCGCTCGCCATGGTACTTAAACCGCAAAACCAGCATGGACAAGCTGTTGAACGTAAAACTCCAGATCACACCGAAAGCGTAGGCCTCGCCGAGGACGTAGACATCTCCCCGGCTGGCCAGAATGGTAATAATCTGAAGCCCGACCACCATGTTGATGATGCGGGAACTCGTGCCGTATTTCCGATGCGGGAAGCGGAACCAGTCGGCCAGAACTCCGTCTTCGGAAACGCGATTGAGAACACCGTTGGAGCCGATGATCGCCGTGTTCACCGCACCCGACAGAATCAAGAATCCAACGACCACCACAAACGCGCGGAACAACAGGCGCAGAATTTCTGGCCCATACAGGTGCATGGCCAGACCGGCAATGAGGTTGTCCTTGTAGACGGGGACCCGCACCGCGTCGGGAATGATCATCACCGAAAGCAACGCCGTGAGCCCCGTGAACACGAAACTGTAGATCGCGATCACAATCGCGGCCTTCTTCAAATTCTTCAGCTTCGGATGCGCCAGTTCCCGGTTTACCTGCGCCAGCGATTCCTCGCCGCTCATCGCCAACACCGAATGCCCAAAGGCCATCAGGATCCCGAGCACTCCGAACATCCGCGACAGGCTCTGTTCCGGGAAGCTGTGGCGCAGGAAGCCAAGAGATTCCGGACTGAAGTGAAGGTTCGATGGGGTCGGAAACGGAACGGACTGGTATCCGGACTTGACCAGCGTAAACGCGGACCATCCGAGCAGGATCACCACCATGACGGTAGTGATTTGCATGACTCGAAGCGCCTTCTCGCTCGATTCGTGGATGCCCTTGACGTTCTCGTGCCAGAAATAAACCGTGACGATCAATGCCAACGCCACGGATGTCCAGTTGACGTTGACGTGCGGTGTCCCGTGGAACATGACGTGGACAGCACGGGGAATCCAGCCATGAGCGTCGGCGAGCAGGAAAGTATCGTTCAGGAGACCGGCGATGTACTGGCCGGCGGACACCCCCGAAATCGGCCCGGTCAGGATGTAGTCGAACATCAGCGCTGACACACTGATCTTCGCGAGTGTCCCTCCCAGTGCTTCTTTTACTACCCGGTACACGCCGCCGCGGACAAACATCGAGCAGCTCTCGACGTACACCGCCCGCACCGTAAACGAAAACAGCATCACGGCCACGATGAACCAGGCCGCGGACTTGCCAACGGCCTGCTCCGCAATTCCGCAAGCGTAGAAGGCGGACGACCCCAGATCGTTGAGTACGATGGCGGCCGCTCGCCAATACGAGATGAACGTGAGCATCACCGAGGTGGCGACCACGATTCGAACCCGGTTCGAATTGGGAGGAGCGGGCTGAATGGGAGTGGACATGCAAGATCAGGCGGCGGGGCCTAGGAGTTTTCTTTCTCCTTGTCCATGCCAGAATCCATGCCAAAGAGCGTCTCGAGATCTTCAATGCCGCTCAGCGCCAGGACTATAACCGAACCCAGCGCTCCGACAATGAACGTTCCTTCCAGAAAACGAACGCCCAATACAACCAAGATTGACATGAGATCAATATGTTATCTGATACACGCCCCGTAGAACAGGCTTGCCGGCAAAGCGGTCCCGGAATCGAGCGACGATTTGCTATTCTTGCGGCGTGCGAAAGATCCAATGGAGTGCCTGGCGCCTGGTTCTACTATCAGCCGGGCTGCAGATCCTGATTTTCCCGTTGCCGGGCCTGTACTGGCTCTCCTGGCTCGCTGTGGCGCCATTGCTGATTGCGCTGCGCCGTGCGCAGACGCCGGACGCAATACAAGTGGACGCGTCCATTCGGCTGGAGCCAGCCAGCCCGTGGCAGGCGTTCGTTATGTCGTATGCCTGCGGAATTCTCTGGTATCTCGGAACCTGTTACTGGGTTTTCGACACCATGCGCCACTACGGTGGACTGGCGATTCCGGTTGCCCTATTGGTTCTGCTCGTCGCCTGCCTGTACATGGGTCTCTATCACGGACTATTTGGACTTCTCTTGAGCCTTGCCGCTGGCCGCAGTGCCGTCCACCGGCGAGCGCTGGTGCTGGCTCCATTGCTGTGGGTCGCCGTGGAATTGGCGCGCACGAGAATCTCAGCTTTTCCCTGGGAATTGCTCGGCTACACACAAACCGATAATCCCGCGCTGGCGCGGATCGCCACGCTCACCGGGGTCTACGGACTGTCCTTTGAGATCTTGCTCGTGAACAGCGTATTTGCGGCTGCGTTCCTGGTTCCGCGAGCGCGTCGCAACTGGCTGTTGGCAGCCGCTTTTGGAGCAGCGATCGTTCTGCAGGCCGGCCGCCTCCTGTCGCCCCCACCGGTTCCCCCTGACCACACCGCTCTACTGGTGCAGCAGAACATCCCGGCGGAGGGAACCTGGACGACCGACTACTTTCAAGGCACTCTGCGGGACCTGACGTGGATCAGTCTGCATCCGCCGGGCGGGAAAGAAGGTCAGCACTTCGACTTGATCGTCTGGCCGGAGTCGCCTTCTCCATTTTTCCTGAATGGCGCGAGTTTCCGCGGAGTTGTCGCCGATCTCGCGCGCCAGAGCCAGACCTGGCTGTTGGTCGGAAGTATCGGCGAGAGCGCTTCGATGTCGCCGACACACGAGATTGAAGAATTCAATTCAGCGGGCTTGATCAGCCCCGCGGGCGAGTTGACCTCGCGCTACGACAAGACCCATCTCGTTCCATTTGGCGAATACGTCCCATTCAAAAAATTCATACCTTTTATGAATATGTTGACCGATCAGATCGGCAATTTCGCCTGGGGACACTCCCGCGCTCCGCTCGATGCGGGCGGACAAAAGCTAGGCGTGTTTATTTGTTATGAGTCCATTTTCCCTGACGAAGTTCGCGAGTATGTACAACGCGGCGCAGATATTCTGATTAACCTGACCAACGATGGCTGGTACGGCGACAGTGGCGCATGGAAACAGCACCTCCAGATGACGCAAATGCGTGCCATCGAAAACGGCCGCTGGCTCCTGGTCGGCACCAACACCGGCGTGACGGCATCGGTCGACCCCTTTGGACGCGTCGTCGCCTCCACAGGGCGCAAGTTCCGCACGGCTCTGCCCGCTCCGTATGGGTTGCTTTCGAGTACCACGTTTTACACGCAGCATGGCGATTGGTTCGCGTACCTGTGTGCGATAATTTCTGTGGGCGCAATCGCGGCGCGATTCCTGTTCCGCAAGCGTTTTTCTTAGGTGGTTCAGCAATTATGAGCGACAACGTGTTGGCCGAACTCGAACAGCAATACACGGCACTCAAGACCAAAGTGCACGACCTCCGGGAGTATCTTTGACGCCGGAAGGCTGCGCCCGCAGTTAGCCGAAATCGAAAAGCAAGCCGCGGATCCCAATCTCTGGTCGAACCCGGCAAGATCGCAACAAGTCATGCGTGAGCGCAAACGTCTCGAGGATGTCCTGTCTCTCGAGAGCGACCTGGCGCGCCGCACCGACGACATCAGCGCGTATTTCGATCTCGCCGCCGAAGGCGAGAATGTCACGACCGATTTACAGCGCGATCTGGGCTCGCTGGGGGAACTCGTCGACCGCGTCGAAACCGAGACTCTGCTGTCCGGCGACAACGATGCCCGGAATGCGATCGTCACGATTCATCCGGGTGCCGGCGGTACCGAATCACAGGACTGGGCGCAGATTCTGCTGCGCATGTATCTAAGATGGGCCGAGCGGCAGGGCTTCCAGACTGAAATGTACGACGAACAACCGGGCGAAGAGGCGGGGATCAAGTCCGCGACCTTCGTGGTGAACGGGCAGTATGCGTTTGGCTATTTGTCCAGTGAGATTGGAGTTCACCGCCTGGTTCGCATTTCGCCCTTCGACCAGGCGAAGCGGCGGCATACCTCATTTGCCAGCGTCTTTGTTTCGCCCGAAATCGACGACAGTATTGAAGTCATCATCAAGCCCGACGACATTCGCATCGATACGTACCGCTCGAGCGGAAAAGGCGGGCAGCACGTCAACACGACGGATTCCGCTGTGCGCATTACGCACATCCCGACGGGTCTGGTCGCGAGTTGCCAGAACGAGCGCTCGCAGCACAAGAACAAAGAAAAGGCGATGAGCATGCTCCGCTCGAAAATTTACGAATTCGAGATGGAGAAAAAACGCGAAGTCACGAAACAGATCGAAGACTCCAAGCTCGACATCGGTTTCGGCTCGCAGATTCGTTCCTACGTCCTGCAACCGTACCGCTTGATCAAGGATCACCGCACCAAGCTCGAAGTCGGCGACGTGGATCGCGTGCTGGACGGCGATTTGCGCCCCTTCATGCAGGCCTATTTGCGCATGCGCAGAGGGGAGAAGAAGTAGAAATGAAGAGCCCTTCGGCTCCAAAGCCGCCTCGCCTAGGACATCGATTGCAGAAGGCGTTTGCGTACGCTGCGGAAAAGCACGCCGGACAAACTCGCAAGCAAACCGCGGTGCCATATCTTTCTCACCTGATGGCGGTCGCGGCGCTGGTGCTCGAAGGCGGCGGCGACGAAGATCTGGCGATCGCAGGTCTCCTGCACGACGTGGTCGAAGATTGCGGAGGCATGCCGCGGCTGCGCGAAATCCGCAAGATGTTCGGGGCACGCGTTGCGAAAGTTGTAGAAGGCTGCACCGATTCTTTCTCCGATCCCAAATTGCCCTGGCTCGTGCGCAAGAACGAGTATCTGCAAAGACTCAAGCACGAAGATGCCGATACCCGGCTTGTGTCCGCCTCCGACAAACTGCATAACGTGCGGACGGTAACTGCCGATTACAGGCAACAAGGGGAATCGATCTGGAAACGATTCAGCGGCGGTCGCGATGGCACGCTCTGGTACTATCGCGCGTTGAATGACGAATTCCAGCGTCGCAAGGGAAATCGCATCACGCGGGAGCTTGCGGTCGCCATGCAGCAACTGGAAAAAGTAACCGGCGTCAAGCCGTCAGGCACAGCGCAAAAACTCCTGAGCCGCGCGGTTCAGGCCAAGCGAGGGAGATGAATCATGGCGAATCGGATGATTGATCAAGTTCGCAGATCACAGATGTCATCGCAAATGATGCAGGCGGCCGCGCGTGGCGCACTCTCCGTGCAGCCGGGTGAAATGATGGAAATTCTGGTGCACCTCGCCCTACACAACAAGGTTTTCGCCGAGCAGGCCCGCATGACCCTGGCAGGCTGGAACGAGAAGGATTCGGCGGCCGTTGCGGCCGATCCCGCTACCAGCAAAGAAGTCCTTGGATACATGGTATCGCCCAAAAATCTTCGGCCGGTCACCCTGCCTGCGTTGCTGGAGAATCCCTCAGTCGAGCAGCAATCGTTGCTCGAAGTTGCTGGAGCTGGCCCCCGCTGGGTGGTGGAAGAACTTCTCGCGAACCAGGCCGCGAGAAAATCTGCCGCGCTCATGACCGCGTTGCAAAGTAATCCGCGCCTGCGGGCGCAGGAACTCGCAGCACTCAAAAATTCCGAAACGAGCACAGAGCCAACCAAAGCCACGGTATCCGCTCCGGATGCGGCCGAAGCCGCGCAGCCCGCCGCAAGTCCAGAGGCCGCGCCTGCTCCCGAATCCGCCGCCGATGATTCCGAACCCACCGATGAAGCCGTCGTCGCCGAGGCGATCACGATCTATTTACAGCAAAACCAGTCAGAGCTGGCAACCGTCGCCGAGAAACCTTTCGAGGCAGTTGTGGTTCATGAGGGAACAGGGATCGAAGGTGGCACCGGGGCCACAGCGCCCGCCGCCGCTCTACCAGCGCCTGTTCCGGCCCCGCCCGAGGCGCATAGGCCTCCAGTGGGGGCTTCCGGCGGAGCGAAGAGACCTGTGCCGCTCGTGGGCGACCGGCGCGACAGCACACTCCAGAAAATCGCGAAACTCGACATCACCGGACGCATTGCGCTCGCCATGCGCGGCACGAAGGAAGAGCGCTCCATCCTCATCCGCGACAGCACAAAGCTGGTTGCTATTGCCGTACTCGATTCGCCGAAGATTTCCGATGGCGAAGTCGAAAAATTCGCATTGCAGAAAAACGTCCTCGAAGCCGTACTGCGCACCATTCCAATGCGGCGGCGCTTCATGAAAAACTACACCATCGCGCGCAATCTCGTATCTAACCCGCGCACGCCACTCGACATTTCGCTCGGCCTGATGAAAAATCTGCTGATTCACGACCTGAAGAACCTGTCTGGAAACAAGGAAGTGTCGGACACCGTTCGCAAACTGGCGCTCCGCATGTTCAAACAGAAAGTGGAGAAGAACGCCAGAGAGTAGCTCGCGACGTGGATGGATCGACCTGGTCCCGAGGCATTAGTCCCGAAGGAATCTCTATTCTGCGGCGTTGAGTGGGATGCGACGACTATGAACTCGCCAGACCCCATCCACGATTTGCTGACACGCATCAAGACGATCGCTGTGGTCGGATTGTCGGACAGCCCCATGCGTCCAAGCCATGGCGTGTCCGCCTACATGCAGGCGCAGGGATACAGGATTATTCCGGTGAATCCGCGGATTTCGGAAAGCCTCGGAGAACCAGCCTATCCCTCTCTCCTTGACGTTCCCTACACGGTCGACCTCGTCGACGTATTCCGCCGCCCGGAATATGTGAGTGAAATTGTCGACCAAGCCATTCAGTTAAAGATCCCCGCGATCTGGCTCCAGGAAGATGTCGTCAACGAACAGGCCGCCGAAAAGGCACGCCAGGCAGGGATCTTCGTCGTAATGGACCGCTGCCTGCTCAAGGAGCACCGAGCAAGATTCAGGTAGTCGGAGGGTCGGAGGGTCGGAGGCTCTCAGCGGTTCAGTTGTGCGGCCGCTGCCTCATCCAGCATCCATATCAGCCGGCCTTCGGGCTGAATCTGTTGCGCAGGAAACGGCGGTGTGTTGTGACCATCGAGGATCTGCTGCACCATGGCTGCTTTGTCGGAACCGCAAGACAGGAACATCACATCCGTTGCGTGGTTCAGCACAGGGAACGTGAACGTAATCCGGTGAGTCTTGAATTTCTCCACCCAGTTGGCGATCGCCATCCGAGATTGTTCCTTCAATCCTTCCGAACCGGGAAAGAGCGAAGCCGTGTGGCCGTCCGTCCCAAGGCCCAGCAGGATCAGGTCAAAATGCGGAAACTCTCCAGGCGCCAGCTTGAAAGCGTCGCGCAATTGCTTTTCGTAATCGGCAGCTGCTAAGGCCGCGTCCGGCATTTCGGCCCGAACTCGAAAGACATTTTGGGCGGGGATCGTGATCTTCGAGAGCAGCGCTTCATTCACCATGCGGTAGTTGCTGTCAGCGTGGTCAGGAGGCACGTGGCGTTCATCGCCGAAAAATAGAGACGTCTGGTTCCACGCAAACTTCTGGTGGTCCCTGGCAAGCAGCGAATAGAGACTACGCGGCGTGGACCCACCTGAAAGAGCGACGGTAAAACGTCCGCGTTCGGCAATTGCCGCCCGACCGATGCGAACAAATTCCTCCGCCGCGACGTGAAACAAGGTGTCGGGCGTGGGCAATACCTCAATGATCCGGATGCAGTTCATGCTTGGTCGTGGGTGTCCGTGGCCCTGGGAGCGGATAACCCCGTCGCGGGCGCTATTTTTCGAAGTTTCTCCATGTTCGGCCGTCGCGTTCCAATAGTTCGTCGGCTTCTTTTGGTCCCCAGGTCCCCGATTGGTAGTTCGGGAAATTGCGCGGCGGCAATGCCTTCCACACGTCCAGCATCGGAGTCACGATGCTCCATCCCGCTTCCACCATATCGGCGCGCTGGAAGAGAGTGGCATCTCCGATCATGCAATCGTGGAGCAGACGTTCGTAGCCGGTAGCGGAACTCTCTCCAAAGTAATCCTTGTACTTGAAATCCATGTCTACTTCGCCGAGATGCATCGCGGGGCCCGGAGTCTTCGCCGCAAAGCGCAGCGAGATTCCTTCTTCCGGCTGAATGTGCATGATGAGTTGATTAGGCATGAGGTCCTCGACCTGCGTTTCGCGAAACAGAACAAAAGGCGCGCGCCGGAATTCGATCACGACGTGCGTGTTGCGGCCGGCCATACGCTTGCCCGTGCGGAGGAAGATGGGCACGCCCGCCCACCGCCAATTGTCGATCATGAGTTTCATGGCGACGTAAGTCTCAGTTCTCGAATCGGGAGGTACACCCGGTTCGGCGCGGTAGGCAGGCAGGCGTTGGCCGTTTACGACGCCTTCGCCGTACTGGCCGCGGACGGTCTTACTCAACACATCTTCGGAGCTGAAGGGCTGGATGGCATGCAGAATCTTGGCTTGTTCGTCGCGCACGGCATTGGCGTCAAACGAAATCGGGGGCTCCATGGTAGTGAGCGTAATGAGCTGCATGATGTGGTTCGGCACCATGTCGCGTAACGCTCCCGCCGTGTCGTAGTAGCCGCCCCGTCCCTCGACGCCGACGGTTTCCGCCACAGAAATCTGTACGTTGTCGATATAGCGGCGATTCCAGATGGGTTCGAAAATTCCATTGGCGAAGCGAAAGGCCAGGATGTTCTGGACAGTTTCCTTGCCGAGGTAGTGATCGATGCGATAGATCTGGTGTTCGCCCGCAAACTTAAGGAGGTTCTGATTCAGAACCCGGGCCGACTCCAGGTCGTGGCCGAAGGGCTTTTCGATAATGACGCGCCGCCAGTGACCCTCGTCTTCTTTCATTAAATCGATTTTAGCGAGCCGTTGAACGATTCCGCAAAAGTAGTTCGGCGCGGTTGCCAGGTAAAAGAAAACGTTGCCATGAGTGGCGTGATCTTTTTCAACCTTTGCTAATTCGTCTTTCAGCCGATCATAGGTCGCGGGATCGTCAAAATTGCCGGAAACGTAATGCATGTGGCGCACAAACCATTCCCACAAATCAGGGTCGATCGGGCCGGTGGCGAACTGTTTGAAATCTTCCGACAGCTTCTTGCGCGCTTCCTCGTTGGTCATGGGAGTGCGCCCCACGCCGACGATCGCGAACTCCCGCGACAACAATTGTTGGGTGGCCAGGTTGTAGAGCGCGGGGATGAGTTTCCTGCGGGTGAGATCGCCGGTTGCCCCGAAGATCACCATCACGCAGGGATCGGCGACGCGTCCAACGCGCGGCTTCGCCGGAGCCGGTAATGCTTCTGTCAGTGCCATGTTTGTCCTGTCATGGGAGTGGTCGCGTCTCCTGCTATTTCTTGGGCTGCGCCGTGGGTTCTACATGTCCGCCGAATTTCTGCCGCATGGCGGAAAGCATTTTTTCCGCGAAGGTGTGCTCCTGGCGCGAACGGAAGCGCGTGAACAGCGATGCGGTCAGCACCTCGGCGGGAACCGACTCTTCAATCGCCGCCTGGATTGTCCAGCGGCCTTCCCCAGAGTCCTGGACAAATCCGCTGTACTCAGAAAGCGTCGGATTTTCCGCCAGAGCGATCGCAGTCAGGTCGAGCAGCCAGGAGCTCACCACACTGCCTCGCCGCCAGACCTCAGCGATGTCCGCCAGGTTCAGGTCGTATCGAATATCTTCCGGCAAGTCTTTGCTGGTCGCATTCTTGAAAATGTCGAAGCCCTCGGCATAGGCCTGCATCATGCCGTATTCAATCCCGTTGTGCACCATCTTGACGAAGTGCCCGGCGCCGGACGGGCCGCAGTGGATGTAGCCGTCTTCGGACGTGCCGCCCATCTTCTCGCGTCCGGGCGTGCGTGCGATGTCGCCGCGGCCGGGAGCGAGCGTCTTGAAAATCGGATCGAGGCGTTTTACAGCATTGTCAGGCCCACCAATCATCATGCAGTAGCCGCGTTCCAGGCCCCAGACGCCGCCGCTGGTGCCGACATCCACGTAGTCGACGCCTTTGGACTTGCAGATGCGGGAGCGGCGGACATCGTCCTTGAAATACGAGTTGCCACCGTCAATGATCGCGTCACCCGGCTGCATGTACTGGAGCAGAGACTGCACGGTGTTTTCCGTGGGACCACCCGCCGGCACCATGACCCACACGGCACGAGGCGCCTTCAGTTTGCCGACCAGGTCCTCGAGTGAAGTGGAGCCGGACGCTCCCTCGCCGGCCAATTGCTTGACGGCTTCGGGACTGAGATCCGAAACGACCAGGGTGTGTCCGCCGCGCAGCAACCGCCGTGTCATGTTGGCGCCCATGCGACCCAGTCCGACCATTCCTAATTGCATTCCTGCTCCTTTTCGATGGAACCGCAACGAAATTTTCTCGACGGAATGTAATTATAGAGACTCGGCTGCCCGCCCTTCAAAGAATGACGGGACTGCGGCCAGCAGGGATGCAACAGCGGCATTACCGTTCTGGTTGTGTCTATAAGGCTTCTCTGATCAGGTCCGCCAAATTTGGTCAGGCACGCCTTCACATCCGGTCCAAGGTGCACGCGTAGCGCCCTTCGTTTACGTGCGTTGTGGATTGGTATTCGATCCGCCTGGAGGCTTGCTGTTCTTCTCCACGGCATCGAGTAGCTGCTTGAACGCGTCGGCAAATAGCCTGACACCGTCCGCAGTCAGCTTATCGGTGGCTTCCTTCATCGAGATCCCGACGGCTGCCAGATCCGCCATCGTCTTCTGCGCAGCGGGAAGATCTTCTGTGAGGCTCAAACGCGGCTTGCCGTGATCGCGGAAAGCGTCAATCGTTGCGGGCGGAACCGTGTTGACCGTGTCCGGGCCGATCAGTTCTTCGATATACATCACATCCCGATACGCCGGATTCTTCGTGCTCGTACTCGCCCACAGTACGCGCTGTGTTTGTGCACCTTTGCCAGCCAGAGCCTTCCAGCGCGGCGTCGAGAATATTTTCTGATACGCCTCGTAGGTAAGCTTGCCATTCGCAATGGCAACCTTCCCGAGAATCGATTGCAGCTTGGCTTTACGAGCCGGGTCGGTTTCTTTCTTGATCTGTTCATTCAGGAGCGAATCGATCAGCGAGTCGATTCGGCTGATGAAGAAGCTGGCCACGCTCGCAACCTTGCTGACGTCCCCGCCGCCCGCCGAGTAGATCTCAAGCGCATCGACGTAAGTGCGCGCGACCTCTTCGTACACGCCCTGCGCAAACAGCAGCGTGATATTGATGTTGATGCCTTCGCTCAGCATCTGCCGGATCGCAGGAATCCCCTCCGGCGTCCCGGGAATCTTGATCATGACGTTCTCGCGGTTCACTGCCTTCCACAATCGGCGTGCCTCTTCGATCGTCCCCTTGGTGTCGTTGGCGAGATACGGAGAAACTTCCAGGCTCACATAGCCGTCGCGCCGTTTCGTGCTCTGGTATACCGGACGCAGAAAGTCCGCGGCGTCCTGAATGTCGCGCAGAGCGAGAAGTTCGTAGCGGCCCTTTGCGTCAAGATCGGAACGGCTGGCGAGCGAGTCGAGAAAATCCTGGTAGAGCGTGCTGCCGACGATGGCCTTCTCGAAAATCGCGGGATTCGAGGTCATCCCCAGCAGTCCATCTTCCTCAATCAGCCGCTTGAGTTCGCCGCCAGTTATCAAATCGCGACGAATGTAATCGAGCCAGATCGACTGGCCAAGCGCCTGCAGCTGTTTCAACGAATTGACGGCTTTCGCATTTTCCAGAGTTCCGACGGGGTTCATAACTTCTCCTCACTACTGGCGCCGTTGGAAGACTAGCGCCTGAACATTACAGATTCATTACTCTGCCACCAGTTCGCGGGCGGTCTTCAGGACGTTTTCAACTGTGAATCCAAACTTTTTCATCACGTCCTTGAGCGGCGCCGAAGCTCCGAACGATCGCATCCCGATGACCTTACCCTTCGTGCCCACATACTGCGACCAGCCAACCGTGGAACCTGCCTCGACCGCTAGTCGAGCGGTGACATCGGGCGGCAATACCTGATCGCGGTAAGCCTGGTCCTGGCGTTCAAAGATGTCCCACGACGGCATGCTCACCACGCGAGCCCTCACGCCTTCTTGCTTCAACTTCTCGTAGGCGTCGACACACAGGCTGAGCTCGCTGCCGGTGCCAATAAGAATGATTTGCAGCTTGCCGCCTTCCGAGTCGGCGAGAATATAAGCGCCGCGAGCCACGCCCGTCGCGGACGCATACTTTGTGCGGTCGAGAGTCGGCAGATTCTGCCGGGTCAGCACCAGTGTGGCCGGCTCATGCTGCAGTTTCATGATCACTTTGTACGCTTCCACAACTTCGTTTGCGTCTCCGGGGCGGAGCAGCGTCATGTTCGGAACCGCGCGCAGGGTGACCAGTTGTTCGATCGACTGATGGGTCGGGCCATCCTCGCCCAGCCCGATGGAGTCATGCGTGAAAATCCAGATAGCTGGAATTTCCATCAGGGCAGAGAGCCGCATGGCCGGTTTCATGTAGTCGGTGAAGATGAAGAACGTCGACCCGTAGGCGCGGAGGTTGCAGAGCGTCATCCCATTCACGATGGCGCCCATGGTGTGCTCGCGGATTCCAAAATGAAAGTTTCGGCCCTGATAATTGTTAGCTTCGAAATCACCTGCGCCTTCAAACGTCAGGCGCGTCTTGGTTGAGGGATACAAATCGGCCGCGCCGCCCAACAGCCAGGGAATGTTCTTGGCGAGAGCATTCAAAACCTTCGAAGACGATTCGCGCGATGCCACGCCCTTGGCGTCGGCTGCGAAACTGGGCAGATCTTTGTCCCAACCATCGGGCAACTGGTGATGCTGCATGCGGCCAAGCCGCCCGGCGAGATCGGGGAACTGCTCGCCATATTTGTTGAACATCGCGGTCCACTGATCGCGAGCCTGTTTCCCGCGTTTGCCGACGCCTTCGCGGAAATTTTCCCGCACTCCATCGGGCACCAGGAACTGGGCGTCTTCGGGCCAGCCATAGGCGCGCTTGGTGAGCTTTACTTCTTCCTCGCCGAGTGCTTCGCCGTGCGCTTCCTTGGTGTCCTGCCGGTTGGGAGACCCGTATCCGATGTGGCTGTCGACGATGATCAACTGCGGGCGATCCTGCACCCCCGCCGCATGGTGGTACGCGCTTGACAGTTGTTCAAGGTCATTCGCATCGAGAACGTGCGTCACATCCCATCCGTAACTTTTGAACCGGGCGGCGACATCCTCACTGAACGCGAGCTCGGTTTTTCCTTCGATCGTGATCTTGTTGTTGTCGTACAGCCAACACAGATTCGAAAGCTTAAGGTGTCCGGCCACCGAGGCGGCTTCGGAGGACACTCCCTCCATCAGGTCGCCATCGCCGCAAAACACCCAGGTCCTGTAGTTAAAGAGTTCGAATCCCGGACGATTAAAATTCGCTGCCAGCCAACGTCCGGCGATTGCCATGCCCACGCTGGTCGCCACACCTTGGCCCAGCGGCCCAGTCGTGGTCTCGATTCCTGCCGCCGCGCCATATTCCGGATGGCCGGCTGTCTTGCTGTCGATCTGGCGGAATCTTTTCAGGTCGTCCAGTGAAATCGATAGTCCGGGTTGTACTTCACCCTTCTTATTCACATCCCGCACGCCCGCCAGATGCAGTACCGAATAGAGCAGCATGGAGGCGTGGCCGTTCGAGAGCACGAAGCGATCGCGGTTCGGCCACAGCGGATCTTCCGGATCGTAGCGAAGGAATTGCTGCCACAGGGTATAGGCCGCCGGCGCCAGCGCCATCGGCGTTCCCGGATGCCCCGAGTTTGCCTTCTGAACGCCGTCCATCGAAAGCGTCCGGATCGTGTTGATGCTGAGCAGCTCGATCTTGGTACTGGAGGCTACAGCCTGATCACTGACGGCCATCAATTTTCCCCTCGCAAGTTTCCTCGTGATCCCGTGGGCACCGTTATTTAGATGAAAAACGGGCTGACTCGGTGCACGCAACCTGTCTTCATGGACGGAGTCTAGATTTTACACCGGGAAATGGTCCGGCCGTAGACCTTGGGTCGTATCCAAGAAAAGGGGAAAAGAGAAAAGTGGGTTTCCGGCGAGCCGATCGGTTTTCTATACAGTGCTTTACGTGACGAATACCTTGTTCTGGCTGATCCGGTGCTGCAGCGTCGACGCCAGTTGATCCACATCGCTGGCAGACAAGCTCACCACTCCCGGCTCCAGCACCGGAGTGCGGTTGCTGCCTACGGCGTCGCGCCGGATCTGGATGAGCAACGCCTGCATGGCCTCGGCATCGTATTTCTGTGGAGTCATGCGGATCAGTTCCTGCAATGCGATGCCCAGCGGCAAAGGCTCTCGATAGGGACGCGCGCTAACCATGGCGTCAAACGTGTCCGCCAGCGCAATGATGCGAACTGGCTTCGACATTTCATCGGCGTGCATGCCATCAGGATAGCCCGTTCCATCTCCGCGCTCGTGGTGCCAACGGACAATCTCAGGAATCTGCGGCCACGGGAATTGCACGCTGCTGACGATCTGATGGCCGACCACGGTGTGATCCGCCATCTCGCGAAATTCCTCCGGATTCAGCGAAGAAGGCTTGCTGAACAGACGCTTGTCGACCGCAACCTTGCCGATGTCGTGCAAATACCCTGCGGAACGCAGCGCGCCAACTTCGGAGGATTCCATCCCCAAAGCCTCCCCGATCGCTTGCGCATATCGCCCGACGCGGATCGAGTGGCCATGAATGTTGACGTGTTTCACGTCGATGGCCGACGCGAAAGCTTCCAGAGCGTTGTCGTAAAAGCCATGCAACGAGGCCAGCAATCGCAGGTTCTCGGAAACGCGCTGCGCGAGAGTCTGACTCAAGTTGTGATTTTGAATCGACAACGCCACGTAGCTGCTGATCAGGTGCAAGGCGTCGAGCGCATCTTCTTCGTAAGGCTCGTTTCCGACTCGCCTGCCCAGCGCAATCGCCCCTACCAGTTTGCTGCGGACCTTCAGTGGACAAATGCACTTGAACAATTCCGGAGCGACGTTGCCGTTGGCGCTGAGAAAGACATCGTAGGTGCTGCTGTTCAACAGGACCGGACCCACGGCCGCGGCCAGCGTGTGAACGTGCCGGGGAAGAAGCGGGATCAGAGATGGCTCCGGCAAGAGCGCGAATCCTTCCGCGCCCACCGAGGTCAGCAGGGAAGGCCGTTCGCCAAATGAAAACAGGACAGCCTCGCGCGCGCCGGAGGCCTCCAGAATGGCCGTAAGCATAGTGCGCGCGGTCTGGCTGAAGTCCCGGTCCGCAGTCAGTTCCGGACCCAGATCCGCCAGGGCTTCCACGGTGCGTAACAGCTTTTTTAGGTTGGTTCCCTGCAAGGCCTCGCGCGGAGGTTCGTGCTGAGAAACCAGAGCGTTATCAGCGTAGCATGTGCTACGCAACCCATCGTGTTAGTTAGTTTGGTGCAGTAAAAATGCGCCTCTCAGGCCTGTACCCGCCTGCCCTGTGTTGTTGAGGCGGCGGCCTCGGGTGCGACGCGGTTGCAAACCGACTTGCCGCGCCCAGTGCGGCTTTACAAGACTTTACGTGCCTTGACCGAGTTTTTACACAACAGCGGCAACCTGCGTGTTGAAGACTTGCATCCAGTCAATATTCAGCAAAAATTCAGGAAAACTTTTTCCCAGGAGTGCACACAAAAATGCGTTGTCGTGTCCGTGCGTTGCTCTGCGCTGTCCCTGTCCTGCTCGCGTTAGCTCTTTTCACAACTGCCTGTGGCAGCTCATCCTCGAACGGCACCAAAATCCGCCTGGTCAACGCCATGCCGGACGAAACCAGCCTCGATCTGCTGGTGGATACAAAGAGCGTGGCCACCGGCGCCACCTACGGAGGCGCGACCTCATATGTCGGGATCGCATCCGGCTCTCGTCAACTGGAGATCGAGCCGACCGGAACAAGTACGATCCTGATCACTCGTACGGATACCATCGCGTCCGGGAGCACTCTGACCTTGCTCTCGCTCAATTTTTCTTTTGTCCCCAGCAGTGTGCTGCTCACCGATGACAATTCAGCTCCTACCTCTGGCAACTTCAAGTTGCGGATCGTGAACGCGTCCCCGGGCATGGGTACCCAGGACGTCTATATCGTTCCCGATGGAACCGATATCGGCTCGGTTGACCCCACGTTCTCATCCATGGCGTTTGGGGACGTTTCGACTTACAGCAGCCTGGCGGCCGGTGACTACCATGTTGTCTTTGCCGTCCCCGGGCAGAAATTCATCACCCTCGACAGCGGAAAACTAACCTACGCCGCCGGACAAATCCGTACTGGCCTGGGGTTGAACAATCTCGTGACCGCATTCCAGTACTCCCAGTTGTCAGACGTGAATTAAGCCATCACCGAGCCGCAGCCACGTAGCGGCGGGACGTGAAAACCCGGCACGGCCAGCAGGCCCCAAAATGAACGAACCGAGTCCGCTGCGGACAACACAAGGTTCGTAACGGCCTCGTCCGCCGCCGAGCCTCCCCGCATCCTATAGAATTGAAACACTTCCCAATTCAAGTGAGGCATGATGCGAAAGATCCTGGTTCTGGCGCTCTCTTTTTGTCTATTGACCCCTGCTCTCTTCGCCGACGAGGCGGACACCAAGGCAAGCAAACGTGTGGAGTCGGCAGCCACAGTTCTCGATGAGATTCAGGCTGCACCCGACCAGGGCATCCCACAAGAAGTGCTGGGCTCAGCGGAGTGTGTGGCCGTTATTCCGACGCTTCTGAAAGGCGGGTTTGTGTTTGGCGGACGCTACGGCAAAGGGGTCGCCAGCTGCCGTACTCCCAAGGGCTGGAGTGCGCCCGCGTTCTTTACGATCGGTGGCGGCAGCTTCGGACTGCAAATCGGCGGCGAGGCGGTCGACCTGGTCATGCTGATCATGAACAAGGACGGCATGAAGAATCTTCTTTCCAGCAACTTCAAGCTGGGCGCAGATGCAAGCGCAGCAGCCGGCCCGGTCGGACGGCACGCCTCGGCTAACACCGACTGGAAAATGCGAGCTCAGGTCCTGACCTATTCCAGGGCCCGTGGTGCGTTCGCCGGACTGGAACTTGCCGGCGCCGTCATCAAGCAGGACAAAGACAGCACTCGCGATTTCTACGGCCGCATGGTCCCCTTCAAGACTTCGCTCGACGGAAGCATTGACGCGCCACAAGGCGCCTATCCGTTCCTCAACACGCTGGCAAAATGGGCTAAGGCTGCCGAAGGGAAATGAGCCTTGTCGTGTAGGGACGGGTCTCTGACCCGTCCCTGCGGATCGAAGGCCCGGCGCGAAGCGGTCTATCCAGCTTGCAGAGCGACACCCCGACCCCCTAAACTCCCGCACAGTGCGCGAACGCCTTGAATACTGGCCCGTATGGTTCTTCCTGAAAGCGATGGGGATCCTTCCCCGTCCGCTGGCCCGCGCGATCGGCATCAGCCTTGGCCTGCTTGTCTACCGGCTGCATGGAAAACTGCGACGCGTAGGGATGCGGAACCTGACTCTGGCCTTTCCTGAAATGCAACTCAAAGAGAAACGCCGCATCCTTCGCGGCGAGTACATTTCTTTGGGACGCCAGCTCGCCGAGGTCTGTCTGTTTCCTCGCTACACACCGGAGAACGTGACCCAGGTTGTCGTCTACGATGGCTTCGAAAATTTCGAGCGCGCCTTCACGCGCGGCAAGGGTGTGCTGTTCCTGACCGCGCACTTCGGAGGGTGGGAGTTGTCCGCGTTCGCCCATTCCCTCCAGGGGCATCCGCTTTCGATTGTGATGCGGTCGCTGGATAATCCCCGGGTCGACCATCTGATTCAGAGTTACCGGATGATGCATGGGAATCGGACCGTTGATAAAGGCGATTTCGTTCGCAGATTGCTTGCAGCCATGCGCAACGGCGAGGTCGTCGGTATTCTCATGGACACCAACATGACGCCGCCGCAAGGCGTCTTCGTGGACTTCTTTGGCATTCCGGCCTACACCGCCAGCGGGTTGGCTCGGATTGCCCTGCGGACCGACGCTGCCGTGATCCCGACGTTCACGATTTGGGATGCGAAGCTGGGTAAATATCGTCTGCGCTTTGATCCGGCAGTCGCGCTAATCCGAACGGACGACAATGAAAAAGACATCGTCGTCAACACCGCGAAATTCACGAAAGTCATTGAAGACTACGTCCGGCGATATCCAGAGCAATGGCTGTGGGTGCATCGGAGATGGAAGACGAGGCCGGAGGGGGAAGGGCCGTTGTACTGAGGGCAGCGGTTAGCACTTGGCATTTAGCAATTAGCAATTAGCGGTTTTGCTCCTCAAGTTTTCTCGGCGTCCTCTAAGTATCTGCGGTTAAAGCTCTTCGCTGACAGCGGTTGCAGCCCCAGGGGATTTGCGAACCTCGCCGGGGAACGCGACAATGGGAGGCCATGAAACGTACTGTTCAGGATCTTGCGGAAAGACTCAGCTGCCGTCTGGTGGGATCGGGCTCTCTTGTTGTAACCGCAGTCGCGAGTCTGAAATCGGCCGGGCCTGAGAGCCTGGTGTTCGTCGACGATGTACGGAATCTACGTTCGGCGCTCGCCTCGGCAGCTGGCGCCGTGATTGCCGGAAGTTTCGCAGAGGCTGTCTCATCCACCAAAGCCTTGCTGATTCATCCGCAGCCTCGACTCGCATTTGCCCGCGCCGCCAATCTCCTTCGCGATAGCAAACCGCAGGGAGGCACGCACAGTTCGGCTGCCGTCGCTCCATCCGCGCGGATTGGCAACAACGTGATGATCGGACCGCGCGTGGTTGTCGGGGAGAACGTCAGAATTGGCGACGAATCGACCATCGGCATGGGTTGCGCGATCAGCGATGACGTCAAGATTGGCGCTCATTGCCGAATTAATCCCAACGTAACGATCTATTCAGGCACGACGCTGGGCGATCGCGTTGTAATTCAGGCGGGCGCGGTGCTGGGCAGCGACGGCTTTGGCTACGTCCGCGATGCCGAGACCGGACATTACGAGCAATTCCCGCAAGTCGGACGCCTGGCAATCGAGGACGACGTGGAGATCGGAGCAAATTCCACCGTCGATCGCGGCGCGCTGGACGAGACGCGAATTCGCCGCGGCACAAAAATCGATAACCTAGTGCACATTGGCCACAACTGCCAAGTTGGCGAGGATGTCGTCATCGCTGCTCAAACGGGACTTTCTGGTAGTGCAGTTGTAGAAGACAACGTCATCATCGGCGGACAAGTCGGCATCGCCGATCACGTGCGCATCGAGGCCGGCGCGATCCTCGGCGCACAAAGCGGAATTCCGTCGAAGAAGGTGATTCGGGGCAAGGGAGTCGTTTTCTGGGGAACTCCAGCCCGGCCGATTGCACAATACCTGAAAGAGTTGGCTTTTCTTTCGCGTGCGGCGCGCAAGGACCGCCAGACTGGAAACTGAGAACTGAGAACCGAGAACTGCCTTATGCCAGTTGTCGTCATCGGCGGCCATTCGCGCAGCGTAGGAAAGACCAGCGTCGTCGCCGGCCTGATTTCCGCGCTGCCTGAGTTCCGCTGGACCGCTCTGAAAATCACGCAATACGGACACGGCATCTGCTCCGCCAATGGCGAGGCCTGCGATTGCGTCACTGCCGATCATTCCTGGGCTGTCTCGGAGGAAAGGAAACGCGACGGCGAATCCGACACCTCGCGATTTCTGGTCGCCGGCGCCGAGCACTCGTGGTGGGTGCGGACCGAACAAGGCCGACTCGCGGAAGCGATGCCGCGCGTTCGTCAGATTCTCAGCGGAGCGCAGAACGTCATCATCGAATCGAACAGCATTCTGCGTTTTCTGAAACCTGATCTCTATCTGACCGTGCTCGATCCGGCGACAGCCGATTTCAAGGTCTCGGCCCAGGAATTTCTTGACCGTGCAGACGCGGCATTACTGCACGCTGCCGACCAATCCGCGACGCCTGCATGGGAGCGGGTCTCACTCAAGCCGGTAAGTGACCGTCAGTTCTTCTCGATCCATCCCCCGCACTACATCACGCCAGAGATAGTTCAATTCGTCCGTGAACGCATTGTTGCCCCAATTGTTCCTCTGTGACTCTGTGTCTCTGTGTCTCTGTGGTGAAGAGTTACGCGGCATACATCGCGATCACCCTCTCAATCGCGCGCCGGCACACGGCACAGAATGCGTCGTGGCGAGTGAACATGATGCAATTCATCTGTGGACGGTAGTATCCCTTCGCCTGATAATTCGCTCCTTCGAATGCCCCGACTACACTGGCGTTTTTCTGTGCGGCGAACATGACGTCTTCCTTTTCTCGTTCCTTGCGGAAGAGTTCTTCCATTTCGGCTTCGGGCTTCCCGGCGGCACGCAATTCCCTGCGCTGCTTCTGGATGTCAGCCTCGAAGCGTTCGAACTCGTCCTTTGGCCACGGCGTCGGAAGTGGCGTGCCCGGCGCGACCAAGTCTTTCCACTTCAAGTTTGCGGGATCCAGCAGAGCAGTGGCGTTCGGCTCCCAGGGCTCTTTCTTCTCTGCGCCTGAAAGATATGCGACATCGGAGGTATAGTACTCGTCGGCTAGCGCGGCGAAGTGGTGACCGAATTCGTGCACGCCAACGTATCCAGCCCACGCGTTATCAATCGCCACGGTGGCATACTGGTTGAAGATTCCTCCGCCGCCGTAGGTTTTGCCGTTGACCAGAATTTCAATGAACTCGTAGGGCGCAAACGACGCCGCATCGCGCAGGGTGCGATTCTCCTGGGTCAGGACGTAGCGCTCGCTATCGAAAGTGTCATAGGTCGAGCCCAGCGGCGACCGGCGATAGATGCCGCTCGACGGGCGCGCGATCCCACTTTCATCCGCTGGAGGGCACAGACCCCATACGTTGAAATCTTTCCGGCGCTCGCGGAAGGGTGAAGTCGCAAAGAGTCTGTCGAGGAATCGTTGCGCGTCTTTCTCGAACTTGGCACACTCGGCGGCAGTGTAGCCGTCGCCCATTACCAGCAGATCAACTTTCGTCGCCGGATCGCCCATCTTCTGCAACTCAATGAGAGCGCCAGGTGAGGCCGGGCGAGAGCGGTCGATGAACTTGTCTTTCGGATCGACTACGGTTTTCCAGACTTCCTGGAAACCAGCTTCGCGACGGGCTTTCAGAGAGACTTCCACCGGCGCCGATGGACTGGGGAATCGTAACGACTCGGAAAACGTCCGATTGGCGTGCAGGGCTTCATCGGTGTCGCGCCATTCGGCGAAGACAGAATTGAATCCGCGCGAATAGAGAAGCGTCCCACTTTTCTTATCGCGGACTTCGAACAGGTAGTTGCCGAGGCCACTGTTGTCGATTGCTTTCGCCGGGTTGCCCGGCCATTCCAGGGGTTCGAGCACTGTCCGATCGCGGCTGAACCATTCTTCCTTGGAGTTTCCGGTGTGGTAGTAGTCGACGCGGATCGTGCGGGAGGCGAAGCATGGTACGGAGAACAAAAGAAACGCAAAGACAACGGCCAGCATTCGTCTCATGCGAGGAATTGTACGACAGTGCTCAACGTCACCGATGCCTGGGCTACGATACAGGTTCCTGCTTGATCTCGGTTGCCTTATCATTCTGGAACGTGATTGTCACCGGCTTGCCTCCGTTGGAGAACTTCAGAGTCCGCGAGCCGTAATCCCCCGATCCTTCGGGGACTCCCAGTCCCAGCGACAGGCCGGCTTGCAATTCGCTCATCCCCTGGCGCGCTTCGTGAGCGTCAATCGCCTTCCAGATTTCGGGTGGCCAGTGTTTATAGAGTTCGTGCGGGTCTTCCATGAAAAACATGTCATCGGAATAAATCCTGAAGTCTTGGCCTTGTTGCACTCCGATGGGCGCCGCGTAGGCCTTGCCTTCAAGCTCAAAGCGCGCCAGCACTTGCCTCGAGCCAGGAGCCTTCGGGGTCACATCGGTGACGACCTCCTGGATCTGAAGTTTCTGGAGGGGCAGCAGCGTTCCAGCCTCGTGTCCGAAATCGACCTTGTGCCGCGCAGTATCGTAGGGGTAGTACGTAATCCCGTAGCCAATCTTCACCCAGATCGGCTGCTTGGTGAGTTCCCGCGCCGACTTCAAATCGTAAGGATGAAGTTTTTTCGGTGTGATGTAGTAATCCGCCTTGAGAGCTTTTTCCTGTTTAGGCTGAGCGTCTGCTTTGCGCTCCTGGTAGCGGTCATAGACGATATACGCGGCGCGTCCGCCGGCCGCGACGATGGCGAGCAGAAGGAAGATCTGTAGTTTTTTTCGCGACTCCGGATCGATGGCCATGATCTAGACACTAAATGATCTAAACTCTTAGTATGCCTCTAACTCAGGAAGACGTGCTCAGCGCACTGAAGCAGTGCTACGACCCGGAGATCCCCGTCAATATTGTGGATCTGGGTCTGATTTACGAAGTGCGCTTTGACGCCGTGCCCCAAGACCAACAGGACGTTACGGTAGAGATGACTCTCACCGCGCAGGGTTGCCCGGAACATGTCAACATCAGCGCCCAGGTGAAGTCACGAGTGGAACAACTTCCGGGTGTGCGCAACGCAAACGTCAACGTCGTCTGGAACCCGCCTTGGACGCCGGAACGGCTCAGTCCTGACGCACGCAAGCAACTGGGAATTGAGTAGCGTTCTTCTGCATCGCTGCACGTCGACGGATTCTCAGTACTCTTCGAGCTTTTCCAGCAATCCCTGTCCGCGGCTCTCGACCAGTTCTCCGATCCTGGCGCCAAATTTCATGGCCATGTCGAGAAGCCTGGTTCCCTGCTGAACGTAGCCGGGAATCTCTTCGCGAATCCGCGTGAACTTCTCGGGATATTCCGACGCCAGTACTGCCAGTCCAACTCCGGCCACCAGGACGCCCGCCGGGCGCTTCCCTTTCAGCATCAGGATGGTCGCCGCTCCCGCTGATCCTGCGATCACTGCCCGCTTCCAGTTTTCCATGTATTCTCCTGCCGCCGCGAAAATGACTGCCGCGAAAGCGGCTGCTGCGAACAACGCTATGGCTCTGGATTGTAAACCAGCACAGCGGCTTCGATGCTTTATACTGCCGCGTGCACTGCCCCAACCCCATGATGCTTATGACAAAGATCGTCCATCGAAAGTTCGTCCATCGCTCGCTCGGGACCCTCTTTCTGCTTTCGCTCCTCAACTGCCTTGCCTTCAGCCAGACCAAGCCGCGGGCGCGCGATCTGGGCGTTCCATTCGATGGCACGCCGGGGTCATATAACGCTATCACTGACGTCAAAGGCGTCGAGGTGGGTCATACCACCCTCATCTCGGGTAGCGGCAAACTCAAGGTCGGTGAAGGTCCGGTTCGCACCGGCGTCACGGCAATCTTTCCCCGAGGAAAGCATTCGTTGGACGAAGTTTTCGGTGCCTGGTTCTCCCTCAACGGCAACGGCGAAATGACCGGAACGACATGGCTCGACGATTCCGGTTTCCTCGACGGCCCCGTGATGATCACCAATACACACAGTGTCGGCGTGGTGCGCGACGCGGTGATTGCGTGGCGCATCAAGAAGGCTCCGCCCGATTCCGAAGGCTACAGCTGGTCGCTGCCCGTGGTGGCTGAGACCTCTGACGATGACCTGAACGACATGAATGGGTTCCATGTAAAGCCGGAGCATGTCTTCCATGCGCTCGACTCGGCTCACGGCGGCCCGGTGGAAGAAGGCAACGTTGGTGGCGGGACGGGGATGATCTGCAACGAATTTAAGGGCGGAATCGGCACATCGTCACGCGTGCTTCCCGCCAGGCTCGGCGGCTACTCCGTCGGCGTTCTGGTGCAGTGCAATTATGGACGCCGCAACCAGCTCCGGATCGCGGGCGTTCCGGTTGGAAAAGAGATTCCGGATCACCTGGTTCGCGACGAAGATATTGGCTCAATCATCATCGTGGTCGCGACCGACGCGCCGCTGATTCCGACCCAACTCAAGCGGATGGTACGCCGGGCATCTCTTGGTCTGGGACGCGTCGGGAGCTTCTCAGGCGACGGTTCGGGAGACATCTTCATCGCCTTCTCGACCGCGAACCCCGGTGCCGCCGATCCGAGAACTGTTCGCGATCTGAAGATGCTGCCTAACCAAAAACTGAACCCGCTTTTCCTTGCAACCGTTCAGGCTACCGAGGAGGCCATCGTGAACGCAATGGTCGCGGCCGAGACGATGACGGGGATCAACGACCACACCGTCATTGCGTTGCCACACGATAAGCTCAGGGAGATTTTGAAAAAGTACAATCGGCTCACACAGTAAAGGCTTGTAGGGAGGTTTCCAGATCCTTCAGCCGGCCCAGCGAATGAGCTGCGGACTCGCGCTCTTTTGTGTCGCTTTCTACTTCGAGCAATTCTCGTAGACGTCCGGCAACGAAGCGCTTTGCTTCTTTGATCCGCTCCGAAAGATCCTCCGGCTTGGGCTCTGGTTCCGGCGAGCTCTGGGCGCTGCGCGTGAACCTGAGGTAGGTATAAGCGAGGTACTGGTTCAGTTCCGCCCGAAATGATTGTTCGCGTTCGCGCGGATCCTGGCCAGCAGCTGCCATGGTGGCCAGCCTCTCTTCCCAGACCTCGCGTTCCGCGCTAGTCACGTCGCTGGCTTTGCGCCAGACTTGCGGTTCAGGACGCCCGTGAACCTTGATCTCCGGGATCACTCGCCCATCCTCCAGCACAAAATCCCGCCACACCAGTCCCCAGCGGACTTCCTTGAGAACTCCCATCTTCGATGCGCCGCCGGACCTGTAGGAAATGACTTGGCCTCCTTGCGGAGGCCAGTTGACTCCAGATCGCGTCTCGTCTGTCATCGGCGTCATCGTGCGTGACTAGGATGGAATCTCTATTAACCTTAGTTCTTCTCTTCCGGGCCCGGTTCACGTCCAACGATCTGCGACCCCTTTGATGATGCCGCGGGCCAGGTATGGCGAGACAAGACTCGATCCACGGCTTGCTCCACCCAAACCATGAAGCTTTCGTCTTCATCGCCGCCGGGACTAGCCGTCGCCAGGGCCAAATTGAGCCCCTCGACCGGACGCAGATTCAACGCCGGCACCAGTTCGCCTTCACGCCTGAGGTAGCCAATCCAGATCAGGGTTACGGCATTGAAGGCTGCGCTCTTGATCAGACTCACAACCGAGCCGTGACTCTCTCCTCCAAACATTACGAAACTGATCAGGATGACCTCGACGCTGGCAAAAATTCCATATCCGAGCGCAATGCCAAATACGGGCTGCCGCCAGTTGTCTTTGAGAACCCGGCAAAGAAGCATTAGGAGCACGAAAAGGCCACACTGCATGAGCCGCACACTGCGCTCGAAAGCCAGAACCGCGGCCACAATCCGCTCGGTGCTGCCGTCCTGACTTGAGGGAGCGCCCACAATCGCCAGCAGCAACAGCAACCCGCAAGCCCAGCGGAAGATAGTCACGCCTAATGTTTGAATTCCGCCATATTGCTTCAAGAGATGGTTGAGGATTTCATCCATCACAGCGACGGCAAGCAGAACGCTGATCGCGTTCCCAGTCCAATAAGCGTCAAAATAGTTATCCGGAAAATAACGGAAGGTGACGAACAGCACTGCAGACTTCAGGACCTGGAAGACAATGTAGGAGAAGAATCTAGGAAATACGCTCTGCGCTTTGCGCTGGACCATGAAGGTCAACAAAACAATTTGCAGAGCCGGACCCGCGACCCAGCTCACATCTATTAGCCAGTTCATCGCCTGCCTTGCCCCCGAAGGTCGGAAGCATACCTCTCCTTCGGCAGCCGTGCAACGGAAATCTGGGCCGCTGGGTCCGGCAACTGCGTCAGGTTTTGTTTACTTGCAGCGTCTCCTGCACAGCGGCATGGGATCGCTGCCATCCGCGATCAATACTTTTTGCTGGGACTGCACAACTGAACCGCCCGAAACAGCGTTGTTAGGAATCGCACAATAGAGGCCGGCTAAGGCGACGATCGTGAGCACAACTTCGACTGCTTTGTTCATGGGGGAGTCTCCTGCGCGACGCAAAAGCCGCGCGTGGCGGAGTATATGCCCGATTGCGATGGGCGGAGACCTGTGGAACAAATTTATTTTTGTCGTATTTTGAGACGCCGCAGTCCACTAGAAAATTGATGGAAAGAGCGCGTGCGTTTCTCACCGGCGACGCGTCGACCTCAAGGTCGGCGCCGCACTGCCGACAACCCGCACGGCATCGAATGATCGACGGTTTATAATTATTGTTCGTTCCAAGTTTCGCAGGTGACCCTTGTCGTCGCTGGTCCAGATTCAAGAACGCGGGATGGTTCCCATTTTTTGCCCGCTGCGCTTCGTGCAGGGATTTCGCTGCTCCCGCTGTCCCTGGACACGCCTGCTGCCGGACTGCCACACGGCGTGGGCCGTCCCGGCTTGCGAAGTTATGTCGAGTTGCCGGGAATTCGATCAGCACTGCTGCCGGACCGACCAGCCCGACGCCCCCTTCGTCGTCATTCAATGAACATATTCCCTCGTGGGTAAAACGCCAGCCGTAGCTTTCCCCCAACCTGCAGCATCTTTCACTCTGATTTGCGATCCGAGCCGCAAGTCCTTTACTTTGCTGCAAACCTAATCTGGCAGCCGACATGCTCTTGCGAAGTACAGAGTTGTAATGTGAGTCGGTTGACGCGATTACTTAAGTAATCACTTTAACTGACCGCAGACACACCTCATCCCCCCGAAGCGCCGGAAGGCGTACGTTAACTTCGAAATAAAGGAAAGCTGACCCTATGGGATGCCGTCGCCAGCCCCGTGTAGCCATGAGCCTGAACGCCACTGTGTGTGGCATGGACTCGAAAGGCCGAAGTTTTCTGGATCGTGTGCAGGTGCTGAACCTAAGTCGGGACGGAGCTCTGCTTGAAGACGTGAGCTGCGCCGTCGGCGTCGGCGACCAGGTCGCCCTCCGCTTTGAAGGAACGACCCGCCGCTATCGCGTGATGTGGGAACAGTCGACAGCAGACGGACGCCGCGTCGGCCTGGCAGGCGCCGGAAACGCAGCGGCAAACGCCGAGATGTGGCTGCCCGCATCGGGCGTCGACGACTTCCAGCGTCCGCGGATGACCGTCCGCCGCGAGCACGACCGGTACGTATGCGAGGTTGCGGTCGAGATGAGAATGAAGGATGTCAGCACTCCGCTGTGGGTGACGGCGAGCGATTTGAGCGAAGGCGGCTGCCGGGTCCAGGTACCGCATGCCATGAAGGCAGGGACTGAAGTCAATGTCGCTCTGTGGATCGACAGCGAGAGGGTGTGGGTGCTCGGCGATGTGACCCATTGCATCTACGGATGCGGAACCGGCATTCGCTTCAAGAAGCTGGATCGGGCCGCGCGTGAGCGGATCGCGAGCCTTGTCGCCAGGGGTGAAGAAATGGTGTCCGACCGGCGCGAGACTACGGTCCTGATGACCGAGTTCTACCCAGCCTTTTCGGCGACCTCGTAAGGCGCAACCCGAAGCGCAACCAAGCGCTGACCGTCCGGACTCGGCTAGTCCTTGACTGCCTTGTCAATAATCTCCAGTCCCTTGTCGATGATCGCGAACGCACCACGCAATTGCTCTTCGTTGATGCAGAGCGGCGGGTTGGTATAGAACGTATTCCAGCGCACCAGCGTATAAAGCCCATTCTCACGGAAAAACTTTCCCAGGGCTGCCATTTCTTCTGACGTGCCGTTGAACGGCGCCATCGGCTGCCGCGTTTTCTGGCTGCGGACGAGTTCGACAATCCCGAAGAGGCCAATAGAACGGACCGCTCCCACCGACGGATGCTTCTTATGTAGCTCTGCGCCCAGGTCCTTCATGATCGCGCCCATCTTGCGGGTGTTCTCGATCAGGTGGTCATCCTCGTAGACTTTGATGGTGGCAAGCGCCGCGGCACATCCCATCGGATGCGAGTTGTACGTCAGCCCTCCGTAGAACACCTTGTCCTGGAAATGCTGTGCGATGTGGTGCCGCATTCCGACCGCGCCCAGCGGCAGATAGCTCGACGTAAGCCCCTTTGCCATGCAGATCAGGTCCGGAACGACCTTCCAATGGTCAATGGCAAACCACTCGCCCGTGCGCCCGAAGCCCGCCATGACCTCGTCGGCGATCATGAGGATTCCGTATTTGTCACAGAGTTTGCGAACTCCCTGCATGTAGCCATCGGGCGGGACGAGAATTCCATTGGTGCCAACCACCGTTTCGAGAATGAACGCCGCGATGGTGTGCGTGCCTTCGAGCTGCATGGTTTCTTCGATCATCGCCAGAGAAGTCTCAGCCGATTCCCATCCGCGCTCGATCCCGTGGTAAGGATCGAGCACGCGAACCACGCCCGGAATGCCCGGCTCGGCAGCCCATCTGCGGGGGTCGCCCGTCAGACTGACCGCGCCTGCGGTCGCGCCATGGTACGACCGATAGCGGGCCATGATCTTGTGGCGTCCCGTAAATGCGCGGGCAATCTTGATGGCATTTTCATTCGCCTCGGCGCCGCCGTTGGTGAAGAAAAAAGTATCGATGTCGCCCGGCGTAATCTCGGCCAGCTTCGCCCCTAGGCGTGCGCGGGGTTCCGTCGCCATGAATGGGTTCGCGTAGGCCAGCGTCTGCGCCTGCTCGGTAATCGCCTGAATCACGCGCTCGTCGCCGTGCCCGATATTGACCGACATCAACTGGCTATTGAAGTCGATGAAGCGCTTCCCTTCCGGCGTCCAGAAGTAGATGCCCTTGGAGCGAGCGACCGGGATGGGATCGACCTTGGACTGCGCCGACCACTCGAAGAGCGTGTGCTTACGGGTTAGGTCGACGATTTCCTGGCCGGTCATGGCGGGAGTAGCGGTAGCAGTAGTCATAAGATTCCTTGCATGCGTTAGACGGCTGTCAGGATGCCTTTCTTTTCCGCCACGGAGGCCAGTGCTCCTTCGAGGACATCGAGAGCCTCGTCCATCTGGGCGTCGGTTACCACCAGCGGCATCAGCAATCGGATCACATTGCCATACGATCCAGCCGTGATCAGCACCAGGCCGTGTTCATAACAGAATTGTGCCACCTGCTTGGTTTCCTCGTCGGCTGGTTGACGTATGGTTTTAGAGCGAACGAGTTCGAGCGCCTGCATCGCGCCTAGTCCGCGGACATCGCCCACCAATTCCCACTGAGATTGCCATTTCTCCGCACGTTTGCGGAATCGCTCTCCCAGAATATTGGCTCGGGCGCAAAGATCGTCGCGTTCGATCATGTCGAGCACGGCCAGCGCCGCCTCGCAGGACGTGGGGTTTCCATTGAATGTGCCGCCGAGTTGTCCAGGGCCGGGCGTGTCCATGATTTCTGCACGGCCGGTGACGGCACCCATCGGGAGCCCGCCGGTGAGTGATTTCGCCATACAGATCAGGTCTGGTTCCAAGCCGAGTTGCTCACAGGCAAACAGCGCGCCGGTGCGGCCGAATCCCGTCTGCACCTCATCGGCGATCAGGAGAATGCCGTACTTGCGGCAAATCTCGGAGAGCGCCGGGAAGAACTCGGCCGGCGGCGTAACGAATCCACCCTCGCCAAGAATCGGCTCGACAATCACCGCGGCGACACTTTCAGCCGCGACAACGCGCTTGAACGTGTCTTCGATATGCTTCGCGCAGTGCACTTCGCACGACGGATATTTCAGCGAGTACGAACAACGGTAGCAATAAGCGTACGGAATGCGATAGACGTCGCTCGGGAACGGCTCGAATCCAGCTTTGTAGGGATGCGTCTTGCTGGTCATGGCCATTGCCATGTACGTGCGTCCGTGGAATGCGTCTTCGAAGCTGATGACCGCCGGTCGCTTGGTATAGCTGCGCGCGATCTTGATGGCGTTCTCGGTGGCCTCAGCTCCGGTGTTCACGAGCAACGTTTTCTTGGCGAATTTTCCGGGAGTGAGCGCGTTCAGCCGTTCACAGACGGCAACATAGCTCTCGTACGGCAGAACGTTAAAACTGGTATGCAGAAAGCGATCAAGTTGACGGCGGACCGCCTCGACCACAGCTGGAGCGCGGTGTCCGGTGTTGAGACAGCCAATGCCGCCAGCAAAGTCAATCAGGCGGTTGCCGTCGACGTCTTCGACAACCGCGCCTTCAGCCCTGGCTACGAACACGGGGGTTGCGTGATAAGCCGCCTGCACAACGGCAGCATTGCGCCGCTTCATCAACTCTTGCGAGCGCGGACCAGGAATAGGAGTGCGTAATTGAATAGTGGACATAAACAAGTTCTCAGCTCTCCGTTCTCAGTTCTCAGTCAAGAACGCGCCGGTTCGAGGGTGTTACTGAGAACCGGGAACTGGGAACTGAAAACTGTTTTTCAGTACCAGCCGATCGGGGCTTCGTTCAAATTGATATGGACCTGCTTGGTTTCGAGGTACTCGTCGATTCCATGCGGTCCGAGTTCCCGGCCAAAGCCGGATTGCTTGTAGCCTCCCCACGGCGCTTCCACATAGGTCGGCTGCATATGGTTGACCCAGACGATTCCGGCGCGCAGCGCCTTCACTGTCCGCATGGCTTTGAAGATATCGCGAGTCCAGACGGCAGCCGCCAAGCCGTAAGGAGAGTCGTTAGCAATCTTCATCGCGTCTTTTTCGTCTTCGAACGGAATCACGGTCGCGACCGGGCCAAATATTTCTTCGCGGGCGATGCGCGCGTTGTTGTCGACGTCGTAGAAGATGGTCGGCTGCACGTAGTAGCCTTTGGCAAACTTGTCGGACCTTCCTCCGCCAGAGGCAACCTTAGCCTCTCTTTTCCCGATGTCGAGATAGGAGAGTACGCGGTCATATTGTTCTTTGCTGACGAGCGCGCCCATTTTCGTCTCGCGTTCGAGTGGCGGACCGAGTGTGATCTTCTTGGCTTTCTCAGCCATGGCATCGACGAACTTCTTGTAAATCGATTTCTGAACAAGGATGCGGCTGCCCGCAGAACAGACTTCGCCTTGATTGATGAACACTCCAAATAACGCGCCATCGATGGCGGCTTCGAAATCGGCGTCAGCGAAGAAAATGTTAGGAGACTTGCCGCCAAGTTCCAGGGTCACGCGCTTCACGGTGTCGGCGGCTTCCTTGACGATGATCTTGCCGACCGCCGCCGAGCCGGTGAAGGCAATTTTGTTTACGTCGGGATGCTTGACCAGCGGCGATCCGCAGGATTCACCGAATCCTGTGATCACATTGACGACGCCTTTAGGTAGGCCGACTTCATCGAAATACTTCGCGACTTCGAGAACGGTGAGAGGAGTTTGTTCGGCGGGCTTGAGCACGCACGTGCATCCGGCGGCGATGGCTGGCGCTAATTTCCATGCGCCCATCAGCAGGGGATAGTTCCAGGGGATAATCTGCCCGGCAACGCCGACGGGTTCCTTCAGCGTCAAGCTCATCGCGTTATCGGGGACGGGATTCACGTACCCGACAACTTTCGTGGCAAGTCCTCCGTAATACTCGAAGCAAGTGGCGGCGTCGCCAATGTCGTACTCGGCTTCAACAATCGGCTTGCCAGTGTTGCGACATTCCAGTTCGGCCAGCGCCGGCTGGTTCTGGCGAATTTTCTCCGCGAGACGAAAGAGGACTCGGCCACGCTCCTGCGCAGTGGTGGTCGCCCACGGCCCATCTTCGAATGCGGACTTCGCGGCGGCCACAGCGCGATTCACGTCGTCGGCGTTGGCCTCCGGAACCTGCGCGATGATTTCCTCGGTCGAGGGGTCGTAGACGGGAAAGGTCTTGTTGGACTTGCTCGCGACCCACTCGCCGTCGATGAACATCTGGTACGTCTTCACTTCGGTCTGCACTCCACCGGGCATAAGTGCCTCCTGCCTTGCCTCGGGGGCTAAAGCCCCGTATCTAAATAGCGCCGAACCGCAGCGCTGAAGCACTGCGCCACCCAAAAGCTTTAGGTGGGTCTTGCGATTTCTACGCTTTCTGCACGCACCGCTTCCGGCGCCTTCAGTCGGCCGTAGCCGTAGAAGAAAAATACGGCCAACGCGATAAAGCCCAGCGTAATTCCGAACATGCTGACTTCATATTTCCACAGCGACGTAATCTGCTTCGCGGGAAAAAATGCCACGACAATCGCCAGCGTAGTTGTGATTAATCCCGCGATGCCCGCGAACATCAAGGTGCCGCGTCCGTAACGCGCGCGTTGCATGTCTCCACGCCAGGCAAACTTCACCAGCGCAACGAACACGTACAGAAACGGAACAAGCTGTAACACCACGGCCGCCGACAGCATCTTCTGGAACGCTTCCTGCACGCCACCCGACAAAGTGAAGTTGAGCAGGATCAGGATGAGCGAAACAATTCCCTGCACAATCAGCGCGACATGCGGCGTCGAATACTTCGGATGAACCTTTCCCATCGCGGCGGGCATGTAGGAATCGAGCCCCGCTACGAACGGAATACGCGCCGATCCACCCATCCAGGCCGAGCCGATTCCGGCAATCGACACGCTCAGCATCACGGCAAACGGACCGATGATCCAACTGACGCCGACTTTATCCGCCATCTGGCTGACGCCCTGCACGATACCTTGCAGAACGCTGATGTCGTTCTTGCCGATGGCGACGAGCAACGTCAGCGTCGCTCCGATGTAGAGTATCCCCGAAATCACGCCACCCCACGCCACTGCTGGCGGCAGCGTCTTGGCAGGATCACGAATCTCGTCGCCCATCACCGAAGCGAGTTCGAGACCGACGAGACCGAAACAGATCACGCCGAATGAATTGAGAACAAATTTCGGATCCGCCGGAATGCGAAACTCCGCACTCGTCACGGGAGTACCAAAACGCGACCAGATGGTGACTCCCAGTCCGATGAGCACGATCGCCGCGACGAATGTCCCGATCGCACCGAGATTGTTCAGCCACTTCCCTACTCCGAGCCCGATGACATTCAGCAACGTCAAAAATGCCAGCAACGCAACCGAGGCAATCATGGCAAAAGTCTTGTTGTCGGCCAGCCAGGCATGGCCCGGCCCGAGCGCGAAGACGGAGACGCCTACGAAGTAGAGCATCACGGTGGGCACATACAGCATGTTGTTGGTCCAGTAACACCAGCCCGAGAGAAAACCGTGAAAATCTCCGAAGACCTCTTTCGCCCACAGGTAAACGCCGCCTTCACCCGGATACCGCTGAGCCAACTCGATCACAGCGATACCTTGCGGCCAGAAGAACAGGACCAGTGCGATCACCCAGAGCCAGACCGTCACGCCGCCATTCGCGGCAATGCTGGGCACGACGTTCAGGTTGAATACGGCCACAACAAACAGCAAAACCAGATCAAAGCGTCCGAGGACGCGCTTCAGGTGGGGTTGGTTGACGTCAGTGGCAGACAAAGCTACTCCCGGACCCACAATGTATTTCGAGGGCGGAATTACAGATCCGCCCTCGAAAATCAAGATCAACTGCGTCGGACAGCGGCGTCCGATCAATACAACGCTAGTGTGCTGCGACCGCGCCTAAGCGCTCCTGCTGTGCTGTGGCCAACGAATCGGCGATGTCTGCGAATGCTGCCAGATGTTTGTCGATGTCGGCCTCGCTGTGTTGAACAGAGATCGTCCATTGTTCATCCCACCAGTAGGGCTGACACATCACACCGCGGTTCACCATGGCGAACCAGTAGTGCCGCCACAGGTCAACATCGACCGGCAGCCAGTCACGGTAGTTGCGAATCTCCTGCGGATACAGCATCAGCGCGCCATTCACTCCGGCGCTTGCGATATAAGCTTGCAAGCCAACCTTCGTGACAATCTTTCTATAGCCCTCGGTTAGTTTCGCGCTGAGCTTGTCGACGTGCGCATAGTTCTCGCGCGTCAGAACTTCTCGAAACGTAGCGAGGCCCGCTGCCATCGACACGGGATTCGTGTTGTAGGTTCCGCCATGAAAGACCTTGTGATCGGAAATCAGGTCCATGACGCGCTTGTGCGTGCCGAATGCGGCCAACGGCAATCCGCCGCCGATCGACTTCGCCAGGCAGATCATGTCCGGGATCACGCCGAAGTATTCCGAAGCGCCGCCCCATGAGAGTTTCGCGCCGGTCTTGACTTCGTCGAAGATCAGCAGCGCGCCGTATTTATCGCAGAGTTGGCGCAGCCCCTCGAGGAAGCCCTTCTGCGGCATGCAGAGCCCGACGTTCATCATGATCGGTTCGAGAATGACGGCCGCGATCTGATTGGGATTCTCTTTGAAGCGGCGCTCGACGGTTTCCAGATCGTTGAACGTCGCGATCGGAACATTGTCGATACTGGCCTTGGGAACTCCCAGCCCGCCGGGAACTGCCTTCGGATTCTTGATGTCGCCGAAATCGTCCTTCGGAGGATGCGGTTTCACGCTGACCAAAGCGGCGTCATGCAGACCGTGGTATCCGCCTTCGAATTTGATGATCTTGTCGCGCCCCGTGGCAGCACGGGCCAGACGGATGGAATGCATGGTGGCTTCCGTGCCGCTGTTACCGAAGCGGCACATTTCGACGGGAAACCGATTGCAGACTTCCTCCGCCAATTCCCATTCCATGTTGTGCGGCATCCCGAACATGGTGCCGGTGGATAGGCGCTTTTCGACCGCCTTCATCACCGCGGGATGGCAGTGTCCGGCCATGAGCGCGCCGAAGCAAAGGTTGTGATCGATGTACTCATTGCCATCGAGATCGCGGAATTTGCTGCCCTTTCCTTCGGCCACAAAAATCGGATAGGGATCATAGGCGCGGTAATTGCTGGCAACGCCCAGCGGCAGGCGCTTCAGGTTTTTCTTATGCGCCTCGGCGGACTTCGGGGTACGACGCTCGAAGGTATCGAGCTCTTTTTGCAGTGCGGGGTACATCGTGTCTCCAGTGAAGGCTCAGGCCAGACCGGCCATTAGATTAGGCCCGGGCGGGTTCGCCGCCCGGGGATATAACTATTCTAGTCTAGAACGAAAATTTCAACGCAAACTGCATCTGCCGCGGGTCGCGCGTGTGCTTGACGCGGCCAAAATCGGTACCGTCACTGATGTTGCCGTCCGCGTTGAGGAATTGCGTGTGATTGAACAGGTTAAAGAACTCCGCGCGGAATTCCAGACGCATTGCTTCGCCGATCGGCGTAATCTTCTGGACCGATAGATCGAAGTTATTGATTCCAGCTCCGCAGCAGATGGTTCGGGGCGAGTTTCCCAGGAGTTGCAAGGGCGTTGAACTGGCGTCCTGCACCGGGAGGGCAAAGGAATTGGGATCGAAAGCATAGCCGAATTGCGGCGGCGAGGATCCGGGGAGTGCTTTTCTCGGATCCAGAGTGTGGAAGGGTGCAATCAAGTCCGGTTTGCCGGGGAGTTCGAAATCAAAACTGTTCATCAGTTCGGAGTCGTTGCTCGACTGAATGCGGATTGGGAACCCACTCTGGAAACTGTCGATTCCGGAGATCGCCCACCCGTTGAGCGCTTTGCCTTTTGCCCCCTGGTACTTAGGGACCGGCAACTCCCAGAGATAGCTCAGCACAACGCGGTTGCGAGCATCGAAGAGCGACAGAGACCGGTTACAGCGGTTGCAAATCGGCTTCAGGATGTTCTCAAAACTCGACGCATCGTCGATGGACTTGCTCCAGGTGTACGCAACCTGGAATTGGAGTCCATGCGACAAGCGTTTTTCGAGCGAAACTTGCATCGAGTTGTAGTTCGAGTTGGCGATGGTGTCCTGAGCGAAGATGCTCGAGAAGACAGGAACACCGTCGGAGGGACAGCCCGCACCAGTGGTCGGCTCGCAACGCGGTGAACTGTATTTGCGCAAACCGACCAGAGTCGTGTCGGGGTTGCCGGGACCAATGGTCGAGACTGCGCCGTAAGGAAGGTGAACTGTGAATCCCGCCGGAACGCTGTTTGCGGGAAGAAAGAAGGGATTGTCCGCGGCGAAGGGGCCGCACGTGTAGGCCGTAGACAGGGCGTCGTTCTCGTTTGGGTTCGGAGGACCTCCAGGCGGTGGCGGTGCGTAGAAGGCGGAGATATTTTGGAGGTCAATACACGTCTGCGGATTCCCGAAATTGATGTCTTTAGTGGCGAGCAGGCGATGTCCCTGCGAACCAACGTAGCCGACCGACAAGACCAAGTCTTTTGCCAATTCGCGAGTAATGCCGAAATTGTATTGCGCCGTGTATTGGGCGCGCATCTTCGGTTCAAGTTCGCCAAACAGGAGGATAGGACGGAACGCGGACCAGTCGATGGAGTCTCCTGGCTTCGGTGAAAGGATTCCGTTGAAGGGGTTGGGAGCGGGTGTTCCACCAGATTGGAAGACAAATGGGGTGTTGAACAGGCCTCCCGAGATTAGAGAGCTCCCGCCAAACGGCGGCTCTCCCTGGAACTGCTCAAGGACGAGCTGTTCAATTGGGTTATAGAACAGTCCCCAACCACCACGAATAGTGGTCTTCCCATCTTTCCAAGGATCCCAGGCAATACCGATCCGGGGGGCCCAGGCGTTGTAGTAGGACTGGGTCAGGCCACGAGGAACCCCTTTGTCGCCGGGCACGACGAGCCCAAGCGGAAAGAAAGCAGCTGCCGGTGAATTTGGGTCGGCACAGTCCTCTCCGCCCACGTTGCATTTGAATACTGTATCGACTTGTCCCGGACGGAACGTTTGGTAACGCTTGCCGGCGTCGTAGATGGGCTGGTTGAACTCCCACCGCAAGCCGTAGTTCAACGTCAGGTTCGGCTTGATCTTCCAGCTGTCCTGCGCGAACAAATAAACGGACTTGCCGCGTACGTCTTCGGTTTGCGCCGATCCCTGAAGGTAGGAGTCGGGCAGACCGAACAGATAATTCGGAAAGAGATTCTGGTTGCCGTTCGAATCAAGGGCGATGGGATCGTTGCTGCCGCCGCCAAAATAGCTGTAATCGCCACTGACATCGAAGTAAAGCGTTTGGAGGAAGCGCTGATCGCGCAGATCGATTCCGAACTTCATGGTGTGATTGCCGGCAACCTTGGTCAGGTTGTCGCTGATCTGATAGGAGTTGCCGATCTGGGGCAATTCACCCTCGAAGTTGTTGCCGAGCGTAAAACCGCCGGAAACGCTGATGAACGGAACCCCTTCGCGGTTCGGCCCAAGATTCGGTGTAATTCCGTATTTCGGGTTATTGGCAGCGAGGCCGGCAGTTGCGAAAGCAGTTGGCGTGTCTGTGACGCCGTTAAAACAATTCGCGACCCCGATCCCGTTGCAGGAATCGACCACGTTGTTGGTGCGCTGCGGATGGAGAAACGTCCCCTGCGCTTCGCGGAAATAAGTGATTCGAGCTTCATTTACGGTGCTGGGGCTGATCGTCCACGTATGAGAGAGGTTGATCTGTTGCACTCGGAACGCGTTGTTGTTACCGAACCCTGCCAGCAGGCTCGGCGTAGCGGCCTGAAACCTGGTAAAGGGCTGCGAATCGACCGTATCGTTGAAGAAGTAATAGACGCTGAGGTTTTGCTTGTCGTTGATGCGGTGATCCACCTTCACCGAGAACTGGTTGCCGTGATTTCGATCGTTCGGAATGGAGCGGAAACTCGGATCCACGTTCGGATCGACGTTGGTGCAGCCCGGGTCCGCATTCGGACACGGAACAAACCGATTCATGATGTCGGTTGCCACCGGATCGAAACACGATACTGGAACCTGGTTACCCGGAAAGAGATCATGGTAAGTAGAGCCGACAGTCGCTCCAATGTCACAGCGTTCGTTCAAAATGTCTGCCACCAATTGATCTTGGATCGTTGCCGTGGGCAACGTTTGATCAGTTGGATTGAAGGCGAATGGAGTCGCCGAAAAATCCCCAGCTCGCTCCGCAGCCGTTGGAACGTTGACCGGGTCCGACGAAATCCCGTGCACAACACGCCGGCCTTCATATGACGCAAAGAAGAAAGTACGGTCCTTGACGATCGGTCCGCCGAAGGTTCCGCCGAACTGGTTCTGCTTGTCGTCGGGACGGCGCAGGTCCAGGAAACCCTTCGAGTTAAGGGACTGATTGCGCAGAAATTCGTAAAAGCTACCGTGCCATCCGTTGGTCCCGGACTTGGTCACGACGTTGATCACGGCGCCGGAGTTGCGTCCGTACTCGGCATCGAAGGTATTGGAGAGAACGCGGAATTCAGCGATGCTGTCCGGCGTTGGCTGCACCGCAGGAGCGTTGACGAAAAGATCGTTGCTGTCGCCGCCATTGACATTGAAATTGTTGGAGCGTCCGCGACCGCCGTTGACTGAAACCGCACCCGCCGTATTGCTGCCATAGAAGAGATCAGATCCGCCAACGCCCTGTACGCCAGGCTGTAATTGCAGCAACTGATAAGTATCGCGTGAGTTCAGTGGCAGGTTGGAGACCTGGTGCGCGTCCATGATGGCGCCGAGCTGCGTGCTGGTCGTATCGACCAGCGGCGCCTCGGAAGTTACTTCCACCGTCTCCTTGGCTTCACCAATCTGCAACACCGAGTTCACGGTGACAACCTGGTTCAGGTCGACGTTCACTGCTTTTTGCAGGTTCTTTTTGAAGCCGGCGAGATCGAACTCCATTCGATACACGCCGACCGACACCTGTGGAAACGAGTAGTCGCCGTTTTCGTTGGTGGTCGTGGTGGAACTGGTTCCCGTCGATTCGTGAGTAAGAGTCACTTTGACATTGGCCAGCACGGCACCGCTGGAATCGGCGATGCGGCCCAGGATGCGGCCGCCGGTGCTCTGCGCGGAAACCAGCGTGGAACAGATCAGGCAGAGGCCCAGGACGGTGAGCCATCGCTTCTTCCAAATTGCTTTCGAGAACGGCATGGAACAGTACCTCCGGATTCCACGAGGGAAGTCGTTCGAATCGGAATCGATTGCGCTTGCAGCCACCACAAACCTTGCTATAATCGCGCAAGGTTATTGACTTCACAAGCGCCTGTCAAGCGCAAAATTCTTCTGTATTCGATAAACACAGATGCCAGCGAAGCCGGGTGAAGTGTCATGTCCAGCGATGCCAAATCCTATCTGAAAATCGGCGACGTGTCCCGCCTTGTAGGCGTGTCTCCCTCGGCGATTCGCGGATGGGAAAGCCTCGGCCTTACCCGGCCGCGACGCACCGAGAGCCGCTATCGACTGTACAGCGACGACGACGTCCGGCAACTCAAAAAGGCGCGCTATCTGCGCAAGGTCCGGGGACTGAATGCGCCCGCCATCGTGCAAATGCTGAAGCGCGACGGTTTGATCAAACCGCCGGGTGATGGCGCGGCCAGAGCGATCGGGCCGCGACTGCGACAATTGAGGTCTAAACGCGCCTTAAGCCTGGCCGAAGTTTCCAAAGCGGTAGGTGTGTCGGTCGGATTTCTCAGCGCAGTCGAACGCTCACACATGAGTGCCTCAGTCGGCACTCTGCGCAAGCTGGCGCGGTTTTACCGAACGAAGATTCTCGACTTTTTCGATCCGTCGGAATCGAACACGCCGCTGGTTCGTCCTGCAAAACGCAAAGTCCTGGAGGCAGGTCCGGGCGTGCGCATGGAATTGCTCGCCTGGGGAAACAAGGTGATGGAGCCACACCTGTTCCGTATCGCTCCTCAATCGGGCAGCGGCGAATCGTACGCGCATGAGGGAGAGGAGTTTCTCTATCTGCTGAGCGGCCAACTCCAGATCGCGCTCGCCGGCGAGGAGTATTCTCTGAAGCGCGGCGACAGTTTCTATTTCGAAAGTGCGACACCGCATCATTGGAAAAATCCAGGGCGGAGCGAGACTCTGGTGCTGTGGATCAACACTCCGCCGACATTCTGAAATCTAAGGAATCGAGACTATGCGCCTTTCCCAAACGCATCCCTGCATGGTGTTCCTGCTCGCATTACTAATGTCTATTCCGGTCTTTTCGGAGCCGGCCGCCAGTCCGCCAACCGCCGATGTAATCGTCACCAACGCCCGCATTTACACGGTGAATCCGCATCAGCCGTGGGCAGAAGCGATGGCAGTTCGCGACGGTCAGATTCTCGCGGTCGGAGACAAGGCACTGATCGAGGTCTATCGGGGGAAGGGAACGAAAGTGATCGACGCCCAAGGCCATCTCGTACTGCCAACCTTCACCGATTGCCATATCCACTTCATGGACGGCTCGCTCGGCCTCACGCGAGTCGATTTGAACGGTGCAGGATCGGCTGCAGAGATACAAAAACGGGTGAAGGCTTACGCCGATTCCCATCCGAAAGAGCCGTGGATTCAAGGCATGGGCTGGACCTATCCAACGTTCAAGCCATCCGGCCTGCCGGACAAGAAGTTGCTTGATGAAGTTGTTTCCGATCGGCCCGTCTATCTGGTTGCTTTTGACGGGCACAGTTCGTGGGTGAACAGCAAGGCGCTGGCAATGGCCGGTATTGACCGCAATACTCCCGACCCTCCCAACGGAAAAATCGTTCGCGCCGAAAACGGCGAGGCGACCGGAGCGTTGAAGGAATCGGCTGGCGACCTGGTTGACTCGAAGATTCCAAAACCGACTCGCCAACAGCGTCTCGACGCGCTCCGAAAGGGTATTCATGAGGCGAACAAAGTCGGCCTCGGACGCGTTCACAGCGCGGGACAGGATTTCGAATATCTCGAACTGTACGACGAACTGAAGAAGCACGGCGAATTGACGCTTCGTTTCTATGTTGCTTACTTCCTCGATCCCCCAGGGCTGACTCCAGAGATCAATAAGAAAATCGACGACGCACGCCAGAAATACAACGACGATTGGATCTCGGGCGGCGTGGTCAAGACCATGCTCGATGGCGTCGTGGAAGCGCACACCGCCGCTATGCTGGAACCGTACAGTGATGACCCGTCGCAGATCGGCAAGATGTTCTGGGATCCTGAGCAGCACAAGGCGGCGGTGGCCGATCTTGACCGTCGGGGCTACCAAATCTTTACCCACGCCATAGGAGACAAGGCGGTGCGCACGGCACTCGACTCGTATCAGAATGCCGCCGAAGTGAATCGTACCGAAGTCAATCACGTCAAAGATGCGCGGCACCGCATCGAGCACATCGAGACGATCAACGCACAGGACATCGACCGCTTCGGAAAGCTGGGCGTGATCGCGAGCATGCAGCCTCTACATTCCTATCCCGACGAGGACACGCTAAGCATCTGGGCGCGCAACATCGGGCCCGAGCGCGCCACCCGTCCTTGGGTGTGGCGAAGCATCGAACAGAAGGGCGGAGCACTGGCGTTCGGCAGCGACTGGCCCGTTGTCACTCTGAATCCTTGGCCCGGTGTGCAGACGGCCGTGACACGACAGACTGAAGACGGCGAACCTGCCGGAGGCTTTGTTCCCCAGCAACGTCTGAGTCTGGAAGACACGATTCGCGCCTACACGCTCGGCGCAGCCTTCGCCGGACGACGCGAGAAAACAGAGGGGTCAATCGAACCGGGCAAGCTTGCGGACTTTATCGTACTGGATCGCGACCTCTTCAAGATCGAGCCTTCAGAAATCAGCAAGACGGAAGTTCTGCTGACCGCGGTCGGCGGAAAAATTGTTTATGAGTCGCCGACCTGGAAGGCCCAAGCGGGAGAAAAGAAGTAACCTCCGAGGCTCGGCCATCAGTCGGCGTTCCCATCGGTGGCGAGGGGCTCTCCAAGGTGCGCTAGATGCGCATCTCCTTCAGGCGCTTCGACGCGATCGTACGGTTTTAACAGCAGAGCATAGACCAACCCGCTGCCGATCACCGCGGCCGTGCCCACGATCATTCCGTAGTTACGATACCAGGGGTCCATCGGAGTGCGTGGCCAGACCATGTTGACGATGGCCAGAACTCCATAGGTGAGCGCCGCCAGATTCACTGGCCACGCCCATGCGCCCAAACGAAATGCACCGCTTGGCTTCCATCCCTTCGCGCGCGCGATCAGGGCTCCCAGGACAATCATCTGGAACGCCACGTAGATTCCGGCGGAACCGAACACGATGATGGTCTTGATCATTTCGACCAGGAACAATCCTGCGATCGAAATGCAGGCAGGTACTACGCCAGCTACCAACAGGGCGAAGACCGGAACACGCGTGTGAGGAGACAGCGTGCTCAACTTCGCGCCGCCCAAGATCATGCGGTCGCGGCCATAGCTGTAAAGCAAGCGGCTGGTGGCGGCTTCGAGACTGATGAGACAGGAAAAAAATGACACCATGACGACGGCAATCACGGCGCGCAGACCAATTGGGCCGAGAGCATCACGAAGCGTTGTGGTCACTGGGTCCGTGTCTGCGCCAGAGAACACAGCATTCAGATCGGGCACGGCCAGCACGAGAGCAAGGCACACCAGCATCGCCGCGAAGCCGCCGATATAGATCGTCATGCGCATCGCTTTGGGGATTGCGCTGCTCGCGTTCGGAGTTTCCTCGGCGACATCGCCGCAGGCTTCAAAGCCGTAGTAGCAAAACATCGCCGCGACGCTCGATGCCAGGAACGCTGGCAGGTAGTGTCCATTCGTGCCCAAACCAAAGCTCTGAAACAAAACCCTGAAACTCTGATGACGCGCGAAGAGCAGCAGGTAACCGCCGACCACGATTGCGCCGAGCAATTCGCAGACGAATCCGAACATGGCGACGCGCGCCAGCAACTTGGTGCCGCTGACATTGAGGGCAGTAGTCCCGACAATCATGATGACGGCGATCACGACTTCGCCAACCTGACTCGCTTTAAAGCCGAGAAGTTGCGCAACATAGGGCGCTCCGCCGACGGCCACCGCGGCGATCGTCGTGAACAAGGCCCAGAGGTAGACCCATCCCGCCATCCACGCCCAGCGCTTCCCTACCAGCCGACGTGCCCATGGATAAAGACCGCCCGCAATCGGAAACTGCGAAACGATCTCGCCGAACACCAGAGCGACCAGCAACTGTCCGAGGCCGACGAACAGATAGCTCCAGAACATGGGCGGGCCGCCGGTCGCGATCGCGAACGCGAACACCGTGTACACGCCGACCACAGGCGACAGGTAGGTAAAACCGAGAGCGAAGTTCGCCCACAGGCTCATCGAACGATCGAACTTGGAGTCGTAGCCGAGGGCTTCGAGTTGAGCGGAGTCCTGGTTGACTGGCTTGGTGTCTGGTGTCATGGGGCCTCGGGTGCCGCGGATGATAGATTCGCGCTATTGAGCAGGCAACACTCCGACCTGGCGCATGACTGTAGCCACATCGTAGAAATCGAGGCTGCGGGAAAATTTGCCATCGCGCACGTCGACTACGCTCACGCCGCGGACCGTAAATTTCTTCCCCGTCTTATAGACACCCTTGTCGGTGCCCGTGAAACTCCATTCGATTGTGCCGTGACCGTCGTGAATCGCGGCGCGCACCAGTTTCAGCTCGAGATCGGGGACGCCTTCAAATTCCGACGCGGCGAACTTGCTGAGTTCGACCTTTCCGTGACTGAGCTCGCCGAAGGCGACGTCCTCGTAAAACACATCGTCAGTGAACAGCGCGACCAGTTTTGCGGGATCGTGAGAATTCCAGCCGGCAACGAATTTGGCCGCGATGGCATCGGCCTCGCTAGACGCAGCGACAATTCGCGAACCACCGATTGCAAGAACAGCCAACACCGCCAGAGAAATCATCGCTTTTGCCATCAGCTTCCAGTTCATTTCTTTCCTCCCATCGTCAATGCGTTCCAATGTCCCGTAAATTATTACCACGGATTCGGCGCCAACAATACTCCAGCAATCCCCTTGCAGTATGAAAAAAGGCAGGACCGAAGTCCCGCCTGCTGGTCACGCGCGAAAAGCGGCTTCCTTACTTCCCCGCCTCCGGCAGCAGTCCCCGATACTTCAGCATGGGCTCGATCGTAGGCTCCGCACCCAGCCACGCAGAATACATCTTGCCGAGGTCTTCGGTATTGCCGCGCGACAGGACCATCTGGCGAAGGCGGTCGCCGTTGGCGCGGGTAAGTCCGCCATGGTCTTCGAACCACTGATAGGCGGCGTGGTCGAGCATCTCGCTCCAAAGATACGCGTAGTATCCGGCTGCGTAGCCGCTGCTCCAGATGTGAGAGAAATAGCTCGAACGGTAGCGCGGAGGCACGGAACTCAGCAACAGGTTCGTTTTCTTCAACGCGGCGATCTCGAATTCGTCAGGTTTCTGGAGCGGCGCCGTCGCGGGCAGCGTGTGCCACTGCATATCGAGTTCGGCGGCGGCTACTACTTCAGTCAGCGCGTATCCCTGGTTAAAGTTTTTCGCCTTCTTGAGTTTCGCGACCAACTCTTCCGGCATGGGCGCGCCCGTCTTGTAATCTTTCGCGTAATGATTGAACACGGTTGGATAGGTTGCCCAGTGTTCGTTGAACTGTGACGGGAACTCGACGAAATCGCGCGCGACCGCCGTCCCGGAGAGACTTGGATACACGGTGTTCGCGAACATGCCGTGCAGCGCGTGCCCGAACTCGTGGAACATGGTGGTGACATCGCGGAAACTGATGAGCGCAGGCTGACCTGGACCGGGCTTGGTGAAGTTGGCGACGTTGAAGATGACCGGCTTCGTCCCCAGCAGTTTGGACTGGTTCACAAACACTTCCATCCAGGCGCCGCCGTTTTTGTTGTCGCGTTTGAAATAGTCGCAGTACCAGAGCGCCATCGACTTGCCGTCTGCGTCAAAGACTTCAAATGCGCGAATGTCCGGATGGTAGACAGGGATGTCTTTGCGTTCCTTGAAAGTGATTCCGTAGAGCTGCGTCGCGGCGTAAAAGACGCCGTTCTCCAGCACGTTATTCAACTCGAAATACGGCTTCAACTGCGCTTCGTCGAGGTCGTAGCGGGCTTTACGGACCTGTTCGGCATAGAAGTCCCAATCCCAGGGTTCCAGTGGGAATCCGCCTTTTTGCGAATCGATCACCGCCTGGATATCTTTTGCTTCGACATTCGCGTGCGCAGTGGAGCCGGGCACCAGGGCGTCCATGAACTTCAGGGCGGCTTCCGGAGTTTTCGCCATCTGGTCTTCCAGTTTCCACGCGGCGTAGGTTGAGAATCCCAGCAGCTTGGCTTTCTGGGCGCGAATCTGAGCCAGCCGTGCAATCGTGTCGCGAGTGTCGTTCGGGCCGCCACGTTCGGCGCGATCCCACGAGTTCTTGAAGATCGTCTGCCGCGTTGCGCGCTGGCTCAGCGAACCCAGGTCAGGTTGCTGGGTGGTGTTCTGCAGAGGAATCACGTAACCACTCACCTTGCGGTCCTTCGCTGCCTGCGCATCTGCTGCGATTCTCGCGGAACTCAAGCCCGCTAGGGCTGCCTCATCGGTGGCGACAAAAGCCGCGTCCTTGGTTGCGGCGAGCAACTTCGTATTGAAGGCGTTGGTGAGGGTCGACGCTTCCTCATTCAGCTTCTTCAATTCGACCTTGTCGGCTTCGGAGAGGTTCGCTCCCGCGTGAACGAATTGCTGGTAGGTGTACTCAACTAGGCGTAGGGCCTCCGCATCGAGTTTCAACGACGCACGCTGGTCATAGATCGCCTTCACGCGCTGAAACAACCTGGCATCGAGGTAGATGGCGTCCTGGTGCGCGGCGAGTTTCGGCGCTTCGATGTCCTGGACTTTCTGGAGTTCATCGCTTAAGTTCGCTCCCGTGACGCCGTTGAACACCAGCATCACGCGGTTGAATAGTTGACCCGTTTTCTCCAGCGCGACGATTGTGTTGTCGAACGTCGGCGGCGCCGGATTGTCGGCAATGGCCCGCACTTCCGCGAGTTGCTGGGCCATCCCGGCATCAATCGCGGGCTGGTAGTCGCTGTCTTTGATCTTGTCGAACGCCGGCGCATGAAACGGCAGCGGACTCGGCGCGTAGAACGGATTGTCAGGACCAAATTCTCCGCTGGCGGCCTCGGCCGTCCCGATGGAGCCCGCTGCCAAAACGCTACCTACAGTTAGTATTCCCATTCGGACCAGTATCCCCTTTAGTTCTCGCTGTTTGATGATAGCCATAGCTGCTGATTCGTCCTCAGATTACTGATTGTAAAGACCGATTGTACAAGGAAGACCGCCGGACTATTGCGGCAGGCCTTCCTCCTGATCGCCATCCCCATAGTAAAGTAGTTGTAGCCCCTCGAAGTCAGGAAGGAACCTTTTGAGTTCAAGCATTCGCAACATCGCCATCATCGCGCACGTCGACCACGGCAAAACCACGCTGGTGGACGCCATGCTCCAGCAGAGCGGCACCTTCCGCTCCAACGAGCACCATGTCGAACGGGTCATGGACTCGAACGAATTGGAGCGCGAGCGCGGCATCACGATTCTCGCCAAGAACACGGCCATTTTCTATCACGACGTGAAGATCAATATCGTCGACACTCCCGGCCACAGCGACTTCGGCGGCGAGGTCGAACGCGCACTGAAGATGGTAGACGGAGTCATGCTGCTGGTCGACGCCAGCGAAGGTCCGCTGCCGCAGACACGCTACGTGCTTGGCAAAGCGCTCGAAGCCGGCCTGCCGCCGATTGTTGTGATCAACAAGATTGACCGCGCCGACGCCCGTCCGCAGGAAGTTGTGAATGAAATCTACGATCTGTTTATCGATCTCGATGCCAAAGAGGAACAGATCGATTTTCCGATCCTTTATACGAACGCCAAGATCGGCACGGCCACGACCGATATCAAGGGCGGCGGCGAAGACTTGCGTCCTCTGTTTGACGCGATCCTGAAGACGACTCCACCGCCGAAGGGCGATGCGACCGGCGCCCTGCAGATTCTAGTGGCCAACCTTGACTACAGCGATTACCTCGGACGTCTGGCCATCGCGCGCGTGTTCAGTGGCACCATGCACACCGGCGAGGATGTTTCTATCGCCAAGCTCGATGGCACGTATCACAAAACCAAAATCACCAAGCTATTCTCGTTCTCCGGCCTGAAAAGAACCGATATTACCGAGACCGAACTCGGGGACATCATCGCGGTCGCAGGCGTGGAAGGGATCACCATCGGCGAGACCATCACCACGGTGGAGAATCCCGCGCCCCTTCCGCATATTGCGATCGACGAACCGACCATCGCGATGCTGTTCACGGTCAACAATTCTCCCTTCGCGGGCAAAGACGGCACCTACGTCACGTCGCGCAACCTGAAGGAACGTCTCGAAAAAGAATTGCTCACCAACGTCTCGCTGCGCGTGGAGAACACTGGCACGACTGATTCGTTTAAGGTGTTGGGCCGCGGCGAACTGCAGCTCTCCATTCTGATCGAAATGATGCGGCGCGAAGGCTATGAACTGATGGTCGGCAAGCCGGAGATTGTCACCAAGCGCATCGACGGCAAGCTGATGGAACCGGTCGAGCACCTGACCATCGACGTGCCGGAGGAATTCGTAGGCGTTGTGATGGAGCAGCTTGGATCGCGCAAGAGCGAAGTCAAGAACATGCACAACCACGGCTATGGCCGCGTGCGCATCGAGTTCCGCGTGCCGAGCCGCGGGCTGATCGGACTTCGCAGTCAGTTGCTCACCGACACCCGCGGAACGATCGTCATGAATTCTCTCTTCGATGGTTACACGGAATGGCAGGGAGAGATTCCGCATCGCCTGACGGGAGCGCTCATCTCCGACCGCAACGGCGCGTCCACCGCCTATGCCCTCTGGGGTTTACAGGAGCGCGGAGAACTTTTCGTCGGAGCCGGCATTGAGCTTTACGAAGGAATGATTGTCGGGGAGAACGCGAAAGATACCGATCTCGACGTGAACGCAGTCCGCGAAAAAAAGCTGACCAACATGCGAGCGTCGACCGCTGACGAAGCGATCCGGCTGGTGCCTTACCGCCAACTCAATCTGGAGCAGGCAATCGAGTTCATCGCCGACGACGAATTTGTGGAAGTGACGCCCAAAGCGCTGCGCTTGCGAAAGAAAGTCCTCCAGGCCAACAGGCGCAAGCGGGGTCCATTGGCTATGGTGACCGAGTCGGAGTGAAGAACCGCTCTTCCAAGACGCGCGGGGCTCAGAACAAGGATCAGACCGTGGACCGGAAAAAGCTTCCGCGGATGTTTCTCATCCCGTGCAGCTGCGGTACGACCTTCGCGATCGCCGAGGACTTCGACCGCCAGGGAACGCATATCCGCAGCTTCCTTCCCTGCCCTAATTGCGGGAAGCGTCACGATCCCAAGAACCGTGTGTTGCGTATGGACTACAACCGGGAACGGTTCTGGAATGTGGACGGTTGCTAAGGCGCAGCAAGATGCGGCAAGCCGCGCATCCGGACATTGAGAGCGATGACGAGCCGATGTACACTGAAGATGCGCGCCCGTAGCTCAGCTGGATAGAGCGGCAGCCTCCGGAGCTGTAGGTCGGGAGTTCGAATCTCTCCGGGCGCACCAGACAACCGCAGCAGTTAGCACCTAGGATTTAGCACTTGGCCCCACCCCCCGCCCATTCGTAATGGTGCCCTTTATCTAAAGTGTCCCGCCACCGCACCGATAGATTCCATAGACGGCAAGCTATCTGTTGCATTGCCTGTCCGACTCGTTACACGGGAGACTTCTATGTCCACACAGGCAGTTTCGAGCCATTCACTTTTGCAGGAACTTCAGGGCATCCGTCAGGACCTTCAGCCTGGCCGAGCCGCCAAAGCGAGCGATTTGACTCAGGTTCAGCAGTCATCGCAAGCGCAGAGTCCGGCCTTTGTCGTCACCATCAACGCCTCGCAGGGTGGGCGCTCGTTGCAATCGCTCGCTCTACAGCAGAATTTCTACCATCAGCGCGCGACCGACCTCAAACAATTGGGCCAGGACTTGCAATCGGGCGACGCGGCTGCGGCACAGCAGGCTTATGACGCGCTCACCGCACTCGGCACATCCGGCCCGTTGCGTAATGGGCAGACATTCCGGCGATTGGACCGGGCGCAAGACTTCGCCGCGATCGGGCAGGCGTTGGCGTCAGGAGACCTGGCAGGCGCAACATCGGCATTCGCCGCCCTCTCCAGCACCTTTAGACATGCCGGCGCAAATCCCGGACCCTTGCCCCTTGGGCCACCCATACCGGTGCCGCCGCAGGGTCCCCCCTCAGCCAACCCGCCCCACATCGTGGTTTCCGGACCCCCTGACTTCGCACCGCCTCCCGCAGCGAACTCTGGGACGAGCGCTCCTCCTGAAATCATCATCAATGTGGGAGGAAACGGTGGTCAGATCCAGATCGACCTCCAGGCGCAAAGCGGAGGTGGCGAGACTGTATCCATCAACCTCAATGGCGGAACGAACAACTCTCAGTTGGTCCTGAATCTGTTTGAGGGAGCCTCACCCAGCGCGGCGTCGCAATCGCAAGGATCATTGAGTCTGCAGGCGTAAGCTCGCGGCATTAGCGAAGGCCCCATATGGCCAGGCAAAGGCGTCTCTCAGAAAGGGACGCCTTTGTTATTTATTGCTGTCCCTGCGTACCAACCAACGGGGAACAATTTTCTCCACTGCGGTCATAGTTGCACTCTACACTCAAGCATTTGCCTTCCTCTTTTATTGTCCTTTCAACGACTTAAGCCGCCAAGTGCGCCTTTGGCAGGGGAGTTGCACCCCCACCTGGCATATAGACAAATCCCTCCCCCAAGGAGACTGCTATGAAGACCCTACGAGCAGCTTTGATTTACGTGTTGCCAGTAGCCGTAGTGATGGTGGGCCTCAGCCTGGTCTCGCTTCCAGCGAACGCACAGACTGCGACTCCTCCAAGTGATCCATCAGTTCAACAACCAACCCAGCAACCGGACAGTACCGCTTCTGCATCAGAAGTCGCGAAGATTTTCACCGGCAAGATCGTGAAGGCAGGCGACAAGATGGTCCTGACAGATGCAGAGGGCAAGATGACGTATCAACTGGATGATCAAAAGAAAGCGAAGTCTTTCCTCAACAAGAACGTGAAGGTTACAGGCACCCTCGACAGTTCCAGCGGAACGATTCGAGTCAGCGGCATCGAACCGACTGCCTGAGTCTATTGGGATCGGGGCGGCGTGCGCTTGCCCCGACCTTTCTGTTCACTCACCCCTCCAAGAAGCGATGGCTTTGCTTCGTCTTAAACGGGAGTACCATATTCGCGACGGGGAGGTCGCTCGATGAGACTGCTGAGTGTTCGGCTGATCGTTTCCCTGATCGTTGGGGTCACGCTGGTCTCGCTCGGGTTCTCGTACTACCAGGTCATTGAAGAGAAACGCCGCCTTCGTAGCGATCTTCAGCGGCGCGCTGAGGTTCTGGGTGAGAGCCTTGCCGACAATGTGGAGCGTTCCTGGGAAGTCGGATCAGACCGGGAACTCCAGCGCCTGGTGCAGCGCTTTGGCAATCGCGAGCACATGCTTGGCGTGGCTGTTTACGACAAACAGGGAAAACTGGTCGCAGTCACGCCTGAGTTAGGTAAAACACTCACGACAACTCCGCCCTCTCTGGTGGAAGCACTCTCCGACGACAAGAACACCGACGCATTTGTGCGTCTCGGCGCGGAATCGGTTCATATCGTCGCGCTTCCTCTCCATCGCAAGGATCAACAGGTGGGTGGGCTGGCGGTTGTGCATGATGTCACCTACATCCGCGCACAGGCTTTGCGTGTCTGGCGGGAAACGTTCGTTCGGGTCCTGGCACAGGTTTTTCTGATCGTTCTGATCACTCTGATGATTGTGCGCTGGAGCATCACCGGCCCGATCGCCAGAGCGGCGCAATGGATGCGTGCGCTCCGCACCGGGAGAATTTCATCGCAGCAAAAAATGCCGGATCTGGATATGTTTCGTCCGCTGGCGCGCGAGGTTGCCACCATGGCGCAAAGCCTGAGCCAGGCCCGCAGCGCAGCGGAAAACGAAGCGCGCCTGCGCGAAGCCGGCGAATCCATGTGGACGGCGGACCGGCTCGCCGTACAGGTGCAAACCCGCCTGGACGGAGCGCGCTTGTTTGTGGTGTCGAATCGCGAGCCTTATATCCATCAACGGAACGGCAAGACGATCGAGGTTAGCGTGCCTGCGAGCGGATTAGTGACCGCGCTCGAACCGGTTCTCAATGCCTGCGATGGCACGTGGATAGCCCATGGCAGCGGAGACGCCGATGCAGAAACGGTGGATGCACGCGACCGGCTGCGGGTTCCTCCCGACGATCCGCGTTACACATTGCGTCGCGTGTGGCTGAGCAAAGAGGAAGAGCAGGGTTATTACTACGGATTCGCCAATGAGGGCTTGTGGCCCCTCTGCCACATAGCGCATACCCGGCCCCTCTTCCGCGCCGACGACTGGCAGCACTATCAGGAGGTCAACCGGAAGTTTACCGAGGCTCTGCTGAAGGAGATCGAGGATATCGTCAGCCCGGTCATCCTGGTACAGGACTATCACTTTGCGCTCCTGCCCCGCATGATCAAAGAAAAGCGTCCGGATGCACGGGTCGCGATCTTCTGGCATATACCGTGGCCCAATCCGGAGGCGTTCGGCATCTGTCCCTGGCAACGCGAACTCGTGGACGGCCTGCTGGGTGCGGATCTCGTCGGTTTTCACGTCCAATCGCACTGCAACAATTTCCTCCAGACCGTAGACCGCGTGGTGGAGTCGCGCGTGGACTGGGAACACTTTTCAGTGCTGCGCCGCGACCATCGCACGACAGTCCACCCCTTCCCGATCAGTGTGGCCCTAACCGACGACGAACCCGGTGAGGACAGCAATCAGGGATTCTCCTACACGGATCGTGCTGCCCTATTCCGTGCCTTGGGGATTGAGGCAACATTTCTCGGCATCGGCGTGGATCGGGTTGATTACACCAAGGGCATCCTGGAACGATTTCTCGCCATCGAACGGTTTCTTGAAAAGTATCCGACCTACCAGGGGAAATTCACGTTCGTGCAGATTGGCGCACCCAGTCGAACCCACATCAAGCGTTACCACGACCTGCTGGCGGAAGTTGAAATGGAAGCTGACCGCATCAACTGGCGCTTTCAGAGTGGCAAATGGAAACCAATTGCGTTCCTGAAACGCCAGCATAGCCACAGAGAGATCACTCCATACTATCGGGCGGCGGATCTGTGTTTGGTGACGTCGCTGCACGACGGAATGAATCTGGTAGCGAAGGAATTCCTGGCGGCGCGCGGTGACGAACGGGGCGTGCTGATCCTGAGCCAGTTCACCGGCGCCGCTAGGGAATTGCGTGACGCTCTTCTCGTGAATCCCTACGACATCGATCAGACAGCGGAAGCGATCCGGGTCGGACTCGAGATGGAACCCGAAGAGAAGCAATTGCGCGTACATCGTATGCGAAGGGTCATCAAGGAACACAACATTTACCGGTGGGCAGGAAATCTGATCACAGAACTCTGTGAGATCCGACTGGATGCGCCCGAGGACAGGAGCGAGCGGCTTCGGGCTAGTGCGACGGTCGTGTAATCCAGCAGGCTAGTCAAGAAGGGAGGCAGTGCTGAAAACCGATAGTCAAGAGCAGGTCGACCAGTTTGTTCAAGGAGTCGCGCATGCTTCGCAATCACTGCTCATGCTCGACTACGACGGAACCCTGGCGCCATTTCGTCTGGAACGCGACCGCGCATTTCCCTATCCCGGCGTCGTGCCGGTTTTGCGGGAGATCATCCGGAATGGTCACACGCGGATCGTGATTATCTCGGGACGCGACACAAGCGAGGCCATTCCCCTTCTTGGCATTGAGCCTGCTCCGGAAGTTTGGGGCTTGCATGGCTTGCAGCGAAGGCGTCCGAACGGGGAAACCGAAATGCTCCCAATCGATTCCCGCTCTCTCGACGCATTGTCAGACGCGGACCGCTGGGTGAGCTATCAGCAACTACGGCAGAAGGCAGAGTTGAAGACTGGCAGCATCGCAATGCATTGGAGAGGCCTGAGTGATTGGGAAATCGAGGACGTACGAGGACGCGTATTGATGGGTTGGAAGCCGATTGCAGAACATGCAGGTCTGCAACTACTGGAATTTGATGGCGGCGTGGAAATTCGCGTGCCCGACAAGGACAAGGGAGATGCGGTTCGACTCCTGCTCGACGAAACAGAACCTGACGTGCCGGTCGCTTTTCTGGGCGATGACGCCACCGATGAGCGCGCCTTCCGCGCGATGAAAGATCGCGGTTTGACCGTATTGGTGCGTCCGCGATGGCGTCAGACAGCAGCGCAGGTGTGGCTCAAGCCACCCGAAGAACTTCTGCATTTTCTAACCCGCTGGCTCGCTGCCAGCCAGAGAGCGAGCGGCGAAACCGCCGCAGCAGTGAGCGGATAATGGCACAGCAACTACAAACCTCCAGCACTTGTCGAACTTCTGGACGCGCTCCGTAAGTTTCTCGAGGACTCGATCTTGCAGTACGCTTTCCGCACTCTACAGGAGCATCATTTTCTACGCGAACATTACGTGCTGACGCATCCCGAATTTGCGGCTCAGCTGGGCAGGAACGGGCACGAACACGTAAAGGAGAATTTCGTGATGACCACCAACGTTCGCCGTTGGCTGTTGCTGTTGGAGATCCTCTTGCGCGGTGGCAAGGCCTGAGCGTCCCATAGCCCTGCGATGCGGCTTTCAGGTTAAATTTCAAGGGCGTCCAGAGTGGCGACGCTGGACGCCCGATACCTCAGAAGCACGCCAAAAGACGCGCTGAAGAGAACATAGTTTAAAGCTCCATCCCCCACAAGATTCCCGTCGTTACTCGCCAGTTGTTACGAGCAGGGCCGGCAGGCTCAGGTCTCTCCGGCCGTTCTTGGCGTCGGGAGTCTCTGGAGGCTCCCGGCGCTGGGGCCTGGCTGCCGCCAGGGAAGTCGTTCAGCGTTTCCGAAACACTCCGACGCACGACATTCAATACAATTCCACCAGACACGAAATGCGCTGGCATCGGATTGTTCCGCTCGCTGTGCTGTGGCTGCTGATGCTGCGGCTCGCGGGCTCGCAAGAAGTGAATGCCTTGCCCGCGCTACGTGCCGCTGTCCCACTGCTGTGCACGGAGAATCATCAGGCAGCGCGTACGCGTGTGCGCGGTACCGGCGTGATCGCGGATTCCGGTGGCACTCTGCTTACAGCGGCGCACGTCATTCAGGAGGCGCACTCCGACTGTGCGCTGAGCGTAATGATTCCCGACGACGAATGGAGTCGCTTCGGCCGGCTCCACGCCTTCCTGCTTAAAGACTGCACTCTGTTCGCGCCGCTTGACCTGGCAATATGCCGCATTCGTCCCGCCGACAGCAATCGGGATTGGGGTTATATCCGGCCCGCGCGCATCCATGCGCGAGCACCAGTTGTAGGAGAAGCCATAACCATCACCGCGTTCACAGGATGGGGGCTTTCGCCGCTGGTCCGCAGCGGACACGTTCAAGGACGCCAGACCTATCAGCGCAAAGATGGATGCTATTGCGATTTCGCCACCGACATCCCCGCCAGTGAAGGGATGAGCGGCAGCCCTGTCATTTCCGCACAAGGCGAGGTGCTCGGAATTGTTACCCTCGCCGGCAAAGGCCAGTTTCGTTCACTCTCGTTCGGCGCGAGCCTTCAGGAAGCGGCAAGTTTTCTAAAGTCGGAGGGGGTGCCGCTGGTGGGCGATGGGAACCGGCTCGTCCCCTAGCTCGGAGTATTGAGGGGCGTTGCCCTGTCGCAAATCCGCGGCCGTGCTATAACTCTGGGGAGTCGAACTTTCTGGAGGTCAGAACCGATGCGCCATCTTGCTTCGCTAGCCTGTACCGGGTTGCTGCTGTTTGCCGCGACAATCGTTCGCGCCCAGGACCCCTTCGAGGCCTTCCCGCACTTCTCAGCAATCATGCACAGCGGGGTGTTCAGGATGGAGCCGCATCAGGTTTACCGGCTAGGTAGTCAGATGAGGGCCGATTTCGAAACCGAGTATCGCATCACCGACCTGCCGGACCGCCGGAGTTGGGTCGTCAGGCCAAAAACATGTAGCCACACGCGTCTGCCCGATATTTCTACCTACCCGTTCTACACCTACACAGCGAAAGATTTCACGAGCGAACGGTCCCCGACAGAAGAGAAGGAGACAATCGAGGGCCATACCTGCAAGATCGAGAACATTGTCTTCAAACCGAAAAATGGATTGAAGATCGAAATCAAAGTTAAATTGTGGGAGGCCGAAGATCTCCAAAACTTCCCGCTCAAGATCGAAATTTCGCCCACTGACCGCGCCACCACGACTATCAAGTACAGCAATGTGAGCCTGGAGCCACCAGACAAGAAACTCTTTCAGCTTCCCAAAACCTGCCTGAGCGCAACGGCCAAACCCTCGCAGCCAAAGAAAGCGCCAACTGCTCCTCCGAAAGCCGGTACACCGTCGCCAACTACACCTCACTAACGGTGAGATTTTTGTCCCATAGGTCTCCAAGTCACTGCTGAGCAGAACTCGCGCCTCGGACGCCGGTCTGAAAACAAATTTGCATTTCATGGCCGATCGCATGAGCGATCGCGAGTAACGCTCATCGCAAGCTTTACGCTCGATTTAGAGCTCCATTTTGCAGAAACAGTGAAAAATGTTGCATTCCTTTTCGCGTAAAGGTGAACTTCACCGCACACCGGCCAGATTTCAACCGAAAAATGCATCTCGACACTTGACAACCGATCCATTGTGTACCATCATGCGGTCACTCGATCGGGCTTTCCCCAGCCCGGTAAAAGTAAGACTTCCGTAAACAGTCAGTAAGCAAACATTTCCGATGAGCAATCTGTTAGTCCCATCGCGTCTATCGTTGACACCAAAGGAGAGGCGCGCACATTCCAACAATTCACACCCAGGAGGAAGTAAATGAAGAAGTACACGATTCTCTGTCTCGTTCTCGCCATGGCGGTCGTCTTCGTACCGGCTAGCCAAGCTACTCAATGCGTGTTTTTTAACAATTTTTGCGACCGCATTCAGACCAACAACGTCAGTATGCACCACCAAACCGGCATTTGGACGGTCGGCCTGTGGGATTACACATGCAGCGGTTCCGGAATTCTTATTTCCGGCAAGGTCTCGACGGGCAGCACGAAACTCAATACCTTTATTGCCGCGCTTGGCGAACAAGAGCAGTGGTCGCTTAAGGGCTCAACCGGGCTAGGCGATCTGGATTCAACCGTTGACGGCGTAACTGCCTTCTTTATCCAGACCAACCAACCGTACACCATTGCGGCCGGCGCCTGCAGCCCGTTCGGTCCCGATACGAGAAAGCCCTCGGCGCAGGGTCGGTAGTAGCATCGCGTTGGCCGTACTAGCAATTTGAGCCGTAAGACACCTGCCGCACTTTCAAGCGGCAGGTTTTTTTTGCCGCTCTCGTGCAGTTTCCGATTCCCACCGGGCCTGCAAGACATTCAATGAATTAGCTCGCCCGATCACTCCGCGATCAGCAGCGTTTCCGCAAAGGGCCACTCGTGGTCCATCCATTGCTGCTTCCACCGGAAACTCGCCGCCATCGCCAGTTGCAGCAGTTCGGGCCGGGAATACTTATGGCTGCTCTCGGTCCAGATGGTTTCGCCCGCGCGGAAGGTTACGGTGAGGCCTGCGCGTGAGATGGTGACATTCTGGTTGCGCTCCGACCGCAGGTGCATTTCGATGCTGCGGGTTTCCGGATTGAAGCGCGCCTCGTGCGCGAATTGTGACAGCACAAAGTTTCCACCGAGTTCCCGGTTGATGCGGCCCAACAGGTTCAGGTTGAACGCAGCCGTCACGCCCAGGCTGTCGTCGTAGGCATCGAGCATCTGCGGCGTGGGCTTGACGAGGTCGGTGCCGAGCAGGAGTGCGTCCCCCGGTTGCAGGATGCGGCGCACGGCCCGTAGAAATTTCACATCCGCCGGGCGATCGAAATTTCCAATCGTGCTGCCCAGGAACAGCACCAGCAACTGCTCACCCGGAAGGCGATTGTCAGCCACTTCGAGCAGGCCGTCCAGATATTCACGTTCAAAACCAACGATGCTGATGTGCTCGATGTCGCCCAGTTCGCGCGCGACCATGGTCAGTGCGGCGTGGGAAATCTCAATGGGGCAATAGCGCGTCCGCCGGCCGCTGTCGAGCGCCTCGAGCAGGTAACGCGTCTTCTTCCCGCTGCCGCTCCCCAGTTCCGCAACCACGAGCGGCGATTTGAGGTGTCCAACGATCTCGGCCGAATTTTCCCGCAGCAGGCGTTCGTCTGCCCGCGTGAGTCCATACTCGGGCAGCGCGCTGATGACCTCAAACAGCGCCGAGCCGACTTCATCGTAGAGATACTTCGATGGCAACTCTTTCTGCCCCGGACGCAGCAAGCCTTCACGGACCTCGGCGGCAAATTCAGCGATGGGATCGGCAGTGACAGCCTGTCGCAAAATCATTCTTTCCTCACGCGAGCCGGTTGCTCACACAGCGGAATCCAGCGTAGACATACTGATAGTGCGGTTGGAACCAGTTGCGAAATGATGGCCGCAACATGCGGGACGCGGTGCGCGACGATGCACCCTTGATCACGTAATGCTTGCCGTCAAAAAAATCCGCGGAGTATCCCGGATAGAACGGGAACGCCTGAAATCCGGCAAAAGGCGCGAACACCGTCGCGGTCCACTCCCAGCCGTTGCCCAGCATGTCGTCGACACCGAAGGCGCTGATCCCCGCCGGATGGGCAACAACCGAAGTTGGATCCCAGTTTGCAAAATCGAAGTTGCCGCGTGCGGTGTCGGGCAATTTCGAACCCCAGGGATACATTCTCGAGTGTGCTCCGGGCGACCCGTAAGCCGCACGCTGCCACTGCGCTTCCGTCGGCAAGCTCTTCCCTGCCCAGCGCGCATAGGCGCTCGCCTCGGCATGGCTCACGTAGACAGGCCAATCGAGCGGCAGAGGGATGTCTGCAAACATTCCTTTCCAAAACCATCCATCTCGATTGCGCTGTTTTTCCCAGAACGCAGGACGCGAGATGCGGTTCGAATCCTTCCACGCCCAGTCGGACTCGCTCCACAATGCACGATTCTCGTAACCACCGTTCTCAATGAATTCCAGGTATTCGGCGTTCGTCGTTTTGTAGCGATCAATGGCGAAGGCAGGGACATCGACAGAGTGTTGTTCGAATTCGTTGTCCCAGCCGAAGGCGTGGCCCGCGCGGGCGAGGCCGAGCGTTGCCGAGCCGGCTGGAATTTCAACGTGCGCCGGGCGGGGCGAAGCCGTGACCACCTGAGGAGCGCCGGCAGGTGCAATTTTTTTGTCGTGCGGCAACCGATGCAACATATACGCCAGTGTTTCCGCATGCATCAGACGATGTTCGATCGCGACGTTCAGGAGCAGCTCTGCCGAAAAGTCGCCGCTCTGCTGCAGACGATTCTCCAGTCCTTCGTCCAGTTCGCTGCGCACCTGTTGAACATATTGTCGGACCCGCTCGATGGCAGGCCAATCCGCAGGCTGGTCTGTCGGAAGACCGCCGCCCACCGGATCGATTCCGAATGCAAACAACCGGTCGAGTTCGGGAGAGGAGCCCGGCAACGACAACAGTCTTCCGGCCAAGAGATTCCGGTCGAATGCCTCGAGGTGTCCAACGTAAAAAATGATCCGGTGCCGCTCCGGGATCGGGCGTTCGTAAAGCGAGTCAGGTCTGACAATGTCAAAGAGAGAGTCGGTTGTCCGGCGAGCCTCCGCCAGACCAGAAGGCGTTTCGTCGCGCGCCCGAATGGCATGAGTGGTGCTAGGCATGGTCTGACCTCCTGCTCCAGGTTGGTGGTACGTAGCCTTTCGCCTTTGGATGCGGTTCGGGCCTCGCGGGACTTCTTTTTACTGACTACGAAAAAAGGCAGAAAATACGCCCAGCGCTGTACCCGACAACGAATTACACTCAGCGGGAAAGATTGCAAAGGGGAAAGACTGTAAGTTTAACTCGGAGCTGTGGAAAGCGGGGACTCATTCGTACAGCCCCGAAACCCGCGCCGCGAATAGCACCGTTCAGGAGATGTGCATGCAACGAACGAGGTCCGGCCAATTCACCCTGTGGGTTTTCTTGTTCGCAACGGCGGTAATAAACAGCGCCTCGGGGCAAACGCGGCGCGGCTATCCGACGCCTCCCGACCCCGCCCAGCACGACCAGGGCTCCGCAGCTCCCGTGCCAACCGTTTCTATTCACCTGAACAGCGTCGCGGTCGAACGCGAGTCGAAGGAAATGGCCGCGCTCGCCTCCACGATTCCCGGCGACATCGAGCAGATGAAAAAAGGCCTGCTGCCGGGCGATACCTTCGACAAGTTGAAGAGAATCGAAAAACTCGCAAGGCAACTCCGCGGACAATTGCGCCCCTGATCTCTGCGGCTACTTCTCGGCGCGCTCCAGACACCCTGCGCGAAACGACCGTCCATCCAGGCGATGAAGCCTTTTAGCTTGCGCCCGCGAGATCAATCGCGTGTGGGAAATCGTCAGCAGATATTCGGCGACAAACCAGACCGGTTTCTCCGTCGTCATCCAGTCGAGATGATCGAAGCGGCGCATGTCGACCGGGCGCGAAAAAGTGCGCAGAGTGCGCTCCCCACGCTGATTGAAATACACCTCAAAATAACTAAGCGCCAATTCGCGCAGCGTGCGGTAAACCGGCTCGCGGTAGCGGCATCCCGTGTAGTTCGACTTGGCAATTGCGCCCCAGTGACCGTCAACACGATAAACGGCGATGACGTGATCGGTATCGTGCTCCGCTTCGAGATCGAGGAGGAGAGGCGGAAAACCGTTCACGCGCAACGCCGCCGCCGCGAAGAGTGCGCCCTCATAGCAATGCGAAGTGTTCTCCCGCAGCACGCGCCGTGGAGACCACGCCGAATCTGCCAGATGGTACGGCATGTCGTTGAGGCGCCGCTGAATGCCGTGCGGAGTTTTCAGACTGCGCAATGTACGCAGTTCGGCGGGCGTAAAGGCTTGATCGAATTTGGCGCTTTTCATCTGGATGATTTGAAAGTAGCAGGAGCGTTGCGGAATGGAAATAATTTACAAGCTACGTCTAGAAAGCGATCTATTTGGAGTCAGTCAGCTTCGCCCAATTCCAAAGAGCTCTGCAAATTCGGAGGGGTAATCGATCAGCACATCCGGCGGTACATCATCGAGCGATCGCGGCGCGAAACCGTACGTGACGCCGCAAGTCCACAGCCCAGCGTTGCGTCCAGTCAAGACGTCAATCGACGAATCACCAATCATGAGCGCTTCCGCCGCAGCGACTCCCATCTCCTGTAGCAGAGTGCGCACGCCCTCGGGCTCGGGCTTCTTCGTCGCAAAACTATTCCCGCCATAAATCCGAACAAAGAAATCGCCCAGGCCGAGTGCCTGCACGATATCGCGCGACGGATTCACCGGCTTATTGGACAGCACCGCCATCCGCCTCTGCGTTCCGCTGGGATTGGCTAGCGCCACCAGCGCCGCCGGGATTCCCGCATACACCGTTGTGTGATCGAGCTTATGAATCCGGTAGTACCCAAGAAAATAGTCCAGCGCTGGTTGAAAAATCGATTCATGATCCGAACCACCCTGCGAACCTCCGAGCGCACGTTGTACCAGCGCCGGCGCGCCGTCCCCGACGTAGGAAGCGATCAATTCCCCTGGCAACTCCGGCCGCTCGAAATGCCGCAGCATCGCGTTGATGGAATGGATCAAATCCAGCCGCGAGTCAATCAGCGTTCCGTCGAGATCGAACACCAACAGACGAATCGTCCGCGGATCAAAGTGGCGCAGGAAGCGAATCATGAGAATTCAGAATAAATGAGGAGTGGCCCAGTCTGACAGGTGGCCTGTGACCTTCCCACTTTTCCCAAACACGCTCCCCATTTACAATAAATTGCGGCCCAATTGCGCGGGGTGGATGAACAGAATGGCTACGACGAAAGTCGATCCCAAGCTAAACGACAGCGATCTCAAGAAGAAATCCAAAACTTATCAGGGCCTGACCGGTCGGCAATTGATCGACTGGTACCGCGTGATGTACACCTCGCGGCGCGTCGACGACCGCGAAATCCTGCTCAAACGCCAGCAGAAGGTCTTCTTCCAGATTTCCGGTGCCGGCCATGAGGCCATCGGAGTAGCCGCGGCACACGCGCTGAAAAGCGGATACGACTGGTTTTTCCCCTACTACCGTGATCGCGCCCTCTGCCTCGCACTTGGTGCGACTCCTTACGAGATGCTCATGGGCGCGGTGGGCGCTGCTGACGACCCTAGTTCCGGCGGGCGCCAGATGCCCTCGCACTGGGCGTTCAAAAGGCTCAATGTAGTGACGCAATCCTCGGCTACCGGCACACAAATTCTGCACGCGGTCGGCTGTTCGGAGGCGGGACGCTACTTCAGTCGCCATCCCAACGCCGCGCGAAAAGCCGATGGCGATTATCGCCAGTTCAAGGACATCCAGTTTCAGGGTGACGAAATCACCTACGTCTCACTCGGCGACGGCACCACCAGCGAAGGTGAATTCTGGGAAGCGCTGAACACCGCCTCCAACAAGCGACTGCCGGTGCTCTTCTGCGTCGAAGACAACGGGTATGCGATTTCCGTTCCGGTCGAAGTGCAGACTTCGGGCGGCAACATCTCGCGTCTGGTATCGGGCTTTCCCAATTTTCATTTTGAAGAACTCGACGGCACGGATCCGATCACGGCGTACGCAGCGCTGAAGAGGGCGGCGGATCATTGCCGCGCCGGGCACGGCCCGGCCTTCGTTCATGCCCATGTGATTCGTCCTTATTCCCATTCCCTGTCGGACGACGAGCGGCTTTATCGTCCCGACAGTGAGCGGCAGCGCGACGCCGCGCGCGATCCGATTTCCTGTCTCCAGATGTTCCTTCTGCGGGAAGGAATTCTCGACGAGAAGGCTATCAACAAGATCGAAAAAGAAGTCGACGATGAAGTGCAGGCGGCCGCCGACCAGGCTCTCGCAGCGGCCATTCCGCAGCCCGATACGATTTACAACTTCGTGTACTCGCCCGATCTTGATCCAACATCGACCGAGTTTTCTACCCAACCGGCGGCCGTGCCGGCGGAGACGGCCAGCGACGGAAAGAAGTCAGCTGCCTCGCAACCGAAGACGATGGCTGACTTGATCAACGCCACGCTGCGCGATGAAATGCGCCGTGATGAGCGCGTCCTGATCTTTGGCGAAGACGTGGCCGATGCGAGCCGTGAAGAGTATCTCAAACAGAAGCTGATCAAAGGCAAAGGCGGCGTGTTCAAACTAACCTCAGGCCTGCAGACCGAGTTCGGAGCCGATCGCGTATTCAATTCGCCGCTCGCCGAAGCCAACATCGTAGGACGCGCAACCGGAATGGCAGTTCGCGGGCTTAAGCCTGTCGTCGAAATCCAGTTCTTCGACTACATCTGGCCTGCGATGATGCAACTCAGGGACGAACTGCCCATCATCCGCTGGCGATCGAACAATGCGTTTTCCGCGCCCGTGGTTGTGCGCGTGGCGATCGGTGGATACCTGACCGGCGGCGCGATCTATCACTCGCAATGCGGCGAGAGCATTTTCACGCACACACCCGGGATGCGAGTCGTCTTTCCGTCCAACGCGCTCGACGCGGCCGGACTGCTGCGTACGGCGATCCGCTGCGACGATCCGGTTCTCTTCCTCGAGCACAAACGCCTTTACCGCGAGACCTACGGGCGCGCGCCCTATCCAGGGCCGGACTACATGGTACCGTTCGGCAAAGCGAAGACTGTGCAGACCGGGACCGACTTGACGGTCATCACGTATGGCGCAGTCGTCCCGCGTGCGTTGCAGGCAGCGCAGAAACTCGAACGCGAGCACCAGATCAGTGTCGAACTCATTGACCTTCGTACGCTCAATCCATTTGATTGGGAAGCCATTGCGGCGTCGGTGAAGAAAACCAATCGCGCGCTGATCGCCTACGAAGATTCACTCAGTTGGGGATACGGCGCTGAGATCGCCGCCCGCATCGCCGACCAGCTCTTCCATCATCTCGATGCGCCGGTGAAGCGCATCGCGGCCACCGACACCTTTGTCGCCTATCAGCCGATTCTCGAAGATGCGATTCTGCCGCAGGTCAGCGACTTGTTCCGCGCGATGAAGGAATTGGCGGAGTTCTAAAGCCCGTAGACCCGCCCTAAAGTCCGCGTCCCTGTCTGGTTGACGCGGTGCCACTGGTACCGTAGTTCGCCACGACTCTTGTCACTTTGCCGTGTGGCGAAATTTCCATACACTCGGCCACTCGTATCCCGTTCTGGTTTGTGTAGTACAGGACCACTGAATGCAGTCCCCACAGTACATCGTGGAGTTCAAAGTGGAGATTCGGATGCGCTTCCAAGCCGCGCTGGAAGTAGGCTCTCAAATTTGCTTTTGAAGCCACCTCGCCGTCGTTCCCCAGCAGTCGGGCCGCAATCGGCGAAGTCAGTTCGACAGCTTCGTCGTAATGCGACAGGATGGCGTCAAGGTCCTGCGCGTTCCAGGCGGCAACCCATTCGGTCGCCAGCTGCCGCGCTTCATCTTCAGTCATCGTTACTTCTCCATTGTGAAAACTCACGGGGATACGGTGATCGGCGCAGCCACACTTCCCAACCGATTGCTTAGAGAATCGCGGACCACGAAGCGGACGATGTATTTGCCGGGTGGAAGCTGGAGTCCGTTCCGATAGGTCATGCCATTGTGCTGCATCTGTTCCAGGTGGTCACTCTTGAGGTGGGATTCGATCCGCTGCGAAAGGTCTGCAACAACATCGCCATTCAGATTTCTGGCGACGGCGGCAACGTCAACGACCATGTGATTATCATCGGACTCGTTAATGGTGGCGAAGCCGGCGGGCATTACTAGATCAAATTTCACCTTGGTCTTGCCCGGAGTCTTGCCAGGCTCCTTTCCGCTCCAAGTCAGAGAAACCGGCACTCCGCTGTAATCGAGCGGAGAGCGCAGCGCTTCCTGAATTTCCTGGCGGGCGCTTGCTGCGGACGTATCGGTAGACAGAAAGAAGCCCTTCCGATAGCGAGCGTGTGCGCCTTTCGACTGCACCGCGACCGCCACGTCATGCCATCCCGGTTTCGTGTTGTTTCGGTGGACATAGTATCCGAGCACGTAGTAACTGCTGTCGTCCTGAATCGCCTGGCGAAACGACTGCACCAGGTTGCCGCCTCCGAGGAAGGCCTTCCCTCCCGTGCTTTCCGCGAACATTTGCAGCGTGCTATTTGCGTTGTGCAATTCGTCCAGCGCCAGGGCGCCGGTATCGAACTGCGAATCGCCGATATCGCTCGCTCGAACACGGTCGTCCGTGATCTTCAGGTTCGAAGTCGTGGATCGAAGGTCAACCGAGTAAATGGCAATCTGGGCATCGTTCATCATCCGCCACAGGTTGTCGTAGGATGACTGCATTCCGTCTTCTTGGGAGAACGGAAAGCCGGAACTCGCCCAGATCAGAGATTTTCGTCCCGGCAGGCCGCGAAAGGCCTTTGCGATCTGTCGCAGCGCCTCGATCGTGACGGATATGGCGGATTTGCGCTCTTGCGTTGCAAGTTCCTCGTCGCTCTGGAGTTGTCCGCGGATCAGCCGGGTCAGAGTTGCTGCCAACGGACCATCCACCGGATGATTTGCGTCTTCGACTCCCTGGTGGATCAACGGTGCGGTATGGTCCCGCGCTTTCGAAATACCAGCCGCAAGCAGTTTCGGATCATCGGTAAAGTCGTGAAGCAGAGTCAGCCCGTTGCTGCCAAGCGCCAATAGGCACATGGGCTCACCCGAGTCCGCGACTTGCGACAGGAACTGAAGAAGGGCTGATCGTGCACTCGATTGGTCAGCGAAGGGAGTATTGACGAAGTCCAGAACGATGATGCTGACGCGATGATGTTCGCCGCTTCGGCTAGGGTTCACGTTGCTGAACGTCCCGTTTTCGCCCGCGGACCGGTGAAGACGATAAGAGTTCGTATTCACCTCCTCAAAAATCGCCAGAGGTTGGGATTTCCCGTCCTGCTTCAATACAAACTCTCCCTTCCCCAAACCCGAAATGTGAGACCCGGATTTGTCATGGACGACGGTGGGAATCAAGACCAGTTCGGTCGAAGAGGTAAACGTGGTCGGCTTACTTTCCGCCCCTTGGGCGCAGAACTGGGTCGCGACAAGAAGAACCACTCCGATCATCGCGAAATGAAACCGTCTGTAAAACATGGAAGTGTCTGCCATTCTAGGCTAAATCGATTGGCTCTCTTTAGATATCGAAAAGAGAACGAAAAAGATGACAACGGTCGGAACAAATTTGTGAAGTCAAAACGCACAATTCGAGCTAAGGATTGTCCCCCAAATGAAAACGGCCGCTTGCGCGGCCGTTTCCAGGGCTCCCAAACTCGCTTAGTAAAGCCTGAAATTTACCTGCACGGAAATCAGAACGCTCACGGGCTTGCCGTCTTTGATAGCCGGTTCAAAGCGCCACTTTCTCACCGCCTCGATTGCCTTTTCGTCCAAGCCAAGGCCAAGAGTATTCGTGACCCGGATGTCATGTGCCAGGCCATCAGGACCGACGACCACAGACAGTCCGCAGGTACCCTGATACTTTGCCTTGCGCGCCTCTTCGGAATATTCCGGCTCGGGATCGTACACCAGTTTCGGAGCGGCCACGCCGCCGCCAACTCGGAATACGCCGCCGCCGGTACCACCGCCGCGGCCTTCACCAAACCCGGGGCCGGTGCCTACTCCAACGCCGCCTCCCGACCCAGATCCAATGCCGGCACCCGATCCCACGCCGTTCGACGGCGGTCCGGGTACGTGCGATAGCGGATCACCCAGGTTCGGCATCGCCAACTGGGCGAGCTTCACTTCGGGCGGAATGACGATGGTGGCTTCCTTTGGCAAAAGCGGATGTTCGTTGCGAACCACTACCGTGGGCGGAGTGAACTGGTCCATCGACTTCTTCGGCAGGCGCCCCTTGGATGCCAACAGCTTGTCGCGATCACCACCGCCACCGCCGCCACCCGACAAGGTTTTCGAGGGCTGGAGAGCGGGAATACTATCCGGTGCTATCAGTTCGATGGTCTGGTTGGGCTTGATCTGCTCGACAACCCTGCGACCCCACCAAGCGACGCCGATAATGATTGCTACCGCGATGACGTGTACCAGAGTCGATCCAAATGCGCCCCGGCTCTTGTAGTTGTAAAAACCCCAGATGTCCCGCACCGGGACCGGTTTGGAAGTCAGCACCAGAGGCGGCAGTTTCTTGGGGAACAGGAATTCGTCCAGCCCGCGAAAAAGGTGCTTGTAAAGCGGTTGATCTAACTCGTCGTCCTTCAGCAGCAGGTTGAGCGTCGGCTCGGGAGGCATCGAACTCGCCTGCTCCTGCAGATTCCGCGGGATTTCGTTGTCGGCCATATGTTCCGAGGAAGTCGCCCCAACGTCACTGCCGGGGAAATGTCTATCGCACCACATGTTCCGTGCGACATGACCCGAATCTAAACGCTCGTCCCTGGAGCATCTTCTATGGCAAAGCGTTTCGTTCTCAACTTTAGATGCGTGAAAGGCTCCCTGTGACAAAAATTGTACACGCTTTTTCTCAAACCGATACAGTACTTTTTGCACACCAGTCACCCGTCGGCCTCTCCAATAGACGTGTCCGGCTGCGCTCCCTATAATGAAAAGATTCAGTCATTTGGGAGAACCCAGCTAGTGCCGACGGAGCTTAAATCCACTCTCAACCTGCCCAAAACCGCCTTCTCCATGAAGGCGAATTTGCCGGTCAACGAGCCTAAGATGCTGGCCCGTTGGGAACAGATGGCGATCTACGAGCGCGTGCGCCAGGCTCGTAAGGGGGCGCCCGTCTACCTTTTGCACGATGGTCCTCCATACACCAGCGGCCCGATCCACCTCGGCACCGCCATGAATAAGTGCCTCAAGGACTTCATCGTAAAGTCTAAGACCATGTCCGGCATGGACGCGCCCTACGTTCCCGGATGGGACTGCCACGGCCTGCCGATCGAAATCAAAGTCGACAAAGAACTGGGCGGCAAGAAGCTCCAGATGCGACCGACCGACGTCCGCGCGGAGTGTCGCAAGTACGCCCAAAAATATCTCGACCTCCAACGCCAGCAATTCAAGCGCATCGGCGTTTTCGGACGTTTCGACGATCCCTACGCCACCATGAATCCGCAGTACGAGTCGGTGGTGCTGGAAACATTCTTTTCGTTCTATGAAAACGGATTCGTCTACAAGGGCCTGCGAGCCGTCTACTGGTGCATGCACGACGAAACCGCGCTCGCAGAAGCCGAAGTCGAATACGAGAACCACACCAGCCCGACCGTTTGGGTGAAGTACGCCCTGCTCGACGATCCCGCAACGATAGACGCGGCTCTGGCTGGAAAGAAAGCATCGACCATCATCTGGACAACGACTCCATGGACGCTTCCGGCCTCGATGGCGGTAGCATTTCATCCGCATGAAGAATATGTAGCGCTGGAATCGGGCGGCGAGGTCTACATTGTGGCCTCGAAACTGGCGAAAGATGTAGCGGAGAAATGCGGTCTGTCCGATGCTCGCGAACTGGCCCATTTCCCCGGACGGAGAATGGAACGCCTTAACTTTCAGCATCCATTCCTCGATCGCAAGGTCCTCGGTGTACTGGCAGATTACGTCACCATGGACACCGGCACGGGTGTGGTTCACACGGCACCGTCGCACGGTGCCGAGGATTTCATCACGGGCGTGAAATACGGACTCGACGCGACTAGTAACGTCGACGAGAAAGGCATCCTCCGTAACGGATTGCCGGAGTACACGGGTAAGCGCGTCTGGGATGCGAACGCCCCGATCATGGAACTCGTCAAGAGCCGGGGCGCGTTGCTGCACTCGGAAAAGACGGAACATTCGTATCCGCATTGCTGGCGTTGCCACAATCCTGTGATCTTTCGCGCGACTGAACAGTGGTTCATCTCGATGGAAACGCCCATGCCAAGCGGCCAGGGGAAACATGACACTCTTCGCACGCGCACTCTCGAAGAAATCAAGCACGTGAAGTGGGATCCGGCGTGGGGCGAAGAACGTCTTTCCAACATGATCCAGACGCGGCCCGATTGGTGTATCTCACGGCAGCGCGTCTGGGGCGTGCCGATCGCCGTGTTCCTGTGCGAGTCCTGCGGCAAGCCGCTCAATGACCACGCAGTGAATCGCAAGGTTGTTGAACTATTCGCGCGGGCCGGCGCCGATGCGTGGTTTACTTCCGAGCCTGACGCGATTGTCCCGGCGGGAACGAAGTGTCCGCATTGCAGCGGCACCAAGTTCGAAAAGGAAACGGATATCTTCGACGTGTGGCTGGAATCGGGCGCGAGTTATCTGGCCCTGGTGGCCGCCGATCCAAAGAATCCGTGGCCATCGGACCTATACCTCGAGGGCGGCGACCAGTATCGCGGATGGTTTCAGTCTTCCCTGCTATGTGCAATGGGCACTCATGCAACGCCGCCCTACAAAGGCGTGGTTACGCCCGGCTGGACGCTCGACGAAAAAGGCCAGGCGATGTCGAAGTCGCGTGGCAATGACGTCGATCCGGTCGATATCGCGAACCGCCTGGGCGGAGAGATCGTTCGACTCTGGACCGCGTCGGTCGACTTCCGCGAAGACGTGGTCGGTTCTGAAGCGCTGATGCAGCGCGTGGGCGAGAACTACAAGAAGATTCGCAACACGTTCCGCTACATCCTGAGCAATCTTTACGATTTCGATCCAGCGAAAGATCTGGTTCCGTTTGATCGGATGGAGGCGCTCGATCAGTACATGCTGCGGCAGACGTGCGCGTTTGCCGACGATCTTAGCAAATGGTACGACGAGTTTGCTTTCCACAAGATCTATCACCGCGTGAATCACTTCTGCATCGTGGACTTGAGCGCGTTCTACTTCGATGTGCTCAAAGACCGCTTTTATACCTCGGCGCCGAAGTCGGTTGCGCGGCGTTCGGCCCAAACGGCGACATGGCGAATCGGTGAGGCGCTGGTCCGTTTGCTCGCACCGATCCTGACGTTCATGTCGGAGGAGGTCTGGGAGCATTTGCCTAAGTCGGCGAGTCGAGAAGATAGTGTGCATCTGGCGATGTTTCCGGCCACTGCGGACATTCTTGGCGCCGGCACGGTCGAACGCGACGAGCAGCAAGACAAAGACTGGGTTACATTGCGGTCCGTGCGTGACGAGGTGCTGAAGTCGCTTGAAGAAGCGCGCAACCAGAAACTAATCGGCACAGGACTCGAAGCGCAGGTCAGTTTGACCGCGGCCGAGCCCATGTATTCGCTCCTGAAACGGTACGAGGCGAAACTCCGCTACGTGTTCATCGTGTCGGCTGTAACTTTGACGCAGGGTTCGGGCAACGGCAGCACTGGAGTGCATGTCGAAGTGAAAAAAGCCGACGGCGCAAAGTGCGAGCGCTGCTGGAATTACTCGACGCGCGCCGGCGAAGACCGGAAATTTCCGACCGTGTGCGAGAGGTGCGCCGCCGTGCTGAAGGAAATTGGAGCGGAGTGAACGTATTCCCCTCAAGATCTGTCACCTTGAGCGAAGCGAAGGATCGGCTTTCCTGGCGCTGCAAGAGACCTCGTCAAAAGAGAAGAAGCTTTTGTTCATGCGTAAATATCATTTTCTAATCGCCATCCTCGTGATCGCTCTCGATCGGGTTACCAAATTGACGATCGCGCGGAAGCTCTCGATGCATGACAGCATTCAGGTCATCCCCGGCTTCTTCCGGATCATCCACACCGAAAATCGGGGCGCAGCGTTCGGCCTCTTCGCGGACTCCCCTTCGGAATGGAAGGTCGGGTTGCTGATTGTGTTTTCGCTGGTGGCGCTGCTGATCGTCTCGGCGCTGCTCTGGAAGAACAGCCACAGCCTGACCACCACCGGCGTCGGTCTTTCCCTGATACTGGGCGGGGCCATCGGCAATCTGTGGGACCGCGTCGCCAGTGGACACGTGGTGGACTTCCTGCTCTTCTACATCGGGCAATATCAGTGGCCCGCGTTCAATTGTGCCGACAGCGCGATCGTCGTCGGCGCGGCACTGCTGGTGTTTGAGATTCTGTTTACCAAGCCGGCGGGCCAAAAGACGGCATAATCGTTCACCCGCGGAACCGCCCCCACACTGCACTCGATTGCACTCTTGCGAAACAAAAATACAAGTTGTGTGCAGGAGACCTGCCGCTCTGTCACCCCGCACATTGCGATTGTGAAAAAAAGTCGGTCTTCTCTTGAGTAACTCGCGAGGGAGTGCTACGGTGCCTGCCACGCTTCGCGCTACTCCGCTCGTCTTTTTGCAAGTTTTTATTTAGCCGAAACCTTATGAAGCGGCGAAAACGGGCAGTCGTCCCGGTGGGTAATGGTTCATCCAGAAGTTTATACGGTCCGGATTATGAGCAGAAAGCGGCAATCGCGATGAAGAAGTATTTGTCAGCGTCGCTCGCGTGGCTGAAAGCGTGCCCTAATCCGCGCCGATCGGTAGTGTTGCTGACTCTCTGCGCGCTGACGGCGGTCTCGGCGCACATCATTTTCATCCGCTTTCTGCCGGCGCCCTGGGAGGCCGGGCGCAGCGCAGATTTCCGAACATACTACGGACCCGTGGCTCAACGGCTGGCAAATGGCAAGGGACTTTCGTTGCCGTCCGGCAAGCCTGCCGTCAGGTACCCCCCTGGCATTCCCCTGCTATATGGAGCGACGTTCTGGACTGCTCAGAAACTCAGCGTCAGTGTTGCTTCCGTTACCCGAATTCTTCAGGGCCTTTTTGTAGTCGCAGGCTCGGTGTTGGTTGCAGCCATCACGTTTGCGATCTTTCCTTCTCGAGTTGCCCTGCTGGCGTCCCTGCTCTGGTCAACCTACCCTCTTCAACTTTGGTTGACGAGACAACCGTCGGGCATGAATGCGTTCTGTGTATTGCTCCTGTTGTGTGTATTTCTTTTTTTGCGCTGGGCGAAACGCGGAAGCCATGCGTTCCTCTACGGGGGATTACTAGGGGCAAGTCTTGGCCTGAGCTCCCTGGTGAAGCCATTTGCGATTGCGCTACCGGTTGTGTTCGCGGTTCTTGCCTGGCTGTGCAGCGTCCCGTGCCCCTGGCGGAAGCGTGTCCTCTTCTCTGCTTGCGTCGTTGTCATGTACGTGATGGTGATCTCGCCGTGGGAGATCTGGGCGCGGCGAGCGACTGGACGATGGATCCCTCTGTCGACGGACGGGCCCGCGGCGATGGTTGACGGATTGAGTTTCGGACTGGTCCGCCACACGAAAAGCGAAATCCCGCTGCCGGCCGATGTGAGCTCCGTCGCCCGCGATGTCGCCCAGCACGGCCGTCAGCTTACCAACGCCAGCAGTGCGGTCCGGTTCGTGATCGGAGAAGCGCGGGAACGACCAGCAAGCGTCGCCCACCTTTTCCTGATCAAGGCCGTGCGGAGCTGGTATGGCAACGATTCTCATACTCACGAAAAGTGGATCGCGCTGATCCAGCTTCTTTATCTGCCACTGGTGCTGTTCGGCGCCAGGCTGGCGTGGATCCACGGAACGGGCACGCGAAATTTTCTATTGGTCGCCGGCGCGCTGACGCTCTACTACTGGACGATGACTACATTTGTGGCGCTATCGATCGTCCGATATATGATTCCAGCATCCGCGCTGTTGATGATTCTGGCGGGAAGTGGACTGGAATCTGCAGTCGCCCACTGCTGGATGGCGCTGGCGCCCCGACTGCGCCCGTCTCCGACCTTCGGTGACTGAGTAGGCTCCGAGTACCTGCTACGGCGTCCCGTACAACCGCTGATACAACGTCTCGTTCCGCAGGATCGCCTGCACATATTCGCGCGTCTCAGTGAAGGGGATCGATTCCACAAATTCCTGCGGGTCGCGATAGTGGCCCTGTTCGAGCCAGTCTCCAACGCGGTCAGTGCCAGCGTTATAGGCCGCGAGGGCGTATTCGAGTTGCCCGCCGTACTTGTCGACCATGGATTTGAAATAGCGTGTGCCTAACTGCATGTTCACAGCCGGAGTATAGAGTTGGCTGGAGTTGTAGCCCTTCAGCTTGATCTCCTTCGCAACGTGTTTTCCGACACTGGGCAGCAGTTGCATGAGGCCCACGGCATTGGCGCGCGATACCGCCATCGGATTGAATTCCGACTCCTGCCTGATTAGCGAGGCGACCAGGTAAGGATCGAGTCCGTTCACCTGCGAATATTTGCGGAGGTCTGTCCAGTAGGGCTTGGGAAACAGGCCGTCCCAATAGGCGCGCGGCAACTCCTGCACGTCGACGGCGAAATAGTTGGGCTTGGCGCGTTTCAGGGTTTGAATCGCGCGGTTGTATTGGCCGCCATCCTGATAGATCTTTACGGTTTCCGAAAGTGCCCATGAGCCGCCGTCTTCGAGCGCTGCCGCCTGCAATTCACGCACCGCAAGGTCGGCCAGCGCGCCGTTCGAAAGCAACCGCGCCCGCTGGAGGCGCAAGTTGTCCTCGGGAGGTTCGCTGTCCGCGACTTTGTCTTTCAGTGAAAGTGGCGGGACGCGATCGAGCAGCGCGTAGTGATTCGACACATCGGGCGTGGCCGCAGGCAGGCTCTTCATCCGCTGGCGGCCCAGTTCGGCGTAGTAGTAGTTGAGAAAGCGCGACGATAGTTTCTGATAGAACGCTCTTGCCATCGCAGCATCGCCGGCTTCTTCGGCCATACGCGCGCGCCAGTACAAAGCGGCCGGGACTTCGTTCGAGTCGGGATAGAGAGCGATCTGGTCTTCGAATCCTTTGCGAGCGTCTTCGGAGCGTCCCTGGCGGAAACTCAGCCACGCCGTTTTCCAGTGCGCATAGCTGGCGCGCGATCCGGTTGGAAAGCGCTGCTGGAGTTCGCGAAAGTGATCGATCGCGTGATCGTAGTCCCGCTTCAACAGGTACATGTTCGCAGCTGAGAGCAGCGCCTGTTCCAGCCACGGGCTGGTTGGCCCGAACTGGCGCAGTTGCGCGAGAGTGCGCTGGACGTCGTCGTCATCGTTGCTGGAGCGGGCGCTTTCGTTGATGAGAAACAGGCGCTGCGCTTCGGCATCGCCCGTCTGCGGACCCATCGCGGTCAGGATCTGGCGGGCGTCGCGATTGCGGTCGGTCTTCTCGAGCGAGGTCGCCAGGGCGAGTTGCACCGCCGGACGATCGGCAGCGGCGACTTCATCGAGCAGCTCACGGTATTCATTCGCGGCGTCACTGTAGCGGCGCGCTTTGAAAAGAAGATCGGCGCGGGTCCGGCGCTCGGCGAGAGTGCCAGAGATCTTCAGCTTGCGTAACTCGGCTCCGGCGGCATCGCTTTCGGTGCTGACGGGCATGTTGTAGTAGACGTTGCGAAACGCGGCGGACGCTTTGTCGTTCTGGTCGAGCGCTGCATAGGCGCGGCCGATCGCGAGTTCAATGTCGCTGCGGACGGGTACGCGGTCTTTCTCCAACAGGGTCGCGGCTTCCTGGGCGCGGTTCTCTTTCAGCAGCGCGGTCGCATGGAGCAGATCCACATCCCGGGTCAGCAGTGAATCCGGAAAATTCTTAGTGAAGTCGGTCACCGTGGAGAGTGCTTCGGCGGTGTGTCCTGTTTCGAGGTAGGCGTCGCCGAGGTAGTACGCGACGTAATCGCCGAGTTCGCTCGCGCCGGACTTCGAGCGGCTCAGCGGATCGATGGCTTTAGCGTAATCATGATCGAGCGTGTGTGCGTATCCGACGACCAGCCAGGCAAGCGCTCCGGCGTCTTCTTTGGCGTGCTTGCGCGCGTAGGCTTCCACCCCGGAGTAGGCTGGGGGAGTGCGGTCCTGCAAAAGTTGCTGCGCCATCGGACGCAGACTGGCAGAGGCGACGAAAGCCTGTTTTACCCGCCGCACGCGAGGAGAAGCTTCTTTGTGACGCTTGGTAGTTTTTTTTGTGGTGGTGGATTTTTTCCCGGCCGTGGCAGAAGTGGTCTTGTGCGCGGAGGAGGTGCTCTGCGCCACGCCTGCGTCGGGCAAGATTATGGAAAGAAGAAGAGAAACCGCGACCAGCCTGGCCAACAAACTACGCAATGGAACCCTACCTAATGCCGGAAATTCGCTCCCATAATGGAGACATCGTCTTCGGCGAGACTTCGTACCAGTTCATGTTGAAAGTAATCCCCGGAAGCTGCAACTGTGTTGCCGTAACGTTTCTGGTACGTGCCGCGGCTCTTTTCGATTGCCTCTTTCAGGCGGTCGTAAAGATCTTTGTGCTTTCGGCCTTCGGCGACCTTGGCTTGATTGTAAAGTTTCACTTCGTCCACCAGCAATCGGGCAAAACGCTGAGCTTTACGATGCACGTCCTGATCTTCGGGAGACATGGCCGGAGCAGACGCGGGAACCTCCGTCGCAACCTCGGTAGCCGGCGCCAATTCTTCGACCACAGTTTCCATCACTGCCGGCTCCGCTTCAGCTACGGCACTCATGACGGCGGCCGGGGTATTAGCCATCGCAGCAGCGGCAGCCATGGCGTGGGTAGGAGCATGCGACGCAAATGGATCGTTAAACGGCGGCGCCGCTTCGGCAACGGCCGCGGGACGGTTCTCGCTGCGGTCTGCTGATGGCTCTTTGTGGGCCAGCTTGCGGAGCGAATTCACTTCCAGCCAGGCACTGGTCGAGAGGACGAGCAACTCCAGCGAACCAGCGTCCAATTTTCCCGCGCTCTCGGAGCCGCAATCGGCATAGACCAGCGCCGCAACTTTATCTTTGAGGACTAACGGCAGCAGACGCCCTTCGCCGCTAGCAGGCGCGCCAAAATCCTGGATGAAGCGGGCATCGAACTCGGAAGCCGGGGCCGAGACAGGAGCGCGGTCTCCGATGGCTTGCATCACCGCCTCGGCATGCGCGTCGAGCGTGAAGTCCTTCACTCCATCGTTGTTGTTGAAACCACGGCCTTGCCATCCCGTTGCGTTGCTGCCCTTGACGACAAACAGGGCGACGCGAGCGGCATAGTGGCCGCAGCTATCGAGCAGGGCCTTGAGAATTTCCTTCTGGGATGATCCGAGTTGAATTTCGGCGACGGCACGCGCCAGTTCGGCGGTGTTCGCTCCGGCAGGCGCTGGGGGCTCGGGGGCCGGTTGTGCAGCGATTTCTTCCATCACCCGCTGGACGATTTCCGTGCGGAGCTGGGCCGTGTGGCTTTCCAGGACCTGGGTCACCACCCGTTCCACGATCGGTTCGATCCAACTGCGGTCCGTCATCTACGCTCCGGCTGAGATTTATGAGGGCCTTCGAAGTTACCTTCTATCCTCTGATTATAAGCCACTTGCGGGTGTTTTCCGGACACCATAGTACGTGTTCCGAGGTTACTGCCGTTCGGCCGGAACCACCACTGTCAACTGATGATAGGACTGAAGCCGGTACCCGCCCCCGCAGATTCCTCTTAGACGGTACAATAGCACTCAGTCGCTGCGCTGCGCAGCCGCTAAAAACTGCATCGAGTTACGAATGAGTGCCATCCAACCCAATGTAAGCGAGCCCCTCAGTGAAGAACTGACACTGGTACGGGCGGCAAAGCAAGGCGACGATAAAGCGTTCGAGGAACTCGTCCGGCGCTACGATCGCAATGTTTTCCGGATCGCTCAACACATTACGCAGAATCGCGAGGACGCGGAAGATGTAGTGCAGGACGCGTTCTTGAAGGCGTATGGCAATCTGCAGCAGTTCCAGGAGCAGTCCAAGTTCTACACCTGGCTGGTTCGGATTGCGGTTAACGAAGCACTGATGAAGTTGCGCCGGAGGAAACCAGAGCGCACGGTTTCCCTGGATGAAGAAATCAAGACCGAGGATGACTCGGTTCCGCGCGAGGTTGCGGATTGGAGCCCCAATCCGGAACAGATGTACAACCAGGCGGAATTGCGGGAAATCCTGACTCGCACGATCCAGGGACTGCCGCCGGGGTTTCGAACGGTGTTCGTACTCCGGGATGTGGAGGGTTTATCAACGGAAGAAACGGCGCAGGCTTTGGAACTGAGTATTCCGGCGGTGAAATCGCGGCTGCTGCGGGCACGCCTGCAGTTGCGCGAGAGGCTCAGCCGGTTCTTCCAGAAACGGGCGAGCGGAGACGGCGACCAGTGAAGTGTACTGAATTCCTGAAGGAACTAACCAACTACCTCGACGGCGCGATTGATGATCGCACTAAGTCGGATCTGGAAGACCACTTGGCCTGGTGCCACAACTGCTACGTCGTCTGCGATACCACCAAAAAGACGATCGAGATCTATCGGGACTCGGAACTGTATCCGTTGCCCGACGATCTTCGTGGGCGGTTGCGGAACGCCATCATGACGAAGTGCGTGGCAAGCAAGAAATCGGGCCCAACCAGCACATAATTTTTCCGGTGCGGCGGCCAAGCCTATGATTTCAGGCCGTCTATGTGTACCGACCAGGTTCCGCCGGTCTTCTAACGAACCTTTTCCCCTCCATTGGAATCTAAAGTATTAAGGGAAGGAACCAGCTGTGGCGCGCAAACCAGCGCCCACGGCACCCCGTGGTGGGGAGGCAACAATGTTTTCCAGGATGATGGACGCGATGTTCGGCTGCTGGCATTCCCGCTACAGTTTTCCGATGACAGCTCGTGCTGGGTCTCGCCGCAACAAGCCGGGGGCTCGACTGGGTACCTATGTCGTGTGTCTCGACTGTGGCAAGGAATTCGATTATGACTGGAAGGAAATGCGCGTGCTCGATGGCAGTTCGAAGAGTGAATCGCGCTCCCTGGTGATCAAAGAAGCCGCCTGAAATCACACTCGTTTCGTGAAGAAGCCGCGATCAGTTCGCGGCTTTTTCTGTTTGCTTACAGGATTGAGTTCGTTCTAGTTCAGCGCCGAAAACGTACTAGCCGTTCCGCGGGGAAATTCTTTTCATTTTTCGACTCATTTTCATCCAAACTTCACAAATCACTGTGTTAGATTCGACTTTCTCAAGTCAAATTGACTTCCTGGAGGAAAATGAATTGGGCAAAGACATGGTCCCCAAGCGGATCTTTTTCACCAAAGGTGTGGGAAAGCACCGTGAGCGGCTGACGTCTTTTGAGCTCGCCCTGCGTGATGCCGGCATTGCCGCGCAAAATCTGGTGCGTGTCTCTTCGATCTTTCCACCCAACTGCAAATTAATCGCTCGTTCTCAGGGACTGAAATTTCTGCATCCGGGCGAAGTTGTGTTCGCGGTCGTCGCAGAAAATTCCACGCACGAACCGCATCGCCTGCTCGCTTCCTCCATCGGCGTCGCAATTCCAGCTGACCGCAACACCTACGGCTACCTGAGCGAGCACCACTCCTTCGGCGAAACCGAAGACTCCGCCGGAGACTACGCCGAAGAACTCGCCGCCGAAATGCTGGCGACGACGCTCAACGTCGAGTTCGATTCCGACCGGTCGTGGGACGAGAAGAAAGAGATTTATCGGATCTCGAACAAGATCGTCCGTACGGCAAATGTGACGCAATCCGCAGTGGGTGACAAGCGCGGGCTGTGGACGACGGTAATTGCGTCGGCGGTATTGATCTTCGACTAAGCCGCCGGTGCGATGGGCTTCCTTGTCGTCTCTGTGCCGTTCATCGAAATGTGGAGGACGATCTGCCGGTGTTGAACATCCTTATGAGCCCCTGTTCGACTCGGGACAGCACTCTACGCAATAAGGAGAGCGCCCTCATGCTGCGAAGTTTTGTTTGGTCATTGTCCGACGTGTTACTCCTATTGCTTTGTGCGATGACAATCAGCTGCGGGGGCTCTTCCAATTCCGGCAGCGGCGGTCCATTCAATGTTGTGGGGAGTTGGCAGGTCAATTTCAATTTTGATGTTGGCGCCACCGCGACCGGCTTCGGGGCAATCAATTCGGCTGGCCTGGGCGCATTTCTCGACACCTCCGGAAATATCGTGGTTCTGCCGACCATCACTGGCGCAAGCTCTTTTTCCGGGAACCTGACCGCTTATGCCGTCAATCCCACATTCTTCCCCAATGGCACCCCAGTCGAGACCGACACGGCGCAGGGCAAGGTGAACTCCGCCACTTCCATTACGGGTACGTTTGCGAGCAGCACAACCTCCTCGGGCACTTTTTCCATTAGTCCTTATTCGGCCTTAAGCGGCGCTCCCGTGGCTCTTTCGGGCACGCTGCACGGCAATGAGATTGGCTTCGTGAATACATTGCTCCTCACCTTCGCACCGGACGGAACCTTTACCGGAGGGGACAATTTCGGCTGCAATCTCTCTGGGACGCTCGCACAGGAGAAGTCCAGCAACGTTTTCGATGTCACATTCGCTAACGTATCCGGCGCTTGCTCAAGCGATGCCCGGACGGGTATTGCGTTTGAGAGCAAAACGGATTTCTTCAACGTGAACGGCGGCGCCGACGCCACCTATTTCTACATGATGCTCCTGACATCAAACCTGAACAACGTCCGCCCCGGAGTGATCGTGATTTATCAATAACAGCCCGGCACCATACTGTTCTCATGATCTCACCGAATTGATGCGTGTTTAGCAACCGACAACCTGCCATCGCCGCTCAGTGATTTTCGGGAACGCACTTGTCATCCCAAGAAGGGCCCCTTATTCCGTCCACTGTCAATGTAGTGTCATCCCATCTTTGTTGAGACCGCCCTGCATTATCGAAACATTCTTCATTGTCTAGTGACTCCGCAATTCCGTAAAACATCGCGAACTGTCCTATGGTTTTCCGTTTCCCTCCGAAGTGAGTGCCCACAAAAACTCCCGTGTCTGCGGCAAGTTGTCTGATGGCCCTCCTTTTGCCTCTTGAGTAGATAGCCGATTCGCGGCCCGCACGCTGGTCCCTGACAAAAACAGGATCGGCGCGATGTCAATCAAAAGGAGAATGTTATGGAGAGAGTCCGTTATTCCAGGTGGCGGCTGGGCACGATACTTCTGTTGTTGTGCGCGAGCACAGCCTTCGCACAAACGCAGTTTGGCACCATCTACGGTCGAATCGTAGACAAAACCGGTGCGCTGGTCGCCAATGCGACCGTGACCCTCATCAGTGTAGACCAGCAAACCAAGCGGGGAGCGAAGAGTGGTTCTGAAGGGAACTACACATTTGCCAGCGTTTCTCCGGGCAAGTACAAGCTCACCATACAAAAAGACGGCTTTGTTGGCATTGAGAAGTCCATCGTGGTCAATGTGGCCGATCGCATCACCGCAGATTTTGAAATGCAAGTCGGCAGCGCCTCCGAAGTGCTAACTGTGGAGGCTTCGCAGGTACAGGTAAACACCACAAGCGGCGATGTTGCTCACACCATTACCAGCGCACAAATACAGGATCTCCCGCTGCTCACGAAAAACCCCTATGCACTGATTGGTCTCGCGGCCGGGGCGACTGATACCGCATCAGGAACGGGAGACGCCCGCGGTCAGGGCTTCGCGGTGGCGGGGCAGCGCACGTCTTCGGTCAGCTACCTGCTGGACGGCGGCGAAAATAACGAAACCTTTATCACCGGACCATCGGCGTTAGTTCCGAACGACAGCGTTGAAGAATTCAAAGTGCAGTCGAACAATATGACGGCCGAGTTTGGGCGGAGCGCCGTGGTCACGAACGTGATCACGAAGTCCGGGAGCAACGCGTTTCACGGTTCCGGATCAGAGTATTATCGCGGAGCTTTGCTAACCGCAAACACGGTGCAGAACAAGACGCTGGGCATCTCTAAACCGAACTTCGTGCGCAACGATTTCACCTTCACCGGCGGCGGACCGATCATTAAGGACAAGACTTTCTTCTATGCGGCGCTCGAGGGTGTGCGTGTACGTTCCTCTGGAATTGCACTCTGGTGGGTGCCCACTCAACAATTTGTTGATAACGTCGCACCCAACATGGCGGCCTACGTCGCGGCTGGCGGACCATTGCCCGCCAGCAATCCCAACCGCTGCGTTTCGGCGGATGCTTTCAACGTGAGCCAGGGCGGAGACCCGGGAACGCCGCTGACCAACCCAAACACAGGTCTGGTTATTCCCGGGGACACCCCGCTGTTCTGCGAGACCACCACCCGGCCACCGATTGACGCGGGGGGCGGTACAGGTGGAAACACGTGGAACTCGGTCGGCAAGGTAGACCACAATTTCACCACGGCAACTCGTCTGTCATTACGCTTTGCCTTCACCGACATCAAGAATCCACTCGGCGCGAGCGCGGTGGCGGCGTCGGACTCTCCGTGGCCAGCGTACCGGAGCGATCGCACGTTCACCAGCTGGAACTATGGCGCGACGCTGACGCACACCTTCTCGCCGAACATGGTCAGCGAGACGCGCCTGAATTTCCTGCGAACCGAGCCCGAAAATCCAGATGGAGTCGGAGATCCCAAGGTTCCCTGTTTGCAGGTTCCCGCCTTGAATGGCAGTCCTGACGGAAATCCTTTTGCTTTCCCCGGATATCTTCCGAACCTTTGCCAATTCGCCAGCCTTCGTGCCGGCGGACCACAGAATACGATTTCCGGCAGCACTGGCTTCACCCTGTCGAAGGGCAAACACACTTTCAAATGGGGCGCGGGCTTTGCCCATCTGCGGGATAATCACGTGTTTGCAGCTTTCGAAGGGGGCACCGGCGCGTTCTCGGCACCGCAGAGCGTGCTGGACGGTCAGTTCGATGGCACTTATTTCCTTGCGATCGATCCTAAGGGCCACGTTCCGGGAGACATCTACGACCCCTCCATCGACGGGGCGCTGACCGCTCCGGACTTCGGACGTCACTACAGGTACAACGAAGTTTCTCTCTACGGCGAAGACGCGGTCCGTCTCACGCCGCGCTTCACGTTGACTCTGGGTATGCGCTGGGAATATTTCGGCGTGCTCCACAGTCCTGACAAAGAACGCTCTCTGGACGCCAACTTCTACTTTGACGCAGTCGGCAGTCCAAAATCGCTGGATCCTTCAAAAACAATCTACGAGCAGATTCGGGACGGGCGTTTTTCGCGAACCAACAACTTCTTCAACCAGGACTGGAATAACTTCGGCCCGCGCCTCGGATTCGCCTGGGATGTATTTGGTAACGGCGGTACTTCGATACGCGGCGGGTACGGCTTGTTCTATGACAAGAACTTCGGCAACGCGTTGTTCAATGTCGTGCAGAACGCGCCGAACAACAACACAGCGGTCGTTGCAGGAGTAGGCGCGGTTGACGCCAATTCGTACAACCTGCTCACCAATCTACTCGGTCCCGGGGCGTTTACTCTAACCGGCTCCGCCCGCATGCTGCAGCGGGACATGGTTACGGCCTACAGTCAAGAATGGAATGTAGGCGTGGAACACGACATTCTCCACAAGGGATTGATCGCGTCCGTGTTCTACAAGGCCAGCAAGGGAGACAAGCTGTATTCTCTGAACAATCTCAACCAGCGCGGCTCCTGCCTGCTTGCTCCAGACATCAACGCCACCTGCAATGCAGCGGCTGGCCGTACTTCGCGCTTGAACCAGACAGGCGTGAGTGGCACAAACCGGCGCGGCAACGAAGGGTTCTCGCGTTATAACGCGGTGAGCTTTGAGTTGAAGACCCGGTCGATTCACGGCCTGACCCTCAACACGTCCTACACGTATGCGAACTGGAAGGACAACAGCAGCAGTTTCTTCGGCGACAGTCTGTTCGATGGAATTTTCGGGCAGTTCGGCTTCAAAGACCCGTTCAATCCCGGGTTGGACTATGCGCCGTCATCGAACGACATCCGCAACCGTTACGTACTCTCCTATACCTACGAACTTCCGTTCGGAAAGAATATGTCAGGTATCGGCAAGCAAGTACTGGCCGGTTGGAGTTTCAGCGGAATCTACTCGGCTCAAACGGGCGGAACGATGTCGGTGTACGACCTGGGCGGCACTTCCCAGTGCAGCCTGAGTGCGACGAACTTCTGCTACCCGGTCCTAACCGGAGCAATTCCAAAACAAACCAGAACGCCAACGGGCGCTCCCAACACGTTCGCTCTATACGACCTCACAGGCGTTTTCACTTCGCAAGCGGGATTCTGTGAGCAACAAACGGGAATTGGAGATCAAAACGATCCTGCAAACCTGGCCTGCACGGCGAATCTTTACGTCTTGAACCCGAAATCGCTTGCGGGCCGGAACCTCTTCCGCCTACCCGGTCTGTGGGCTTATGACGCGGCGCTGGCAAAGCGGTTCACGCTCGGAGAAAAGGCTGGGCTCGAAGTGCACATCGAAGCCCTGAACATTTTCAACCACTCCAATCTGTTCGGTAACGCTGGGACCAACGTACTCACTGACGACCATGGAACCGGCGTGACCACGGCGGACGGCATTATTACGGCCAACCGGGGTGTGCCTCCGGGGATCAACGCTTCTGGAGTTGCGGCCGAGAGACGGTCCGTGCAACTGGGGGTCAAACTGACATTCTAGTCGTCGCGCGGTTCAATCGAAACACCTTCCGGGGGAGCCAGTCGGCTCCCCTTCTTTCATGCAACCCGTTTCCTACTCCGCGCGTCTTTATTGCGGAGTTAGAAAGGACGGCACAGATGATCCGCAAACTGACCTCTGGAAAGTTCCGGCTTTATTCGAGAAAGAAAGACCCAAAGACGGGCAAGCGCCGCAATCTGGGCACGTTTGACAGTCGTCCTGCCGCAGAAAAGCACGAGAAGGCCGTCCAGTACTTCAAGCGCGCCAGCTAGAACTACTTCTTTCGAACAGTAGGCTTCGACTTCGATCCTTTGCCCAGCCGCTCGAGGACGGCGGTCACGATCATCGGCAGGCCGACGGTAGCGTCGACGAACACTTCGCCGAACTTTCCTCCCTCGGACGGCGGCACGAATTTGCCCCACGAAATCGCTTCGCTATAAGGGCTGCCTGACAGCCCTCCCCAATGCACCGGCTCCGGACAAATACGCAGCCCATAGTGATAGCGCTTCAATGGCAGGTCTTCCCCGCCCCGGCGATGCCGTAGCTCGATGAACGGGCCGAATTGCTGCGACCAGTTCCGCGGCACACCTCCTCCGATCGTGAAAATTCCCAGCCTCTTCTGTGCAAGCAAAGTAGCTGCAAAATATTCCAGGTCTTCGAACGGATCAAACCGAAAACGCGGCTTGCCCTGCTTGCCGCGTTCGCGGTTGGTCAGTGCGTAATCGAGGCCGAGTTCGGAATCCGAAAATGCCGGAACGAACACCGGAACGTTCTGCTCATAAGCCGACTTCAGAATTCCACGCTGGCCTTTCGCAGTCTTGGCAAGATATTTTCCGATCGCCCGGTTCAGTTTGTAGGAGCACATGATTTCATCGGAATCCCAGTCGGAGAACACTGCATGCATCACGCGTTCTACGTCGTCGAGATTCTGTTCGGGCTCAAGTGTGTCGTAGACACGGTTGTATCCGGCTTCGTAGAGTTCCTCGTCGCTGAATTCAGGATTATGGCGAAAATGCGCGCGGCCTGTGGCTTCGACTAACCCGTGGGCCATGAGCGCTCCGGTCGAGACGATTGCATTCACGATCCCGCGATCGATCAGCTCGGCGATGATCAGTCCTTGTTTGGCCACCGTCATAGCGCCGGCAAGGGTCATCACGACAAAACAATCCTTGTCACGAGCCATGGCTTCGAGAACGTCGGCGGCTTCGCCGAGCTGGCGTCCGGTGAAGGCAGTCTTGGCCATGGCGCGGATCAGGTCGTCGACGGTATGAATCTTCTTGGGATCGAGCGGCTCCAGTGGAATGAGACGATCCTGTACCGGATCGTGCAACTTGCGGTCGATGCCTGCGCCTTCGCTATGATGGCTGTGCTTGGAATCGTTTTTCTTCGTCAAGAATCTAACCCCCAGAAAAAAAGAATTTCTCGGAACAAGTAATTTACTAGAAGTTAGCGAACCGCGGGGACGGTTGTAATCCTGCGTTCACATCCCCGCCGCCAGCTTTGATATCCTGACACGTCCAGGAATATGAGTAGAGACGCGGCGTCCCGTGTCTTCACGCACTAAACGGGGAAACAAAGTTTGCCAGATAAATTCACGGTAGCGTTAGTACAGATGTCCTGCGGCCCCGAGCCCGCCGACAATCTTGCCAAGGCTCTCGCTCGCATCGGCGATGCGGCGAAAAAAGGCGCGCACGTCGTCTGCCTGCCCGAACTCTTTCAGACGCAGTATTTCTGCCAGCGTGAAGACGCCGCGTTATTCGATCTCGCGGAACCAATCCCGGGTCCAGGCACTGAGAAACTGGCAGCGGCGGCACGAGCAAACAAAGTCGTTCTGGTTGCGTCGCTCTTCGAAAAACGCGCACCTGGCCTGTATCACAACACGGCAGTCCTATTCGATTCCGACGGCACCCTGCGCGGAATGTATCGCAAAATGCATATCCCCGACGATCCGCTCTACTACGAAAAATTTTATTTCACTCCCGGAGACCTTGGCTTCAAGGCCTTCGACACCACTGCGGGACGCCTCGGCACTCTAGTCTGCTGGGACCAGTGGTATCCCGAAGGCGCACGCCTGACGGCGCTGCAGGGCGCCAGCATACTTTTTTATCCCACCGCGATCGGATGGCATCCCTCGGAAAAAGCCGAGTTTGGAGTCGCGCAGCACGATGCCTGGCGTACGATCCAGCGCGCGCACGCTATCGCCAATGGCGTGTATGTGGGCGTGGTGAATCGCGTAGGTTTTGAAACCGGGGACATCCGCGGCAACTCCGCACCCGGCAAGGGGCTCGAATTCTGGGGCGGCTCGTTTTTCTGCGATCCCTTTGGCCGCGTAGTGGCGGAAGCGTCTCACGACAAAGAAGAAATTCTGCTCGGTGAAGTAGACCTAAAACATCTGGAAGACATCCGCCGCAACTGGCCGTTCCTACGCGACCGCCGCATCGACGCCTACGCGCCGATTACGAGCCGCATGATCGACGGAAAATGATGCGCTCACGCAAACCAACCCTTCCCGGCGCCGCCGGATACCGCATGCCCGCTGAGTGGGAGCCGCATGAATCCACGTGGCTGGCCTGGCCGCATTTCCGCGACGACTGGCCGGGCAAGTTTGAGCCGATCCAGTGGGTGTACGCCGAGATCATCCGGAACCTCGCACGGCATGAACGCGTCGACCTGGTAGTGAACAGTACCGAATCCGAGCGGCGCGCCCGAGGAGTCCTGGAGATAGCCAACGCTCTCTCCGACAACGTTGTGTTGCATCAATGGCGCACCGACCGCGTCTGGACGCGCGACTCGGGCTGTATCTTCCTGAAGCCCGAAGAAACGCAGGAGAACTCCGGCCTGCTCGCCTTAAATTTCCAGTTTAATGCGTGGGCGAAGTATCCAAATTACAAGAACGACGCCAAACTTGGCGCCCATATGGCGAAGTCGGCAGGCGCGAAAATTATCCAGCCCTTTTCCGGAGAGCATCGCGTAGTACTAGAAGGCGGCTCCATCGACGTCAACGGCCACGGAACTCTGCTCAGTACGGAAGAGTGCCTGCTCTCGAAGATCCAGGAGCGTAATCCGCCGATGGACCGCACGGCCTACGAGCAGATGTTTGCAGATTATTTCAGCGTGCAATCGGTAATCTGGCTAGGCGACGGCGTGGCCGGCGACGACACCCACGGCCACGTCGACGACATCACCCGCTTCGTCGCTCGCGACCGAGTCGTGACCATGATTGAACACAACGATCGCGACGAGAACTTCGCCACCCTCCGCGCAAACCTGGGCCGCCTGAAAGCCGCCCGCACTGCCGACGGCCGCAAGCTTGAGATCGTCGAGCTGCCCATGCCGCGTCCGGTAATCTTCGAAGGACGTCGACTGCCGGCCAGCTACGCGAACTTCTACATCGCCAACGGCGCGGTGCTGGTCCCGGTATTCAACGATCCAAACGACCGGGTTGCGCTGAACACACTGGCAGAGTTGTTCCCTGCGAGTGAGATCATCCCGATCTATTCCGGCGATCTGATCTGGGGTTTCGGCGCGTTGCACTGCATGACGCAGCAGCAGCCACGTTTTTAGCTGAACCTTCATTTACACTAGCCCCGTGAACGCGGAAACCATCGCTGTGGGCTCGGAGATGCTCACTCCCTATCGGCAGGACACGAACTCGCTCTACCTCACTGAAAAGCTGAACGAGTTGGGAGTCGAGGTGCGTTTCAAGTGCGTGGTGGGCGACAACAGCGACGACCTGACGGCAGCCACCAAACTGGCGATGCGGCGGTCGGACATCATCATTGTGATCGGCGGCCTTGGACCCACCGAGGACGATCTGACGCGCGAGTGTGTCGCGGAGGCCCTTAATCTCAAGCTCCAGCGCGATCCGGAACTCCTCGTCAAGCTGGAAGAACGTTTTGCCAAGCGCGGATACAAGATGTCGGCCAACAACATGAAGCAAGCCGACGTCCTGACGGGTGCCGTCGTGCTGCCGAATCCGAATGGGTCGGCGCCGGGACAATGGATTAGCGGCAAGTACGACGGGCAGGAACGCATCCTGATCCTGCTGCCCGGTCCGCCCATGGAACTGAAAGGGCTGTTTAAAGCCGAGTGTATCTCGCGACTGCAGGCGCGGGTACCCAGGCAGTACATCGCGTTGCGCGAATTCAAGATCGCATTGCTTCCGGAATCGCAGGTGGACGCTCGCCTCGCTCCCATCTACAAAACTTTTACCGATGTGCAGACGACGATCCTTGCCGGGTCGGGCGAGATTCAGTTGCACCTGCGCTGCCGGAAGGAAACGCAGGACGAGGCAGAGGCTCGCGTCGAAGAGCTCGCCGAAAAGATCGACGAGGAGATGGGCGATGCCATCTTCTCCCGCAAGGGCGAAAGCTTGGAACAGATTGTCAGTTACCTGCTGCAGATGCGCGGCATGACGCTGGCGGCCGCCGAGTCCTGCACGGGCGGACTTCTCGCGCAACGCATCACTTCACTCAGCGGAAGCTCGCGGTATTTTCTGGGCGGTGCGGTCGTCTATTCGAACGAACTCAAGACTCAATTCGCTAACGTCCCGAAGACGATGATTAAACAGCACGGCGCGGTCAGCCGCGAGGTGGCCAAGGCGCTGGCGGAGGGCATCCGGCACCGCTGTGTTTCGAGTTATGGAATTGGCATCACCGGTGTGGCCGGTCCGACCGGCGGCACCGAACAGAAACCAGTCGGCCTCGTCTATGTTGCGCTGGCGGGCGAGGAAGGAACCCAGGTCGTGGAGCGCAACTTTCCTGGCGACCGCAAACGGATTCGATGGTACGCGACCCAGCAGGCTCTGGAGATGATCCGGCGGGCACTGTTGTAGGACTTGTAATACCCCAATACGAACCCGTCATAGTCGTCGCGCCGTCGCCAGTCTCTGGTCTAAAGTTCGCCACGGCACTCTAGTTTGTAATATCGCAATGACGACAGTCAGCGGTATGATCGGCACTGGTCGGTCGCGAGGGTAAGTTATGGCCCAACAACCTGAACCACGCGTTACCGTAGACCTGCCCGTCCGGGTATGGGGGATGACTGCCGATGGGAAGCCCTTCTCGCACCATGCGCGCGCGCAAAATATCAGTTCTGAGGGCGCGCTGCTGACGGGAATTGAAAATGAATTAAAGGTTGGCGACCAGATCGGCGTGCAGTGCGAGGACAAGAAAACCCGCTGCACGGTAATGTGGGTGATGAACGCCGGTTCCATCAAGAAAAATCAGGTGGGAATAAAACTCCTTGCGGACCAGGAGTGTCCATGGAAGGCCTACCTGCCCATGCAGGGATCTACGATTGCTGTGCTTCCCGGGAACAAACGCCGGTGGCCTCGCCACAAGATCTCGTTTCCCATTGAACTTCGCGACGAGCGCGTGCAAACCCCGATGCGGGTCAGCGCCACCGATATAAGCGGCAACGGCTGCTACGTCGAAAGCATCATGCCCCTGCCGTTGGGGACGGTGTTGCGGGTAGAGTTCTTTCTCGATAATGAGCGCGTGACGATCACGGCTGTGGTCCGCACCTGCGATCCAGGCGTCGGCAACGGAATCGAATTTACCGGGATGCCTCCCGAGGGCAAGGCACATCTGCAAGCTTACCTGGACGGCATCGACCCCCAAATGGGCGTGGCGGCTCCGGCGGCTGAGTGACCAGCCCTTCAACTCAGGCTGACAAGGTGGCGTAGCGGGCCAGTACGATGGCGCGAATCAGGCCGCCCATGGTGAATTCGCGCGCTTCGATCGCCGGAGTCAAGCCCAGATCGCGGAGCGTAGCCGACGTCACCGGACCAATCGACGCACACTGCATATTTTTCAGCAAGCGCGTATGGGACGGGCTCAGCAAATTGGCAAAGTTGCGTGCCGTCGACGAACTTGTAAACGTAACGATGTGAGGACGCCGCGTCGCGTTCTTCATCAGGGATCGCAATCTCTCCGCTGATTTCTTCGGTACGACCGTTTCGTAGGCCTCCACGAGGTCGACTTCGGCGCCCGCCGCGCGCAATTCTTCCGGGATCACATCGCGCGCCACTTTCGCACGGACCAGCAGCACCCGTTTGCCGTTCACCTTGTCGCGCAGGCCCTTCACTACCGACTCGGCCACGTATTCTTCCGGAACCATCTTCACCTTCAGGCCGCTCTTCAACAGGGCACCCTTGGTGGCGGGGCCGATGGCGGCGATCTGGAGATGCTTGAAGTGTTTCCGGGTCAGACGGAATTTTCTTCGGCGCTCCCACATCGCATTCACGCCGTTAACGCTCGTCAGAATCAGCCAGTCGTAGCGTTTCAGATTCTTGAGCGCATCGTCCAGCGGCTGAAACGATTGCGGCTTGCGAATCTCAATGAACGGAATTTCGATCACGCTCGCGCCCAGAGAACGTAGTCCATCGGACAAGAGGCTAGCCTGATGACGAGCACGCCCCACCAGGATTCGTGTTCCAGCAAGAGGATGTTTCTCGTTTGGTTTCATGAAAAAAAGGTGTTGGGTTTTAGGTCTTAGGTGTTGGCTTCCGGGTCAGACAACCAGGGTGTTAGCTCTTCGCGTTCCTGAGCCTGACACCTGAGACCTGACACCTGCTCTACGGCTGCTGCGGCACGACAAATCCTTCGCCATACACTTCCTCCAGTATCGCATCTCCACCGCGCTGCAGGAGGGCCGCGCCTACTTCTTCGCCGAGGCGCACAGGATCGTCGCCTTCACGCGTTTCTCGCAGGACTTTCGTTCCGTCAGGATGGGCCACCAGCGCGTTGAGACGGAGGCGGCCAGACTGCATTTCGGCGAACGCACCAATAGGAACCTGGCATCCGCCGCCCATCTTGTTGAGCAAAGCACGTTCGCAGGTCGTGCTGGCGCGCGCGGCAGTATCATCGAGGAACGCGATCTGTGCGGCCGTTGCGGTGTCGCCACGACGAATTTCAATCGCGAGCGCACCCTGCCCTGCTGCAGGAGTCATCACTTCAACCGGAATGACCTGGCGGACGAACTGGGTCTTTCCCAGCCGGCTCAATCCCGCGGCGGCGAGGATGATCGCATCGTAGTCTCCGGCCTCGAGCTTGCGCAGACGGGTATCCACATTGCCGCGCAGGGGATGAACTCTCAGATCCGAGCGTATCGCCAGCAGTTGCGCTTGCCGGCGCAAACTGCTTGTGCCGACATTGGCGCCGGTCGGTAAAGCGTCAATCGTTGCGTACTTCAAAGAACAAAACACATCGCGAGCGTTCTCGCGGACGGTGATCGCGGCGATTTCGAAATCGCCCGACAGTTCGGTGGGTAAATCCTTCAAGCTGTGGACCGCCAGGTCCACGCGGTTCTCTACCAGTGCCTCTTCGATCTCCTTGGTGAACATGCCCTTGGTCCCGACTTTGGCCAGAGCCACGTCGGTAATCTTGTCGCCGGTGGTCTTGATAATCTCCAGGCCGACCGTATGTCCCTGGGCGCGCAGCAAATCTGAAATGTGGTGAGCCTGCCAGAGCGCCAGTTGCGAACCGCGGGAACCGATGCGGAGGTGCGCCATCAGTGAGACGCTCCAGGATCAGGATCGCTCCCTGATTTCGAGGCCGCCGCGCGCTTTTCTTTTTCGCGCTGTTGTTCTTGGTCTTCAAGGTTAAACAAACGGCGCACCAGTTCCACGACTGTGGTGGACTCCGAGTCGCGAGCCGCCGTTTTCAGCGTGCTGATCGGCGTGTGCATGATTTTGTTGATGATGCCGCGAGTCAGCGCCTCGACCGCCATTTCCTGATCGGGAGACATTGTACCCAGCCGTGCGCGCACGCGATCGATCTCCGCCTGGCGAATGGTTTCCAGATGATCGTGCAGCGAAACAATCGTAGGCACAACGTCGAGCGTCTGTAAGCGCGCCTGAAATTTCTGCACTTCGCTGGTGACGATGGCTTCGGCCTTTTCGGCTTCTTTTCTGCGATCGGCAACGTGCGATGCCACCGCCTGCTGCAAGTCGTCGATGTCGTAGACGAAAATGCCGTCCAGTTTGTTCATCTCCGGATCCACATCGCGGGGCACGGCAATGTCGATGAAAAACATGGGACGATTCCGCCGGCGCGCCAGAAACCGTTCGCCGTGTTCGCGCTTGAAGACAAAATGAGGCGACCCCGTGGAAGTGATCACGATGTCGGCGCGCTCGCAGGTCTCGTGGAGACGGCTGAATTCGATCGCCTGGCCATTGAATTTGTGGGCCAGTCCGACCGCGCGGTCATAGGTGCGATTGGCGACGAAAATCGACTCCGCTCCCCGCGCCAGCAAATGCCGCGCCGCCAGTTCGCTCATCTTCCCCGCGCCGACCAGGTAGACGCTCTTCCCTTTCAGGTTGCCGAAGATCTTCTCCGCCAGCTCCACCGCGACGGAGGCGACCGACACCGACGACGATCCGACGGCTGTTTCCGTGCGCACACGTTTCGCGACGGCGAATGCACGCGTCAGCAACTGGTCGAGTTGCATCCGCACGGCGCCCACCGCGCGGGCCGTCGCGTATGCTTCCTTGATCTGCCCCAGAATCTGAGGTTCACCCACGATCATCGAGTCGAGACTCGCAGCCACACGAAACACGTGGCGAATCGCCTCATCCTCGCGGAACTCGTAGAGGTGGCTTTCAAACGGGCCCATGTCGACCGCGAAATAATCGCGCAGAAACGCACGCAGGTCGCCCGAACCATTCTTCATGTTGGCGAGGAACTCCACCCGGTTGCAGGTGGAAACGATCATGCCCTCGGCGACGTCTGCGTGCTCGGCAAGGCGCCTGCACGCTTCCGGCAGACGTGACTCCGGAATCGCCAGCCGCTCCCGCACTTCGACTGGAGCGGTCTTGTGATTCACGCCGATAAGCTGAAATTTCATGAAGCCACAAACCTGTGCATGCCGCTGAAATAGTTCGCGGCCCACGCCACTACAGCAACCGCGAAGGCCATGCTGGCGAGCAGAGCGGCCCGGCGTCCGCGCCATCCCGCGCTCAGCCGCATGTAGACCATGATCAGGTAGACCATCCACATCAGGACTGACAGCAAAATTTTCGGATCAAGAAAATCCACTCGCCCGTAGGTAGACTCCGCGACCACCGATCCCAGGACCAATCCCAGCGTCATGAATGGAAAACCGAGCATCAGCAAACGGAAGCCGATGTCGTCAATAACCTGGAGGGCGGGCAGCCGGGCAAACATTCCCGTCGAGACTTTCGACTTCAGCGCTCTTTCCTGCAACAGGTACAACAGGCTGGCTCCAAAGCTCAGGAACAGCAAGGCGTAACCCGCGAAAATCATCAGGATATGTGCGGCCAGCCAGCCCTTGGCTGCGACAGGCGTCAGCACCAGCGGCTGCTGGCCGGTGGCCGCAATAAAGGTCAGCAGAAACACGAGCGGGAAAACCACAATACCGGGTGACGTCGTCTTGTAGATCAGATAGACGACCATGAATACAACCATGATCAGAAACGCGAGCAGGGACTCGGAATTGTGCACCGACGCCAGGGTCAGCTGCCCAGTCTCGACCACTGCCTCTGTCAGCGACACAAAGTGCAGCACCATCCCCAGGTAGGCTGCATGCAAGGCTACCTTGCTCAGAGTTTCGGAAGTGCGGTTCAGCGCGACCAGGGCGTACAGCAATCCCACCCCATAACAGATCAGCGCCACTCGCAACCAGATCAGGGACATAGGTCGATTGGACAAACCGGGCTGGCGGAAGTCCCACCGGCCCGGAACTAATGATTATAGTGTGCGGAACGAACAAGGCAGCGCGAAACGGACGTGATCACAAGTGCAAGTGACGGACATCACAGTGGCGTAGAACTGGTGCCGGACTAGTGACGGATGAAGCCTCCCAGCACATCTTGCAGCGCGTGCGAGATCATTCCCGGCCGCACGGTGCGGCACCAGAAGGCCAGGACTCCAGTCATGACTCCCAGCACCGCGATCCCCACAGCCTTCGCAACGCCCTGGTAGGCGTGAGCCGCGCCGAACATCAACCCGGGCAGAATGATTCCCACCGGGACGCTCTTCGTCAGAGCCATGAATTGCTTCTGCAGATACCCGCGATAGACGGCTTCCTCGCACACGCCGGCGGTAATCGACAGCAGGATCCAAAGAACTCGCTCCATGGACGACTGGGGCAGAAGAAACTGCGTACTCTGATCGGCGCCGCGGCTATGCGATCCCAGAATTGACGTCACCATGATCGAGGCAAACAGGAACAGAACTCCGATTCCAGCATCGCGCAGAAATTGTGAGGCCGATCGCCATCGTTCGCCCAGCACCGTGTAGAGGGATGACCCACCGAACCAGACTCCGGCGAGCACAATCCCAAGCAGTAGCCATTCCGCCGCCATGGTAGCGAGATACATTCGCGTACGGTTGGGATCCGCCATATTGCGCACCAGATCGGCATGCATCCATACACGGAGCCCCTGAGCCGCGATGAGCAGAACCACGACCGCCGCGTGCCAGGCGGGAGCGACAGGACGAAAATTATCACCCAGCGGTTGTACCTGAACGTGAGTTGCCATGAGGCGATCCTCGCATGGTGGAACACCCCTTGGACGGCTGAGGGATGGAAAGGTCACGGAGTAGAAATTGGTCGTCGCGTCACGAACTTAGTGGCTGGAATTGGCTGGCGAGATCACACGCCCGTACTCGCTCGCTCTCGCCAGCCGGTCGAACATGCGCCACGCCGCGAGCGAAATATTGCTGATCGCTTCTTCCCCGTCGCGTTCGCGATGCAGGTAGGTGGTCATCACGCAAAGAATGTATGGCCTCTTCTCAACAAAAACTACGCCGGAGTCGTTACGCACGCCTTCAAGAGCACCCGGCTTGTCGGCGATCTTCAAGTCGTCCGGAAGATTGCGCGGTATCCAACTATCTTTGTGCGTCGCGAGGACTTTGAAGAAATCGTCCGTCATTTCTTTGTTCAATACCTTGCCGCGATAGAGCGCTTCGAGCATAGCCATCATCTCGGCGGGCGTGGAGATGTTCTCTCTGCCTTCGGTCGCGGCTTTGAGGTCCATCATTTTGCGACGCAGGCGGGTGTGGGTCAGACCGAGCGAATCCAGCCAGGCGTTGACGTTCTCCATGCCGACGCGGTCAATCAGCACGTTCGTGGCGGAGTTGTCGCTGACCGCGACCATCATTGTCGCGAGATCACGTAACGTAATCTTCGTGACGCCGGGCGTAAGCCCACCCATGATATCGCTGTCCTGAACAAGATCAGCGGAGTTGACCGTGTAGATGTCGGTCAACTTCAGCTTCCCTTGCTGCGCCTGACGATAGAGTTCGGCGAGCACGCAAATCTTGATCGAACTGGCCTGCGCAAACACATCGTTCGCGTGCAGCAAATACTTATGGCCATCGGTGAGATCGAGAATTGCTACACCCATGGACCCGTCGAGATTGCGGTCAACTTCGCCGATAGAGCCTTCGAGCTTTTGCCAGAGGACTTGCTGCTTTTCAGGAGAAGGCTGAACGCTTTGCGCCGCTGACAGCCCGCTCATCAAAACGCAAAGCATGAACATTGGGAGCAGAACATCGCGGGCTCTCGCATTAATCATGTTCAAATCTTCGCCTCGCGCAACCGCTTCACCGCCGTCTCCGATGTGACCGGCGAATAGTAAACCTCTTTGAAGGTATACGACTTTCCCTTGCTGGCAATGACCGGAAGAATTTCGATGTGCCAGTGGTAGTCGTCGTCGAGCGTCTTCCAGTAGCCAAGCGTCTCCGAAGCATGGTGGCTGTTCGGTGAGGTGTGCAGCACCAGATGAAATGACTCCGTGATGCTGCGAATTCGCTTCAGTGTCCGCCGGAGAAGAGCCGCCAGATCAGTCAGGCTTCCCACGCGTGAAGAGCCAGTCCGCTCAAAGGAAGACTCATGACTGCGAGGTAAAATCCACGTTTCATAAGGTACGCGAGGAGCATATGGGCAGAACGCTGTGTAGTCGCCGCGAATTTCGAGAATGCGCAGGCCTTGCCGCTCTTCCTGCGCCAGAATGTCGCAGAACACGCAGCGCTCTTTGCTCTCGAAGTAGTCGCGCGCCGCCCGCAATTCGTAGAGAACACGCCGGGGGACAAACGTGGTGGCAGTCAGTTGTGAAGCGGGATGTTCGAATTCCTGGCCCGCGGTCGCGCCGTGATTCTTAAAAATACTGACGTACTTGAAGCGGCTGTCGCGCTTGAGGTCCTGAATCCGCTGCGCCATCAAGCGGAGGAATTGCTCGATCTCCCGGTCGCTGGCCTCCCAAAGATGATGGGCGTGATCCGGATTTTCCAGAAGCAACTCGTGCGCGCCGACCGATCCCATGCGGTCATACAAGCCATCGCCGCGGCGGCCGGCTTCACCTTCAATGTGATAGATCGGCGCGGGATGCACAACGGCGCGCGCCGACCAGGCCGCGCCATCTAATCCGGGCACGGTTGCGATAGTCTGGAGTTTCTGCGTCCCGTCGCCGCAAAACATGCATGGCCCCGGCCGAAGTGCAGGCTCGGGGACGTCGTCTCCCGTGATCACCCACGAACGCGTGATCGGATCCTTACGAAGTTCCATCCGTAGAGGAGAACAAAATGCGGCAGGCGCGTCAAATGGATTTGTAATTTGGCAATTTGTGATTTGTAATTGGACTGCTTCTGGATTGCCATTGCAAATTACAAATTGCCAATCACAAATGTCTTCCGAGCCCTCCACGCCGCTGATGCGGCAATACGCCGCCATCAAGAAGGACCATCCCAACGCGTTGGTGTTGTTCCGGCTCGGCGATTTCTACGAACTCTTCTTCGACGACGCGGTCGTGGCGGCGCGCGAACTGCAAATCACCCTGACCTCTCGCAACAAGGAAAAGGGGATGGCGATCCCCATGTGCGGCGTCCCATATCACGCCGCCGAAGGCTATATCTCGAAACTGATTCGCCGCGGATTCAAAGTTGCGATCTGCGAACAGATGGAGGATGCGCGCCTCGCAAAAAAATTGGTGCGGCGCGAAGTGACCCGAGTCGTCACCCCCGGCACGGCCGCCGATTCCTCCCTGGGATCGGAAGAAAATAATTTCCTGGCCGCCCTGACTTCGGTGGGCGAACGCGTCGGCTTCGCGGCTCTGGACCTCTCGACGGGCGAGTTCCGAGCCACCGAATTTGCCGGAGAATCGGCCTCGCGCCGTATTCAAGAAGAACTTGAACAATTGCGGCCAAAAGAAATACTCTACGCTTCTTCCGCACCGCTGTTTGAACCGAGAAAGAAAGCCGCTGCGACTCTGCTTACGGAGCCTCAGCCAGCACCGGGCATTGCTTTGGCGAGGGTTTCCTCCGCGGCCTCGCCGGCCGAGACACCGCTCGATGACTGGGTCTTCGCGCCCGACCATGCTGTCCCGCTGCTGGAAAATCATTTCGGCGTGCTCTCGCTGGAAGGCTTCGGACTCGCCGGCAAACCCGCGGCGGCTTCCGCGGCCGGGGCGATTCTTTACTACATCCGTTCCACCCAGCGCGGCGCGCTCCAGCATGTGGACCGCATCGGTTTTTACGAACGCCAGAATTGCCTTGTGCTCGACGCCGTCACAGTCCGCAATCTCGAACTGATCGAACCGCTCTTCGCCGGAACCGACGCCGGAGTCACTCTGTTCCGCGGCCTCGACGCGACCGTCACACCCATGGGCAAGCGCCTGCTGCGCGCGTGGATGTTGCGGCCATCTCTCGATCGCCCCGAGATCGAAGCGCGGCTCGATGCGGTTGAGGTGCAGTGTAACAACCTGATGCGGCGCGAGGAGTTGCGGCGCAGTCTTGAGGGGATCCTTGACCTCGAGCGCCTCCTGAGTCGCGTCACGCTCGAAACCGCGAATCCGCGGGACGTGCTCGCGCTTTCGGCTTCGCTCGCGAAGATTCCTCAAGTTCGCAGCGGGCTCGCGGGATTCGCTGCCTCGCGACTGACCGCCCTCCACGGCCTGATCGATGAACTCGTGGATTTGCGAACAAAAATCGATCGAACCATCGTCGAAGAGCCGCCCATCGCACTCAGCGACGGCGGCGTGATCTCCGCCGGAGTTGATAGCGACCTCGATCATCTCCGCGACCTGAGCCGCAATTCGAAACAATATCTCGCGCAGGTCGAGCAGCGCGAGCGCGAGCGCACCGGCATCGGCTCGCTCAAGGTAAAGTTCAATTCCGTTTTTGGCTACTACATCGAGATTTCGAAAGCCAACCAGCACCTTGCTCCCACTGACTACGAACGCAAGCAGACGCTGGTCAACGCCGAGCGCTACACGACTCCTGAACTGAAGGAATACGAGTCGAAGATTCTCGATGCCCAGGAGAAGATCGTCGAGATCGAGCGGCGTCTGTTTGCCGAATTGCGCACGGCCATTGCCGCCGAAGCCAAGCGCATCCGCCAGACTGCGCTGGCGCTGGCCGAAGTAGACGTACTGGCGTCTTTTGCGCATGTTGCGTCATTGCGCAATTACTGCCGTCCGAAATTTACAGAAGCATCCGCCGACAAGCCCGACGGCGGCGACTTGGAAATCACTGACTTGGAAATAATCGACGGCCGCCATCCCGTAATCGAACAGCAGGAACTCGCGGCGGGCAGCGAGCGATTCGTCCCCAACGATCTTTTTCTCAATTCATCCACTCACAACATCGTGATCCTGACCGGACCGAACATGGGCGGCAAGAGCACCTATCTCCGACAGGCCGCGCTAATCGTGATCCTCGCGCAGATGGGATCGTTCGTTCCAGCCCGCTCCGCCCGCCTCGGCATCGTCGACCGCGTTTTCACCCGCATCGGCGCCAGCGACAACCTCGCCCGTGGACGCTCCACCTTCATGGTCGAAATGACCGAAACCGCCGCCATCCTGCACACCGCGACGCCGCGCTCGCTCATCCTGCTCGACGAAGTCGGACGCGGCACTGCCACCTACGACGGCCTAGCCATCGCCTGGGCCGCCATCGAATACCTGCACGCCCGCGTCCACGCCAAGACTCTCTTCGCCACTCATTATTTCGAGCTCACCCAATTAGCCGAACAACTCAGCGGCGTGAAGAACTACCATGTATCGGTAAAAGAAACCGGCGGAGGCGTAGTTTTCCTGCGCAAGGTTGAACCGGGAGCGGCCGACAAAAGCTACGGCATTGAAGTCGCGAAACTCGCGGGACTTCCGAACGAAGTGGTCGTACGGGCGCGCGAAGTGTTGGCTGAGCATGAAACAGCCGAGCGTCGCTTGTCGGAACACTTGACACCGGGTTCGCAGCCCGAGCGTCCTGCGCAGTTGACAATCTTCACTCCGCTGTCGCAACCGGTACTGGAGAAGTTGCGCGAAGCGGATTTGAATCGGATGACGCCGTTGGAAGCGTTGAATTTGCTGGCGGAATTGAAGAAGGAAATCTAACCGCCGAGACGCAGGGATTGCGGGGACAATAGACGCCGGTGTTTGAACGGTATACAGAAGAGGCTAGGCGAGCGATTTTCTTCGCGCTGCACTCTGCATTGCAGGACGGCAAAACAACACTTGATTCCGAGCACCTGCTTCTGGGCCTGCTCTTTGAAAGGGGAACCCGAGCGGACGCCATTTTCCACTTGGGGACCTGTTTCCAGACAAGATCGCCCGACAAACCGCAAACCCGCAGCAGCTCAAAGCAATTCCTCTCGCAGATGATGTCAAGCGATCACTGGTATACACAGCCCGCGAGGCTGATAATCTTCGCCACTACTGGATCGATACGGATCATCTAGTGCTCGGACTCCTTGAGGACGGTGAAGACGCCGAAAACGCGGCCGCCGGTAAACTTCATGCCGCCGGCCTGCACTTTGACGCGGCCCTGAAACTTGTAATCGAGAACAACCATTTCCGGCCATGGAGGCGGGTGCCCCTTTGGGGTAGCGTTTCCGTTTGGGTAGCGTCTCACTTTTCCCCTTTATGGCGGGCGGCGTTACCCACCCCCATGGGGCTAGCTTTGCAGATCGCGTTCCTCTTAGGCTTCATCCTTGGTATGGTTTTCGTTGCGAGATGACCAAACCCAAACGTACTTTGCAGAAACCAATGCGCGGAGCACCTACCAATATCGGCCAACTCCTGATCATCGGCTTCGACGGCACCGAGATGTCGCCGCGTCTCGCTGCCCTGCTCACCCGCATTCAGCCCGCGGGCGTAATCCTGTTTGCCCGCAACATCACCAGCGCCGATCAGACGCATCGACTCCTGCGCGACTGCCGGAAACACGTCACGACGCCACTCTTCACCTGTGTCGACCTCGAGGGCGGCACCGTGGATCGTTCCCGTAACGTACTCGGTCCCGCACCCTCACCCGCTCAAGTCTTTGCCACCGGACGCCGCGAACTCTTCCGGAAGCACGGACGCATCATCGGCACCAACTGCTGCGCCCTAGGCTTCAACGTCGACTTCGCTCCCGCCCTCGATCTGGCCTTTGAAGCTTCGCGCTCGGTGATGAGTTCTCGCGCCGTCTCCGCCGATCCGAAGCAGGTGGTCATCTACGCCCGCGAATTTCTACGCGGCCTCGGCGATGCCGGAGTCCTCGGCTGCGGCAAACATTTTCCTGGACTCGGCGAAGCCAACCTCGACACGCATCATGAACTTCCCAGCGTCGAGAAAACATTAAGAAAACTTTGGGCCGAAGACCTGGTCCCCTATCGGTCGTTATCATTGCGTCGCGAACTGCCCTTCGTGATGGTTTCGCACGCCGCCTTTCCTTCCGTCACGAAAGAGCGCATGCCCGCATCGCTCTCAAAGAAATGGATCACCGACATTCTCCGCAAGAAGATCGGCTATCGCGGACTCATCTGCTCCGATGATCTGGAAATGGGCGGCGTCCTCAAGGCCGCGCCAATCGAGCAGGCAACCATCGGCCACATTCACGCCGGAGGCGATCTCTGTCTGATTTGCCATCAGGAGGATTACATCGTGCGCGCTTATGCGGGCCTCATGCGTGAAGCCAAGCGCGACAAGAAATTTGCGCGGAGGGTAGAGGAATCCTCGCGCCGCGTGCTGGCTTTCAAGAAGAAATGGAAACCGCGGCGCACCGGTAGTCCCACTCCCACCATCACAGAAAAACTCTCACGACAGCTCTGGGAATTCTCGGAGGAAGTTCGTCTCGATACGTTCGCACACGGGGAGCAATCCTTATGATCGTCGCGGGCGTGATGAGCGGGACTTCGGCGGACGGAATCAACGTCGCATTAGTTCGCATCGGCGAACGCGGGCGGGGGCGCCCGCGCCACACGAATCTCTACACTCTCCTTGCCCATGGGGAGTACCCCTATCCTGCTCCTGTTCGGCGCGCGATTCTCAGTATGATGAATGCGGAATCGGCGCGTGTCGCCGATCTGGCGCGACTGAATTTTCTACTCGGCGAACTTTACGCGGATGCGATTGCCGATACGATCCGCAAGCATCGCGTCAAACTCGATCTCGTCGGCTGTCACGGCCAGACGCTTTATCACCAGGGAACCGCTCAACCATTCCTCGGGCGCAAACTCGCCGTCACCTGGCAGACGGGAGAAGGCGCGGTGATCGCCGCCCGCCTCGGCGTGCCGGTAGTTTCGGATTTTCGTCCCGCCGACATGGCGGCAGGCGGAAAAGGCGCGCCGCTGGTGCCGTTTCTCGACTATGCGCTCTATCGCGATCCCCGCATCGGGCGCATCGCGCAGAACATCGGAGGCATTGCCAACCTCACCGCCATCCCCCTCAACGCAAAACCAGAACAGGTCATCGCCTTCGACACCGGCCCCGGCAACATGGTGATGGACGCCATGACCGAAAAACTCTTCGCGAAGCGCTACGACCGCGACGGACGCATTGCTGCTTCCGGGCGCGTCCTAGACGAAGTAGTAGCGCATTTCATGAAGGCATCATTCTTTCGGCAAGCGCCGCCCAAGACCGCCGGCCGCGAGGAATTTGGTGCCGGTTTCGCGAAAAGCTTTTTGCGCCGCTGCGGACGAACCGACAAGCGCGACGTCGTAGCAACCGCCACAGCGTTCACCGCCCACTCCATCGCCGATGCCGTGCAGCGCTTTGTGCTTCTCAAGCGCGAACGCTTTCAGGAAATGGTTGTCTCCGGTGGCGGCGCGAAGAATCCGAGCCTCATGGCGATGTTGCGCAACGAGCTCGTGCCGCTGGGAATCGCGTTGCGCTTCTCGGATGAATTTGGCGTGCCGACGGAGGCCAAAGAGGCCGTGGCGTTCGCAGTAATGGCATACGAAACATGGCACCGGAGGCCGTCGAATGTGCCATCCGCCACGGGCGCAAAGCGCCCGGCGATTCTGGGGAAGATTTCCTATGCCTAGGACTCAATCTGCGCATTGCCTCTTCAAAACCGGAATAGTGATAGGGATTCTGTTCTCCCTGCTCTCCTGCTCCCAGCCACCCGACCCGAACACGCTGGTCATGATTATCGAGAGCAGCCCCACAAACCTCGACCCGCGCGTCGGTCTAGATGCTCAATCGGCGCGCATTGACGCGCTGATCTTTGACGACCTGCTCGAACGTGACGAGCACCTCAACGTGACGCCGTCGCTCGCGAAACGATGGGAGATCCCGGATCCCCTCACGTACATTTTCCATCTCCGGAGCGACGTTACATTTCACGATGGCCGCCCCCTCACTTCCCGCGACGTGAAATGGACGTTCGACTCTCTTTTGGAGAGCAAGGTGCGCAGCACGAAGGCTGGAACTTACCGCATCGTCGACCACATTGATGCGCCCGATGCTGAAACCGTGGTCTTTCATTTGAAAGAGCCATCATCAACTTTGCTGTGGAATCTGTCGGACGGCGTAATCGGCATCGTGCCCTACGGCAGTACGGACGAAATGACCGATCATCCAATCGGTTCCGGGCCCTTCCGATTCGTCAGCGCGGAGACTGATAAAGAAGTCATCCTCCAGCGCAACGATGCCTACTGGGGGGAGAAACCTCATCTCGGACGAGTCCGGTTTGTCATCGTGCCCGACGCAAACACGCAAGCACTCGAATTGCGAAAAGGCAGCGCCGACCTCACCATCAACTCTCCGATGCCGCCCGACACGGTGCTGGCTCTCGAGCGCGATCCGGCGCTCACGGTTCAGCGCGGGCCGGGCACACGTCTCGCCTACCTGGCCTTCAATCTGCGCGATCCTATCCTGAAGGATGTTCAAGTCCGCCAGGCAATTGCGTATGCCCTGGATCGCCGGCCGATGATCGAGTACCTGTGGCGCAAGCAGGTGCAGGCCGCCAATAGCGTCCTGCCACGACAAAGCTGGGCCTACGATGACAACGTGCCTCGATACGATTTCGATCCAGCCAAAGCCCGACAACTGCTCGACGTGGCAGGCTACCCGGCAGTAAACGGCGTGCGCTTTCACATCACAATGAAAACCTCGACCGACGAAAACACGCGCCTGATGGTCGCGGTCATGCAGCAACAGTTACGCGGAGTCGGCATTGTGCTCGACATTCGTACTTTCGAGTTTGCGACGTTCTTTTCAGACGTCACCCATGGCGCGTTTCAGCTCTACGGATTACGCTGGATCGGCGCCAACGAAGATCCCGACATCTTCGAGTACGCTTTCGCCACCGCCAAGTTTCCGCCCAATGGCGCGAACCGAAGCTTTTATTCCAACCCGCGTCTTGACGAACTCATCGACCGGGGCCGGCGCGAAACCGATCAGAACATTCGCAAGCAGATCTACGGCGAGGTGCAGAAGATTCTCGCCACCGACCTCCCCTACATCAACCTCTGGTACCTCGACAATGTGCTTGTACATTCCAGGCGAGTGAAAAATGTCACACTGAATCCGCCCGGCAACTACGATTTCCTGAAAACCGCGGAGTTGCAGTAGCAGTACGCTGTAACGGCCAAGCTCCCTGACTTCGCGTGATACCATAAAAAGTTCAACAAGCTGATCGGCGCCGTGTCTGCTGGCGCCTGAGACCTGACACCGAACACCCGAGACCTGATTGCAGAGACCTGATTCCCTTGAACATTCTTTTCATCGGCGACATTTTTGGGCGCCCAGGGCGCACCATCGTCAAGGACCGGCTGTCCAGCATCGTCAAGGATCATTCCATCGATCTGGTGATTGCGAACGGCGAAAATTCCGCTGCCGGATTCGGTATCACGCCGCAGCTGGCCGACGAACTCTTCGACCTCGGCATCGACGTAATGACGACCGGCAATCACGTCTGGGACAAGCGCGAGATCGTCGAATATTTCCAGATGGCGGATGGCAATCCGCATAGTCCCGCGCGCCGCCTCTTGCGTCCAGCAAATTTTCCCGCGACCATGCCCGGATGGGGTGTGTACGAAGGCGAAAAGAAAGGCGTCCCCTACGCCGTGATCAATCTTCAGGGCCGCGTCTTCATGGGCTCCAGTGACGATCCTTTTCAATTCATCAACAAGTTGCTGGAAAAAATCAAAGCCAAGGTGATCTTCGTCGACTTCCATGCCGAAGCCACCTCTGAAAAAGTTGCCTTCGGCTGGTATCTCGACGGCCGAGTCACCGCCCTTGTCGGAACCCACACCCACATCCCCACCGCCGACGAAACAGTCTTACCGAAGGGTACGGCCTATATCACGGATGTCGGAATGACCGGCCCCTACGACAGCGTGATTGGCGTCCGCAAAGAGTTGGTGATCGACAAGTTCGTCGGCGGCATGCCGGCGCGATTCGAAGCGGCTACAGGTGACGTCCGTCTGTGCGCCGTGGTGGTCGAGTGCGACAACAAGACCGGCCGGGCTACCCGGATGCAGCGCCTGATGCTGAAATAAACTTCTTGTCCTCCCGTTACGACGGTAGTTCCCTTCCGGTTATTTCACTTGCAAGACACAGGTGGCGACGCATTCTATAGTAGGTAGAGTCATGCGATCGCTGTTTACCGGAATCGTGCTCTTGAGCGCTGCGGCCTGCCTTGCCGCGGACCGCATTCCTTCGACCGCTCCATCGATCTGCTCAGACGCTCCGGGTGCCACGGCCTGTAAAGGAGCGCCTAGCGATCTCAAGAGCGCTCGTAAGGCGTTCTCTCATGGACTGAAGCTCCAGCAATCCAAAAATCTCGACGAAGCTTTCTCGGAATTCGAAGAAGCAGCGCGACTGATTCCGCAAAATATCGAGTACATCACGGCCCGTGAGATGGTCCGGCAACAACTGGTTACGTCTCACCTGGAACATGGCAACGACCAACTCCAGTCCGGACACCAGGTGGAAGCCCTGGCCGACTTCCGGCACGCTTTGCAGCTTGACCCGGAAAACGAATTCGCGCAGCAGCGGTTGCGCGATGCCTTCGGCACGCTGCCCGTTCGCACCGTGGCTGCACCCGAAATGATCGAGAGCGTCGACGCTCTCGCCAGCAAGCCCAAGGAAGAGCACCACGACTTTCACTACCGCGGAGACTCGCGCGGGCTGTTAACCGCGATCGCATCCAGTTTCGGACTGACCGTAATTTTCGACGACGCGTTTCCCAACCGTCGCGTCAACTTTGACGTGGAAGATGTCGACTTCCCTACCGCCATGCGGGCAGCCGAGTCGGTCACAAAGAGCTTTGCCGTTCCGCTCGACGCGAAAATCCTGTTCGCAACTCTCGACAACCCGGAAAACCATCGCCTCTACGACCGCATGGGAATGCGCTCGTTCTACATTCCCGGCGGCGGCAGCGCTCAGGACTTAAACGAACTATTGAACTCGCTGCGTTCACTGTTCGAATTGCGCTTTGCCAGCCTGAACACGTCATCGAGTGTCATCACGCTGCGCGGTCCACAGAACATTCTGGAAGCGGCCACCCAGTATCTCGATACGCTGGATTCGACCCGTCCCGAAGTGATGCTCGACGTGAAAGTGTTCGAGGTCGATCACAGCTACACGCGCAATATCGGCGTGCATATCCCGAGCAACTTCAAACTCTTCAGCATTCCTCTCGGTGCGCTCGCCGCACTGGGAGGCCAGAGCATTCAAGACCTGATTAATCAACTGATCGCATCCGGTGGCATCAACCAGGCCGGGAACACGGACATCGCGGCGCTCCTGGCGCAACTGCAAAGCCAGCAGAATTCGATTTTCAGCCAACCGGTCGCAACTTTCGGCGGCGGCATCACTCTCATGGGCCTTACTCTCGACGAGCTGCGCGTCGGGCTGTCCCTGAACGAAAGTTCGGTGCGTACGCTCGAACACATGACGCTCCGTGCTGCTCACGAAAAAGAAGCAACCTTCAAGCTTGGCTCGAGATATCCGATTATCAATGCCAGCTTCGCACCCGTGTTTAACAGCGCCGCCATCGCACAGGTCATCGGAAACAACTCCTTCACAGCGCCGTTCCCCTCGTTTAACTACGAGGATCTGGGACTCACCATCAAAGTGAAGCCTTCTGTCCACGGAACCACCGACGTAAGCATGCAATTGGAACTGCAGTTCCGCGCGCTCGGAGGAGCGAGTCTGAATGGAGTGCCCGTAATTTCCAACCGTGAGTACAAGGGCGGAATCGCGCTGAGGCAGGGCGAGCCCGCTGTGGTCGCCGGGATGATTACCAAGGCCGAGCAGAGGAGTTTAAGCGGCTTGCCCGGTTTCTCTCGAATTCCGGGACTCAAAACGCTAACAGCCGAGAGTTCCAAGGAGGAGGAAGAAGACGAACTCCTAATCGTGATTACTCCCTACGTAGTGCTCGGACCGGACGGCAAAGAAACCCCAGAGATTTGGCTGAGCAAGTAAGCAATCAGCATTTGGCATTTGGCACTTAGCCAGGGCTTACCACTCGACAGCTTTGGCCAAGTGCTAAATGCTAAGTGCTTCTCTCTCTGCCCCGCGAAACAAATTCCTCATCGCTCGCACTATCCAGCGGACCACCACCACGATTGTTATCAGCAACACCGCGACGATCAAAGACGCCAGCACCGGATGCTGCGTCGAAAACCAGACCAGGAAAATTGCCAGGGCATCCTCGCCCATACTGAGTGAGATATTGGAGACTGGCTCCGGAGAAGGTGTCACGGCCGCCCGCGCCGCGGTCTTGCCGCCGTGTGCCGCGAGTGCAATTGCGCCGCCGACCAGGGTCGCCAGCAACTGCTTCTCCGGCGAAAGCTGGGCCGTAGCACGGTAGGCGATCAACGCGGCCACTGGGACTCGGACAAAGGTATGGAGCGCATTCCAGAGAAGATCGAAGGCGGGAATCTTGTCCGCAAAGAATTCGATGGCAAACAACACCAGAGAAGCCCCAATCACCCACCAACTACCAAGCAGGTGCAGTCCCGGCGGGAGATCCAGCATCCCCACATGCGCCAGAACACCCAGCGTTCCGACCGTGGCGTAGACGTTCAGTCCAGCGGCGAAGCTGGTGGCGACCAGGAGGCCGACGAGTTCCGTCCCGCCGAATTTCATGTCCGACAGGATATCGCAACAGGCACCAGGTCACAGGCCACAAGTCAAGGGAAAACCCCCGGCACGGAAACGGCCCTGTCACCTATGACCCAACTTCTGTCCCCAAAAAGCAAAAGGGCCGCACGCGGCGGCCCTGTGTGGTGAATCCTGGATTTACAGTGTGGACTCGATTTCAAAGCCCCAAGCTTCGAGCAAAGGCTCGGGAATATACTTGGAGTTCTTGTTCCGGCGCGCCCACTCGCGCAGGCGGGTGGACCGCAGATACTGGTCAGGGGACAACTTGTACTCCCGAACGACCTGTTCGAACTCGGTGATCGTAGGAGTAACGGGCCCGATCGGCTCAGGCTTGCCCCAGTTGGGATTTCCTCGTCGCTTTGCCATGGGGAAGAAAAACCTTTCTCGCGTAAGATAAGTGCAATTTACAGTACTACCACTAGCTTTGATTCCAAAAACTGCACCCGGGATTCACAAGCCGCACCCACAATTTCAGCCCCGGGACGGCCTGTCGACGACCCCGGAATCCTATGGAAGCTACTGATAATAATGGGTTTCCCGCGATCAGTCAATAGAAAAATGGGCTGATACGTCCCTTTTTTCGTATCCCCTTTCCATCCAGTCACTTCCAGCGACCGCCCCCGGCGGTGTCAGAAGCCCTCCTCCTCCTGACGCACTATTTTTCCGCCGATAGACCTGTTATCCCGGGTGGCATCCAGGGTGACCAGAGTAACCGGAAGGTCAGGCCATACCGTTGACCTTGAAATTCCATAGACTTAGAGTGCGAAGTAAGCGTGTTTTGATCGAACTACTGCCGTCCGCCGCAGGGATCAGTTCGATCCGTTGTGAAGCGTATGAATCTGAAGTGTCTGCTGGTGAGTTCCGATGAGAAGACGGTGCGCATCCTACGCCGCGTTCTCAGCGACTTGGAAATTCTTGTCGACCATTGCGACACTGCCGATTCCGCGATTCGCAAGCTTACCCGCCAGCGCTTCGAATCCATCATCGTGGACTGTGCCATTCCCGACGAGGGTGCCGGCGTCCTCAAAGCCGCCAAGGCTGCCCCCGCTAATAACCGCGCCATCGGGATCGTACTGGTCGATCCAGGACTGGGCCTGCGCGGCGGCTTCGATATGGGCGCTCACTTTGTTCTGCACAAACCGCTTTCCGGGGAACGGGCGAAGGCGAGCTTCCGCGCCGTCCGCGCCCTGATGAAGCGGGAGCGCCGCCGCCAGTTGCGAGTTCCGGTCCAAATCGCCGTCGAGTGCCGCGCCTTTGGCAGCGCCGTTTACTACAAAGCCACGACTCTGGATCTTTGCGAAGGTGGCATGGCTATCCAATTTCCCGGTCCCCTTCCGAAGGACAACTCGCTGCGCTTTTCCCTCGATCTGCCCGGCATGGACCGGCGCTTCGAAATCGAAGGCGAACTGGCTTGGGGAGGCAATCGCGACCAGGCCGGCGTTCGCTTCAAGGCGATCTCGGAAGAGCAGCTCCAGACGCTCCGCCAGTGGTTGAACGGTCAGTTGCCCGAACCTGAACCAGACGATCCGCCTGTGGTTTGCACACTCACCGACCTCAGCCTTGGTGGATGTTATCTGAAGACGATCTCGCCATTCCCGCCTGGAACCCGCGTCAACCTTTCGATGAAATCCGGGAAAGCCGCGCTGCACGCCGGCGGCGTTGTACGCATCACCCATCCGGAATTTGGCATGGGAGTGGAGTTCATCCAGGCGACCACCCAACAACATGATCATGTACACCAGCTGATCGAAACTCTGCGCGCCAGCGGAGAGAAGTCCGCCGAACTTATGGTGGAACCGGACGGCCTGGAAGCAACTGTACCCGACGCTGCGTCGCTGCCTCCCACCGAAGACACCCTGCTGGAACTGTTTCGCTACAAGACTCAGATTCCGCTTGACGCCTTCCTCGCACGCATGCGCGAACAGCGCCAGACTTTAGAAACACACTAATTTCTATCAAACTTTCCCCTTGACAATGTAACTCCTATCGGGAGTAGTATTGCGGCCAGTATTGAAGTCGGTTGCCTTACTGACTTACTGCCGCACTTTTGCTTTTCTTCCCTTCGGGCCCCAAGTAAAGAATAGCTGCGAACCTGTCACCGGACAGCGTGAGGGCATATGCCTGAAATCGCGCAGTTGGTCATTTGGATAGGCGAAACCTTCATCGGCTTCCTGGTAGTCGTGGTTGCGACCCAAATTCTGACGGGCAACATTCGCACGCGCGGACTGATTGCAGGCAAAACAGCGTCTGGCGGCCAGTTCGTAAGTGGCGGCCGCGTCCAGCTGTTGATCGCAACGCTGACGGCTGCCGTCGGGTATCTCGGCCAAGTCATGCAGCATCCGCAGAAGTTCCCCGATATCCCTCAGAGTTGGCTGTGGCTGCTCGGCGGTAGCCAGTTGCTGTATCAAGGGGCAAAGCTTCATGGGCGCCGCACGAAACGTTTCTACGTCTGAAATATGTCTGAAAAAGGAGAATGTACATGCCGGTCTACAATCCTTCCTTGGTATTTCTGGAGTTGCTCGCCGGATACATCATCTGCGCGCTGATTGCGATTATTGGATTCGTAGTGGCATGGAAGATTGCCACCGGCTCCATCGATCTTTCGCAATTGCTTACAGAAAAAGATGCCTCAGGCCAAACTTCGGCGAGCATGGGTCGTTTCCAGTTGCTGATCTTCATCTTCGTAATCTCCCTGAGCTTCTTCCTGGTAGTCATTTCGAACATCAAGATCGTTCAGGCCAAGCCGACGGGCCAATCCCTTCCCGGACTGCCCGAGGTTCCCAATGGCGTGCTGGGGCTGCTGGGGATCAGCGCCAGTTCCTACGCCGTGGGCAAGGCGATTCAGCACGGCTCTGGCACTGGCGATGAAGGCGGCGAAGCTGCCCGGCACCAAGCACCGGTTCCCCAGAGTCCACCCCGGTAGCACGGCCGACAGGAGGAACGCTCATGGCGAGAAGAAGAACAACAAACCGCGTCCATCCGCTCGTCGCCGCAGCGACGGCAGTACCCCTGGCGATTGGACTACTTACGCCCAAGACTACGACGACGACCACCGGGACGGCGAAGCACGTGGCCGCTGCGGTCGAGACGACCGACGTGATGGCTTGCACTCTGCCGTTCGACTCGATCAAGCAGCACCACCCCATTGATGATTCCTGTACTGCCGACGGCGCGGCCAACCCTGACACTCCGCAGTCTGCCCAGAACGACGCGAAGAACAACTTCTGTTCTTCCGGCCCTCCAGTAGACATTGATTTCGACGTGCTCCACCAGTTGCAAGCCGATGTCTCGAAGCCCGGCAGCGGCGTCACCTTCGGCAGCGATGCTCAGCTTCCCAAGGACCGCACCGTATTGCGCGACCTTCCTACGAAAGCCGGTGCCCTAAGCGAGGGACAAGTGGTGCGCCTGGCAGCCTTCATCATGGACGCGCACTACTCCAACGTGGGCAAGGGAGAGAGCGTCAATTGCAAACAGCCCGACAAGGAGAGCAACGACATCCACATCGTGCTCGCCAATAACGACAAGGAAACAGACGAATGTAACAGCGTCACCGCCGAGATGAGCCCGCATTTCCGTCCGGACGTGTGGGAACCGACAGGCTTGAACCAGAAGAACGCGCATCTCTACCGCTTCACCGGACAGTTGTTTTTCGATGGAAGCCATCGTCCCTGCGCGGGAGGAAAAGGAAGTCCGAAACGCTCGTCCCTGTGGGAAGTCCACCCCGTCTATCAGCTCGACATCTGCATGGACCCGGGCAACAACTGCAAAGTGGACAGCGAAGAGAACTGGGTCTCCTTCGCCAATCCGGGGGGAGATACCAGCGAGACCCGGCTCCGCTTGCCAGACGATATCGAGACCCAGTTTGGCCGGCGTGCTCGACCAGCGACGCCACACTGAACCTGGCCGCGACCGGGCGCCGCGGCAAAGCAGAAACTGCGGTAGCGGCTTATTTTTGGTCGCTACACCTCGTCCTGCTCCTTTAGCTTCGCGATCACGCCGAAATCTTCGAGCGTCGTCGTGTCTCCTTTAACGTCGCCGCTGCTCGCCAGTTCCCGCAACAGTCGCCGCATGATTTTCCCGCTGCGCGTTTTCGGAAGCATGTCGGTGAAACGGATGTCATCCGGCTTCGCGAGCGATCCAATCTCCTTGGCGACCCATTTTTTCAATTCTTCTTTCAGCGCCTCGCTGGGCGTTACGCCATGCTCAAGCGAAACAAACGCCGAGATGGCCTGCCCCTTGATGTCATCCGGACGCCCGACCACCGCCGCCTCGGCAACCTTGTCGTGCGCAACTAGCGCCGACTCCACCTCCATCGTGCTCAGGCGGTGGCCCGAAACGTTGAGCACATCGTCCACGCGGCCCATGATCCAGTAGTAGCCGTCTTTGTCTTTGCGAGCGCCGTCGCCGGTGAAATACGTTCCGGGAATCTGCGACCAGTAGTTTTGGACGTAGCGATCAGGGTCGCCGTGGATCGTCCGCAGCATCGACGGCCAGGGCTGGCGAATCACCAGGTATCCTCCAGAGCCATCCGGCACCGGCTTGCCGTCCATCGACACAATCTCGGGAGCGACGCCAAAAAAAGGACGCGTCGCTGATCCCGGCTTGGTGGCGATAGCGCCCGGAATCGGCGAGATCATGATGCAGCCAGTCTCCGTCTGCCACCACGTATCGACAATCGGACACCGCTCGTGACCAATCACTTCGCGATACCACATCCACGCTTCCGGATTGATCGGCTCACCGACGGTACCGAGCAGCCGCAGGCTGTCCAGCCGATGTTTTCGCGGCCACTGCTCACCCCATTTGATAAAAGTACGAATCGCCGTGGGCGCGGTGTAGAAAATGTTGACGTCATGCCGGTCGACCATGCTCCAGAAGCGGTCAGCCTCCGGAAAATTTGGAGCACCTTCGTACATCAGGCTGGTCGCACCATTCTGCAGTGGCCCGTAGACGATATAACTGTGGCCCGTGACCCATCCGATGTCGGCCGTGCACCAATACGTGTCTTCTTCTTTCAGGTCGAAAACGTACTTGCAGGTGAGCGCCGTTCCCACCGAATATCCGCCGGTGGTGTGGACGACCCCCTTGGGCTTGCCCGTGGTTCCCGATGTGTACAGAATGTAGAGCGGATGCTCGGAGTCCAGCGGCTCGGCGGGACACTGATCCGAAACCGCGGCCATCATCTCGTGCCACCAGTGATCGCGTCCGGCCTTCAACTGAATGGGTGACCCTGTGCGCTTGTAAACCACCACGCTCTTCACCGTCGGACACGACTTCAGCGCCTCCTCGACCGCCGGGAACAGCTTGACCTCAGCCCCGCGCCGGTACGAGCCGTCCTGTGTGATGACCGCAGTCGCCTGTGAATCGTGAATGCGATCGACCAGCGCATTGGAAGAAAAGCCGCCGAACACGACCGAATGGGGCGCGCCAATACGCGCGCACGCGAGCATCGCAATGGGCAACTCCGGCGTCATGCCCATATAAATGGCGACGCGATCTCCCTTGCGCACTCCCAGCGACTTCAGCACGTTCGCAAACTTCTGTACCTCTTTCCAGAGCTGCTGGTAGGTGTAAGTGCGGATTTCGCCTGGCTCGCTCTCCCAAATGAGCGCCGCTTTGTTCTTGCGTGCCGCTTGCACGTGGCGGTCAAGACAATTGTAAGAAAGATTGAGCTGTCCTCCGACAAACCATTTCGCCCAGGGCGCTTTCCATTCGAGAACTTTGTCCCACTTCTTGAACCAGTGCAGTTCTCCGGCGGCGCGTCCCCAGAACTTCTCGGGATCTTCAATCGATTCCTTATAGAGCGCTTCATACTCGGCCAGACTCTTGAGATGAGCCTTGCGCGCAAATTCGGAAGGGCTTTCGAATTTGCGTTGCTCATCCAGAGTGGAATCGATGTTGGGCTGATGGTTCACGGTTGCGTCAGGCATTTCTCTTTCCTCAATGGTCGCTGCCGGGTAGAGCCGAGGCAACGGGAATGATTTTACTTTGGCTCGTAGGCTTTCGCCGCAGATTTTGCTTTGAAGAGTCGCCGCCTTAACCCGCGGTGGTTCGTATCAGGGCACGCCTTTCAGGCGTGCCGTTAATTCCGCCGCTTGATGCGCCTTCAGGCGCTGGGGGACAGCGTCAGACACGCAAACCCATCACCTCACAGCGTCGCTAACCGCTCCGCGCTCCAGCAAATACGCTCCTGGCCCCTGCTGTCCCCGAATCGCGCGGCAAAATTCAGACACATAAAATCCTGCGCCGAGAGCATGCGTAAATGCCCATCTGGTCGCCTCGCGCCATTCGCGTGCCAGTCCCATGTCGCTTCTTTCCACGTCCAGAATCTCTCCGGGAATTTCAATGCTCACCCGCTGCCGGCCCAATGACTCCGTGAGATCTGCCCGCGCCGGATGGCCGTCGCCATTGAACGCGACCAGCGGAGCCAGCAACCGCAAGGCGTCCAGAGTTTCCACGCGCTTGTCTTTGGCCTGCATACGGTCGCGCGCGCGGATCGAATCCAGAAACCAGCGGACCCACAATCGGTCGGTTCCATTTTGATGCAGAACGCTCGACGTTTCGGGACCGTAGAAATCAATCTTGTAGGTATCGGAAACCACGCCGAGTTTCGCGAAATTCAGATGGGCATTCCTGCTTTGCAACGGATCGTACGTCCACGTCATCTCGCGAATTCCCATTGCCAGCGCCCGTTCGCGCTGGGCGAGCTTCAACTTCAGACCGAGATCGTGCTGACGATACGGATCGAGCACCGCCAGCATATGAGAGTGAACATTGATCTCGCCGTGTTCACGGCCGAGAATCCCGAAGGCGAAACCAACCATCCTCGGGCCATCGAACGCTCCCACAAAAATACTGCCCGCTGCCTGCAGGGCAATCGCCAGGGTCATGGGCAGGCTGTCTTCCTCCCCCATGCCCCAGACTTCTTTCTCCACGGCGCGGACTTGCAGCAAGTCGTCGAAAGTCACCAGATCGCGAATCAGAATTCTGGAAGAAGACCCCGGGGAAGTCATTTGCGGACGTTCTCCTTGGCGGCAGATGCGGGCGCGAACCACCGGCCGGCAGCTTCCTCCTCGCGTTCAATCTCCCGCAGCCAGCGCAGAGCGCGCTTGGATTCAAGATGAGCGCAGGCCACCTGCAACGCGTTCAACGCCGCCACCGGCGCCACATACGAGCCATTGTGAATCGGGTTTGTCACCGATACCACCCAATGGTCGTGGCAGGCTCGCGCTATCGGCGAGGTACTGACATCGGTTATGCCGAAGGTCCATGCACCCTGCTTGCGGGCAGTCTGAGCGGCTTCGACGGACACGCGAAGACATCGTCCAAAGCTGATCGCGACCAGTATGTCGCCCCGCCCCAGTGCGCGTGCTCGGTGATGAAGGTTTCCAAAACTGCCTGCTGGAGCTTCCGCGCGCAGCCCCAGCCACGACAACCCATAGGCCATTTGCCAGGCCAGCGAATACGCGAAGTCCACCCCCACCACCACAATCAGCCGCGCCTTGTTCAACCGGCGCGCCAGTGCCACGATGCGGTCCGGAGTTACACTCTCTTTCAGCGACTCAAGATTAGCGCGGTCCATCTCGAGACTGTGGAGCACGTGTTCATTGACGGCAGGATACTTGCGCACGGTCGATCGCATCACACGATACTGGGTGATGCGAGTCACGAAATGCGAGCGAAGGTCGGTCAGGAAGGCCGAGAACTGGTCGTAGCCGAGCACCTGAATCGTCCGCACAATGGTGGCCGCGTCTACTGCGTAGCGCTGGGCCATTTTCCGGGAAGAAAGATAGTAAGTGTCTTCGGCATTCTCCAGGATAGAAAGCAGCAGCCGCTTCCGCCGCGGACTCAACTTCCCTTCCGCCTGCTGCATCCGCTGCTCTAGCGGCGTGGTCCACTTCGTTTCTCCATCCATACAGCGCTCCACAAAAAACCGCAACAGAGACACCGGGTTTACAACATTTGTTGCATCGAAGTCAACAGTTGGTATGGAGATGTTGCAGGGAGAGTTTAGCGAACTGCTGAGCACTAAATGCCAACTGCCGCTCCATGCTACCCTCATTTTTGGAGATGAAGATGGTTGCGAAGAACTTTGCCCTCTTAGTGTTTGCAGCGGTTTCGCTGTCGATTGGCACGGCTCGCCTGCACGCCGCTGAACGCGGTGTCCTGGTGCGCGAAGCGGTCATTTATCTTTCGCCTGACGCCACGTCCAACAAGCTAAGTGAGGCCGGACGCGGCCGGGAGATGATCCTGCTCGAACGCACGCCCAAATGGCTGCACGTCGAAGCCCTCCTCGGATTCGCGCAGACACCCGATCCCGCGTTTGTCGAAGACGAGGACATGGAAGGGAAAACAGTCACCGGATGGATTCTGGACACCGGCCTGGTGTGGACTTCCACCCCAAACGGCGACCGCATTCTGTTTGGCGCGGCTGTCGACTCCGAAGACGAAGCCAGCCGTCGCCATGGCCGCCGCGGAGCCGACCAGGACGCACTGCGCCTCTATCGCCGCGTGTACGACCTGTTCCCCACATCTCCGCTTGCGGGAGAGGGTCTGTACCGCGCCGCCGACATCAAGTGGCAGATCGAGAAATCTGACGTAATGACTCGTCCCTCCTCCCGGGAGCGGGACGCTTCCCTCCGCCAGGGCATGGACGAAGAGCCCATGAAATATGTGATGAAGAAATTTCCCGGCACAAAATGGGCGGACCTCGCCGCGTTTCATCTGATCGACAACAAACTCTGCGGCGACTGGCAAGGCACTTCAAAATGCCCAGACAAAGAAGCAGAGATGTACGAAAAATATGTAAAGGATCATCCCCAGTCGCCGTCGGCACCCGAGGCGTTATACGATGCGGCCTTCCGTCGCGCCGCCCTGATTGAAATTTACAAAACTGAAGAGCAGTCCAAAAAATCCGAGGAATCGAAGGGCCGCGCGATCGCGCTCGCGCAACAACTGGTGTCGCAGTATCCGCAAAGCGACTGGTCGGCGCGCGGCCAGATGATCCTCTACCTCTTGCAACAGGGCGTTCCGACCTGGGGAAATGTGGTTCAGTAACGTCGGGACTTGAAGTCAGATCGTGCTGGCGGAACGCCTTACGGCTCCGCCAGCACCTGATGCACCATGTGAATCGAGATCGCGCCCTCGCCTACTGCTGACGCGACTCGTTTTACATTTCCCGCGCGCACGTCGCCCACCGCAAACACTCCCGGTAAGCTCGTCTCCAGCATGAATGGCGGACGCACCAGCGGCCACGCCGCGCGCTTCGCCGTGCTCTCGACAAAGTCACGGCCGGTCAGAATGAACCCTTTCGCATCCAGCGCCAGGCATCCCGCCAGCCAATCCGTTCGCGGAGACGCTCCGGTCATCACAAACACATGCCGGATGGGATGCGTTGAAGTTTGCCCGGATGCGTTGTCCTTCCATGTCACTTTTTCCAGATGACTTTCACCTTCGAGCGCAACAATTTCTGTTCTATAGTGCAGTTCGATCGCGGGATTCTCCACGATCCGCTGAATCAGGTAGCGGGACATCGTGCTCGACAACTCGCCCGCCCGCACCAGCATGTGCACCTTGTGCGCGGTCTGGGACATATACACCGCCGCCTGACCCGCCGAATTTCCTCCGCCCACCACGATCACATCTTCCCCATCGCACCACTGAGATTCCATAAACGTCGCGCCGTAGTACACACCCTGCCCTTCGAATTTCGCGAGGTTGCCGATTTTCGGCTTGTTGTACTGGGCGCCACTGGAAATCACGATGCTGCGGGTGGCCAGCGACGTGCCATCGTCCAGAACCACTTTGTAAGGGCGCGTATCGCAGTCCAAGCGCGAAACACTGTGCGCGACCATCATCTTCGCGCCAAACTTCAGCGCCTGCGTGGTAGCGCGATTGGCAAGTTCCTGCCCCGAAATGCCGGTTGGAAATCCAAGATAATTTTCGATCTTCGAGCTTGATCCCGCCTGCCCGCCGGGTGCAGCCGTCTCGATCACCAGGGTATCGAGCCCCTCCGATGCCCCATACACGGCTGCCGCCAGCCCTGAGGGTCCAGCTCCAATCACGACTACGTCGTGTACCTGCCCCTCATCGACCGTTGCATTGAATCCGAGACAATCCGCCAGTTCCGCCACCGATGGATGCCGCATCACGTTCCGGCTGCTACAAATCACAACCGGAATTTCATCGATGGTGACGTGGAAGCGGTCGAGGAGTTCCTGCGAAGCTTCGTCGGTATCGAGGTCGATGTATGTGTAGGGCTGCCCGTTGCGGATCAAAAATTCCCGCAGCCGCAGCGTATGAGCGGAATGTCGCGATCCCATCAGGATGAGGTTCCCATATCCGGCGTTGATCAAAGCAAGCCGGCGCAGGATGAACGCGCGCATCAGGATCTCGCTCAACTCGGCGTCTTTCGCGATGACGGAACGCAACTCTTCCGGCGCGAGTTCGAGCAGCTCGCCCGCCTCCTTCATTCGTCCGCGCACCAGGGTCCGCCTGCCGGAGATCATCGTAAGTTCGCCGGTGAAATGACCCATGCCCTCATGGGTCACGATCAGGCGCTCGCCCTTGAGGTCAGGCTGCACGATGTCCATGCTGCCGGAAAGAATGACCCAGAACGGAATATTAGTATCGCCCGGCTCAAAAAGAATCTCGCCCGCTGCGACCTTGCGGATCTCGCCATGCGCACGCAAGCGGTTGATCTGCGTCGGGGTTAGCGTGGGGAATGTCTGCGTCTGGGCATCGAGTGCGCTGGGAATGGGAGGAGAAGCCATTAGTTTTTTCCTGGGAGATCAAAGTTTCCGTGAATCATAGTAGATGCCGCAAACGCTCGTTCGGGTTCACCTTGCCGAATGAGTTTGGGGCGCGATGCCGCCGGGGACACTTAACACACTGCCCGTCGCGCCCGGTCCTGCTATCCTACAAACCGTCTCCGAGGGCACCATGATGAGAAAGCTGTTTCTGATGTTGCTCGCTTCGACCGTTCTTGCTTCCGCCCAGTCCCCTGCTCACTTCGACGGCCACACCTGGTGGGACTACATTAAAGTCATCGCCGACGACAAGATGGAAGGCCGCGACACCGGCAGCCGCGGCGAGCGCGACGCCCAGGCTTTCGTGGTAGAGCAACTCAAAAAGGCCGGCCTCGAACCCGCGGGTACCAATGGCTTCTACCAGCCCGTGAAGTTCGTCTCGCGGCAGATCGTCGAAAAGGATTGCAGCCTGACTCTCGTCCACGACGGCCAACGCGAAAATCTTGTGCTCGGCGACGACGCGTTGATCGGTACCCGCATCATGCCCTCACCGGAAGTGAAAGCTCCGCTCGTCTTCGTCGGCTACGGATTGAAGGTGCCCGAAAAAAACTACGACGACTTCGCCGGACTCGACGTCAAAGGCAAGATCGTCGTGATCTTCTCCGGGTCGCCCGAAGATATTCCCGCCGCACTGGCCTCGCATTATCAAACTCTGCTGGAGCGTGGAAAGGTATTGCGTGATGCTGGAGCCATCGGCATCGTCTCCCTGATCAACCCTGCCTCGATGGACATTCCGTGGTCGCGCATTTCGCTCAACCGCACGCACGCCAGCATGGACCTCGACTATCCCGAATTCGACGAGACCGCCGGCCTGCAGATTTCGGTAACAGTGAATCCTGACAGCGCGGAGAAATTCTTTGCCGGATCGGGTCACACATTTGCCGAAATCGCGGCCCTTGGCAAGGACCGCAAACCGATGCCGCATTTGGCGCTCCCCCTTTCGCTCGAAGCGAAGACGAAAGTCGATGTGCAGAAGATCGAGTCTGCAAACGTTGTTGCCAAATTGAAAGGAAGCGATCCCAATCTCAAAGACGAATACGTGGTGCTCTCCGCTCACATCGACCACGTCGGCATCGGAGCGCCCATCAATGGCGACAACATCTACAACGGCGCCATGGACAACGGTTCCGGCAGCGCGTTGCTCATGGACGAAGCGGCGATCTTCAAGAAAAATCCCGAGAAAATCCGCCGCTCCATTCTCTTTGTGTTTGTGACCGGAGAAGAAAAAGGCCTGCTGGGATCGAAATACTTTGCTGCCCATCCGACTGTTCCGCCGAAATCTCTCGTGGCCGACGTCAATGTGGACATGTTTCTGCCCATTCTCCCGCTGAAGATCCTGCGAGTATTAGGACTCGATGAATCCGATGTGGGCGATCGTGCCCGCGAGATCGCGCAATCCCAGGGTGTGAAAGTGCAGGCCGATCCCGAACCGCTGCGCAATTCGTTTATCCGCAGCGATCAGTACAATTTCATCCGCCATGGAGTTCCCTCGGTCATCATGAGCGTGGGCGCCGAACCGGGCTCCCCCGAAGCGAAGATTCTCAAAGACTGGCTGACGAACCGCTATCACGCGCCATCTGACGACCTGAGCCAACCGGTCGACTACGATGCCGCCGCAAAATATGAAGAGATCGTCCGGAGCCTGCTGATCAGCGAAGCGAACGACGACCATCGCCCGCAGTGGAAGCAGGACAGCTTTTTCCGGCGCTTCGCGGCGCCGAACTGATGGACAGGGTCTCGATCAGAAAGATCGCTCATCTGGTCTACTGCAAAGGCGACCACAACTGACATTCCGCAACACTTACAGGCGACGTCAGCGGAGGACCGACGCTGAAGCGGACCACTGCGTCCGAGGTCGAGCAGAAGTTTCTTGACCCGGTGCCGCTGCTGACCGGAGTGCCAACCACAACGTAGTCTTCGCAGACCTGCTTTCTACAAGCGGCCGTGACCGTGAACTGAAACCCGGACTTGGCGCACCAGGCGCCAGCCGTACAACTGGCGTTGCCTACCGTCGCGTCGATGAAACTCGCGTGATCTGCTGACACCGCACTCGCGTCTCCCGGATCGGGGCCCAGCGAGGCTAAATCGCGCGCAAAGCCCCGCTGAGGATATCCGGCCACATACGAAATCTGGGCGCTGTCCACGGTGCGGATCATGCCAACGGCGCTGGCCTCATTGGCTGAGATTCTCGCCCACAAGAGATTGGGAATCGCGACCGCCGCGATGACCAGCACCGCGCCGGCGTCCACACCTCCACTTCGGCTCACTTCCCGCTACGCTTGCTCCTCGCCGTAGGCGCACATGATTGTCGGCGCGCCTTCGTTCGGCAACTTCGCAAAGAGCGCCGCCATTTCCGGCATCTGTCTCATTCTCAATGCACCCATCGCAATCGGATCCTGCAGGAGCATCGCGGACATTCCCGTATCGTGCCCCGGCGGGAGCGCGTCTAGAAACTTCCTCGATTTCGCCAGAGACTCGCCCGATCGGTGGATTCGAATCGCTTCCGCCAGCGTTTTCCGGCCTGACGCGATGACTAGGTATCCATCCACAAACGCGTAGCCGATTTCGACCACCTTCCGGGCAGAGGGAATCTGCAGGATGTGGTACGTGACGCCCCCTTCCTCAAACTGCGTAGGGTTGAACGGCGCTGTCGCTAGCAAGGTGGCCAATGTCGCCTGCAAATGCCCCGCGTCCTTCACACCGAAAATCACCTTCCACTCCGGTTCGTCGGGAGGCGCAAACCGATGGAGTTCAATCGTGAGCTCACCATCCAAGGTCCTGAGCAGGTCTTCCCTCAAACTGAGGTGCAATCCCTGTTCCATCTTTGGAAGCGTGGCGAAGGCGTTGGGATCGGAAATGGTGGCGAGGTCCTTCACATCTTCAAATATTTGTGCCGGATCGTTCAACAGGAGACTGCTCACCAGCACGGCGTGGGGCGATACAAACTCCAGACTGCCCATCGGTCTGGGCGCCGCGAGCCACGCGGCGACTCCATGTCGCGGTCCGGCGAAGCTGAGTTCCATCTGGTTGACCACCTGACCGGCGACGTTCTTGTGTTCCAAAATCAAATATTTCGCGTCGGCAAAACCGGTTCGCCGGAAAATATCCTGGCCCTGCGGAGAACCAGTGGGGATCTGGCTGATGATCTTCTGCACGTCTGCTCCGCCCACGGCCGTCGCGCCGCCGTCATACGCCTGTGACAGTCGTTGCTCAAACGGCGTACCGGAAAAATCGCGAACCTTCTGATCCAAATGAGCGTTGAAACTGCGTAGGGCCGCAACTGTCGGCGCTGCGACGACAAAATCCGGACGCACCAGGATCGCGAACTGCTGGGGCGGCGTAGCGTCTTTGGCCGTGGCGAGTTCACGGAGATCGACGACCAGAATCCCCTGCTTCGATTTACTCGACAGCCCATCCGCCGACTTTCGCAGGAAATCCTTCAGCCCCGGCTTCCTCACTTCCGCGAGCATCAGAAAGCTTGGATCCTGCCGCCCTTCCGTCGCGGCTGAAACGGCAATTTCGTCTCCCAGATACTGGGAGAGCTGATAGAACCTCTCCAGAGATTCCTCGACCTTGGGTCCAGTAGATGCCATCTCCCCACGCTGCCACCAGCCGCGCAGGTCCTGGTTCTCCTGCAACTCCTGCTGGAACACTTTCAGTGCCTGATGAGACGCCTCTCCATAATTCGAAAAAGCGATATAGAGAGTCGTCGACTTCGGAAGCAAAGGCAAGAGTCGGCTCTGGCTGCGCCCGGGAGGAAACTGAACTCCGTGTTGAATCTTCTCCAACACTCGGCCGATCTCAGCCAGTAACTCGGGATTCCGCAGCTCCTGGGGCAAGGCTACACCGGGACCGACGGCTGCCGTCGACTGAGCGAAACTGGCCGGCTTCACAAGCATCGTCAAAGCGGCGATTGCAATGCAGTGCACAAGTTGATGGAGACGCAAACGTCGCGCAGTCAGTAAATGCATCGTTCCTCTTTCCAACCTCAGAAACAGATGACTAATCATGCCCTTTTTCCCTCACCGGCGAAAGGTTACTTCCCGGTTGCCCGCAAGTGTGGCTTGTAACTCCTCGGCAATATCCTTCTGTAATATTGGGTGGGGCGTTTGGAGGTTACTTGAACGAATATCTTTTGTCCGTGCTCCTCGGCATTGTCGAGGGCCTGACGGAATTTCTGCCCGTCAGTTCGACTGCCCATTTACGCCTCGCCGAAGCGCTGCTCAACGTTCCGCTTTCGAGCGGTTATTGGAAGATGTATTCCATCGTCATCCAGTTGGGCGCCATTCTGGTGTTGCCGATTTATTTCCGTCAGCACATCGCCCAATTGTTTTCAACATTTCCGGAAGGCGAGAAACGGGACTGCTCCATCCTCACCCACCCATTAAGCCTGGTGATGATCGCGTTCGTGATCACCGCCGGACCATCTTTTTTGCTGTCGAAACTGATTGGCAAGAATCTCGAGAGCCTGTACGTGATGGGCGCGTCGCTGCTTCTGGGCGGCATTGTTATGTGGGTGGTTGACTCGATGAAAGCACCCTGGGAGACAGCTGGCCCCGGCGCGCCTGGTTCCCCGATTCACACCTGGAAAATGGACGACGTGCATGGCGGCCAGGCAATCTGGATCGGCGCGTGTCAGATCCTGTCAGCCGTCTTTCCCGGAACTTCGCGCTCCATGGCTACGATCGCGGCAGGCCAACTGGCCGGAATGTCGCGCCCCGCGGCCTTGGAGTTCTCCTTCTTCCTCTCGATACCGACCATGGCCATGGCCACCCTCTACACACTCTACAAATCACTCTCGGGAAAGGACGACAATCCCATCGGCGTCTCGCAGATCACTTCGCATCAGTGGGTCATTCTAGTGATCGGTTTTGTCGTCTCGTTTATCGTGGCCTATGGAGCGGTAGCCTGGTTCATGAACTGGGTTCGCAAGCGAGGGTTCGCGCCGTTTGCGGTTTACCGAATTGTGGTTGGGATCGTAGTGCTGGCGTGGGCGGCTGGTTTGATCGGGAAATAGCTCAGCCCTGGATTCCAAGCGGTCTGGCGATGGGAACAGGCGGGCTAAATAACCAAAGGCTAAGAGCTAAAGCCTTTCCTAGTACCCACTTCGCCACCCGGTACTATTTCCGCATTGGCGCGCGGCCTGAATTCTTGTCATAATCATTTGGCTCTGGCCTCGATACGGCACGTTGGTGGAGTGTTTGCATCCAACTCCAGGACGCCGTTGACGCCAAATGAAATTTCTTTCGAAGATTTTTGCGCCCACCCGGAACCGGCGGCTCAA
>DATMNN010000097.1:0-11705 GCA_035569025.1 Terriglobales bacterium
CGGAATGCTCGGCGTGCGGCCAAGCCGGTCTTAAACCCATCCGAGCAGCAGGAGCGCGCCTTCCTGGTGGGGGTCGAGTTCCGCACCCGTGGCCGTGGAGCCGGCAAACTCGGCAGCGCCGCGATAACGCCCGGAGCCCAGGCCGCGCGCGACCATGCAGCAAGCGGGACCTCCGCTCTGCCCGCTGACTCTCCCGATTTCAGCTGGGAAGAATCGCTCGACGAGCTGCGCAGCCTCGCCACCAGTGCGGGTGCGAAAATTGCCGGCGAGTTTTCTCAGCATCGCGACCGTCCCGAGCCGGCTACGCTCATAGGCAAAGGCAAACTGGAAGAAATCGCAGGAGCGGCGGCCTCGGTCTCCGCCGACGTAATTCTTTTCGACCACGATCTCACGCCGTCCCAGCAGCGCAATATCGAACGCATCGTTAACACGCGTGTGATCGATCGCACGCAGCTCATCCTCGACATCTTTGCGCGGCACGCCCGCACTCGTGAAGGTCAGCTGCAGGTGGAGTTGGCGCAACTGGAGTACATGCTTCCGCGACTTGCTGGACGCGGCATCGAGATGTCGCAGTTAGGCGGCGGCATCGGTACACGCGGCCCCGGTGAAACGCAGCTCGAAACCGATAAGCGAAAGATTTACCGGCGCGTCCGGCACGTGAAACAACAGCTCGAGGACGTCCGCCGCATCCGCGCCCAGCAACGGCAACGCAGGGAATCGGTCCCAGTCGCGACCATTGCATTGGTGGGATATACAAATGCCGGCAAGTCCACCCTGTTCAATGCCCTCACAAAGTCGGATGTGATCGCGTCATCAAGGATGTTCGCCACGCTCGATCCCACGATTCGCAGTCTGACTCTTCCCAGCAAGCGCAAGGTTCTGTTCTCCGACACCGTGGGGTTTATCCGCCACCTGCCGCACACGCTGGTGTCGGCGTTTCGCGCGACGCTCGAAGAAGTGCAGCGCGCCACGCTTGTCCTCCAGGTGTCCGACGCCAGCAGCCCGATTTCCGCCGAGCAGGACGCCCAGGTCGAGAGCGTGCTAAAGGAACTCGAAGCCGAGAAGAAACCTCGCCTGCACGTGATGAACAAAGTTGATTTGCTGCCGCCCAAGCAGAGAGAATCGCTGCGCGACGACGAACACACGGTGCACGTGTCAGCCGCAAAGGGAATGGGCCTTGGCACTCTGCTGGATCGGATAGATGCTCTCCTGGAAGACGATCGTCCCACGCGCGTGCGCATGCGTATTCCGCAAGAAGAAGGCAAAGCGCTGGCGCAGCTGCAAGCACGTGGCCACATTTATTCCCGAAAATACACCGACGGACTTGTGGAACTCGAAGCCGAGGCCCCCGATTCCATTCTGCGGCGCATGAAGCAATGGGTCGTTGCGGATAGCTCCGCAAAACATCGGAGCAAAGACGAAGGCAGCGGGGTCTAACTATCGATGAGGTTTCGCTGCGCCCTGGTGTTGCCAGTTGCCGGGCTTCTGCTTTTTGGAATCGTTACTTACCAGTCTGCGCAAGGTTATCGTAGCTATCACCGATATTTCTGGTGGTCCGCGTACGCTCTGGATTCCGACCCTCTTGATCGGCAACATTGGAGCCAAACATCCTGTCCGCGCGGAGTTGAGTTTCACGGAGAGGACTGCGGTCAGTGGGGACCCAGCTCAATTCAACATCGACAGGGATGGCTGTCAACCATACTCTTGTTCTCAGCCATGCCTGCGTTTCTCCTCGGCCTGTTCATCGTGGATGACCTGGCATTTTGGGGTGTCAGTGGCGTGACGACGTTCATGGTATCTATGCCGATTCTGATTGTCGCGTGGTTCTCTCTGGCAGGCTGGCTCATTGACCGCGTAGTGCACAGGCGGGATACGGCTTCCAGACTCTGAAGAACGGCACGACGTCCCAGATAAGGAACTTGTCGGCGCCCGCGAAGTTGTGTGACATAGAGCCATGCCCTTTCGCATCGGCTTGATGATTATTGCCTCGTTGTTCACGAGCTTTACTCTCCCTCTGTTCGCGCAAGATAACTCCGACACCGCCGCCACCATCCGCAGGCTTGAAGAAAAGTGGACGGCATCCTACAAGAATCGCCAGATCGATATCCTGTCGTCACTGCTGGCAGAGGATTTTGTCATTACCGTCGAAGACGGTAACACCTATAGCAAGTCCGGCTACATCTCTCATAGCGCCGACTCATCCATCCAAGTGGAAGTCGCCGAGATATTGGACCTGAAAGTCCGGATGCACGGAAACACCGCAGTAGTCACCGGGGCATACCACGAGAAGGGCAGGTCAAACGGCAAGCCGTACGAGTATCACGACCGCCTGACCGACATTTGGATGAAGGCCGGCACCAAGTGGCAGGTCATCGCCTCACACTACAGCGTGCCCGTGAAATAGCGGGAGAAACGTTGTTTCAGATCTTGTTGGGGACTGCGAAGCCCGCCGCTTACATCTTCTTCCCGAACGGATCCTCCAGAGACAAGCTTTGCGGGGTAAAGAGTTCTGCGCCGTTTTCCGTGATGTGCATATCGTCTTCCAGCCGGATGCCGAACTCCCCGCGAATGTAAATCCCCGGCTCGTCGCTGAACGTCATACTGGGTTGAAGTTTGGTCGCATTCCCGCGCACCAGATAGGGCCATTCGTGTCCGTCCATGCCCATGCCGTGCCCGACGCGATGTTTGAAGTATTTGTAATCCGGACCATAACCCGCATCGATGATCACCTTGCGTGCCGCCGCATCGACTGCTCCACATTCTCCGCCGGGTTTAGCGGCAGCCAGAGCGGCACTCTGCGCGCGATACACGATGTCGAACACCTGTTTCATCTTGTCGCTGGCTTTGCCCAGCACAAACGTGCGGGTGATGTCAGACGCGTAGCCCTCGACCTTGCAGCCTCCGTCAATCAAAACGATCGTGCCTTCGCGGATCACCTGCGGCGTCACCGATCCATGCGGAAAGGCCGAGAACTCTCCAACCTGCACATCTGCTCCGCCTTCAAATCCAAGTTGCCGGTGCGCCGCTTCGATCAGGTCTTCCACGTCCTGCTGCGTCATACCAGGCTTCAGGGACCGGTAGGTCGCCTCGTATGCCAGTAATGTGACTTTGGAAGCGAGCCGCATCAGCTCAATCTCATGCGCACTCTTGAACATCCGGCAACCAGCAGTCACGGGCGTTGCGCTGGCAAACGTTGCTGTGGGCGCAGCCTTTCTCAGGCTGTCAGCGAAGACGAACTTGACCGTCTCCTCAATCCCCACAGTGCCGCTTGCGATCCCCCGGTTGCTCAGACCTTGGGCCACGCGTTCATAGGGGCTCTCGTCTTCCTGCCAGATGCGGACATCGGCATTGTCGCCATCGGGCGACTTCGCGATCTGCTCCCGCGCCCGCCCTTCCTCGAACGCGGGGCACACATAAAACGATTCGCCTTTCTCCGGCAGCACCATCGCGAACAGACGCTCCCCGCCCCACCAATGCATCCCGGAGAAATATGTGAGTGACGTCCCCTCCGTCATCAGGATCGCCGAGAGGCTGTTCTCCTGCATCAGCCTGCGTGCCTTAGTCTGCCGTTCTCGCCGTTCCTCCAGCGAGATGGGAGTAGCCTCGCCAGCGAGCGGCTTAAGCTTGGCGATCGCGGGCGGCAGCGCCTGGTCTGATTTCCCGGCGTAGGCAAGTGAGGGAATGGCAGCAGCGGCGGCAGAACCGGCTTGCAAAAAGCGTCGGCGCGAGAGCAATTAGAAACCTCCGGGTGCGAAGCGCTCTCATTATAGAGAAGTGCTCTTCGATGCGCCGTCCGCCCCGGGGAGCGGCGCTGTGCCGCGCCGTGTCTGCTAGTCATCCACTACCTCAATCCGAATTCTGAAAACAATTTCATCTGCTTTTCACCGTGGATTCATGGCCCGTTGATTGTGCTGCAACATCAGCTTCATAAACTCCTCCCGGTCGTGCTCCAAGGAGGCTTTTCAGTGACAATCCGCCGTTTTGTTTCCCCTCTGCTGGCTCTGTTCATGTGCCTGCTCGTGGCGACTGCGTTCGCGCAATCTGCCCCTCAATCCAACATCAAGCATGTGCTGCTGATCAGTGTCGACGGCCTGCATGCACTCGACGTGGCCAACTATGTAGCCCAAAATCCTGGGTCGGCTCTGGCCGAGCTCTCCAGCCATGGGATCACGTACAGCAACGCCCGGACACCCTCGAATTCAGACTCCTTCCCTGGCTTGCTCGCGCTGGTCACTGGGGGCTCGCCCGTGAGCCACGGCCTGTTTTATGACGTCAGCTACGATCGCACGATTTTCGATCCTACCAACGTCACCTGCTCGGGTCCGGCGGGCAACTTCATGGTTTTCGATGAGAGCATCGACGTATACAACCAGCAGAATGTCTCGCAGGACGTGATTGATCCGACGAAACTGCCGCGCGTCCGCGACAAGTTCGGCAATTGCGTGCCTTTGTATCCGCACAGCGCACTCCGGACCAATACGATCTTCGAAGTCGTTAAATCACGGGGCGGCCATACGGCGTGGGCCGACAAACATCCCGCCTACGATCTGGTGAATGGCCCTTCGGGCAAGGGTGTAGACGACCTCTACACGCCGGAAATCACCAACGTCGGCGGACTCGACAACACCCACAGCGTGGTTTGCACGGTTCAGAACGATCAGAAAAAGGTGCAGGCAATCATCAACGAGATCAACGGCCTGACCCACGACGGGAAGCCCGGACTGGGCGTTCCCGAAGTCTTCGGGATGAACTTCCAGGCAGTCAGCGTGGGGCAGAAGTTGGTCACGGACAACTTTGATAATAGCTGTGTTTCCGACACCGATCCCAACATCAACCAGCAGCCGGGCGGGTACAAAGACGGATCGGGCACACCGAGCGCGGTGCTTGCTTATGGCCTGCAACAGACCGATGCGGCATTGGCTAGCATGATCGCCGCACTCAAAGCGGCGGGTCTCTACGATTCGACCTTGTTCATCGTGACTGCCAAGCACGGCCAATCGCCGATCAACCCGGCCAAGATCAATAAGCCGGGCCACTTCGCCGATCTGGTCGCGAAACTGCCCGATGCCGGGTCCAATCCCGCGGCCATCGCCATCGCCGGGGCCGCCGGCTGTCCGACTGGTCCGTGCGGTTTCGTGCAGGACGACGATATCGCGCTGATCTGGCTGCAAGGCCAGAACATCTCCAACCAGCAGGTGACGGACTACCTGAACAACAATGCCGTTCCGCTCTTCATCGATGAAGTCATGGGTGGGGCTGAGCTTACGCTGAAGTTCAACGATCCCGCCGCCGACAGCCGAACGCCGGACATCATTGTGGAACCGACGTACGGCACGACCTACACCAAGTCTGGCTCGAAGAATTCCGAGCATGGCGGCTTCAGTTACGGCGATACCAACGTTGGCCTGATTGTCTCGAACCCGGCGTTCAAATCTGCCCTACTCAAAACGCCTGTCTCCACTTCGCAAGTCGCACCGAGCATTCTGCGTGCACTCGGAATTGGTCCCAGCGCTTTGAAGTCGGTGCAGATCGAAAAAACTCCGGTGCTGCCGGCTCTTCCCTAAGAGGGTGCCGTCAACATCATCACGACCAGCAACGGGCTGCGCAATGCAGCCCGTTTTTCCTCTCCACGATCTCGAGCGCCACGCGGCAGTTCGACTGAAAATCGTACAATTCCAGAATTGCTCTCCGGATTCCAATGCGCAAGCTGCGGCCAATGGAACGAGACCTCGGTCGACGAATCTGCTGGCTCCCGCCAAAGTTACGTGGAAGATTGCCAGACGTGTTGCAAACCGAATGTTCTTCTAGTTACTTGGAATCAAGCTGACGGCGAGTTTATGATCAGTGCGGAACTGGAATGAGAACCGCAGGAGGGACGCATGGTTGCACACAACATGGTGACAACGCAGTTCGAACTGGACGGCTACCGCGTGACTCGTACTCTCGGAGTGGTGCGCGGAATCGTAGTCCGCTCCCGATCGATCTTCGGCACAATCGGCGCCGGATTGCAGACTCTGGTCGGCGGCAACATCACCCTTCTCACGAATCTGTGCGAAAAGACCCGCGCCGAAGCCTTCGATCTGATGCTGCAACATGCCTCGGAAATGGGCGGCAACGCCGTGGTCGGCGCCCGCTACGACGCGACCGAAGTGATGCAGGGTGTCACCGAGGTGCTCGCATACGGAACCGCCGTCTTCGTCGAGCCAGCGCGCTAAGGTCGCCGCTCTAATAAGAAACATGGCGTACACGCTTGAACTCTCCACCATACGCCGAGCCCGGGAACTGCTCGCGAAATATCTTCCGCAGACACGCACCGTCCCTGCTCTGTCACTTTCACGCGACGGCGCGCCCGTTCATCTGAAGCTTGAAATCGATTTGCCCACAGGTTCCTTCAAACCGCGCGGCGCGATCTACGCCCTGGCAACGAAGCTCGCCCGAGCGGCAATCTCCGAAGTGACGGCATCCAGCACGGGGAATCACGGAGCCGCAGTCGCCTACGCGGCCGAGGTTTTCGGGGTTCAAGCAACCATCTTTCTTCCGGAAAACCCGAACCCCGTCAAGCGGGACAAGATCCTCGACCTCGGTGCCCGAATTGTCGAGGCCGGCAGGGGAGACCTGGCACACGCGTTCGCGCAGGCTAAGGAATACTCTCGTCGTCCCGGAGTCTATTTTCTGAACGACGCCACCGACCCCGACCTCCCCGCGGGTCCCGGAACTATTGCGTTAGAGATCGCGGAACAGATACCGAATGTCTCGACCATCTACGTTCCCATGGGAGACACCGCGCTGATCCGTGGACTGGCTGCTGCCGCCAAGCAACTCAACCCGCGGATGAGAATCATCGGAGTGCAAGCCGAGCGCGCTCCTGCGTATTACTTATCGTGGCGGCAGGGAACTGTCGTCTCGACGGAAACCTGCGACACCTGCGCCGACGGTCTTGCAACCCGCACGCCCGAAGCGGAGAACGTCCGAATGATTCGAGAGCTGGTCGATGACGTGGTGCTGGTGACCGAACAGCAGATGGTAGGCGCCATTCGCCATTTATATGAGCGTGAGGGCGTGGTAGCTGAGCCCGCCGGCGCCGCCGCTACTGCCGCGTTCATGGCGAGCCCTCCACGGGAGGGCACGACCGTTCTGCTGGTCAGCGGCGGGAATATTTCACAGGAAGTCCGGCAACAAGCCGGAATTCCCTGAGCGTGTGCGAGCAAGGCGCGTCTCTACGCAGGACTCACCCCTGGATTACCGGCAGCGGCCCCAGCAGTGGCACGCGCTGATGCAATCCACATTCTGTCTTCGCGAACCCCGCCCAGCGCCCGGAGCGAGGGTCCTCTCCAGCAGCTACGGCACGAGTGCACGGCCAGCACCCGATGCTCGGGAAGCCCTCGTCGTGCAGCGGATTGTAGGGCAGTTCATTTTCGCGGATGTAATCCCACACCATCTCGCTCGTCCAGTCACAGAGGGGATTAATTTTGACCAGCCCGAACTTTGTGTCCCACTCGATCTTTTGCGCTACCGCGCGATCGGGCGTCTGATCGCGGCGGATGGCGGCGATCCACGCACCAAGTGTCGACAACTTCGCGCGCAACGGTTCGACCTTGCGCATATAGCAGCAGCGGTCCGGAGCGCGCAACCAGAGCGTGGCGCCGTGCTCGCGTTCCTGCTCTTCGACGCTGAGGTTCGGCTGCAGGCGTTCCACTCGAATCCCGTAACGATGTTCCACCTTTTTCATCAGATCGTAGGTCTCAGGAAAGAGCACGCCGGTGTCCAGTGTGAAGACACGGATGTCAGGGCGCAGGCGCGCGGCCATGTCGATCAGAACCATGCCCTCGGGACCAAAGCCCGAGGCCATCGCAATCTGTCCATCGAATCGGTGCAGAGCCCAGTCGAGAATCTCCTCGGCTGCCCATGATTCAGCGAACGCCTGCGTCATATACAGCCAGCCCAGATCAGGCACCGTTCACCTCCGCGCGGGCCGCGGCGTTATGAGCGGCCATTAATTCCGTGCCGAGGGTCTCAAACCCCGCGTGCTGATGTTTCGCGAGCCGGACGACTTCCCCAAGAATCAGAATGGACGGCTTCGCATGTCCGCTGACGGAAGACAACTTCGCAAGCGTAGTGACCGTCGTCTGTTGCGCGGCTGTACTGGCGCGCGAAATGATCGCGCATGGAGTATGGCTCGGAACACCAGCCGCCGCGAGCTTATCTACGGTCGCTCGCGCATCGGGCCCCGGCATGTAGAGGGCGATCGTCGTGCCAGCAGCGATGATAGGCCGCAGATCGGGAATTGCCCGGTCATCGGCAAACTGTCCGGTCATGATCAGCAGCGAGGAAGCAGTCTGCCGCAGCGTGAGAGGAATCTCAACTGAAGCCGCCGCCGCGAATGCCGCAGTCACGCCCGGCACAACTTCAAATTCAATACCTGCGTTTCGCAACGCCTGCATCTCTTCACCGGCGCGTCCGTATACCAGAGGATCACCGCCCTTCAAGCGCACAACCTGAAGGCCTTGGCGCGCCAGTTCGATCATCAGGAAATGGATCTCTTCCTGACGGACGCCCTTGCGTCCGGCGCGCTTGCCTACGTCGTGTAGTTGTGCGTTCCTCGAAGCCAGTGTGAGAATTTCAGGCGAGACCAGATCGTCGTGCAACACGGCGTCCGCCTGACGCAGCAGTCGCAATGCTTTCAGCGTAAGCAATTCCGGATCTCCCGGTCCCGCTCCAACCAGATAAACTTTTCCCTTCACGAGACTTCCTTCCCTGATTCAGAAATCGATGCCAGTTGACTGCTTTCAAATTCCAGAAATGCATCGTGACTCGCTAACCGATGGAGTATCTGTTTCCGCTCCTCCGGATCGCCTCCCGCGCGGAACAGCTCTGTCCTCCGGTTACCCAGTTCATCCAGCCAGTGCCCGTAGATGGAAGGGAATTCTTCCTCCAACTGTCTGCGGATGCGCTGTGCCAGCGCCGGACTGAGCCCGTTGGTCGAGATCGCGATCTGCAACTGTCCGCGGCGCACCAGCGCGCCGTAATAGAAATCGCAGTACGGCGGGTCGTCGACGACGTTGCAAAGAATGCCGCGTGCCTGCGCCTCGCGATAAATTGCGTGATTCACTTCCACGTCGGACGTGGCGGCGATCGCCAGGTAGGCGTGGTCCAAATCGGACGACTCGAACTCGCGCGGAATCCAGGTCAGTGAGCCACTCTGTGCCCACTCCCTCACCGCCACTGAGGCGGAAGGCGCGACCACGCGAATTTGCGCTCCGCAATCCAGCAGACTGCGGATTTTCTGCTCCCCAACGCCGCCCGCTCCCAGGACCAGACAGCTGCGTCCCTCAAGTTTGAGGAACATCGGAAATAGAGATGTGGTGGCAGCCATTTTCCTTAGCCCTCCACCGCGTGCGGCGCTGGAGCCGCAGGAAGATCCCGCTCCACGGGGTCAAGCTGCTGTCCGGCTAGAAATTGGCGAAGTTCTTCGTTCGTGTGTCGCGCGAAATAGCGCCGCAGATTTTCTCCCGGTTCGCGCGTGGCGCGATAGTGCCGAAGCAGCCGCTCAATCGCCTCCGGCACTTCTTTCGCGGCGCAACGGTAGCCGACCGGCCGCGCGATCGATTGCAACGCTCCCACGGCGCCGCCAAGGCAAAAGTAGTACGCATCGACCAGCGCGCCGTTGACCTTGATCTTCTTGCCTTCGAGTCCGATGTCGGCGATCCAGTGCTGTCCGCAGCTGTTCGGGCAACCAGTGACGTGGAGTTTCAATTCCTGATCGAAGCCCGGTAGCCGGTCGTCAAGTTCTTCGGTCAGCCAGCGGGAAAAACCTTTCGTCTCCGTGATCGCGAGTTTGCAGAATTCCGTCCCGCTGCAAGCGATTGCTCCACGCACGAACGGAGACGCCTCGACTGGAAAACCAATGTCGGTCAGCTCCTTCGCCAACGGCACAACGTTCTTGTGCGGGACGTTCACAATCAGCAGGTTCTGCATCACGGTGGTGCGTAGATCACCGGAGCCGAAGCGCTCCGAGAGTTCGGCAGCGGCTTGCAACTGATCTGCGCTGACACGTCCGCGGACCACGGTCGCGCCCACAAACGACAACCCTTCCTGCTTCTGCGGATGAATCCCGATGTGATCGCGATAAATATCGTGGGGCGCAATTTCGAGTTCAGCGGGATCGAACTTGAATCCAACAACACGCTCCAATTCAGACTGGAAAGACTCCGCTGTCCAGCCCTGGCGCAGAAATAGAAATTTCAGCCGTGCCCGTTCGCGGTGCTCGCGCAGCCCATCAACCGTACGGAAAAGTTCAGCCACTCCACGAATCGTGTCGACGACCTGATTCCAGCGCACGAACACATTGAGGCGCACCGCCAGATGCGGATCGGTCGACAGTCCGCCCGCCACTCGCAGCGAAAATCCAGTTTCAGTTTGTCCGCGAAATTGACGCGTAATTGCCGTCAACCCAACATCGTTGATCTCCGGATACGAGCACCAGTCGCGGCATCCGGTGAGCGAAACTTTGAACTTGCGCGGCAGGTTGTAGAACTCCGCATTGCCGGCCAACAAGCGCGACGCCTCGAAGGCCAAAGGCGACGGATCACAAATCTCATCGGCATCGAGTCCCGAGACCGGGCAGCCCGTGATGTTGCGGACCACATCGCCGCAGGCGCCTAGTGTCGTCAGACCATGACGGTCCAGTGTTTCGAGTACTTCGGGCAGAGATTCAATCGTCACCCAATGAAGCTGGAAATTCTGGCGGACGGTGATATCGGCAACGCCGCGTCCGAAACGCCGGGACAGATCGGCAACCGCGCGCACTTGGCTCGAACGAAGAATGCCGTTCGGTACGCGAATCCGCACCATGAAGTAGGGAAGCGCCTTGCCTTCGCCATTCGCTCCGCCGAGCACGCCCGCGCCGTCGCCCTGGGTGTAGACGCCCCACCAGCGCATGTACGTTCCCACCCACTCCGGCGGGATGGAGGGGAAGCCCGAGCGTGCGAATCCGCGAATCTCTTCGAGGGCCTCCCACGGATTTTTTTCCCGCTTCAGTCGTTCCACGCGTTGTGCTTTGGTTTCTTTGGTCGCCATGTTCTCCGCCAATTTCTTTGCCGGCAAAAAGAAAAACCCACCGTCAGCTAGCCTCGCTGGCGGTGGGTTTATGTATGCCGATTTTGAATCTAGATTAAGTCAGCAATCCCCCCGCGCCAGAAGACACCATGACGCAACAACAACACATGCTCGAAATGCAGGACTGGCTCGACATTGTGAATCGGATTCTATGGACGTCGGGAATCATCTGTCAAATCAGATGTTTCGATTCGTCAAAACGGCGCCATTAATTTCGCAAGTGGGCTGGCTGGCTCCTATCTGCTCGCTACTAGCCATCAGCCATCAGCCATCAGCCAGTAGCTAAAGCCACTGCTAACGGATTTCCACAGCCCAGGTGCTCCAAACCGCTCGCATCAGGGCACATAGCTTTTCCCGCACCACACTCGTAAACCCCACCCCTAGTGGTCACCGACTTGATTCCCCACAAGGGCTCGTGGTTTGTCTTTGGGACGCCCTTCCGGTGTCTCAACCTGAAACTTTCCTGTTGACAATAAGGTAGTTAGGCGTAGGATGTGGTCAAAAGTGGTAGAAAGTGGATCGAACGAGAGAGTGCGTGGGCAAGAACATCAACTGACGAGGCGCCAGTGGTTTTAGTGACTGACACCCCC
>DATMNN010000098.1:0-91986 GCA_035569025.1 Terriglobales bacterium
TATCTGCCCGAGTTTGCGCAGAATGGGAAGCAGGACATCACGATCCGGCAGTTGATGATTCATTATTCTGGACTGGCGCCGGATTTGGATCTGACGAAGCCCTTTGCGGGAAAGGAGGCGGGTTACCGGATGGCATTTGCCGAGACGCCGGAGCGGGCTCCGGGGTCGCGGTTTGTTTATAGCGACATTAATTTTGTGGTGCTGGGGGCGCTGGTCGAAAAGCTGTCGGGGGAATCGCTTGACGAGTACAGCGCGAAGCATATTTTTGTTCCGCTGGGGATGAAGGATACGCGGTATGTGCCGCCCCATTCGTGGGCCACACGGACTGCGCCTACCGAGGAAGACGAGAATCATCATATGTTGCGCGGGGTAGTACATGATCCCACGGCTCGGCGGATGGGTGGCGTGGCGGGGCATGCGGGGTTGTTTTCCACGGCGGATGATCTGGCGAAGTTTGCTCAGGCTTTGCTGGATGGCGGACATGGGATTCTCACGGCGGCTACGATCGCGAAGATGACTGCGCCCCAGCAACCTGCGACCGGTACGGGGGTGCGCGGGTTTGGGTGGGATATTGATTCTCCGTTTTCCACCAATCGCGGAGAGTTGTTGCCGGTGGGATCGTTTGGGCATACGGGATTTACGGGCGTGTCGTTGTGGATTGATCCTGCGACCAAGACTTATATCGTGCTGATGACGAATGCGGTGCATCTGGGAGAGAAGGGAAGCGCGGTTTCGCTGCGGACGAAAGTGGCTACGGCGGTGGCCGCGGAGTTGGCGTTGCATCCGGCGGAGGCGGAGAAATTCCGTCAGGCTGCTACTACGGGCTACAACGAAATGCAGAGTGGGGCGCGCAAGCTGGCGGTGCGCAATGGGGTGGTGAAGACTGGGATTGATGTCCTCGAAGACACGAACTTCGCGGCGCTCAAACCTGCCAAGGAGGGTACGCCGCGAAAGATTGGACTGCTGACGAATCAGACAGGGCTGGATTCGGAGGGGCGGCGCACGATTGATGTGCTCTCGCATGGGACGGGAATTTCGCTGGATCTTATCTTCAGTCCTGAGCACGGGGTGACCGGGGAACTCGACACCACCGACGTGGGAGACACAAAGGATGCGGTGACGGGCATTGCTGTGCGCAGCGTGTATGGGGCGCGCGATTCGGACCGGCGTCCGGCGGTGGAGGATTTGAGGAAGCTGGACGCCGTCGTGATTGACATTCAGGATGCAGGGACACGTTTCTACACGTACGAAACCTCCGTTGGCTATTTTCTGGAAGCGGCGGCCCATGCGGAGATTGACGTGATTGTGCTCGACCGGCCGGATCCGATTACGGGATCGTTTGTGCAGGGTCCGGTGTCCGACGAGGGACATGAGATTTTTACAAATTATTTCGCGATGCCGGTTCGGCAGGGGATGACGATCGGGGAACTGGCGAAGATGTTCAACGCTGAGCGGAAGATTGGCGCGCGGCTAGATGTGGTTCCGATGCAGGGGTGGCAGCGCGGGGACTGGTTTGATTCCACGGGAGTGGCGTGGGTGAATCCGTCGCCTAACCTGCGGAGTTTGACGGAGGCTACGCTGTATCCCGGTGTGGCGCTGATCGAAGGCACAAATGTTTCGGTGGGCCGGGGAACCGACACCCCGTTTGAAATCGTGGGGGCGCCCTGGATCAAGAGCAAGGAACTGGCGGCTTATCTAAATCAGCGTGCGATCCCGAGCGTGCGGTTTGTGCCGGTGACGTTTACACCTGCGTCCAGCAATTTCTCCGGGCAGAAGTGCGAGGGCGTGAACGTGGTGCTGCTGGATCGCAACACGTTCGACGCGCCCGAGTTGGGAATTGAATTGGCGTCAGCGTTACATAAGCTCTATCCCGCCGACTTCAAGATTGAAAAGATGCAGGACCTGCTGCTGAACCAGGCAACGTATGACGCGCTGACGGCTGGGCAGGATCCGCGGCGGATTTCGGAGGATTGGGAAGAACGGCTGGGGACGTTTGTGGCGATGCGGGAGAAGTATTTGATTTATAAGTAGCAGCGGGCAGCACTCAGCACTTAGGACTTGGCATTTAGCACTTGGTAAACCCTTCTTTTCTGGTTCGGAAACCCAACTGGCTGCTTCCGTACACCTCTGGAAATCCCTTAAAACCTGGTGTGGTTCTGGGGGGATTCCTCGCTTACAATGGTGCTTCCAGGTCTGGCCCATGGTTGATTTTCCTAATCCGTTTTTTCGCTGTGCGGGTCCGAATTGCGGGCTGGTGAAGGGCGTCAATAATCGCTGGTGGGTGATGTGGTCTTCGTTTGGCGATCATGACGCTCCCATCCTGCATCTTGCGCCTTGGGACGAAGAAATGATCGCCCGGGAAGGCGCGCTTCCGGTTTGCGGCGACGGATGTGCTCAGAAGCTGCAATCGCAGTTCATGGGTAATTTGCGGGAGAACGAGGAGAAGCGCAGGGCCTAGGAAGTGACTGGTGATTGGTGGTTAGTTGAACCTTCAGTTTCCGGCTAACTGTGGATTCCTTTGGGCGCATCAGAGTTACCAGGCTCGATTTCACGACATTCCTGACGAGGTGTCTCCATGTGGACGCGTATTCTGGGAGCTCTCTTTATTCTGGGCGCTTTCGCGATGACCGGGCTCGCTCTCGCGCAGACGGGGGCATCGTCCTCTTCGCCTTCTTCTTCACCAGTGACAGAACAGAGTGCGGCGGCCGCAGCGGCTTCGAGCAAAGCGGCGGTGGCCACCAAGGCTTCGGCGGCGGAGCCGGAGCGGCTCATGATCCCGTCGGGGACAAAGGTTCCGCTTGCCTTGAAGCAGGCGATCTCTACGCGGAATGCTAAAGAAGGCGATCCGGTGTATTGCGAGACCACCTTCCCCTTCGCGGTGGATGACAAGATCGTCATTCCGGCGGGCACTTATATTCAGGGAAAGATCACCCACGTGCAGCGCGGGGGGCGGATCAAAGGACGCGCGGAATTGCTGATGCATTTCACTTCCATGATCTATCCGAGTGGCTACACCGTGATGCTGCCGGGATCCCTGGATAATATCCCGGGCGCGGACAAGACCTCGATCAAGGGATCGGAAGGAACGGTTCGTCAGGATAGCGAGAAGGGCAAGGATATCGGGACGATCGCGAGTACGGCTTCGACGGGCGCGGTGATTGGCGGACTCAGCGCGGGCGGAAAGGGCGCGGGCATTGGAGCGGGCGTCGGAGGGTTGGCTGGACTGGCGATTGCCATGATCTCGCGGGGAAGCGACGTCAGGCTCGAGCCGGGGACTTCGATTGAGATGATTATTCAGCGCGAAGTTTCGGTGGATGCGAACCGGATTACGTCGCGGCGCGAAGTGATTGTGCGGGAATAATTCCGGTCTTCGAGCTACGAGCTTCAGGACTTCGAGTTTCGGGCGAGTAGATTTTGTTTGTAGCTCGTAGCTCGAAGCGTAGTACCCATCACATATCCAATCAACTTACTTCAGGACAAAAATCGCGTTCACGTGGGAGGTTACGGTTACTTCCTGCGGAGTGAACTCTTGCGTAGGGGCGGCCATTTCCATGGCTGCCATCGGCGCGGCCTTGCGCATCATGGGGGTGAAGATACGGACGTTTTCGGACGTATCAACCGATGCGTAGGAAAGTTCACCCAGTGTGCGGCCAGAGGCCACGGCCAAAGACTGCGCGGAGGAGTGGGCTCGGCGGTAGGCGTCGGCTACGGCTTTGGTCTTTGCTTCGTCCATGTTTTCGAGCGTGTAGCTGAGCGACTGGCTTTCGCTTACGTCGGAGTCGGCGAGTTGCTGGGTGATCGGGCCGATCTTGGTGAAATCTTTCAGCTTCAGACTCACGCTGGTCGTGACTTGATAGCCGATTACTTTACGCTTGGGATTTTTCCAGTCATACATCGGGTTCACGGAGAAGAAACCGATCTCGGCGGCTTTTGGGTCGATGCCGTTGGTGCGCAGGACTTGCCTGGTGCTCTCGGCGGATTTCGAGGCCTGGTCGTAGGCGGCTTTCGCGGTGTCGGCCTGGGCGGTGATGTTGAACTGGATGACTGCGGTGTCGGGCGCGGTTTCGAATTTGCCGTCAGCCCCTACGTAGACGGTGTTGGGCATGGCGTTGAGGGTGGGGGTTTGGGCAGAGGCGAAGGTTGCCAGCAGCATGATGGCGCAAAGAAAAAGAAGAACAGATTTCATAGTAGGCCTCCGGAAAGTAAGTTATACACCCGACACTGGTAGAACGCGGAGGCAGGGGCCAATTGCGTTATTTCTGCATCGTGAGTGATCCCGAAAGCAGTAAGGGACGCGGCAAGCCGCGCCCCTGCGGAGAAGGTTCTGTGGCGACACATTCGCCGTCTTAGCGCGGAATTTGCAGGGGGTGATCCAGCCGGACTTCCAGGGTCGTCCCTTTTTCCAGTCTGAGGTCGTGATCGCTCAAGAATCCGGCGAGAGCTCCTGCGCCCGCGCCCGCACCGGCGCCGATGCCGGCTCCTTTACCGCCGCCAGCTGCTGCGCCGGCGGCTGTGCCTATGGCTGCTCCAACGGCAACGGCTTCAATCTCGTGACGCTTGCTCATGCCTTTGCGTTCGATTTCGCCTTCTTCTCCGGAGGTTTTCACGGCGTGTTCCCCGGGTACTCCGGTGATGGTCGCGATCAAGGGGACCCATCCATGATTGGTTTCGATTTCGTCGAAGCTGAGCAGCAGGCGGGCGCGGATCCCCTGCTCGATGGAACTTACATGGCCTTTGATTTTCTTACCGCGCGGGATGGTGTTGCCGTTGGCGGCGATGAGATCTTCGCCGAGTTTTACTTTGAAGTGTTTCCCCTGCTGGAGCTTGCGGGTGTCGAGGCGGTCTTCGAGGCGAACGAGAAAGGTTGTGCCTTCGGGAACGGCATTGGGAGGAGCCATCGGTGCGATCAGAGGGTCCTGAGACTGCCCCCACAGAGAGGTTCCGAGTACGAGACACGTGCCCAACAGCGATGACAGTCTGGTCATACTGGTCATAGTTCTGTTCTCCCGATTGGACTTCCGCCCGGAACGGCTGGTTGGCCGCTCCGGGTACCGTTTGGATTTCACGTCAGCTTGGAGGTTGGATGTGAAGGCGGGGTAGAAACGATGCCTGGGGTATTTTGTTCCAGTTGTGCAACGGTCTGTGGGCGCTAAATCGCCAATTCGAGATAGGCAGATAGCGGCACGGCTAAAGTCGTGCCCTCCCGAACCACGGGGTCTAGGAATGGGGGAAGCGGCCTTTTAGGGCGCAGTCGCGACGGAGTTCGTCCCAGATGTGGTCGGGCATGCCTAGAAAGACTTCTACGATCCGGGGATCGAATTGGCGTCCGGACCACGCGGCGATTTCTTTGCGGGCGGCTTCGTCGGTTTGTTTGGGGCGGTAGGGGCGGTCGGAGGTGATGGCGTCGAAAGTGTCGGCGACGGAGAAGATGCGGGCACCGAGTGGAATCTGATCGCCCTTGAGACGCCGAGGGTAGCCGGAGCCGTCAAATTTTTCCTGATGCGAGTAGACGATATCGGCGGCCTCGGTGAGGAAGGGAATGTTCTTCACGATCTTGTATCCGTACCAGGCGTGCTCCTTCATGATGTCGACTTCGTCGGGAGTGAGTTTGCCGGGTTTCATCAGGATCTTGTCGGGGATGGCCATCTTGCCGATGTCGTGCAGGAACGCTCCGCGCGCGATGACGCTGATCTCTTCTTTCTGCAGACCCATTTTCCGGGCGATGGCGATGGTGAACGCGGTGACTCGGCGGGAGTGGCCTTCGGTCTCGGAGTCCTTCAGGTCGAGCGCGTCGCCCAGGGCTTCGAGCGTGATGTCGTAGGAGCGCTTCAGGTCGTCGAGCGCGGATTTCCATTGTTGGGTACGGGCGGCGACGAGTTCTTCGAGGTTGGTGCGATAGGCGTCGTTCTCGCGTTTCAAGCGGCGATTTTCGAGGGCGCGGCGCACGGTGGCCAGAAGTTGTTCGCGCTCGAAAGGTTTGGTCAGGTAGTCGTAGGCACCGTGCCGCAGGGCCTGCAACGCGACCTGGATATCGCTGACGGCGGTGACCATTACGACCGGGACGTCGGGAAATTTTTCCTTGGCTCGTTCCAGCAGGGCGGCGCCGTCCATCTCGGCCATCAGCATGTCGGAGAGGACGAGGTCGAATTCCTCGCCCGATTCGAGCAATGCCATGGCTTCGACGCCGCTGGCGGCTCGCCGGGTCTCAAACTGGGCTCCGGCAAGCATAGCGCAAACGATCTCACGGATCGTTTCTTCGTCGTCTACCACGAGGATACGGTCTTGCGGCATGGCTGACTGAGTGAGTGTATCGCCCATTCTAGCGCAGGCGTTAAGTTCCGAAAGTAACCAGTTAGAGGCGGAAATCAGCCGGGAAATACCGGTATGCGTGGTATCAAAATCATTGACGTTGGTATACGTGTCTATGAATCCTGGCTGGCTCTCAGGGTACCCGGTGGGCGCTCTTGCTGCTCCTTGGCTGGCGTCGAGGGAGTCTACTGCCCTGATCCTGGCGGTCGCCAGCTTCCTCTTCTTTCGGGCCTTTCGTGAACGCTATCTGCTGACCTGGGGAATGGGTTGGATTACGTACGCAGCGTTTCTTTTCATGGAACGGCGTGCGGCCTTGCATGCGCCATCGGCGGCGGTGGCGGCGATTACGTCGACGGAATTCGTGCTGGCGCTGGGATTGTTCGGAAGCGCGGCGTTGCTATCGGTTCACGCCAAGCGATTACTCACCGCTTTGCTGATGGCTTGTTCGGTGGTGGTGGCTTGCGCGGTGTTGCGTCCGTTCTATCTGCCTGCTTCGGAAGGCATGAAGATCGGGATCGAAGTGGGTTGCCGCATGATTGCGGCGACGGCGGCTTTCGGCCTGCTGCGTTATCGACTGGGGCGCATGGGCGTGGGCTCGATTCTGCTGAGCATGGGAATCCTCACGCTGAATCTGAATTTTCCTCCCTACACCAATCAAATTCCCGCCGAGGGGTTCGTACTCGCGGAAGTGCTGTTTGGATGCAGCTTGTTGCTGCTGGTGCTGGGAGATTCGCGGGCTCGGGTTGAGCGCCTGTCGGTTCTGAACGAATTGACGGTGACGATTTCGCGGGCGCAGAATCACGGACCCATGATGCAGTCGGCTCTTGAAAAATTGAAGGGCATTGCCAAGGCAAAGACGGCCTGGTTCCGCATGATTGAAGGCACTCACCTGGTGCTGACGCAACATGTGGGGCTGTCGCCGGACTCGGCGCGTGCCATTGGCCAGATTGGCATGGACGATACGCTGGCGAGGGTGTTTCAGGAGAACCGCGCCGCGGTGATCAAACTCTCGGAGTCGCCGGAGTCGGTGCGCGAACAGCTGAAGAAGCAAGGCATTCATCACGTGGTTGTTCTTCCCGTGCAGGGCAAGAAGTCGGTGATTGGCACACTCTCGCTGGCGTGCGCGTCGAACCGAACCCATAGCGAGGAAGAGTTGGAGTTTCTGGCGACAGTCAGCAATCAGATGGGGATTGCGGTCGAGAATCTGCGGTTGCTGGAGCAGGTGTTGCGCTCGCAACGGCAGTGGATGAACACATTTGATTCGATTCAGGATTTAATCCTGGCGCACGATGGGGATTTCAGAATTCTCAAGACCAACCAGGCGCTGCTGCAACGCCTTGAACAGGCGCCGGGCGACGTGGTGGGCAATCTGTGCGAGATGGTGTTGCCGCAGAGGTCTTCCTGGACGGGATGCCCGTATTGCGACCGGGGCGCGGGGCTCACGGAAGGTCCGGATGCCTGTTTCGGCGGGCAATCGATGGTTTCGACCTCGTCGTTCACGGAGCAGGGAAGCCAGCAGAAGGGCACGATCCATGTGATCCGCGACACGACCGAGCGGCATGTGGCGGAAGAAAAATACCGCATGCTGTTCGAGCAGGCGCAGGAAGGCGTGTTTGTCGCGACGCTGGACGGCAAACTACTCGACTGCAACGACGCGTTTGTCACCATGCTCGGCTACACGAGCCGAGAAGAATTGTCGTCGGTCGATATTGACAGCGCGCTGTATCCAGTGCCGGATGAGCGAACGGCGTTCCGGAACGAAATTGAAGCGCACAACTACGTGCGCAACTTTGAAATTACCGTGCGGCGGAAAGATGGAACGCTGCTGACGGCGGCGGCCAGCTGTTTCGCTACGCGCAATTCGATGGGGAACATCGAGCGCTATCAAGGATTCATTCTCGATATCACCGAGAAGAAGCGCTCGGAAGACGAGATGCGGCGCCGCAATCGCGAACTGAATGCGCTGAATGCGATGGCCGTGATCGCGACGCAGTCGTTCGATCTTGACGAAATCTTGAACCTCACGTTGCGGCAGGTGATTTCCCTGTTCGGGGCGGAAACAGGATCGGTGTATCTGGCGGCAGGTCCGGAGGGATTGTTCCGGCGGCGCGCCGGTTGGGGACCGCGCAGCGAAGCGCGCGTGAAAATGTCAGAGGCGAGTTTCCCCGAGGGCTTTGGCGATCTGGTGATGCGATCGCGGGCGGAAGTGGTGACACAGGATTTTGTGCCGCACCTGCCTCCGGCGGTAGTGGAGTTTGTTTGCGCCGACCGTCTGCCGGGATGGATCTGGGTGCTGCTCTGGAGCAAGGACAAGCCCATCGGCATCATGGGCATTGCCAGCAAGGAAGCGCGGCACTATTCGAGCAATGACGAGAATCTGCTGGTGGCCATCAGCCGGCAACTGGCGACGACCATCGAAAAGGTTCAGCTCTACGAAGAAACCTGCAAGGCGTATGAAGATTTGCGCCATACGCAGGAGCAGCTGCTGCAGAGCGAGAAGATGTCGGCGGTGGGACAGTTGATCGCTGGCGTGGCGCATGAGTTGAACAATCCTCTGACCGCGATTCTCGGGTACGCGCAATTGCTGGAGCAGGCGAATCTGGATCATCGCTCGGCTGACTACGTGAAAAAGCTGTTCAAGCAGGCGCAGCGGACACACCGGGTGGTGCAGAATCTGCTCTCGTTCTCGCGACAGCGCAAACCTGAGAAACAGGAAGTCGATCTGAAACGTGTGCTGGAAGAAACGTTGACTTTGCGCGAGTACGATCTGAAGGTCAGCAACATCGCGCTGGAACGGGATTTGCCGGCGGATATGCCTCCGGTGTTGGGCGATCCGCATCAACTGGAGCAGGTGTTTCTGAACATCATTAACAACGCCCTGGATGCGATGCTCGAGAGCCACAGCAGCGGCGTGTTGAAGGTGCGCGGATTCCGGCGGAATAACTTTGTTTGCATCGAGTTCGACGATAGCGGGCCGGGGATCAAGGATCCTACGCGCATTTTCGATCCGTTCTATACCACCAAGACAATCGGCAAGGGGACGGGTCTTGGGCTGAGCATCTGTTACGGCATCATCAAGGAACATGGCGGAGAGATCGTGGCGCGCAATCGGGATGAGGGCGGCGCGGCGATTGAGATCCGGCTGCCGGCCAGCGAGAGAAAGGAATTGGTGGAAGTGGCGACCGCGTCGGCGCCAAGGCGTGAGTCGTTGCTGAAGGGACGCGTGCTGGTGGTGGAAGACGAAGAGGCTGTATTGGAATTCGAGCGCGATGTGCTGGTGGGGGCGGGCGCCGATGTGACGACGTCGCTGAGCATCGACGAGACCAAACAACACTTGCAGGATGGATCATTCGATGTGGTCGTGATGAACGGGCGCATGCCGGGCGGGCCGAGTGCGCAGGAAATGTATCGCTGGATGGCGGACAACAGCGCGGGTATGGAGAAGAGATCGTTGCTAACATTCTCCAGCGTGATGGATGCGGACACGAAGCGCTTTCTTCAGGAACACGATGTGCCGTCACTGGCGAAGCCGTTTGAAGTGGCGGACCTGATCTCTCAGGTGCTGCGTTTGCTGCAACGCGAAGACGCGTCAGACGCGAAAGCGGCTGCGGCGGGGTCGGGGGCATAGACGACTGTTTTCGCGTGAGTGCAGCGGTGGTTCCCTCCTGTATAAGCAATAATCCTGTTTAAGTAACAATTCTCGCAATGCCTTTTACATTGGCTCACACCGCGGCCGCGCTCCCTCTCCGAAGAGTGGGACTTGTCTGGTCGGCGCTGCTTGTCGGCACATTGGCTCCGGATTTCGAATATTTCGTCCGACTCGCTCCGGATGACGGTTATGGGCACACGTTGCCCGGCACGTTCCTGCTGACCCTGCCTCTCGCGCTGGTCGTGCTCTGGCTATGGCATGCGGCTGTGAAAGCGCCATTGTTTGAATTTGTCCCTGACGAGATCAGAGGCAAGCTGGCGGGCGTAGTTGGGGAATTTCGCTTTGGCAGCGTTGCGAGATTCACATGGATCGTGGCGTCCATTCTGATTGGGATCTCTACCCACCTGCTCTGGGATGCTTTTACCCATCCCAACACCTGGATTTATCGTAGTTGGCCGGCGCTTCGGGAGTCGCACAATCTCCCGGTCTTAGGCGACACACCGGTTTACAAAATGTTTCAACATGGAAGCACGGTGGTCGGGATGTCGGTGTTGGTCATTTGGGTGGGGTGCTGGTATTGGAGTCGTGAGGTTTCAGCAGTGCCGCGAGATCGTTCGACGTCGGGAATCTGGATTCTCGCGGTGATGGTATTGATCGCTTCCGCAGTTGCTGTGGCCCGTGCGAGCGCGGTGACGGGGATTCCAATAAACCATGTCGCGCAAAAGAGATTTGTCGGATTGTGGGTGGTTACGACGATTGCGCTGATGTGGTGGCAACTTGTGCTGTACGGGTTCTGGCGAACGCGGAAAACGGCGAGGTAGAGAATTGGGACCCGCAGAGACGTGCCGTTCCTTGCGGGACCCGATCTCTCTGTGAAAGCCCGGCACCCCGCATTCCGGGAAACGTTTTCTTATCCACCGGATCCCCAGGAACAGCACCCTCACCTTCCCGTCCACCCCTGTCGCCCAACCTGATAAAATAAAGCTTCCCTATGGCTGAGATGCGACGCAGAAAGACCTTCACAACGATCATCGCCGGAGTCCGGGTCGGCAGCTCTGCACCAATCATGGTGCAAAGTATGACCAACACCGACACGGCTGACATTCCCGGCACGATCAAGCAGGTAGCTGCCCTGGCGAAAGCGGGCAGCGAGGTGGTTCGGGTAACGGTTAACAACGATGACGCCGCCAAGGCCGTCCCGCACATCGTCGAAGGACTCGACAAAATCGGCCTGCGCGTACCGATCGTAGGCGACTTCCATTACAACGGACACCTTCTCCTCACGAAATATCCAGCCTGTGCCGAGGGACTGGCCAAGTACCGCATCAATCCCGGCAACGTCAGCGTAGGCCGCAAGAACGACGACAACTTCCGCACCATGATCGATGTCGCCGTGAAGTATCAAAAACCGGTCAGGATCGGCGTGAACTGGGGATCGCTCGACCAATCGCTCCTCACCCGCATGATGGACGAAAACTCCAAACTGGCCGAACCGAAAGACGCCCGCGAAGTGACTATGGACGCGATGGTTGAGAGCGCGCTGCGTTCGGCAAGAATCGCGGAAGAAGACGGGCTGCGTCCAGATCAAATTATTCTGAGCGCCAAGGTGAGCGGCGTGCAGGACCTGATCGACGTCTACCGCTCGCTCGCTGCCCGCTGCGAGTATCCGCTGCATCTCGGACTAACCGAAGCCGGCATGGGCGCGAAGGGAATCGTAGCTTCCAGCGCGGCGTTGGCCGTGCTGCTGCAGGAGGGCATCGGAGACACCATCCGCGTTTCGCTTACTCCCGCGCCCGGCGGAGACCGCACCGAAGAAGTTCGCGTCGGGCAGCAGATCCTTCAGTCACTTGGCATCCGCAGCTTCACACCGCAAGTCACTGCCTGTCCCGGATGCGGACGCACCACCAGCACCTTTTTCCAGGAGATGGCCCAGCAAATCCAGGACTACCTCCGCGACCAGATGCCCATCTGGAAAGACCGCTACGTAGGCGTGGAAGAAATGAAAGTCGCCGTCATGGGCTGCGTAGTAAACGGCCCCGGAGAATCCAAGCACGCCAGCCTCGGTATCTCTCTTCCCGGTACGTTTGAAGAACCAAAAGCTCCCGTCTACGTCGACGGACGCCTCTTCACTACCCTGAAAGGCGACAAGATCGTAGCCGAATTCATCAAGATCCTCGACGACTACGTCGACTCCCACTACGCTGCGCGAGAAGCCGTCGGCGCGCGGAACTGAGTCGGTTTTCACTTTTGCAGATTGACCAGAGATTCGGGTAATAGGCGGATGTTTGAGAAGAGCACCGCCATCTTTGTCGGCACGCTGGTTGTTCTGCCTTACTACATATTCCAGATCACGCACGGGTACGCTCGCCTCAACCGCTTCCCTCTGGTTGTGGAGTTCACGTCCCTCCCGGATTGCGCCAGCTGCGGCCTGATCCTTGTGCACTACCCTTGATTGAGATTGCACTGGTTTCCGCACTATTCTATGGTGTCCTGCTAGTGGTTCGGGACTGCGAGCCAAAAAAGACTCGCTTCCCTCCTGAACAGGTACGCGCAGAATGCATGCACTGCCGTGGAAGAGCGGCCCTTCAGGGCCGCGTACGGTCGCGAAATGATTGCGGGCTTCAGCCCCGGTGGCCGCGCTGCAGCGAGTGAAATCGCATTTTCCTAGGGCTTAAAAGCCCCGAGCAATTTCCGATGCGTACGCGGCCCTGAAGGGCCGCTCTTCCACAGGCAGTGCAGGCCTGACTGGTAGTCCACGCATGGTTGCGACTACGATTCGCCTTTACGATTTAGCAGGTCTGATGTCCCGCGCCCCTTCTTTCTGTCCAAACCGCATTTCTTGACCCGATACCGATCACCGGAAGCCACGGCTTGATCGGAGGCGGCACTTCCCGCAACAAATGCTGTGCCTCGCGGTACGTCACATATCCGTTGTCCGGAGGATCGGATGAATTGGCCAGACATCGTAGGTTACCTTCGTTACTTCTCGCTACGGGATTCCTGGTATTGAGACGCCATGTCCTTTTGGGTTCAAATGGCTTCGTTACAGACCCCTCCCTGGAGCATTGTTTATGGAGTCTCAAGGAGTTTTGCCGGCTAGAATCGAGCTTCTGAGCGCGATCGATCAACAGATTGAAATCCTCATGACTAAGGGATTCGGTGGCTTCACGCCTGAGGAGAGAAGAGAGTTCAAGAATCGCCAACAACGGATCCACGACTTAGAGCAACAGGTAGCGATCGCCAAAGCCGATCAGATTTACGATGCCGGTGTATTTGCGGGCATTTACAAATAAGTGTCCAGGAAATTCGCGGACAACAAGCGGGCAGAAAATCGTCGGGCGCCGGGTACCCCACACATCGCGCATTTTGCGATGCGTGGGACCTTAACCACCCGAATGCGTCGAGATCACAATCAAATTCCATGGTCACGAGTTCGACCATTTCTCCCAAGATTATTGTCCTGACCGGTGAGTACAACTGACGCACGCAGCACCCACACATTCGCAAAGAACGCGGATGTGCGGGCACTCGGCGTTCCCATTTTTCCGGCATCGGATAACGACTCAGTTCGCTCCAGTTGTGCTGGGTCCATACTGCAATGGGAATATGCTCCAGTAGCTCGCCGTCTGCTTCCAAATCAACATTCGATATGACGGCGGGGGCATAATCGGAGCGTGTGGTCCACGCTGGAGCGCACACGGAGAACAACGGAGTCCACCATGAAAACACTCCATTCATGTGCCGTCGTCACGGTGCTGCTTATGACTCTGCTTCGTTCTGGGGCCCTCCTGGCGCAGCAGCAGGATCAACCGAAACCGTTGCGTTTTGATTTCACGCCATTCGCAGGCTATCGCACGATCATGAGCATTCCGATCGAGCCGCATGTCACTGGGCTTAACCCCAGCATCGTTCTCGACGCGGGTCCAAGTTATGGAGCGTCATTTGGGTACTGGATTCGTGAAGATGACCTGGTAGAACTCCGCTGGGCAAGACAGAGCTCACATATTCACTCGGACGACGTAGCCCTTCTACCTCCGCGCCAAAGCCTGGTCATTGATCAATTTCACGGAGACTTCAGCCACGAGTACCTGGTGGAAAATTGGGCGGAATGGGCGAGGCCGTTCGTTATGGGGAGTGTTGGTGCGACACACGCTTCGGGTGTCAACAACCTGAACTTTACCCGCTTTTCATTCGGGATTGGCGGCGGCATCAGGTTCTACCCGACGCGCCACTTGGGCTTCAAGATTCAAGCGGAATGGTTGCCGGTAGTCATAGACCCTCAAGTTGCGTTCGTTTGCGGGCCGGGCTGCGTGGTGAGTGTCCGCGCTACTCTGAGTTCCCAGGGAGAAGTGATCTTAGGTCCAGTGCTGCATTTCTAGACGCTGACCGAGGATGCGGTTTTTCGTTTCTGGTCATAGACCAGACTGTATTGTCAGCTGGCACGCCGGCTTATATGCTCCTGAAAGTGGTTGCGCGCTGCTTCCAGCCTCTCCATTTCTTCTCTGACTCCCCTGAGCATCTCTACGAGCCCTGCGCGCGCGTCGGGTGGAACTTCTGGTGTATTCAGCCATTTCTCGATCACCTCCCGCTGCCACTCCAATTCCATGCTTCTCGGCATTGTCATCTGTCAGATCCCCACTAACACTTGGATTTCTTGCAGACTAAAAGATTCTTGGCGTATCGGAAACTATTAGAAGTGCTAGGAGGAGAGGGAATTAGTACTGACGGCGATACTGTAAATCGCCTGGTTACGACATTTATCTGAATTTTGGGCTTTGATCCCGCCTGCATCTGTCTGACTTCAACTCCCGTGACACTGGTATTCGTTACAGTTCCCCCAGCCGGACGTCGGCTGATAGGGTTCGCAGCCAGTCGGAGCTACGGACCAGTACGCTCGAAAAGTGCTTGACCGCGCCGACATTGTCAGAGACGCGATGTTACGCTATCAATCCACCACATCACCGGCAACTTTTCCCATAACAATCCGAACGGCGCTAAACTCTAGCGGACAGTTCGGCCCGTGGTGTTGGTTGCGCCGCGCCCCAGGCATGGTCATGACAATCGCCACTAATCGTTTCTCCAACAGGCAGCTGTATCTTGATTCCCGTTCGACATGGCTCGTGGTGTGCGTGACAACCGGATTGTCGTACCTCGTCCCAAAGCTGATAGGGATGGTGGCTTCGAATCCCCAGACAGTATGGCCGCTTTGGCCAGGTTGCGCGATTCTGGTGACAGGGTTGTTGTTGGTCAGGGTCAGTGTCTGGCCACTGCTCATCCCCGCATCCTTTGTTGGGTTTGCTCTCGCTGACCTGCAAGCAGGCGTGCCGCTGAGTTCGATTGCCTGGTTCATCCCGGGCAATACTGTTGAAGTGCTTATTTCGGCACTTGGTGTTAGATATTGCTTCGACGGGGTGCCAAGGCTCAACAGCGTAAGGGCTTTGGCCAGGTATTCGTTCTTTGCCGTTGTCCTTGGGCCGTTCGCAGGGGCATTCTTGAGCGCGCATGGCATCGCCAGCGACTATTGGATGGGTTGGAAGATTGTTTTTTTGTCTGAGGTGCTTGCCTTCATCACGCTGACCCCGGCCCTCTTGAGTTGGGTAAGCGAAGGGCGTGTATTGATGCGAAGATCGCGTGCCCTTCACTTCGAGGGAGTGATGCTCATCGCGGGGTTGGTTGTTGTCAGCTACATCGTGTTCACGGTCCATGAAGACAGCAGATCGCCTGCACTGTTCTACACGCTGGTGCCATTTCTGCTCTGGTCTGCATTGCGATTCGGATGGTTGGGGGTTAGCACTTCCCTGATTGCGGTGACCTCTCTCTCGATTTGGGGCGCAGTCCATGGCCGAGGTCCGTTTTCCAACCTGGTACCCCTTACTGACCCTTTACCACTGCAGTTGTTCCTGATTTTCGCTTCGATACCTTTTATGGTTCTGGCAGCCCTCGCCGAGGAGCAGGAGCAAGCTGCGCTTGTAGTCCGTGAGAGTGAAGAGCGCTTCCGGTTGGTTGCCAACACAGCCCCGGTAATGATCTGGACGGCCGGAACCGACCGGCTTTGCACCTACGTCAATCAGCCGTGGCTGCAGTTCACCGGGCGGCCGCTTGAGGCAGAACTGGGAAACGGCTGGGCGGAAGGAATACACAGTGAAGATCTGAAGCGCTGCCTGGAAACCTATTCACAGGCGTTTGATCAGCGGCAATCATTTGCGATGGAGTATCGCATCCGGCGTAATGATGGACATTACCGTTGGATCCACGACATCGGTGTACCGAGATTCAACCGAGACGGCAATTTTGCTGGTTACATCGGATCTTGCCTGGACATCACCGATCGAAAGCTGGCCGAGGAGACTCTGGCCACTGTGGGGCGCAGGTTGATCGAGGCTCATGAAGAAGAACGTACATGGATTGCGAGAGAACTACATGATGACATCGGGCAACGAATCGCATTGCTAGCCATCGAATTAGGCTCGGTGGGCGATGTGCACCAGGACCTCCAGCATGCACGCCAGCGCGTCTCTGACCTCGGGAAAGACATTCAGGCGCTATCGCATCGTCTGCACTCTTCGAAGCTCGAATACCTTGGCCTCGTGACTGCGGCCAAGAGCTTCTGCCATGAATTGTCTGAGCAGCGAAATGTCCGAATCGAATTCAAGCATTCGGATATACCGGCGACGATTCCCAAAGAAATCTCGCTTTGCTTATTTCGGGTTCTTCAGGAAGCGTTGCAGAATGCTGTAAATCACAGCTCTGAGCAGAACTTCGCCGTGGAAGTGCAGGGCACGAAAGAAGGAATCAGCCTGTCTGTGAGTGACTCAGGAATCGGGTTCAATTGGCAGGATGCAATGAATCGTCGGGGGCTAGGCCTGATCAGTATGCGCGAGAGGCTTGGTTTGGTAAACGGAGAATTGTCCATCCAATCGGCACCCGGTCATGGGACCGTCGTCCTTGCTCGCATACCACTCGGAGACACAGAGCATTTCATAGAAATCGCAGGATGAAACACGTCTAGCAGCCGCCGGGGCCAGCATTCATTCCGTGCCACACATGGTTGGCGAAAACAGGCGATTACACCAACTACCCGTGGGATAAACTGGTCGGCATGGCAACCGCCACCAATCTGTCTGCTAGCAGACAGGGCGCGAAGGAATGAGGAATTACGCGCTGACAGAGACCTGTCATGTGGGGATCAACGATGGACTAAAGGCCGTGTTTCGCTCGGATGAACCGCGCGGAATTGCTCCGCGGAGCGCGGAAGACGGTTCCATTGAGGTGGATGACGATGCGGCGCGTAGTCTGCGTCATTGCGGTGCTGTGCAGTTGCGTCTTCGCTGTCCCGGCTAGGGCGCAACAACAAAACGAGCCCGAGGATCCAGAAGATGAGAAGCAGATAGGGCTCTGGCTCGATCAGGGGATTTCCACTGGCCTTTCGGCGAATAAATCTCTGGATGTCGAATTCCACGAGCGGTTCGACGAGGGAGCGTCCAACCTGTTCGAGTACTTCGTTCAAGGCGGCCTTGCCTTCCGTCTGCGGCCGTGGTTCACGTTGACACCGATTTATCGTTACCAGCGCTTTCCTGGGAACCCCACAATTGCTTACGAAAACCGGGTGCAGCTCAATCTCACCCTGAGTACATCCCGTGGCCCTTGGCGGCCGACAATCCGCACGCTCATCGAGGGACGCTTTGTTGATAACCGGCCTGCTTCCGCACGTCTTCGATTTCGCCCGGGCGTCGAATACACCTTACCGCTTCGCATGTCGCGGCAGCCGGTGCTGGTCGTGAGCAACGAGTTCTTTATCGTTCCCGGAAACAACCCCTTCGCCAATGGCGGCAGCAGCTACACCCAGAACCGCTTCCAGGTGGGAGTACGACTGCCCATCGCCGACTCGTTTTCTGTTCGGCCTTACTACTTATTACAATCGGTTAACCTGCCCAGTGGCTGGGACACGAATGAAATTTTTGGTATCTCGCTCGCCTTCAGGATCCCGCACAAAACCAAGATTGTCCGCTCGCAACAGCCGAGCTGCGTCCTATCTTGCCAAGTTCCGAATCCAGAAGGGCCATAAGCGGAAGTCGTGGGTGTGCCGACTAACTCAGCAGCGTCACGCTACCAGTGGCAATGTCGTAGTACGCTGCGGCAACTTTCAACCTGGCGGCTGGCCCAGCTAAAGCGGGTGCCCTACGTTTCGTTCTTTGAAACGTGCGGGCTAATACGGGGACGGCTAATACGGGGACAGACGGGACGTTCCCCAAAATCTAGGTTATCGATAGACTTCTTCAGAAAACTTGGAGCGCCGCGCACGGCGGGTGGGCCACCCTACTGCCTACAGTTTTTCCTCTAGACCACGAGACGAAATTTTGTCGTTCAACGCGGTCAAAATGTCCTGCTTGTTGAGTGCTTCGAGGTCAAGCATCAGCAGAAAAACAAGGGCTTAGGTAAAGTGGCACGGTTCATGCAGTCCACAAGAGTGATCACTGAGAGAGGAAAATGAAAATTGAAGCCAAATTCGCGATGTTGGCAGCGGCGTGCAACTTGTTTTTTTTGAGTCTGCCCGCATTTGGACGTCCTGCGCAATCACCTCAGGATCAGGGGACAACACAGACGCACTCCGCTCAGAAGAGCGAGAAGCAGGAGGCTCAGCCAGGCCCGGGCAAGGAAGTCGGCAAGGGCGGTGAGGACATTGGCAAAGGCGCTGGCAAGGGGGCGGAGAGTCTGGGCAAAGGTACGGCCGGAGCCGCGGGCAATCTCGTTACGTTGCAGCCTGGGCACGCCGCCGCCGATCTCGGCAGAGGCGCCGGGGGCGCCGGCAAGGACGTTGGAGTCGGTACCGGAAAAGGCGCCGCTAAAATCGGCAAAGGAAGCGCTAAGGGTATCGGGAAAGTAGGTAAGAAGATCTTCGGCAGGGGTGGCAAGAAGAACTCCGACACGGAGAATTGACGGCGCACACACCGCACGCCTTTGACGTCAGCGCCAGGGGTGAAATGCGCAGAATCTCCAGTTTTCAGCGCGCTCTGTCACTCGCACGCTACTGCTCGAGTTGCTCGACTACGCTTTCCAGATCGGGATAGCCGGCGCCGAAGCTTCGTGTGAACCAGTTGCCGCCGCGGTCATTCTACGGAGTACTTGAGACCTTCTTGCTGGCGCGGCGATCCTTTTGTGTCTGGCAGATGGCGGCGTAGCGCTTCTCAAGTTCGTCGAGTTCCGCGTCGGACAATTTTTCTATATCGATCATCTCGTTGTGGGCTGGAACGTGAGAACGGATCAGCTCGTCCAGTTTCAGGTGCAGCGCTTTGGCGTCACGATTCTGGGTGTTCTGGATCAGAAACACGACGAGGAAGGTAATGACCGTCGTACCCGTGTTGATGACCAGCTGCCAGGTATCGGAAAAATGAAACACCGGCCCCGATGCTCCCCATACAACGACGATGACTAGAGCGGCCAGGAAAATGACCGGATGCCCGATCACCTGGGCAGTCCTGCTGGCGAAGCGGCTGAACACCAGATCGAGAGAATTGGTCTTCTTGATTTGCTCCCGGGCCTGCTTGAATGGAGACTTCACTTCTCGTCCGGGGAATTTAGTCGACGATTTGCTTACGTGCGCCATGACACTTAGAGGGCATAAACGTGAGGCTGGTTATCTCCAAAAAGTCTGCAATCAGTGGTGGGCCGAGTTAAGGTGGGTGCCCGGTGCCCCATTCATTTGCGCACTTTGCGAATGATTGGGAGGTATGTACGGTTGACGGCAGTAGATATAGACCGGGGACAGACCGGACGTTTCCCAAGAAGCGAAGTGAACGTCCCGTCTGTGCTCAAGTCCTCCGGCATTAATATCCAGTCACTTCCTCCGAACTTCCAGAAAAGCAGGTGGCCGGCGCTGAAAGCCCGACTGTTCGCAGCTCAGATCACGAACAAAACGAAGCGTCCCGTCAGCATCCTGAAAGGCCAGGCCAAATTCGCGGGATGCTCCCTTGAATTCTCCCCAGCCGGAGGGCACGGTTAGAGCGCAGGTTGGTTGGAGAGGGTCCTTCTGCGCGTTTGCCATTGGTTGTTGAGGCGCCAGCGCACCGCTCAGCGCCAGAGCGGCGATAGCTACCTTGAGTAAAGAATTCATGCGGCAACTCCTTCTTGAATTGGCAGTCGAATCGGTTGGTCCATTGTTAGAACGGGCAATCCGGACATCCTTGCAAGGACGACAGCCATTGTAAACAGCGTTTATGGCCACTCGTCGGAGGTGGCGCAGGCGCATGGCCTATGCACGGCGGGTCCCGCGTTTCGTTCTTTGAAACGTGGGTGCTGACAGCGGAACAAATGCGGTGCGCCTAGCCCCGATGGGCTCTCGCCGAGAACAGAAACAGTCCCGCCATGAAAACCAGCGTGAGGACCTCGACCAGCAGCGCATAGAGAGTCAGGCGTTTTGCGCGGTCGAAGCGGGCTAGCAGTCGACTGAACGCCAATCCGACTACCACCAGTGGCGAGGCAAATAGGCGGTCCAGGCAAATCCACCCCAGAAGCATCGTGCTCTGGCCGACGGCGGGGATACTCAATAGTCGCAGGCTAAGCGGCGCGGTGAGGCTCAGGCCCAGCAGAATGCTGCCAAAGCCACGATACAGGCGGCCTGCCGTGCGGGGTGAGGGTTATCAAGGCCGGTTCTAGCCTGTATTCAGTTTAGAGAGTGCATCTCTGCTGTCGACGCCCACGTTTAAAAAAAGAAACGTGGGGCACCCGCCCTCCAACGAAAAATAGGAAAGTTTGTCGTACAGGGTTCCCTGTACCACTTGTGAATCGCTCGGACAAAAATTACTCAAATCACAGGTAGTTAGATTGCCACCGGATAATGGCCGTGTGATTGCGTCCGTATCAGGTGGACGGTGCCGGTGTATGAAGGGGGAAACCAAAGAACGGTGGATGCACTTGTGCGACCTGGCCGCTGATGAACAGAACCCCGCGAAACTTCTAGCGCTCATCACGGAAATTAACGACCTACTCGGAAAAAAGGAAGCAAGATTAAAGGTGCGACAGGACGAGGAAAGCTCCCACGCCCAACGGGATCAATTCGTGGATTGAACAAGGCGCTCTGCGTCACCGAGTAAGTGTCTCATTTCCCGAAGAAGTGCTTTTCTGCTGTTCGGGTCTGAGGTGACCTTCAGAAGTGCAAGCAAATTCTCAATGTCTCGCTGAACATCAGCAAATTCTTGTGTCGGCATTTCCGAATGATGACAGGACAAGACGGTGGTCTGGAATACCCGGAATCCTTCACCACCATCGGGTAGGTCCCTTTACACTTTCGTGGCGTTAGCCACGCCTCGCGCCATGGCGGGACTTCGCAATAACTCAGCTCGCCGGGTCCCCCACGTTTCGTTCTTTGAAACGTGGGTGCTGACGGCGGAATAGACGCCGGGCGCCTTTTGTTTCGACTTCTTTCGCTTTCTTTCGAGATGGTGTATTCTGCCAGTCGTATGGCGATGAATATCCAGCCCTCCCTTCTCTGTGTAACGCTCCTGGCGGCTGCTCTGGCCGCCGCTCAGCAGTCCCCCATCGGCTACAAACCCGCTCCCGACGCCGACAGTAAGAAGACAATCCTGCTCAAGGATTTCCATCCCGAAACCGCGCTGCACGCTGCGAAACATGAAATCAATCGCGCGAAGTTTCCCGTCTTCGACGTACACAATCACACAAACGACGCCCGAGGTATTGGGGACCGCGTCGATCCGAAGGAACTGGTCGAGCGCATGGACCGCCTCAATGTGAAGACGATCGTCATCCTCACCGGCGGCTGGGGCGCAGACTTGCAGAAGCTGATCGACACAATGGTCAAGCCTTATCCCGGACGCTTCATCGTGATGACCCAGATGGACTGGAGCAAAATCGACGATCCCAACTTCAGCCAGCTGATGGTCAAGCAGCTCGACGATTCCGTGGCGCGTGGCGCGCGCGGCCTGAAGATCCTCAAAGAACTCGGCCTAGGAGTGCGAGACAAAACTGGCAAACTCATCCCCGTCGACGATGCGCGCCTCGATCCTGTCTGGGATGAGTGCGGACGCCTGGGCATTCCTGTCTTCATTCATGTGGCCGATCCCGAAGCGTTCTTTCATCCGATTGATGCAAGCAACGAGCGTTACGAAGAATTGATTGAGCATCCCGACTGGAGTTTCTACGGACACGATTTCCCGACGCTGCCCGAGTTGATGGCGCAACGCGATCGCATGTTCGCGAAGCATCCGCATACGACTTTTGCGGCGCTGCACTTCGGGAGTTGGCCGGAGAACATCGATTTCGTCGAGCAGACGCTCGTGAAATTTCCCAACGTGATGATCGAAACCGGAGCCCGCGAAGGGGAGCTCGGACGGCAGCCTCGACGAGTGCGCGCGCTGTTCCTGAAATTTCCCGACCGCATCATGTTCGGCACCGACGAAGGCGCGTCAGAAGAGATGTATCGGAACTATTTCCGCTGGCTCGAAACCGATGATGAATACTTTCCATACGCGCAGTATCCGGGCCAGGGAAGGTGGATGATTTACGGATTGGGATTGCCGGATGATGTGTTGGAGAAGGTCTATCACGGAAACGCCGAGCGGTTGTTTGCGCAATTCAAGGGCGCGATGCCACAGAAATGATAAATACACCACGGAGGCACGAAGTCACGGAGAAAACAAAAAAGGTTTCGCCTCCCTCTGCGTCTCGGCGGTAGATATTGGTTTTGCTTGACAACGACCACGGCCTTCGACGAAAGTTACTAAACGAAAGTAAACGAAATATCACTTTTTAATGCCCTCAGACGGACTGTTCAACGAAGAACGCAGGCGCGCGATCCTGGCGATGTTGCACCAGGACGGCCGCGTGCTGGTTAAAGATCTGGCGCGGCATTTCAAAATCTCGCAGATTACGATTCGCAAGGACCTTGAGATTCTCGATAGTCAGGGCGCCGTGCAGCGGACTCACGGCGGCGCGTTGCCGGTGCAGCCGGGAGCGCTGCTCGATCCCACGCTTCGCGAAAAAGAGAAACTGCATCGCCGGGAAAAAGCGCGCATTGCCGAGGCTGCGGTCAAACTGGTGGAAGAAGGGCAGTCTGTACTGCTGGACTCCGGTACTACCACGACTGCGATTGCGCGTGCGTTGAAAGATATGTCGCGGCTCACGGTGATTACGAATTCCATCAATATTGCCGCTGAGCTGGCAGGCACTCACATTGAAGTGATCCTCACCGGAGGCATGCTGCGCAAGAATTCGTTTTCGCTGGTCGGTCCGCTGGCGGAACAGACTTTGCGTCAACTGAGCGCCGACATTCTTTTCCTCGGCGTCGACGGCTTCGACACTCGCGCTGGATTATTCACTCCAAACCTGCTGGAAGCGCAGGTCAATCGCGCCATGGTAGAGATCGCGCGGCGCACGGTAGCAGTGTGCGACTCCAGCAAATTTGGACGACGCAGTTTATGCAACATCATGCCGGTGACGTCCGTCCAGGAAGTTGTAACCGACAATCTGATTCCGAAGTCTGACCTGCGGGCATTGAAAGAAGCGGGCGTGAAAGTGACGGTAGTTTAGGAACGCAAAGGAATGAATCCGACGAACATCTCGACCGAGCCCGGCGCGCACACGCTGAACGAAATCCTGTCGCAGCCTGAGTGCTGGAGTGCGTGTCTGCGAAAACTGGCGTCCAGTGCCGAGTTTCAGGCAGCCGTGGGGCGGGCGCGGCCCGGCGGCGAGTGGATCTTTGTAGGCTGCGGGACGAGCTATTACCTCGCGCTGGCGGCGGCTTCTGCGTTCAATCACGTCGGACTCGCAGCGAGAGCGGTGCCCGGTTCCGAAGTGTTGCTTTATCCCGCGCTGTCGCTGCCCCCCGGCCGCGAATATATTCCCGTGATCATCTCCCGGTCGGGACGCACGTCGGAAGCGGTGCGGGCCGCTCGGCTGCTCGAAAAGGAACGGAACCTGCGCACGATCGCGATCACGTGCGCAGATGGCCAGGCGCTGGAGGCGGAATCGAGCCTCACGCTCAAGCTGCTCGATGCCGACGAACAGAGTACCGTCATGACGCGGTCGTTTACGTCCATGCTGCTGGGACTTCAATACCTGGCCGCAAAGATTGCCGGCGACCAGCAGCTTTGTGATGCAATCATGAAACTTCCAGAGGAGGCCTCGCCACTGCTGGAGGATAATCCGCAACAACTGCGCTTGTTTGTGGAATCGCGCAGCTTTGAGGATTGCATTTTTCTCGCGCAGGGACGGCTCTTTGGAATTGCCTCCGAGTGCATGCTGAAGGTGACGGAATCGTCATGCACGTACGCGCAAGTATTTCATTCGCTAGAATTCCGCCACGGTCCGAAGAGTATTGTGGGGCCGGATACGCTGATCACGTTTTTGATGTCGGAATCTTCTTACGACGCGGAATTGGAATTACTGGAGGAAATGAAGAATCTGGGTGCGGGAACTCTGGTCGTGGCGAATCGTCTGGAGGCGCGAGCCGAAAAGGCAGCCGATTTCGCGATCGAACTGGGATTGAGCGTGCACGAGTACGCGCGGCCCGCGGCCTACACTATCTGGGGACAACTGTACGGCGTCTACAACGGACTGAAGAAGGGGCTGAATCCTGACTCGCCGAAGAATCTGACGCGGGTAGTGGAGTTGGAATAGCACTCAGCATTCAGGATTCAGCACTCAGCATTTGGCTCAACCACGGCATTCATCAGGGTATCGGAAGGCCATCTTTGTCCAACCTCGACATTTGCATTGCCGGCGAACTCAATTTTGATCTGATTTTGTATGGGCTTCCGCAGCAGATGCCTGCCGAGCGCGAGTTGCTCGCTGACTCGTTCAGCATGACTTTGGGCAGCTCGTCCGCGATTGTGGCGCACAATCTCGCGGCCCTTGGTAGCCGGGTTGGATTCATTACCAAGGTCGGCGACGACGCTTTGGGGCAAATGGCGCTGGACCAGATGCGCGCCGGCCGAGTCGATCTTTCGCGCGTGGTCGTTGCCAAGGGGGCAGGGTCCGGAATCACGGTGATTCTTCCGCATGAGCGGGAGCGCCACATGTTCACCTATCTCGGAACCATTTCCGAGTTGCGCTACGAAGATATCGACTTCGCATACCTGACTTCCGCGCGGCACTTTCATTTGTCGTCGCTGTTTCTGCAACGCGCCCTGGCGCCGCGCGTCCCTGAACTTTTCCAACGTCTGAGGGCTGCGGGAGTTACTATCTCACTCGACACTAACGACGACCCCGATGATCGATGGGAGGGCCTGGAAGCAATTCTGCCTTACGTCGATGTCCTTCTGCCGAATGAGCGGGAAGCGATGAAGATGGCGCGCACGGATGATCTGGAGACTGCTGTGGCCTATCTATCCAAGCGCGTCAAGACGGTGGTCGTCAAACTGGGATCGCGCGGGGCGATGGCGATCCGCGATGGAAAGCAGTTTACGGCGTCCGCTGTGAGCGTAAAAGTCGTTGACCCCGTGGGCGCGGGCGACAGTTTCGACGCCGGTTTCCTTCACCAGTTTCTGCGGGGCAGCGATCTTCAAACCTGCCTCGACTTCGGAAATGCCTGCGGAGCATTCTCCACGACCGCGCCCGGCGGCACGCAAGCATTCCGCAATCAAACTGCGATGCAGGCTTTCCTGGGGAAGTGATTCGAACAGGGAAGTGAATGGGGTGGGAAACGGGAATCGAACCCGCAACCGCCGGAGCCACAGTCCGGTGCTCTGCCAGTTGAGCTATTCCCACCGCAGGCAACAATTATAGCAAGTGGGGAGTGCGAGAGGTCCTTTCGTCCGAGGCTTGGTTGCTTGAGCGCACCGAGTTTATTCGGCGATGTCGGCGCAGACACGGTTATCTAATCAGCCCCACCCCACCGATGAGATAGCAGTTCAACGGTAAGACATTCGCAGAATTGATTCAGGAAGGCGCTCGCCTGAATCGGGATATTGGAAGCTGCCGTATTGATCTCCTCTAGATCCTCCGCCGTCAGTTCGACCGAAGTGGAGCCGATGTTTTCTTCCAGACGCTGGATCTTCGTTGTTCCTGGAATCGGAACGATCCATGGTTCCGGCGAGGGTTTCTGCGCGAGCAGCCATGCCAGTGCGATTTGTGCGGGAGTTGCTTGCTTCCTCTCAGCGATCTGATTTAGAAGATCCACCACCGCCTGGTTTGCCTTACGAGCCTCTTCGGTGAATCGAGGAAATGCTGCTCGGAAGTCGGTGCTTGCGAACTTGGTTGAGGAGTCGATTTTTCCCGTCAGGAAACCTTGTCCAAGCGGACTCCACGGAACAAAACCGATCCCCAATTCCTCACAGATTGGAAGCACTTCGGGTTCGGGGTCTCTCGTCCATATCGAATACTCGCTCTGGACTGCAGCGACTGGGTGGACCGCGTGTGCGCGGCGAATGGTATCGGCACTCGCTTCCGAAAGGCCGAAGTATTTGACCTTGCCGGACTCAATCAGATCTTTCACTGTGCCCGCGACATCCTCAATCGGCACATCGGAATCGACGCGATGCTGGTAGAAGATATCGATCACACCAGTGTTGAGCCGTTTGAGCGACGCTTCAGCAACCTGCTTGATGTGCTCCGGCCGGCTGTTGAGTCCGCCGCGACGCTGACCATCGGGACCAATATCGAAACCGAACTTCGTGGCAACCACCACCTGTGCGCGATGCGGGGCTAGCGCCTCGCCTACGAGTTCTTCGTTCGCGAATGGGCCGTAAGCTTCAGCCGTATCGAAGAAAGTCACGCCACGGTCGACAGCTTTGCGGATCAAATTGATGGCTTGCTGCTTATCGGTCGCCGGACCGTACCCATAGCTCAATCCCATGCACCCAAGGCCGAGCGCCGACACCTCAAGATTGCCAAGTCTGCGCTTCTTCATGCGAATCTCCTTCTGCCACGGGCACTATTTCACGCTGTTATACTCCTTATCGCTAACAGGCTCTAACCAAACTGTTTTTCCCTTTTGAATCGGTGTAGTCGCAAGATAGGTAAAGCCAGTTTTCGGTGATGCGCCGTGCCAATGCTCTACGCCGGGGAGGGACTTCACTACATCCCCCTTGTGGACTATTTGTATTGGCTTTCCCCTTTCCTGGTAATAGCCAGTGCCGTCCAGAATGAGCAGGATTTGGCCACCAGGATGACTATGCCAATCCAGCCTTGCACCCGCATCAAAGGTTGCTACGGCAACCGCGAAATCGAACGTACTATCACCGGCACTCAACTCACTCAGCCAAACATTTCCCGTGTGATTTTTCGTGGTGGATAGTTCACCTTTTGGGAAAATTGCGTCTCCGGTTTGTGCTTCGGACTGGGGACTGAATACAAGGCCTATTGCGAAAGCGATAATCTGAATTCTTGTTCTCATCTTAGAATCTTCCTTTTTGTGCTTTTGTTCGTGACGTGAGCCGATCAATATCACTAATACCGTTTCTGTAAGTTTCGGATCCGCTCTCATGTCCCTTATTCGATCAGTGAGACGATCCACAGCTCGGCGAAGCACGTCTGTCAGTTAAATAGTGTCGTGACGCTGGCCGATTTAGTGGCCTGCCTCTGGAGTGAGCAGTCTTGTGAAGGAGAGCGAAGCCAGTTTTCGCACGCCGCCTTCTTGCACGTATACCTCGGTGACCATAAACGGGTTTGTCACCTCATTGCCGCCGACCACGGCCAACAAACGCATCTTGGTGAGTACGATCGCGGTGCCGCCGAAGAACCTCACTGAGGCTTCTTCAATATCTGCCTTCTTATATTGAATCCGCCCGCTTTTGATGACATCGAGCTCCTGCGCTTTGGACATGGTGGCACCCATGTGGACGAACACAGCCTGTTCATCGAAGAGAGCGGCAAGTGCATCCACATTGCGGTCAGACATCCAGTCCCACTTCTTCTTCGAGATGTTGAGTAGTTCCTGTTCCGCATTCGTGGCCGGAGTAGCGGCCTTTGAGGGTTGAGCGTTGCTTGGTGGCGTGCCGATCACCAGCAGGCAGATTGCGAGGATCATTGCTTGGATAGAGGTCGGGACTAGTTCGAAGCGAAGCAGCATAGTTCTCCTTATTTTCGCCCGCTTCAAGCCGGCGATTGGCTTGGTGTTGGATCTTCCGTCGCACGCCCCGACACTATGGCCAAATGACCGTGGAACGGTAGCCCGATCCTGCCAATTTATTGCCTATTCCTCTTGTCCGGAGAAAAATCAATGGCTTTGCTGGAGACACGCGGCTATCTTTAGAAAGGGCGGTGCAGGTCGTTAACATGAAAAATAAGAAAGGAAAGGCCACTCTGAAAGCCAAACAAGCGAGCGAGTTGCAGGCAGCACTCGCCCGAAGGATTGCCTCCTTCATGGGCATGGAAGAAAATCGGACAACAGAGATTCCGGGCGTCAGCCTCCACCGGCGGACCGCTCCTACCCCGCCGTGCCGCATGACCTACCATCCCGGAGTCATCGTAGTCGCACAGGGCAGCAAGCAGGTGAACCTTGGCCGCACCAGCTTTATCTACGACCCGTCGCGCTTCGTCGTGACTGCGGTGGATTTGCCGATCGTGAGCTGGGTGGCCGAGGCGACCGAGCAGATTCCGTGTCTCGCTTTGTCAATCAAGTTGGACATGTCCATGGTGCGGGAGTTGCTCAGCCGCGAGGAAATTCATGTCGCAGAAGCTCCCTCTGACAGTCCGGCAATGTCAATCGGTGAAACCACGCCCGAATTCCTGAACGCGTGCTGCCGCCTGGTGGACCTGTTGAACAATCCGCAGGACATTCCTTTTCTGAGCGGCCTGATTCAGCGCGAGATTATCTATCGCGTCCTGCGGGGACCAGCGGGAGCGCGCCTGCGCGCAGTAGCAACGCTCGGAGATCAAAGTCACCGTACTTCAAAAGCGATTGCGTGGATCACGGCGAACTATGCCACGCCTCTACGCGTCGAAGAACTCGCAGAGCTTGCGAGCATGGGCTTGTCCACACTGCACCATCACTTCCGTGCCCTGACTTCGATGAGTCCGCTTCAGTATCAAAAACAACTCCGGCTCCAATCAGCGCGGAGTCTGATGCTGAACAATGGTCTCGACGCCGCGAGCGCGGCCTATGAGGTCGGCTACGAAAGCGCTACGCAATTCAATCGCGAATACAGTCGCTTCTTCGGCCAACCTCCTATGCGAGACGTTCGGGCGCTTCTTTCACCGGGTGGTCCAAAACTCGAATTTGCCGGTAGCCTCTGAATAGGTTTATCGATTTCGTCTATCGCTGCAAGCCTGCGCTTTGAGTGTCAACCGAACTTGCACATAAGTCGTATAGGGTTGTCGGTCAGCGGTGGGCTACCGAGAGGTATCCAGAACGGGCTTGGCACACCTGAGACGAATGCCGCCCAAGCGGAGCTTGGACGGGCCGCCCTCGAACCTAACTATTACCGGCCCACGCCCATGTATTGGAATCCCATGGCGCGGAGGCGGGAAGAATCGAGCAGATTCTTCGTGTCGATAATAATGGGACGTTTCAGGAGGTGGCGGATGCGGCCGAAGTCGAGGGTGCGGAATTCGGGCCAGCCGGTGCCAACTACAAGCGCATCCACTCCTTCGGCGACGCCGTAGGCCGACTCGCAATATTTGATGGTGCCGTTAAGTTGATGTTTGGCTTCGGGAATGGCAACGGGATCGTAGGCTCGAACGCGCGCGCCTTGCGAGAGCAGATTCTGCGCCAGTTGAATCGAAGCCGATCCGGCCACAGAGTTCGTATTTGGTTTGAATGCCAACCCGAGGATGCCGACGTCTTTGTTCTGAACCGTTTGAATGGCGCCGGAGATTTTCTCAAACATTCGTTGCGCCATGTTCACATTGACTTCGCGTGCGGCGCGCAGGATCTTGAGATCGATGCCGTTTTCCTGAGCCAGTCCTGACAGTGACTCCATATCGGACTCAGCGAAGATTCCGCCCATGCCGGCGCCGGGTTGCAGGCAGCGGGGTGCGATTTTTTTGTCGAGCCCAAGAGCTAGCGACAGGCTGACGGCATCGGCGCGGACATGCTCGCATAGGCTGGCGATCTCGTTGATGAACGAAATCTTGGTGGCAACAAACGCGGTCGTCGCTTCGCGCGCCAGTTCCGCAGTTTCGTAGTTCGTAACCAGCACCGGCACGCCGCGCATCACCAGCGGATGAAAAATCTGTTTCATTGCGGAAACGGCTTCGCTGGAAGAAGTCCCGAGAATGATACGGTCGGGCCAATTGAAGTCTTCGACCGCGCATCCGTTGGTGAAAAACATCGGCTGGCAAACCAGGATGCTGCGCAGGGCCTGTTCTTTGAGTGCTTTTTCGAGAATCGAAGTCGTACCAACCCTGACCGGAGTCACGATCGAAAGCACCTGCATTTTGCCGGCAGCGCGGCCCATCCGCAGGACGAGTTGTTCCAGTCCCTGCGGAGAATCCTCGGCGAGAAAAATTACCTGTGCTTTGCGCGCCAGGTCTTCCGGGTCGGTGGAGTAAACGAGGCGTCCCGAGCGCACATTGCGCCGGATGACTTCCTGGAGATTCTTTTCAAAAAAAGGAATGTCGCCCTTGGCGACTTCGGTGATGCGAGAGCTGTCGGCGTGGCAGCAGCAGACGGGCGTGCCGAAATCAGCGAGACAGGCGGATATAACAGTGGCAAGATAGCCGGATCCGTAAACCCCGATGTGCATTGTGCCTCTGAAAATCAACCCGCAGCCTGGGAATCCGGCGCTTGGTTTCGAGCCCGTAACTGCTATGGTAATCATACGAATGGGCTTGGCAACGGCCGGAAAGTACATGTCCTGCCGCCAATGGCCGATTGGACGTGCGTTTGGGTGTTTTGGGGGGTATTTTCAGGCTAGGGGCGGGGAGACAGCAGGCTGCGTCCGAGGGGAATCCGGGCAACGTCCTGCCAGACGCCGGCTGTCTCGCGAACGAAAATTAACTCCTCGACGCGGATCGTGCGTGAACCGCTGAAGTTGGTCCAGCGCTCTCGCGCGATCACCTCGGCGTCGCGTGCCTGCTGATCCTGATCCGTTTTCATAATGGTCATGTGCGGAACGTACGGCCAAGACTCCGGACAGTTCAGGGCCTGCACGCAGAGTTGGTCGTGCAGCTCGCGCATGCGGTACGCAGCCCGCTTAACCTGAATAAAAACGGTCGGAGTGGTGGGGAGGAAGGTTCCCACGTCACCCATTTCGACCTCAAAGGGCACAGCGCGACTGCAAGCCTCTTCAAGAAACTCGAGCGCAGCCTGTTCCGAGCCGGAAAGCTCGCGCGGCGGAAGGATCGTGAGATGGGCGGGCATGTGGGGCAGCACGGGATGAAGCTCCTTCCGGAGATTTTCCACGAATTGCCCAACCGGGTGGTCGATGTAGGCCACCAATGCGTAGCGTGAACTGGCCATGACTTGCGAAACCACGATTATACTTGAGTGACTGCGTGAGAAGAGCGGCGCGGCGCCCGTTTGTGAGTCTCGAAAGTCACGGTCTCGCCGACACACGATAAGCCAGTCATTTATAATCGGATGCAGTCGGGGCGTAGCGCAGCCTGGTAGCGCACCTGCCTTGGGCGCAGGGGGTCGTGAGTTCAAATCTCGCCGCCCCGACCAATGAATCATTATTCAATCGACTGCCCATCGGGCGCGGGTCCGCGCCAATCCAGACATGACTGATGATAGGCAGCGTAGAGCGTTCTTATGGACCGCGTCCACGCGCCCGTCCACAGTTCCGCGAGGCCGCGTTAGACGTGGGCTTGTCCCGGCCTGTACCGATGTCAGAGCTTTGGCTTTTGTCCGGCCGCCAGGACTGCCGAACAACCGGACCCGTGCACGTCCGCTTTGCCGCATTGTTGGTGTAATCGCCTGATTACATCAATTGACGCTGGTCCACGCTCTGCCACGACAATGGTGGTTATTAGTTTTGACGAGATCAATCTTTCGCAGGGATCGCATTCCTGTGGTTCATCGGCGTGCTTCGCGACCGGACTTTAGCGGAGGAAAACGTGCTGATTCCGCCCTTGCTGTTGCTGAACCTGTTCGTTGTCGTCGTCATGTTCTCCATCGGGCTACGTGTCAGCGGCGGAGAGCTGCTTGATATCCTACGCAACCGTGCCCTGTTCGTCCGTACCCTGCTGGCGAATTGCGTTCTCATACCCGCCATGGGCTTCCTGCTGGTTCGCATCTTCCCGCTGACACCCGACGCCAGTGTCGGCATCCTGCTGCTTGCCGCAATACCGGGAACGCCCATCGCATTACAGTTCACGCGCCAGGCGAAGACACGCTTGCCTTTCGCTGCCGCCATGACTTTCGTGCTCTCGCTGGTAAGCATCGCGATGACCCCTCTGGCTGTCGAGGTGATGCCGCAGACCGCGCAGCGCAATGAGCGGCCGATCCTCCTGCTGATCATGAGCATCGTGCTGTACATCGCGCTGCCACTGGGCGCTGGTTTGTGGGCGGCGCGACACGCGCCGAAAATTGCCCCTCGGCTGGTGTTGCCTCTGGGCGTTCTGGCCACGGTTGCTTTTGTTTTTCTCATGTGGGAGACGCGCCTGGTGCGGCGTGAGGCCTTTAATACAATCCGCGGCCGTGGGACTATCCTGGCGATGCTCCTGTTGCTGCTGCTGTCCATGTTGATCGGTTGGCTGATCGGAGGACCCGACCGAGAGTCACGCCGGGTGTTGGCGACCTCCACCGGCATGCGCAGCGTGATTGTGGTGCTATATGTGGCGCGTTACTGCTTTCCGGGTACCAACATCTACATGATTCCGATTGTTTATCTATCCCTTATGGTGCCCACGAACCTCCTTTTCCATCTCGCGTTGAGCGGATGGCACAAACTTCGGCCAGTGGCGGAGGCGTAGGGCGATTCGAGTGACTGACAGATCCCATGAGAGAGCTTGCTGTTGTAACATCGCCATTACACCAACAAAGTGGCCAGCCTGTCGGTAGTTGGTGTAATCGCCTGATTACAACAGTTGACTCCATTCGGTCACCATGCTGTGATTTCATTTTGGCTTATCGAGGACGCAGCCTGTGCCGGATGCGCGTGTCAGCTTCGAGTGCCCGATTTGTCGAACAGCCATCACGCGCCGCTTAGAGGCTCTGCCGCCCGATCAATCCGTTTGCCTGGAAGATAGAAAGTCGGCAGTTCCCGAGGGTTTCTTTGGAATGAACAGCGCGGACTACTCAAGCACCCCAGGCCGTGTACTCGTAAATCTACGTGACCTGATCGGCACCAAACGCCACGCGGACTCCCGTCGTCTGAACGGGTGTTGCGGTCTAGACGGGCTCGACGGTGCCAATCTCGTGTGCGTGAATGGTCATGAAGTCGGTACAGAAAAGTCCGACTGCTGGATGGCTCAGGCTGCCGTGCTTCTCGACAACGTAATCTGGGTCAATGAGTGAAATCGCCTGTTTACAGCAGTTACATGAATACTTCCCGAATCCCCCGAGTGAACAGCATCAGGAGGAGACTCGAAAAACATTCGAATGTGTATTCCAGGAGTCAGGTATACACCAGCGTCGGCCCGAATCCAGAATCCCGAAAGCGGCGTTGAAAATCTTCCTAACCCCTCTTAGGGCCTGAGCGGGAGGACAGTAGACTCTCACTTTCCGCCAAGCGTCTAATGGCAAGACGAATGACGTGAATCATACCGAGCCCGAGCTTTTCTTGCAGGCAATCGATGATGTGAAGGTCTGAGCCCGTGAAGCGAACCGTCGTAGACTTAAGTTTCTCGTTCTTCATGACTCATGAATTCTTGCAACCGTATCATGGCCTGTCGTTGCCGAAGAGCAATGAGGAAGCGGAAAGACAGCTGCACGATATCTCAGAGGTATCGCCCTGCGAGAAATTTTAGTGAACATCGCACTGCAGTCAGAAGTTGATGTACAAAATACCTGAGGGACCGAACAGCATACCTCCCCCATCCGCCAGTAGCCGTTACATTAAGCGAGGCAGGGTTCCCCAAGGTCGATCACGATCTTCCCTGCCTGCGCTCTCAGATTCCGAAATTTACGGCTCGTCCGAGTCATTTCCAATAGCTCTTAATGTCACGACGCCATTAGAGTCATTGACCACTCGGCCAAGGAAACGGAGCGTAGTTGGGGATAACGCCTGTTTTACGTCAATCGTGTTTCGGGAGCGACTCCCATTCGGTCATGAAGGTGTCCCGCCATTGGCGAAGGCTGGAATAGAAGGTGTCGGATGAGAGCCAGATCTCGCGCATGCTGGCCGGATCAAACAGCGAATCTGGACGCTTGAACGCAATTAGTCGTACTCGATCACGAACGTCGAACTGGAGCTGCTGCCCGAGCCGGCGGCCTGCACCTTCGCCAAACCAAAATCGAGAATCTTGGCGCGTCCGCGTCCGGTGACGAAAATGTTGGCCGGCTTGATGTCGCGATGCACGATGCCCTTGGCATGGGCCGCGTCGAGCGCATCGGCAATCTCGATGCCGAGAGATAGAATCGTGTCATTGTCGATCGGCTGTCCTGCGATGCGGTGCTTCAGGGTTTGCCCCTCGAGAAACTCCATCGCGATGTAAGACTGCTCGTCACTCTTGCCGATTTCGTAAATCGTGCAGATGTTGGGATGACTGACGGCGGAAGCGGCACGCGCTTCACGGCGGAAACGCTCCAATGCCAGTGGGTCTTGCGCCACGTCGTTGGGCAGGAATTTGAGCGCGACGAAGCGGCCAAGATCGGTGTCCTCGGCCTTGTAAACCACGCCCATGCCGCCGCCGCCGAGCTTCTCTGCGATCCGATAGTGCGAGATTACCTGGCCGATCACTGGCAGCGAATCTTACGTGGCTAAATCGGGCAAGTCAATGAAAGACATGGAGTTGGCGCGATCCGGAGAGTTTGCTGTTGTTTATGTCGCGATTGTTCTTGGTGCGGCGGATCACTTTGCGTGTGCAGAACGCGCGACTGGTCGCGAAGTCTTCTTCGATTGTTTTTCCGGAATCTCCGCGAAGTGCTCCACCCGGTTACGACCATTCCGCTTCGCCGCATACAGCCCTTGATCCGCATGTTGCAGGAGTGACTCGGTATCTTTGCCCGTCTGAGCGGTCGAGGAAGCCACCCCAATACTGATGGTAACGGCCTTCGATACCTCAGCCGAAGTGATCGGCTCACTTGCAATGCAGGCACGGACGTCGTCCGCGCGGAGCAGAGCGTCTTTCAACTCACAGTCTGGAAGGATCAACAGAAACTCTTCCCCTCCGTAGCGTCCCACACCGTCGTAGACACGCAACTTCGCAGCAAGTCGTTTGGCGACCTCGCGGAGTGCTTCGTCGCCGAAGAGGTGGCCGAGAGTGTCGTTCACATTCTTGAAATGGTCGATGTCAACCAGAATGACGCTCACCGGTTTTTTGTCACGTTTGGCGCGCTCCAGTTCGCGATGCAGTGATTCCATGATTGCGCGGCGGTTCATTACGCCGGTCAGGAAGTCATGGGTGGCGGCGTGTCGCATCGATTCCCGGGCGGCGACCAGCTGCTCGTGCAAAGCAATGATCCGCTGGCCGACCAGGAGACGGGCTTTCAACTCCATCTCGTCGAAGGGTTTGACCAAGTAATCGTCAGTGCCAGCCTGCATCGCCTCCAGCAGATCTTCCTTGTTACTCTTGCCGGTGAGGAGAATCACATACGTGTACGCGCGTTCTGTGCCTGCGCTCCGAATCTTGCGGCAGAGCTCAATCCCGTCAATCCCCGGCAATACCCAGTCGAGCAGCGCTAACTTTGGGCAATCGGAACGTTGCAACAGCTCCCAAGCCTCAGACCCATCCTTCGCGATCGTCAGGTTGAAACCCCAGTCTTGCAAGTGACTGCTCAGCAGCTTGCGGTAGACTGCCGAATCCTCCGCGATGAGGACGTCCATAGCCAAGACCCCTAGTCCCTCGTTGTTGGAAACGGCCGCCCGCCCCCGGTGAGTTTTTTCGACTGCTTGAGCCTCCGGCACGATGACGATCGTCAGCCGGATGTGGCAGAGGGGGAAGTGACGTAGACTCCGTCTTCGTGCCGTCTCAAGACGCGGACGTTGACCGATACACTTACCCCTGATCAGCTTCTAACATGGGCCCAGAGCAAGGGCGAGATGACGATAAGACGTACCGGCCTGAGAAGCCCTGTCCGTCGCCACTGCGGAGATAATCTCGGACCTTCCAACAACGGTGCTCCGCGTCCACTCTAAAGTTCCCTCCGGTCTTGCCGATCAGAGACTCAGAGGACTTACGTGGACGCTTCCAATTCGAAGGTCTTGCTCGTGGAGGACAGTAAGTTCCTTCGTCTCGCTAATGAACGCGTCCTCACCAAGGCAGGTTACAGAGTCACCGTCGCTCCTGACGGCGAGGAGGCACTCCGCGTTGCACGAAAAGAGCTTCCAGACGTCATCCTGCTGGACATGATGTTACCGAAGCTCAGCGGCCCGGAAGTGCTGCGGAAATTGAAAGAGAGTCCGGCAACATCGTCAATTCCGGTAATCGTGTTAACCAGCTTGTCGCAAAGGAATGAGGAAAAGCTCATTCAAGAAGGCGCGGCCGCTTACTTCGAGAAATCAGCTCTCGACCTCGACAAGAATTCTGACCGTCTGGCCGCCACGGTAGAGAGCGTGCTGCACCGAATCAGCCTGCAAAAGCGAGGTGTGCAATCGTGAGCCTTAGCGGAACGGCCATGAAAAAAACATTACTTCTGGTGGAGGACAGCAAAGTCCAGAAACTGGCCACTGGCCGGCTTCTCCTGCGAGCAGGCTACCTCGTGCTCTTTGCTGGCGACGGCGAAGAAGCTCTTCGTCTGGCTCGGGAAAGCCTTCCCGACCTGGTTCTGCTGGACCTGCTGTTGCCTGGGATCGGAGGAGAAGAAGTGCTGTGTACCCTTAAACGGGATCCGAACACTGAGCCGATTCCGGTGATTGTCGTCAGCCATCTTCCTCCAACCAACGCCGCAAAGCTGAAAGCATCTGGGGCTGCGGATTATATTCAAAAGTCGAGACTGCCAGAAGATGACGAAGGAGAGAACTCTCTCCTCGGTACGATCGATCGGGTTCTTCGTGAATCTGACGGCCGAAACGATGCGGCGCGGCGAGTGCCGCTGGCCGTGCGTCGTCAATGACAGGTCGTCACAGTCGATTCGGATCCTACACCTGTTCCTCGACATTTCTCTGAGGCAAGCATGTGGATATGTCGTGCGCCTACTGCATCAACCGCCACGCGCTCCAGGCCCACACCACCGGCACTGCGAACAGCATGGCGTCGATGCGGTCGAGCATGCCGCCGTGGCCGGGGAGGATGGCTCCTGAGTCTTTGACTCCGGCGCCGCGCTTGATCAGCGATTCGACGAGGTCTCCGAGTTGGGCTGCGACGTTCACGATTGCTGAAAGAACTACGATCACACCGAGGCCCGGCTGTTGCAGTCCGAACATGCCGTCGCGGCGCTCGATGAGTCCCGCTTGCAGGAGCCAGGTGCTGATCGCGGCGCCATGCTGAAACCACAGAGTCCCGATCACCACGCTGGCCACGACCGAGGCGACCGCGCCTTCCCAGGTCTTCTTTGGACTGATCTCGGGCGACATGCGGTGCCGCCCGATTGCCTTCCCTACGAAGTACGCGAAAATGTCTCCTGACCACACCGCCAGCAATGTGTAGATGACCAGGATTGCGCCGGCTGGTTGCTGTCGAATTTGCACGAGTAGCGCCATCGGAATCGCAATGTAGGCGAACGCGAACGAAGACGCGGCAGCTGCGGGGTATCCATTGGCGAGATTGGTATTCCGCATGGCAAGCGTGAGGAATACAAATGGCGCTAGCGCGGCCGCCAGGGCTAATCCATAGATCATCGAGGTCGTTTCGACCAGCGGAACACGATTGGCAGCGGCGGCAATCATGAATAGAAAAAACAGAACGACGTACCCGGACGTCACTCTCGCCATGGGGTGGACGCCATAATGTGATGCCAGCATGAGAAACTCGGCAATCGCCAGGAGCGCTACGCCGCCGGACACAATCGCCATCACATACAAGGGAGCCTTGAGTACGAGGAGAAGGACAACCGGAATGAGGACGACTGCCGTCGCCACGCGCTTGATCAACGCTTCGCCTCGGCCTGGTTGCGGAGGGGGGCATGCTCATGTTCTTTATCCTTGCCGAGCCCGCCGTAACGCCGTTCGCGCTTCTGGAATTCTTCAATTCCCTCCAGAAGCTGGACTCCGCGGAAATCCGGCCAAAGCGTCTGGGTCACGTAAATTTCCGCATACGCAAGTTGCCACAGAAGGAAATTGCTGAGCCGCATCTCGCCGCTGGTGCGGACGACCAGATCGGGATCGGGCAGGCCGCGCGTGTAGAGATGCTCGCTGATGAGTTGCTCATCAACTTTGAGATGCTCGAGTCCTCCGTTTCGCGACGCGGCTTCGGCCATCGAACGGAACGCATCCACGATCTCGCTGCGGGCAGAGTAGTTCAGAGCTAGCGTCAGCACCATGCCGCTGTTCTTGCTCGTGGCGTGGCGCGCGTATTCCATTTCTTCCTGCACGGATTCCGGCAGTTCGTGCTGGCGGCCGATGTATTCCAGCCGGATATTATTTTCGTTGAGCGTCTTAATCTCAGCCTTGAGGAAGCGGCAGAGCAGGCGCATCAGGAAATCAACTTCCGAGCGCGGACGCTTCTTCCAGTTTTCTTCCGAAAACGCATAGAGAGTCAGCGCGGGAATGCCGATGCGGGCCGCGGTCTCGACGGTTGAACGCACGGCGCCGACTCCGGCACGGTGTCCGGCCACGCGCGGCATGTGACGACGCCGCGCCCAGCGCCCGTTTCCGTCCATGATGATCGCGATATGCCTGGGGAGACGCGCCGGATCAAGCCGCTGGTAAGCTTCTGCTTCCTTGCGGTCCATTCCAGCCGGAACTGTGTGTCGCAAGCTGACCTCTGCAAGTCGAAGTTAACACGCAGGTTGCGGTGCATGCAATGCTGACGTGATTCCTGAAACGGCACCCATCGCGATCCAAAGCAACCTCCACCGCAGAGACGCAGAGAAATACTTTTCCCGAGGCGGGGCTCATGCCGCTGGGCGGGAAGTTGCGTGTAACTGTCGGCTGAGTACATCGGCGTCGAAGGCGGGTGCCTGACAACTGAAGCCGGAACATACCACGGCAAACGAACGGCCCTCGCGCAGAGCGGGCACGGTCGGAATTGTTTCCGCGAGTGCGGGCGGGAGATTTTCAGATATGGCCGCCTCCGGGGAAATCCGCACCACTGCTTTGTTGAACGACAATCCGCCAAGGGCAGATTGAACAAGACGGTCCGCGATTTCGTCTTGTCCGACCACCACCACCTGCGTGTGCGGCTGCGTGGCGTGTCCAACGGCCAGCGCGTAGGTCGCGGCAAACATGCCGTATTTTTCCGCGCCGGTGGCAAATACTCCCAGAGTCCTCTCCGCCTTTTCGCGATAGGAGGGTTCGTTAGTGTAGGCATGCAAACGGAGCAACGCAATCGCCGCCGCCGGATTGCCCGCCGGTGTGGGCGAATCCTGAAACGGCTTGCGCCGCGTGCCCAGAATGCCAAGCGCTGCGGGCTCAGAACTTCCGGGTTCCGCGCGGGCGGTGTCGAAAAAGCCTCCGGAGTCAGAATCGAAGAAGAGCTCTACCATGGAGTCGGCGATCGACCGGGCGAAATTGAAGTAGCTCAAATCGGCGGTCGCCTCATAAGCGTCCACGCAGGCAATCACCGTGAAGGCGTAGTCATCGAGGACACCGGGAGCTTTGCGAGGTTCAGCTACGGGATCGGAATACGCGATCACATGCGCAAGTGCAGGTGTGGTTGCAGGTCGGACACTCTTGTCCGACGCCGTTGCAGTTGAATTTGACGTTCTACCTGTCCCACCACTCCAGCCCTCTGCGAGTATTCGGTCCAGAGAACGCAGCGCGAAGCGCAGGGCCTCTGGAATTGCAAGCACCCGGGCCGCCTTCAGGTAGGCCGAAATGCACATCGCGTTCCATCCCACGTAGAGAGTCTTGTCAACATAGGGCGTCGGCCGCAGTAGCCGGGCTGCATATAGTTTCTTCTTGGCGGTTGCGAGCAACTCGCGGACTCGCGCTTCCGGAAGGCTCAACCGGCGCTCAATCTCCTCGACGGACGCGCGCACGTAGAGTACGTTCTTCGCCGGATTGTGATGCATCTCGCCGACTTCGTTGAGGTCATAATGCAATGCCGCAACGGGCATCTCCTCCCGGCTCAGAACCGCTTTGGCTTCGTCGACAGTCCAGGTGAAGTAGTCGCCATCGTCGTCCATGGAGTAGTCCGCATCCTGCGACGCGTAGAAGCCGCCATGCTCGCGGTCGCTGAGCCATTCGTCCATCCAGCGGATCATGTCGCGCGCGACTTCGGCAAAAAATTCATTCCCGGTAGACTGCCAGGCATGGACATAATTCTTGAGCAGCTCCGAGTTGTCGTACGACATCTTTTCGAAATGCGGCACGACCCAGCGCTCGTCGACCGAGTAGCGATGGAATCCGCCGGCGAGCTGGTCATACACACCGCCGCGCGCCATTTTCTCCAGAGTGGTCACGATTACGTCGCGCACCGCGTCGCTGTCCGTGCGGGCCTGGTAGTCAATCATCAGATCGAGCGTTGAAGGGTGCGGAAATTTCGGCGCGTTGCCAAATCCGCCGTTTCGCTCGTCGAACATTTTGACTGCGGACTCGACAATTGCTTCGACAATCTTTGGAGAAACTTCGCCGCTGCGTCCGGAAAACGACTCCGCCTGCGAGATGGCATTGGTGACCATGTTCGCCTGTTCGACGACGTCACCGTTCTTCTCGCGATACGCCTGCGCAATCGAAAGCAGCACTCGCTTGAAGCTTGGGCGGCCGTATTGGTCCTGAGGAGGGAAGTAGGTCCCGCCGTAGAACGGCTTGCCGTCTGGCGTGAGAAACCCGGTAAGCGGCCAGCCACCTTGTCCGCTGAGCGAACTGACAGCAACCTGGTAGCGTGCGTCGATATCGGGACGCTCGTCGCGATCCACTTTCACCGCAATGTAATTCTCGTTGACGATCTTCGCAACCTCGGGATCGTCATAAGACTCGCGGTCCATCACATGACACCAGTGGCACCATACCGCTCCGATGTCCAGCAGGATGGGTTTGTTATCCCGCTTCGCCGCTGCGAAAGCTTCCTCTCCCCACTCATGCCACTGAATCGGCTGATGCATCGCGGAGCGCAGGTAGGAGGACGATGCGCGGGAGAGTGCGTTGAGGGAGGGGGTCATTGGGTAAGGATACAGTTTGTCGGCGACGCACGCGCTACGGAACCAGGGGATTCGCAACCCGAACTGTGCCATAGCGTTGTCCTGCTCCCAAGTCTTCAGAATAGAGAATGGCTGCGCCGGAGCTTTCTGCGGCTTGCAGTACTAGGGCGTCCCAGTAGGAAATCTTATAGCGCACTTCAAGGTCCAATGCCTCGATTACCGACTGTGGAGTGTTGATCACGATCTCCCAGCTTAAGTAGTCCTGTACCAGTCGCCGAATATCGCCAGCGGGCAGCGGACGGGCCACTTTTCGGCGCAGGTTGACGCAGAGTTCCTGTAAGACTTGGGTGCTCAGCACGGCTTCGCCTGTGTGCCAAAGTTGCGCGATCAGTTGGTTGGCGCGGTCATGTTTGACACCGGCGGAGGGATCGTGCGCATAAATCAGGATATTGGTGTCGACGAAGTATTTATCGGCCATGCGGAGTCGATTCCGAGTCAGCGTTCGTGAAGCTCATCGCGAGACCCGGGACGTGTCCACTCGATGTCGAGGCCGCGCTCAAGCCGGGCTAAAGCACGTCTGCGCGCCTGATCGTAGGACTTGCGCTGGAGCACAATTTCTTCGAGCCGGGCGGCGAGCATGGCACTAATAGAAGTGCCCTGTTCGGCAGCCAGAATCCGAACCTTGCGAAGGAGGGCCGCGTCGAGTTTGAGGGTGATGTTCGTCTTCACGATAGCACGCAAACACGTGCAGCACTATATTACGTGCGATCGGAGAGGTGTGTCAACGCTGGCTTTTGAGCAAGTGCCGCGTCATCGCGGCGTACAACTCCACAGACTGGCTTAACTGTTTCTTTTCTACATATTCGCCCTCGGTATGCGCGACGTGAATCGACCCCGGCCCGAGCAGCAGCGGTTCGCCCCAGGCAGGCAGAGATGGGATGTCGGTGGTGAAGGCAGCGACCATGGTCGGCAGACCATCGAGCGTGCGGAGGCGCATGAACGGAGTCTCGCGGGTGAAATTCGCTTCAACGAGAGAGCCGACAGTTTCCGTAACCTGGCGGCGCAAGTCTTCGGCGGGGCCCACAAGACGGTAGAAAAGGTCGGCGGTGGCAAGGTCGGAGATTACGTTGGGTGCCCGTCCGCCATGGATGGAGCCTACGTTTTTCGTGCAGGGGCCGACGTCGGGATTCTCGGGCAGCTTCATCGCGTGCAGTCGATGCAGGGCCTCTACTAATTTATCGATTGCCGATTCACCCAGCTCCGGATATGCCGAATGGGCCATCTTCCCGCGGGCGATGAGTTCCACGTGCAGGGCGCCTTTGGTGGCGATGGCTAGCCGGTTGTCGGTGGGCTCACCGTTAATCATGAACTTTGCGCCGATGGGATGCTGGTTCGCCACCTTGGCGCCGATGGAGTCGCGCTCTTCGCCGACCAGGAAGAGGAGCCCGACGTGAATGTTTTCGGCGCGTAATTTTTCGGCGGCAGAAATCTGCGCGGCGATGATGCTTTTTGCATCGCAGGCGCCGCGTCCGTAGATTTTCGTGTCGTCTTCGCGCGAAGCGATAAAGGGCGGGACCGTATCCATGTGGGTCGAGAGAACGACCTCGGGGCGCGGATGCCCGGGCGAGGTTGCGACGACGTTGGCGCGCGCGCCTTCGACCTGCATGCGGTTGACTTCGAAACCCCGTTGCCGTAGTTCGTCACAAAGAAAATTGCCGACTGGTCCTTCGTTGGGCGTGGTCGACTCGATGTCCACGAGCCGGCGCGTGAGGGCGAACAGATCCATGGCAAGAGCGTAGCAGCCGCTGGTGGTTGATCGCTAGTCGTTGCTGGCTGGTCGCCGGCGGACGAGTCTGCAATACTAACGACCAGCAATTGACGATCAGACTGACGGCCAACGACTTGATGCACGCCCAATCCAACAGCATCCGATCGCTCTTTCTCGACGGTCCTGCCGGACGCCTTGAAGCGCTGCTCAATGCCGGCGCGCCGGATGCAACCCACGTCGCGGTGGTTTGTCATCCTCACCCTGTTTATGGCGGGACGCTGCACAACAAGGTTGTGTTTCACAGTATGAAAGCGCTCCATCATTTCGGATTTCCCGTGCTGCGTTTCAACTTCCGCGGCACGGGACTGAGCGAAGGCGAGCATGCGCATGGCGTGGGCGAGCTTGAAGACGTACGAACTGCGCTGGATTGGATGGAACGCGAGTACTCGCTGCCGATCGTGTTTGCCGGATTCTCGTTCGGAGCTGCGGTTGGTTTACGCGCAGCGTGTCCGGACCCGCGAGTCACCGCACTGATTGGCCTGGGCCTGCCCGCGACCCCAGTGGACGATCGGGTTTATGACTTCGAATTCCTGCGCTCGTGTACCAAACCGAAACTATTTGTCAGCGGATCGCGCGACCAGTTCGGGCCCGCCGGAAAACTCGAAGCGCTGGTCGACACGTTTGCCGAGCCCAGGAAACTGGTGCGCATCGAGGCCGGAGATCACTTCTTCGAAGGACGACTGAAGGAAATGCGAGACACGATCGAAGCCTGGGTGCGCGAATTTCTCGCGAAGCAGGTGCGTCACTGAGTCCGAATCGGACGGTCGCACGGAAATCAACGCTACTATAATTCCCGACATGACGGAGATCACTCCCGAACGACAACAGCAGTTCCGTCATATGCGTGAAACGGCGCGCACGATCTTCGCCGCTGCGCTCAAGAACGCTTCCATTGAAAATGCATTCGAGCGCCACGTGAGCTGCTCACGCGGCGTGTTGCGCATCGGCGAAGACCTGCACGATCTCGATGCCTACTCCCGAATCCTGGTGGTCTCAATAGGAAAAGCCGCACACACCATGGTCGCGGCGCTGGAATCTCAAGTGGGAAACCGGCTGGAGGGCATCGTCGCTTCGTCGGTTCAGCCTATGAACCAGGTCCGCGGCTTCCGATATTTTCAAGGCGGACATCCAACGCCGACCCAGGAATCGATTCAGGCAGCCAAAGCCATCTTGAAATCTCTCGATTCTCTCAACGCGGCGGCGCTGGTCATCTTCATGATTTCCGGCGGGGGCTCGTCGATCGTCGAGAAGCCCATGGACGACGAACTTTTGCTGCCCGATCTGATCGCAACCTATCGCACGCTCGTTCACTGCGGCGCACCCATCGCGGACATCAACGCGATTCGCAAGCATCTCTCGGCCGTGAAAGGGGGACGACTGGCGCAGGCAGGGTATCCTGCGCAACAGGTTTCGATCCTCGTTTCTGATGTTCCTGACGCCACGCCCGACGCGCTCGCCTCCGGACCAACGATGCCGGATTCGACCTCAGTCGAGGACTGCGCACGCATCGTCGCGAAGTACAAACTCATCGACCAGTTTCCGACGTCCGTAGCAGACCTGTTCCATCAACACGTGATCGAGGAGACGCCGAAGTCCGACGATCCTGCTTTCGTGCGCGCGCGCTGGTGGACGGTACTCTCCAATCGAGTCGCGGTGGAGGAGGCAACTCTGGCTGCCACGCAGGCTGGTTTCGCCGTCGAGGTTGATAACTCGTGCGATGACTGGGACTATGAGAAGGCGGCCGACTACCTGCTCGATCGAGTCCGCGAACTGCGCAGTTCGGTTTCGAAGGTGTGCCTGATATCGGGTGGGGAAGTGACCGTCAACGTGCGGAACGGCGGCACGGGTGGACGAAATCAGCAGTTCGCTTTGGCGTGCGCGGAAAAGATTGCCGGCGAAGATATCACTGTCCTGAGCGCGGGTACCGATGGTGTGGACGGCAACAGTCCGGCGGCCGGTGCCGTGATCGACGGATCGACCCTCGCGCGCGCCGGCGGACCCGCAAGTGTCCGTACGGCGCTGACCCGTTTTGATGCCTACCCTTTGTTTGATGCCTTGGGAGACGTGGTTGTGACCGGCCCTACGGGCAATAATTTGCGTGACTTACGAATCCTGTTGGCATCCTAGCGCCTCTGCTCTGGCGTTCGTGGGATCAGCGCCGCAGGTTCCAGGACTAAGGTCACAACAGCACCAGGCCCACCGTCCGCATCCAACTTTGTATCGCGAAGCCCGTTTTACGGAGGTTGTGCGCCACATGAAATTCGCTTCCGCACGTACCCTGTTTTTCGCCGTGATGCTCTGTACGCTCTGCGCTCTTGCTTCCGCCCAACAACAGATTGATATCGCTTTCGGCATCAACACGCTGACTGCGCCTTCCGCGAACGAGGCCACCGGGAGCCATTTCCCACAGTCGCTGACGGGAGGCGTGTACCCCAGCTTCAGCGGCGATATCTTGTTTTACAAGCAACTCGGATTTCAGGGGGAGTTCGCGTGGAAGGCGTCGCGCGGAATCTGGCAGGGAGTGCAACCTTACCGTCCGATGTTCTACGACTTCAACGCGATCTACGCGCCCAAACTCGCCGATCGGGCCGCCATGGAATTTCTGGCCGGAATCGGTTCCGAGGCGACGCGCTACTACCAGCCTTTTCAGACCTGCGATTTTTACACTTGCAAGAATTACGTCACCATCAACCACTTTATGGGACACTTCGGAGTCGGATTGAAGATGTATCCAACAAGAAACTTCTTCATTCGGCCGGAAGCGCACCTTTATTTGGTCCACGACAACCAGGAATTCAGCTCGGGGCGCGCAGTGCGTTACGGCCTCTCGATCGGATATACGTTTGGCGGGCGCTGAAAACGGCCCACGCTGATGTAAACCCACTGTTAAATTTTATCCACAGTTGTGCAAACGATTGGCCATCTTATTCATGCCAATTTCATATTGCGTTAACCAAGGCTTGCGGGGGCTTCCCATATAACCAGCGCATCCCACCGTGGAGGTGAGTGCGTTGAAATCAAACAAGTTCGTTGCCACCCGTTTGCGGTTGGCATGTGCCGGCGCCCTGGTGCTTGGCATGATGCTCATTTCTTCAACCGCGTTTGCGCAGTTTGGTTGTCCGCTGAGTAACGGCGGCACCCAAATCAAACACATCATTTATCTCCAGTTCGATAACGTCCACTTCACGCGAGACAATCCTAACGTTCCTTCCGATCTCGAACAGATGCCCCACCTGTTGAACTTCCTGCAGGGCTTTGGCACGCTACACACCAACCACCACACCCCGCTGATTTCGCACACGGCCAATGACATCCTCACGTCGCTTACGGGTGTTTATCCAGACCGGCATGGCGTTCCCATCGCCAACAGCTTCCGCTACTACAACCCGGACGGCACGACCAATCCCGGCGTTTCGTTCGCGTACTGGACCGACTCGATCTTTGATCCGTCGTTGCCGGCGGTTCAGACCGACGTAACGAAAAACATGCTGACCGAGAAGGGCTTGAACGCGCCAGCTCCATGGGTACCTTACACGCGCGCAGGATGCGACTTTGGCGCGGTGGCCGCCGCTAACACCATTCTGGAAAACATCACCGTTGACGTCGCGAAGGTGTTTGGTCCCACTTCCGATCAACAGGCGGAAGTGATCAGCAACCCCACGCTGGCGAACGCGGATTTTGTTGGAATCGGCATTCACTGCGCCGCGACCAGCAACCGCTGCTCCACACCCAACGGAGGCGAGGCCGATCTGTTGCCGGACGAACCGAAAGGCTACAGCGGATTTTCCGGACTGTTCGGCCACAAGTACGTTGCGCCCGTGATCAGTCCGAGTGGTCCCCTGACTGATTTGAATGGCAACGTGATCATGGATCCGAGCGGCAATCCTGGTTTTCCCGGTTTCGACGGGATGTCAGCCTATGTTTCACTCGGGTATGTGGCGGCGATGCAGGAAGCGGGCGTGCCTATCACCTACGCGTACATCTCTGACGCTCACGACGCTCATCCCAGCGGTCCCGCCTACGGACCTGGCCAGGCCGGTTTTGTAGCGGCTCTGGCAGCTTACGACGACGCCTTCAATAAGTTTTTCACCCGTCTCGGGAATGAAGGCATCGACCGCAGCAATACGCTGTTCATTGTTACCGCTGACGAGAACGATCATTTTGTTGGCGGCGCGGCTAGTCCCGACGGTTGCGACGGCAGCAACGTTCCCTGCACCTACGCGCAGATCGGCGAAATCAGCACCAACCTGGCCGGGCTGCTCGCTACAGAGCAGAGCGTCAAGACGCCGTTCACGGTACATTCCGACGACGCACCCGCGATCTACATCACGAACAATCCAAGCCGCAAGGACTCCACCACGCGCTTCTTCGAGCGTGCTGTTGGGAATCTGACGGCGCTCAACCCCATTACCGGCAATACGGACCCGCTCACCGTGTTTATGGCGGATCCGGTCGAACTGAAACTTTTGCACATGGTCACCGCTGATCCCGCCCGGACACCGACGTTCATTCTGTTCGGCGATTCCAACTATTTCATGTTCGCCGGCGCGCAGAACTGCAATTCGCCCTGCGTCGCCGAAAGCCCGGGATTTGCCTGGAACCACGGCGACGTGCAATCCGACATCGTTACCACGTGGCTGGGTCTGGTTGGCCCCGGTGTGCAATCCAGAGGCATCGACGGAGACACCTGGTCAGATCACACCGACATTCGTCCGACGATGCTGATGCTGGCTGGCTTTAAGGACGACTACCTGCACGACGGCCGGGCACTGGTCGAAGACCTGGACGGCGACGTACTGCCGCCCGGCCTGAGCAATGAACCTGCTTTTATCGCGTTGTCGGCGGCTTACAAGCAGATCAACGCACCGGTTGCCCAACTTGGACTCGACAGCCTGAAGATTTCCACCAAGGCGTTGAAGAGTAATGACCCAGGTGACAAAACCTATAATTCGCTGGAATCCCAACTGATGAAATTTACGGGCCGGCGAAACACCCTGATGAACCAGATGAGACACTTGCTGGAAAACGCCGAATTCAAAGGTGTACCACTGGATGACGCGGTCGTGAACGGTCTCGTCAGCCAGGCCAATACGCTTCTCAACGACGTACACACTCTGGCCCAATAGTTGCGGCCGTAGTGAGTCGTCCGACGCATCGGCCCCAGGCGTTAAAGCCTGGGGCTTTTTCTTGTTCCGTGCGAGTCGATTGCGAGCGCAAGGTTTTCGATGAGAGTGGCCCGCCATGCCTCTCTCGCATTATCATACGAATATGAACCTTGGCTTTTCAGAGATGGTGTTCCTGTTCATTCTGGCCCTGCTGATCTTTGGCCCGAAGAGGCTGCCGGAAGTGGGACGGCAGATCGGCCGCTTCATGAACGAATTCAAGCGGGCTTCGAACGAGTTCAAGGCGCAGATCGAATCGGAAATTAATTCCCTGGAAAGTGAAGTGACCCCGCAAATTCTTCCGCCGCTGCACGCTCCGCTCAATTCTCTAGCCAGCCGAATTTTCAATCCTCCTCCGCCGGAAAGGCTGAAAGCCGCTGAAGCCGAGGCGGAAGCTGCAGTCGAACACGCGACTGAAACCGAGCCCACGCCCGCGCCGAAAGTGGCTCCCGATGCCTGAGGCGACCGCGTCCTCGGTGAACGAACCGGCGAAGGATGAAATGCCGACCATGGGTTTCCTCGAGCATCTCGAGGAATTGCGGCGTCGAATTATCTATTCGATCATCGCCATGGCGGGCGGCTTCTTCGTCTGCTGGGGATACGCCGAGCGGATATACGAAGTCATGCAGCGCCCGGTGATCGAGGCGCTCGAGAAAAATCACGTCGCGGCAAAATTGGTCTACCTGAACCCGACCGAGCCATTCAACCTGTACATGAAAGTCGGCCTGATGGCCGGCCTGTTCGTGGCCTCACCCTTCGTGCTGTATCAGGTATGGCTCTTCATTTCGCCCGGCCTCTATCGCCACGAAAAGCGCTATGTGTTCCCGTTCATGTTCTCGACCGTCGCGCTTTTTCTTGCCGGCGGATATTTCGGATACAAACTGGTCCTGCCGCAGGCGCTCGTCTTCCTGATCGGTTACGGCAAGGAATTTCAGCCCATGATTACTCTGGGCGAATACAGTTCGCTGTTTCTGGCAGTGATCATCGGTCTCGGCGTGATTTTCGAGATGCCGATTCTGGTGTTCTTCCTGTCGCTGATGGGCATCGTGACGGCCGGCTGGATGTGGCGGAATCTGCGCTATTCGATCCTTGGGATTTTTGTGGTCGCGGCCATCTTGACGCCGACGACCGATATTCTGAACATGTGCATCTTCGCGGCGCCGATGGTTGCGTTGTATGTACTGAGCATCGGCATCGCCTGGCTGGTCCATCCCGCGCAACGGAAGAAACGGGCGGAGAAGAAATCCTAACCACGGAGGCACCGAGGACGAGCGATGACGGTATCTCAGAAACACGGATTGAAACTTAATCGCAGCGGTTTCCCCGGTGTTTCTCTGTGGATCGGTATTCTGCTGTCGTTGCTCCTATTCGTCCTCGCAGCGTGCAGCAAGGGTTCGTCGTCAACGTCGGTGACGCCGGTCAACGCGGCGTCGAGTGGCGCACCGGAACCAGCAGCGCCGTCCGCTGATGCTGTGGCCGACGCCGGCCCGCTACCGCAAATCGATTCCAAGCGCGCCTTCCAGTACATCAAAGACATCGTCGCGTTCGGAACGCGTCCCATGGGCAGCGAGAATCACAAAAAGGTCGAGAACTACATCACCGCGCATTTAAAGGGCGATCAAGTCGAAGACGACGCCTTCACCGCCGACACGGTGGAAGGGAAGTTCCCGGTTAGGAATATCATCGCCAAGTATCCGGGATCGAAAGACGGAATCATCGTGATCCTCGGCCACTACGACACGAACTATCCGTTGCGGGATACCGGATTCGTCGGCGCCAATGACGGCGGTTCCTCGGCCGCGATCCTGCTCGAATACGCGAACCACCTGCGCGGCAAGAAGCGCGACGGATACAGCGTCTGGCTGGTCTGGACGGATGGCGAAGAAGCAGTCCGCCAATGGAGTGCGACCGATAGCCTTTACGGCGCGCGCCACCTTGCCGAACGCTGGGAAAAAGACGGCACGCTGAAGCAGATCAAAGCCCTCCTCGTCATGGACATGATTGGCGACGCCGATCTGAACATCGACAAGGAAACCAACTCCACGCCCTGGCTGACCGACCTGATGTACGCGGCCGCCGAGCGTAGCGGCGTGCAGTCGCACTTCTACGCGCGCGCCGGCGCCATTGAAGACGATCACATGCCGTTCGTAAAACTCGGCGTTCCCAGCCTCGACGTCATCGATTTGGATTACGGCTACAACAACGTCTTCCACCACACTCCGCAGGACACGATCGACAAGCTGAGCCCGCGCAGCCTGGAAATCGTCGGCAACACGACCCTGGAGGCCCTGCGGATGATCGACCAGCGGTAGGAGAGCGGCCCGAAAATTACTTGATTCAATCCCTACTAATATAGTAGGGTTTAAATTCGTGGAGACCACTGCATGACTTCCCGCCGTGATTTTCTCAAGACTGCATCTGCCGTCGCCCTGGCTGCCGGAGCGGCTCATCCGCTTCTCACCTGGGCGGACGATGCCGCTGCCATCAGCGTGCCGGGCAAAGAGGGCATGATTGTCCGTTCCTATCGCTTTCTCGATCTGGAAATGCCAGTGGAACTCATGACCGAGTGGATCACTCCGGTCCAGCACTTCTATGTGCGCAATCACATGTTCGCGCCTGCAAAGATTGATCCGAGCACCTGGAAGCTGACCATCGGCGGGGAAGTCGACAAGCCGTTTTCGCTTACGCTGGCTGACTTGGAGAAAATTCCCCAGCACACCGTCACCAACGCCATGGAGTGCGCCGGGAATGGACGCTCGATGCAGAGTCCCAAGGTGCCGGGAATTCAGTGGGGCAAAGGCGCGGTGGGCAACGGCAAGTTCTCCGGGCCAAGTTTGAAAACTCTGTTGGAGAAGGCCGGAGTCAAAGACACCGGCAAACACGTGATGTTTCGTGGACTCGACGAAGTGCCGGGCAAAGTGCCGCCGTTCATTCGCAGCATTCCGATTGAAAAGGCGATTGACGCCGACACCCTGATCGCCACCCACATGAACGATGCGCCGTTGACCACACACCACGGATTTCCAGCCCGCGTGCTCACGCCCGGATGGGCCGGTGCCGCATCCTGCAAGTGGTTGACCGAAATCACTGTGCTCGACAAGCCTGCGGAAGGAAATTTCATGAGTCCCGGCTATCGTCTTCCGAACACTCCCGTGAAGCCCGGGGAGGCGGTCAAACCCGAGGACACCCACTCCGTGACCGGACTCGCCGTGAAGTCATTAATCGCCGGACCGGGTGACGGAGCGAAGCTCAAGCCGGGCAAACAGGAAATCAAAGGCGTCGCATGGGCGGGCGAAGCGGACATCACGAAGGTTGAGATTTCGACCGACGGCGGCGCGTCCTGGAATGGTGCGCAACTCGGCACGGATCACGCCAAGTATGCCTGGCGCCTGTGGACTTACGCATGGAAGCCCGCAAAGAGCGGCGACTACGTAATCCTCTCCCGCGCCACCGACAGCCAGGGACGAGTGCAGCCCGACGCGGCCGTGTGGAATCCGAGCGGTTATTTGTACAACGCCTACGATCAGGTGAAGGTCTATGTCCAGGCTTAGCGCGTACCTCGTGACCGTTGCTCTTGTGTGTGCGGCGGTGGTGTCGGCTGCCGCAGCGCCTCAGAACGAGCAGTTACCCGCCGGACCGATGCAGGAGAAGGCTGCCGCCGCGTGCCTGAGTTGCCACGAGGCGCGCATTATCGTGCAGCAGCGTTTAAGCAAAGCCGCGTGGGCCCGCGAAATGGACAAGATGACGAAATGGGGCGCGCCGGTTGATCCCGCGGACCGTGACGCATTGATCGATTACTTCAGCGCGAATTTCAGTCCCGAGCAGTCGCCGTACGTGGCTCCGAGAACGAGTGGCAAGCCGGTTTCGAAAACGAGCGCGAAAGCGAAGCATTGATCGCAGCGGTGAACCGCTGCGTCACCCAAAAGCAGGGACTGCGGCCGGATCAGGTTCCATCCGCGGATTTTGTCTCACCCGGTTTCTGTTGCAGGGCAAGCCAGGCTTCCGCCTCGCTCGCGCTCGGAAAAGTACGTGTGACGCGAAAGACTTCCTCTGCCAGCGCTTCAAACATGCGCATCATCCCGAAGAGCGCGTGGTGGCTGGCTACGATTGCGCAGGCATCGAAGCGAACCCTGGGTTGCACCCGCTTCAATTGAGTGACGACTGCCGAAATCTGCCGCGTTTCCGGCAGAGAGGTCACTTCGCTGCAATCCAGGAAGACGTCGAGTTGCGCCGGACATTCCGGATCGCGCTCCAAGGCCTGGAAATGCTCGATGATCTCTGGCAGAGTCAAATGCCCGGTACAGGTTGTCCGGATCGTTCTCTTGTCCGCCGAAAATTGGTAAGTGATGGGCACAGGTCGAAATCCCTATTGAGCGGGTGTGATCCCCGGTTTAGGTCGCAATGAAGACTTCCGTATGGCAGCTGCTAAACAGTTTGCCTAGCCGGAACCAGCGCGGCGAGCGGTACACCGATTACTGCAAACAGAACCACGCCCAGAATGTGTTCGTGCGCGCGCGCGTCCCGTAATGCCATGATCGCCATCACAGCCGCATGGGCCAGGCTTGACCACCCAGCAAACGCAATCAGGCTGCGGTTTGCCGAAGGGTTCCGCGCCGCCAGTAGCAAAAGAATCCCGAGGGTGATGTACAAAGTCCCCATCATGGCGTCGGTGTATCCGGGTTCGTCACGCTGCCACACGATTATCGTCACCGGATAGATTCCGGCGATAAACAGCAGTCCCACCAACACCAGCAAAATCTTCAGCACCCGTTCGTTCGACATGGCGCCCTCCGTGAAAAGTATCGGATTGGCCTGAGATGTTAGGAGCCAGGATGCGGCAAGTCAACAGAATCGCCGGGATTCTCATGACTCGTTTTTTTTGTTTTGTTCAGGCCTGCCCGGAGTTCCACAGGAGTTTCCGTCTTGACCGCAATTCGCCTCCGCCCCTACCATGGAAACAGCACCCTTTGGGGTGACTCTAATCGGCTGGAAGCCGTGAGTTCTTGGGGATCCGCTTTGTTCGATAAGGTTTTGTTAGCAGGATTTTTGATTGCCAGCTTCAGCCTAGCAGGCGCACAGACCAAGCCGTTGCCTCCCGGGCCCGTGCAGGCCAAGGTAAAGGCCACCTGCACACAATGCCACAACGCCGCCCGCATCACCGAGCAGCATCTGACGCGGCAGGAGTGGTCGACGGAACTCGACAAAATGGTCAACCTGGGCGCCGACGTCCCGGATGCCGATCGCGCTGCGCTTCTGAATTACCTGTCCAAGAACTTCGGCCCGGAGAAGGTCGGCAAGGCTACGCCGAAGAAAAGTTCAGAAGAGACGAAATAGCTGCCTGCATGGTGAGCCCGGTCCCGTATCTAAACAATTACTTGAACTTGTTCGCGCACTTCGGCATGCTCACAACAGTTCGAGATTGATCATGGCAGCGCTACCGTAGCGCCTCCTGGGCTCTGGGTCGGTAGCGCTTTGCTGTCTCTGCTGCTCGTCGAGCTTCCTAAGTGATTTCCGCTGAACTGACAGCCGACAACCGTGAGCCAGCCGCAATTACCAGCGCCCGTTGCAGCGCTTCAAGGTGCCGCTCCTCCGTCAGGTAGCTGACCACCATCACGCGGATTACGCTCTCGCCGTCGACGATCGTTTCCGATATCCAGCGTTGGCCGTCGCGCGTGACGTCGTCCACGATCGCGTTGTGTAACGCAGCGCGTTGTTTCGGATCGGCGATTCCTTTCAAGCGCAGGTTGAGGATCGGCACCACCATGGGCGCCGACAGTTCGAACGGCCCGGAATTGGTCACCCAGTCGGCAAATGCGCGCGCCAGATTCATCTGCCGGTCGATGTGTTCCTCGTACGCCCGGCGTCCGTGCACCTTGAGCGTCAGCCAGAGCTTCATGGCGTTCATGCGGCGAGTCCACTGCGTACTGATTTTCGAATTGTCAGGCAGTATGGCTCCGTCCGCTTTCGGCATGTAGGGCGCATAGACCGCAAACGCGCGCTCCAGAATTTCGGGATGGCTCGTCAGGATCACTCCCGCGGCAAACGGGACGGCCAGCCACTTGTGCGGATCGATGGTGATGGAGTCCGCCTGCTCGATCCCGCGGATGAGAAGCCGGTGTTTGTCGGAGAAGATCAGCGAGGCCCCGTACGCGCCGTCCACGTGCAGCCAGAGCTGGTGACGCCGGCAGACCTCGGCGATCGCAGGCAGGTCGTCGATGATCCCGGAACTAGTGGTGCCGGCGGTCGCGACCACGCAGAACGGCTTGCGTCCAGCACGCAGGTCGGATTCGATTGCGAGGCTGAGCGCGCCGGGGTCGATCTGCAGCCGCTGGTTGAGCGCAACCCGCCGCAATGCTTTGCGCCCGATGCCCATTAATCCCGCTGACTTGTCGAGCGAGTGATGCGACTCGGCGGAAGCATAGGCGACAGGTTGCGCCCCGATCGTTACAACTCCGTCGTCGATTGCGTTCGGAAATTTCCACGCCAGCGCGAGCGCCAGGCCACTGAAGTTGGCTTCGTTGCCGCCGCTGGTGAAGGTGCCGTTGAAACTGCCCGGCCAGCCTACTCGTTCGCCGATCCAGCGCAGGGTTTCGACCTCGATTTTCGAGGCCAGTTGCGAACGGGCCAGTGTTGCCAGCTGCGGATTCAGCCCAGCGACCAGCGCTTCGCCCAGAAAGCCCATATACGTCGGCGTGGGATTCATTAGTCCGAAGTAATTCGCCGCGGGGACGTGGAAGCCCTGGTCGACCATTTCGCGGCAGATGTCGTCGAGCACTTGAGCAGGGTCGGCCCCTTCTTCGGGCATTGGATCGTCGAGCGGGCCGTAGGTGCGCTGGTCCGCGTGCTGTTGTACGGGACGGTCGGGCAGGGAAGAGTAGAAGGCGTCGATGTGGTCGATGAGCTTGTAGCCGAGCTTGCGGCGAAGGTCAGGTGTGAGGTCGAATCGCATAGAGATCGGTGTCAGGTCTCGGGCTATTGATGCCTGCCACGCGGGAGGTGATGCAGTCTATCTGAGCCTTGGGTTCGCGCCGAGGGGACTACGCGGTGCTGTGCTCGACTCAGGTCCTTCCCTTTCACTTCAGGACGACAATTTGTTACTCGTGCTCTGTTTTTTCTGCGTTCTCAGCGTCCTCCGCGGTTACATGTTTTTCGGGTCGCAGGAGCGGAAACAAAATCACGTCGCGAATGGTATGTGAATCGGTCAGAAGCATGATGAGCCGGTCGATGCCGATTCCGACGCCCCCGGCCGGAGGCATACCGTATGACAACGCCCGGATGTAGTCTTCGTCCATCTGGTGGGCTTCGTCGTCACCGCGTTCGCGTTCTTTGAGTTGACCTTCAAAACGGCGGCGCTGGTCTTCTGGGTCGTTGAGTTCGCTGAATCCGTTCGCGATTTCCATCTTGCCCGCAAACATTTCAAAGCGCTCGGTCCAGTCGGGATCGTCGGGTTTCTGTTTCGACAAAGGAGAGATCGCTGTCGGAAATTCGTAGATGATCGTGGGTTGCAAGAGATGTTCTTCCGCGATGGCTTCGAAGATTCCGGCAATGGTCTTGCCCGCCGGTTCGTTCGCGTCGTAGGCAAGCTTGATTCCGGCCTCGCGCAAGCGAGTGACGAGCGCCTTCACCGACTCGTGGGTCGCGAAGTCGCTCACGACCGGCTTGGCTCCCGCGTTCTCGGGCCAGAAATTGACGATCGCTTCGCGCATCGTCATGCGCCGCCAGTTCGTGCTCGCCCAGTCGATCTCGTGCTCGCCCCACTTTGTTTTGGTGCCGCCGGTTACGTCGCGGACAGCCTGCTCGATCGTGCCCTGGGTCGTGTTCATGATGCCCAGATAATCCGTGTAGGCCTGGTAAGCCTCGAGCATTGTGAACTCGGGATTCCAGCGCCAGCCTAGTCCTTCGTTACGGAAGTTGCGGTTGATTTCGTAGACGCGATCGAAGCCGCCCACCGTCAGGCGCTTCAGATAAAGCTCCGGCGCGATGCGCAGGAACAAATCCATGTCGAGCGTGTTGTGGTGCGTCTTGAAGGGACGCGCCACCGCGCCACCGGCGATGGGATGCATCATCGGCGTCTCGACTTCGATGAACCCCTGCGAATCCAGGTGCCGCCGCATCGATTGCACCAGCTTGCTCCGCTTCAGAAAAACTTCCCGCACCTCAGGATTCATGACCAGGTCGACATAACGCTGGCGGTAACGCAGCTCGACATCCGTTAGCCCGTGCCACTTCTCGGGCAACGGCAGAAGGTCTTTCGAGAGAAATGTCAGTTCTTCTGCGTGAATGCTGAGCTCGCCGGTTCGGGTGCGAAACAGATATCCGCGCACACCGATGTGATCGCCTAGGTCGAGCAGCTTCCAAAGTTCGAAGCCAACGTCACCGATGGCGTCTTTCTTGACGTAGAACTGAAGCCGCTGTCCATCCTGCTGCAAATGCGCGAATCCGGCTTTACCCATGAGTCGGATCGCCATGATGCGTCCGGCGACGCGCACATTGACGCGCGTCTTCTCCAGGTCCTCGCCCGTTTCGCCACTGTAGGAGGCGAGGATCTGCGGGACGGTATGGCTGAAGTTGTACTTCGTGGGATACGCCAGCTGCCCGAGAGCCTCAATCTTCTTCAATTTCTCGCGGCGGATTTCGTAGATATTTTCGTCGAGTGACAATGGAATCCTTTGAGATGAGACGTGAATCAGCGATTATAAACAACCGCGAAGAACTGAGGGCAGGCAGGCAAGAGCGGGCTGAGTTGCAGCAATACCCAAAATATTGATAGGTGGGGTGCGCTACGGATTGTGTGCGAAGGGCATCCAAGAACTAACCGAAGGGGTGTACTGCATGCGTCTCGCCAGATCGGGACTTCTCTGTGTTCTTGGCTTTGCGGCCATGTGCGTCTTGTGCGGCCCGGAGACTGCGCGTGGCGACCTGCGATGGCATTCGCCAAAGAAGGAAGTCGTGCGTCTGCGACTGATTGCCTTGGCTTGGAATTATCCGCGCTCGTCTTTCTTCGGAAATGAGGAGATATTCATCGCGGAAAAGGAATTGACCAAGGATGAATCACAACTGGTGAAGCTGGTCTATTACTTCCTTCCCTATCAGCCCCGCCTTTCGGACGAGGGCTTGCACTATTTCACAGTGCACGAAGTACAGGCGTTCAAGGACCATGAATGCGAAGAGACCTGGCGCATCTTTTGACAGGGGACGTAGGAGATTGGCGTGGACCAGCGTCCCAGTTGCAGTACGCGACCGATGCCCCAGTGCTGAATCTGTCCCGGCGGAAGAGTCGGTTGCCCTGCTATGTGACCAGCGCTGACGACTACACGCGGCCGCTAGATGAGCCTCCAGGCGAACCACTACCCTAGTCGAGTGGTTCCTGAAAACTCTTCGTCGGATACAGGCGGGCTAAAGCCCAAGTCAAAAACGACGTTATCGCAGCGGTGAACCGCTGCGCCACCCAAAAGCAGAGTCTTTCAGCACAACTGCTAGGTTAGCTTTTTTCCAGACATGAAAACGCGTGTACCGTGGTACACTTGTACCATGGTTGCAGATCCTAAACTATTGGTGGAGCGCGTCCAGACCGGCGTCCGGATGGAAAAGCGCATTCTGAAAGTACTGAAGGGCTTTGCCGAATATCACGACATGACGCTGGGCGACGTAATGGAAGGCATCGTGCTGCATGCCTTCGACGGGAAGAGTCCCTTCAGCTCGGAGTCATTGCAGCGTATTCGCGAGCTGAAGAAATTTTACGGACTCGATCTCGATTCGAATGCCAGCCACCGGCTGACCGAGATCAAGAAGTCACAGGGCGCGAGCAAGGCCACAAGGGCGAAAGGGAAGTGAGCGATGACAACAAGTTCGCAAGGTTTGACGGGCGATGAGTTGATCGAGCGGTTCGAACACGGTCTGACTGCCGCCGATTCGTTTCACCATGCGGACCATGTGCGGCTGGCCTTCGAGTATCTGAATCGATATCCAGCCCTGGATGCTCTGAAGAAATTTGCGGATGCGTTGCTTCGCTTCGCCACTGCACTTGGCAAGCCCGACCGCTATCATGAGACGATTACCTGGGCCTACCTGTTCCTGATCCGCGAGCGCATGAAGCGCGTGACGGAGGCGCAGACCTGGGAAAAGTTTGCCACTGAGAACCCCGACCTGCTGATCTGGGCGAAGGGAAGCTTCGGCATCCTGGAACGCTACTACCGAACGGACACGCTGGTCTCCCCGGCGGCGCGGTGTACGTTTCTACTTCCGGACAAGGCCGGAGTTGGTCGTGGAATGGAGAGCGTTCGATAAGGGCTGGACTAGAACTGGTTTCATAACTGGTTTCCAGGGCAAGGAGCCAGGCCCTCAGGGGCTGAAGCCCGCGTTTTTATTGGCCGGTAGCGGCACAGTTGAAACCGTGCCCCTTCCCAAAACCACTGATGAGACCAGTTCTAGCCCGAAGCTTTGGAGCCCGCGGCTGATTTAGAATCTCCGCATGGCTGATCTGCCGAAGGCCGTCCCGCCGAAGCCTGTCCTGCCGAAAAGAGACCCGCTCGTTGCGCTCGCTCGTTACTCCGAGATTGGCTTCATTATCCCTGCGGCAATTCTCGTTGGATTTTTTCTGGGCAAGCTTCTGGACTACTGGCTGCACACCAAGTGGTTGTACCTGGTGGGGCTGCTCTTCGGCGCAGCAGTCGGTTTCTATCAGATGATTCGCATGGCCGTATCCTCCTCGAAGGAATGATTCTCAGAGGATGAATTCCCGAAGGAATGACTAACCCCTCCAACCCAGAAGCGAGCGCCGCAGAAGACCTTGCGACCGTGGACGCGTTCCACGAACGCGCCATCCCTCGCATGCAGCGCACCATGCTGGTCGTCGGAGTGCTGCTGATCGATCCCGTGTACTGGCGATATGGCTGGGCTGGTGCAATTGGAGTCGCCGCCGGCGCGGCCGTTTCTTACGTTAATTTCCGCACGCTTGTGCGCGTCGTCGAGGCCCTCGGCGACCGCATCGTCAACCAGCAAAGCAAAGAGCGCGGATGGGCCATCGTACTGCGGTTTCTGGTTCGTTACGGGTTGGTTGGGATCGCTGCGTATGCTATCTTAAAAGGTTCCGTTTTGGCCTTCCGGGGCTTCCTGTGGGGCCTGTGCCTGCCCGTAGCAGCCATGATGGCCGAAGCCGGAGTCGAGGCCTGGGTGGCGTTTCGACGGAAGTGAGCTGCGAGCTACGCTCGGAGCAGGTACTCTTCGCCGAAATAAGAATTCTTGCAGCTTTAGCTTCAAACTCGAAGGCCATAGCTCGAAGTTGGCAACGCACTACGATATGGAACAACTGGTATTCACTGAATTTCTGAACCACCACTTCGGCGGTGCCGTGCTGGCCTTGATGCACGCGCTTGGTATTCCGGTGGAACATCCGGCGGCGCCAATTTCGAACGCGTTCGCGATGGAGTTTCTGGTCGTCCTGTTGTTGACCGTTTTCTTCGTGCTCGTACGGCTGCGGTTGTCGGTGGAAAAGCCCGGCAGTCTTCAGCACACGATGGAAGCGATTTACGGCTTCGTCAACAATCTTGCCCACGAATCCATCGGTCAACATGCGGACCCATTCGTAGCGTACTTGACGACGCTCGGAATGTTTATTCTGTCCTGCAATCTGATCGGGCTAGTGCCCGGATTGGAAACGCCGACGGGAATACCGGTCGTTCCGCTCGGATGCGCGCTGCTGACCTGGATTTACTACAACTTCTACGGCATACGGACCAACGGGTTGATCGGATACCTGAAGCACTTCATCGGACCGCAAGACAAGGACATGCCCCTGGTTGTGCGGATTATATTGCCCGAGCTCATGTTTCCGATTGAAGTATTCAGTCATCTGGCGCGCATCATGTCCCTGACGATTCGTTTGTACGCCAACATGTTCGCCGGCGAAATGGTGACGCTCGTCTTTTTCTCGCTGATCCCGTTTGGTATTCCGGTGGTATTCGAGGGATTGCACATCTTTGTTTCCTTGATTCAGACGTACATTTTTGTGTTGCTCGCTTGTGTGTACCTGGGTGAGGCGACAGCGCACGAACACTAGAAGGGAGTTCTCAGTTCCCGGTTCTCAGTTCTCAGTAAAGGAACACGATACTGGGAACCGAGAACCGAGAACTGAGAACTGAGAACTGGTTTCCTGCCTTCAGCGTGAGGGCGCCGGCCTCCCAAGGCACGGCGTCAACCACCCACTGGCGGCAAATTCATAAGGAGAAACACAAATGCGGAAGATGTTGATGGTGTTGTTTGTGATGATGCTGCTTTCAGTCCTCGCGGTGCCTGCGTTCGCGCAGACCAGCGGCGCTGCGGCTGGCGGTACGAACTGGGTTGCGATCACAGCAGGTTTTGCGATCGCCATTGCGGCTGGTCTTGCGGCACAAGGCCAGGGCAAAGTGGGCGCGGCGGCTTGCGAAGCGATGGCTCGCAATCCTGCAGCGCGCTCGTTCATTCAGCTGGCGCTGATTCTGGGGCTGGCGTTTATCGAGTCGTTGGTGCTGTTCACGCTCGTGATTATCTTCGTCAAGGTTGTGTAGAAGCTTTCGTGCGAAAGAAAAGCCTCCGCATCGCGGAGGCTTTTTGTGTTGATTGCGGGTTCGCCCCCGATGAGGCCATGCAGTCGGAACGTTCGACGCGGTAGTCAAAGGCTTTTACCACGGGGGACACCGAGGAGCACGGAGGAAATCGACTTGATACAAACGTCGATCTGTGTGACCACTAAGCTAGGTCTTGCGTTCGCCGTCCCAGGTGGACGCGCGATTTTCCGGCGCCTTCTCCGACGCTTCGGCCAGGATACGGCGTAGCCGGTAGCGGCTATCCAGATCCATGCTGACGAATTCGAATCCGATTTCATTGACGCGGGCGCGCCGGAGCAAGACCTGTCCGCGGATTTTCTTTACGCCCACCGAGATTTCGACGTTTGCTTCGGACCCTACGCGAAGGTTGTCGTTGCGAGTGCCCATGCCGCCACCCAGGCTCATTTCACGCATGACCACATTGGATTTCCCCCACGAACTGCTGAGCTGTGCGGAGAATGTCTTCGGCAGGATCACGCGTTCGTAGCGCCGTTGCCGCACCCATGGGCACGCCGGTGCCGGATCCAGGGGACTGATGCCAAGTTCCGCCGCTTCCAGTCCGCTCTCGGACATCACCTGGGCGCCATAGCGTGGATCGATCTTCGAGAGCGCCTGTGCCGCAGCCACGCGCAATTCGCGGTGTTGCGTGCGTCCCCAGATTTTCTTTTCTTCCACGATGCTGCGAAGCACGGGAACGGCTTCCACTTCGCGCAGGCGGCCCAGTGATTCGACTGCCTTAAGCTGTACAAACGGAGGCCGTGAGGCAGCCTCACCGGCGCTGGCCATCGCGATCAGGCTGGAACTCGCTGTCCGGTCCAGGCTCATTCCGATTTCATCGATCGCCTCGGGCAGAATGAGCGGATCGAGCAACTCCAAGAGTTCCAGCAACGTGCGCCCACGATCCGAGGCGGCGCCGTATGCAATCTGGCGCACGATTACGTCCTGGTAAAAGCGGTTGAATTCCGGCATGCGCGAAGGCAGCAACTCAAGCAAGGTGGCAACGCTCAGGCGGCTCAACAGGCCTACGCATGAGGCTGCTTGCCGGGGCTGCCCGGTGCGGAGAATTTCGCGCAGGTCGTCCAGTGCCGGCTGGCCCAATTCGTCGACCAGTTCCATAATCCGGTCGCATTCCACCCGTTTCTGCGAACGAAAGAAGCGGTCGGAAAGATGTTCTACCGAGCTTTTCGGAATCTGCTGCAGAACGTTGATCAGTTCCTCGGAGACGGTCGGCGCATTGATCGCCTCCTCGAGCATCTCCGGCAGCCGGTTTTCGATGCCGACGCGCGAACGCAAATCCTGCACCAGCAGCGGACGTTCCTTCCCAATATCCGTCAGCGACAAGCAGACTTCCGCAATCGCCTTGTATTTTTTGCGCGTGCAGGCTTCCTGCCCGAAGCGCGTGAAAGCCGCGCTCAGCAGGCTCTGTACTTCGCTGTCGGTTTCCTTGGCCAGTTTTTCGCCGATCATCGCCACGGCGTTCGGCATCACTTCTTCTGAAGCGGTCGCGTAGAGATCCGCAATCTGGGCCAGACCGATGGACGTCTTCCGCCGTGGCTCCAGCTCTTTCGCATCCAGGCAACTGCAATAGTTGGTGAGAATCTTGGCGGCGATTTCCTGATCGTCGCGCTCGAGCAGCATCTCGACAAACTGCCGGATATTGCGCGGAGGCACGCAGGCCGCTTCGCTGGAAAGCAGTACGCTCTTCTTACCCGCTTCCGGCACTTCCGCCCAGAACATTCGGTCGAGAATGTCGGCGTGCGAATCGACCAGGATGCCAGCCTTCGACATCTTGTCTTCCTGCACGCGCAGAATCTGGCGCAGCGTGTCCATCTGACGGCTCATGTGCTCCATCATCTGGTGCACAGCATTTACTTTGACTTCGCCCTTTGAATAGCGGTCGAGCGCGAAGCGAATCGCCATATGCTCCGCCGCCTTCATGAGCAGGGGAGTGTCGCTCTCTTCAGCCGCGGTTGTAACCTGTTTCGACAAGCTCTCAAGCAGCGACGCGAGATTTAGTTTCGCCCCTTCCGGCGCCTTGGCCAGTTCTGCAGTCAAAGCCTCCGGGCTGGCGTTGGGATCCTGCGCGGCCTGACCGAAATGCGTCAGCATGCGGATCGCCTGAATCACTTCCTCTTCCTGCAGCGGCACCGTTCCACCGGTCCAGGTGCCAGTGCCCGTGCCGGCTCCGGCTCCGCCGCCGTGCGCGACCGGAATATTCGGAACCGTGCCCAGAGGCGCTCCGCCCGGTTCCCCGGAACCACCCGAGCTTGCTCCCTGCGCCGCAGCGATCAACTGCAACATTTTCTGCGGGTCGTTCAACCACTGTTTGAATTCCGGGCCGAGCGATTGTGCCGCCAACTGTGCCGCCACGGAAATTTCTCCGGTCGTCGGATCAGCCGCGACAAACTTTACTTCGTTAATTTTGATGGAGGAGTTCTTGTTATCGCCCAGCGTTTCTTTAAGCTGCCGGGCGAAGTCCTGCGCCTTCGATCCGCCCATCGCGAAAGCGGTGACCAGGCGGGTAAAGTCCTCGAGGGTAACCTTGCTGGAAAAATGAATGCTGGCCAGACCGGCCGCCGTCAGCAACTGAGCGAAGCTTCGTTCGGCCTGCCCTGCCTCAAGAGGGGTGCCGTCAAGCAGGAGCTTGTTGTCGGCTACGCCGAGCAGGAATCCGCCATCGCCATTTTTGGGCAGGCCTTCCCGCAATTCTTTCCACGTGATGTCGAACTGGCCTTCGGTACGCTTGTGCTTTACTCCGTACAGGCGAATGTATTTAACGAGAATGTTCAGGCTGTGGATAAACGCCCGCGCAGACGCATTGCGGATAGCATCGGTTTGAGCTGCGGTGGAGATGACTCCTCCTCGGACGTGTAGCCTTCGGACTTAAGCCTATGATGGAAAGTGACCTATTGCACGATTACGGAGGTAATTGACCGCCGGGATCGGATCTTCGTGAGCCCCTTGCCATCTACGCCGGCAACTGGACCGACGCGCCTCCGGACGCGCTACACTGGTTCGGGCGCCTCCGCCAGCGTAACGATGCAGATTCGAGTGCTTTTCTTCGGAATTCTGAAAGATGTCCTCGGCCGCTCCAGCGAGACGCTCGATCTGCCGGACGGCGCGCGTCTTGGCGCCGTAGTTACCCACTATGCCAGCCAGGTGCCCCGTTTGGAGTCCCTGCTGCCTTCCGTCGCCTTTTCGGTGAACCAGGAATATTCAGTGCCCGACCAACTTCTGCGAGCAGGCGATGAAGTAGCGCTACTTCCGCCGGTAAGTGGCGGAGCGCAGCACGGCCCGCCGGTTGGGAATGTCCGCATCGTGCGGGAGCCGATTTCCACTCAGACCGAAGTGGACCGCATCAAGCTGCCGCAGGATGGTGCTGCCGTCATCTTCGAAGGCGTGGTCCGCAACAACACGCGCGGACGCCGTACCCTCTATCTCGACTACGAGTCCTACGAAGCGATGGCCCTTAAACAAATGGAAGCCCTCGCCGATCAGGCTCGCGAGCGGTTTGCGGTGCGCGCGGTTAGCCTGGTGCATCGCCTGGGCCGGCTCGAAATCGGCGAAACCAGCGTGCTGATTGTAGTGGCCTCAGCCCACCGCGGCCCAGCTTTTGAAGCATGCCGCTGGATCATTGACACCTTGAAGAAGACCGTCCCCATCTGGAAGAAGGAGTACTTCGAAGACGGCGCGGTTTGGGCCGATGGCGAGCCGTTTCCCGAAGAAATCGTCGCGCCAGCGGGTACAATCGGCGTACAGCCCGCATCCAAATGATTGTCCCGGCATGAAAAACCTCTGGCTAGCCCTAGCGATGATGAGCGGCGCCACCACCCTGGCGTGCCTGGCGCAGGATGCGGACACCACCTTCAAAGTGGACGTCAAATTGGTGAACGTTTTTGTCACCGTCACCAATGCCCAGGGCGGTCCGGTGTCGAGCCTGCAAAAAGAAAATTTCGTTCTGAAGGAAGACGGCAAAGAGCAGAAGATCGCAAATTTCAGCCGGGAGTCGGCGTTGCCGCTTTCGATCGTGCTCGCGATCGATACCAGCCTGAGCACCAAGAAAGATCTTCCGCTCGAGCAGTCGGCGTCGCACAAGTTCGCACACGCCATCGTTCGTCCCGAGGATGGGTTGGCAGTCTACAAGTTCAGCGAGGAAGTCACCCAGGTCGTGCCTTTCACGTCTGACCTGAACCGGATCGATGCCGGCATCGACCACCTTCGCAACGGTTCTGCGACAGCTTTATTCGATGTGGTCTTCCTGGGCGCGGAAGCGTTAGGCAAGCGGCAGGGAAGAAAAGTCATCGTCGCAGTCACCGATGGCGGCGACACCATCAGCCAGGTGAATTACAGGCAAGCGCTGCGCGCCGCGCAGGAATCGGAAGCGATCATCTATAGCGTCATCATTGTTCCGATCGAGGCCAGCGCCGGACGCGACACCGGCGGCGAACACGCGCTCATTCAATTCTCGGAAGACACCGGGGGCAAGTATTACTACGCGAGTTCGCTGCCGGAACTGGAGGACGCCTTCAAAAAAATCAGTGACGAACTGCGCCTGCAATACCTGCTGGCGTACTACCCGTCGCAGCATGAGTCGCCCAACGACTTCCGCCGCATTCAAATCGACCTCGCCAACATTCCGGCGGGAGGCCCGTACCAGGCACGCTACCGCGCCGGGTATTACACCACCAGGGACTCGTTCTAGGAGAGCAGCTGTCAGCTGTCAGCTCTCAGGAAAACCAAGGCTCCTTTCGGCAGCGAGGCTTTCCTGACACCTGAGACCCGCCACCTGTTACCTGAATTCGTAGACACCTCCACGCCCCCACCCCCGCATCTAGTAAACTGTCCTATCCAAATTGTTGAGGCTTTTGAAGCTCAGACCCTAGCATCGCAGAATCGCTTTGTCGTTCTGCTCCCAGGAGAGTGTTGCTTTGTTATCCAAGCCCGTGTTGTGGCGGCGGTTGTTTTGCACGATCTCTTTCTGTCTCATTGCTTTGGCAGTACCAAGCCTCCCTCTCCGCGCGCAAGATACTCCCGCCCAGCAGCCCGCGGGCCAGGAACCCGCAGCCCAGGAGACTCCGGCGCCCTCCGAGGCGCCCACAGGTACGATTTCGGGAACGGTTAAGGACCCGGACGGAAATCCCATCGAGGGCGCTCGCGTCTTGTTCCGCTTCAAGGTGGAGGGCACGAGCAGCGTGGTACGTTCTGGCAAGGACGGCACATTTGTCTCGGAAGCTCTCACGCCCGGCGACTACGTCGTCCGCGTCGAGGGCCGCAATCACCAGATCGCCGAAACGCATGTCACCGTGAAAGTGGGAGCGGCCTCCTCCGCCGACTTCAAGCTCGAGGCCATCAACCCCGGCCCCGTTCGTCTCGAGAGCCGGCTTTCTGGTGAACTGGTCGACAGCCTGCCGATCAACGGCCGGAGCACCGTGGACGTTGCGCGCACCGAACCGGGAATTCAAGTTGTCGACGGAGCGATTCTCGATGCAGGCAAGAGCGGATACCAGGCGCTCTCCATCAACAGTCAGTTGGGACGCACCGTACACTACGACTTCGACGAAGTCGAGGCCATGGACGAGACCAAGGGCATCGCCATCGCGAACCTGCCCGCTGAATCCGTGCAGGAAGTGATCGTCACCCGCACGATGCCGGAAGTGTTTCAGTCGCTAAACGCTGCCGGATCCGTTCGGTTGCGGACCCGTTCGGGCGGCGACGATTTCCATGGCAATCTTTTTGGCAACTTCCGCGACCGTTCCATCGGGCTCGCCGGCTTTCCGTCGGGCGACCCGAAATACACTCGCCAGCATTACGGCTTCGACGCGGGCGGCGCGCTGATCAAAGGCAAGGCTTTTCTCTTTGTCGGCGGTGAACGTACGAAACAGGACGGCGTTCTGCCGATCTATCCGGGCTTTCCTTTTAATTCTCTTAGCACCCGCCAGGCACCCTTCCGCGAGAACATGCTGACTGCTCGCCTCGACTACAACTGGTCGGAGAATGCGAAGTGGTTTGCTCGCTATAGCTACGACAACTCCAATGGACTGGGCCCGACCGATACCTTGTCCCAATTCCGCAATCAGGTGAACGTGCCGTCCGCCGTATTCGGCCTGGACTGGAATCACGGCCGCTTTGCCCATAGCGGACGCTTCGGATATCAGAAGCTCGTCAACTCTATCAGCCCGTCGGACGATGGAAATCCGTTCGGCGTCCCGTTTAATTTGCAGCTCGGATCGTTTGCCGCAGGCCCCAGCAATCTCGGCCCGCGCCAGACGATTCAGCGCGACATTTTCGGGCGCTACGACGGCAGCACTCCCTTCCGCGACCGCCACACTTTCCGATTTGGCGGAGCCATTCATCACATTTCGCAAGGCGACTTCTTCGCGCCGGGAACTTTCGGCCCATCGGTGACCAGCTCCAACGGCATCGATGTGATCAACGCGATCAATGGGGACCCGACGCTGGAGGGAGGCGCGGACAATCCTCTGAATTATCCGGTCGGCACGATCACGATCTACAACGGGCTGGGAAACTTCAGCGAACATTCTGCATTCAATCGCGCGACCGGCGGCCACACAGACAACCGGATAGAACTCTATTTCGGCGACACGTTCAAGGTCTATCCGAACCTGAATATTTTCGTGGGTGTGAACTACGTCCGCGACACGGGCCGCTCGAACAGCGACATCGGGTCGATTCCATGTTCGGCGATCAATGGGGATCTGGTGCCGAATGCTCCTTGCGCGGGCAGCACGCCGATTCTCGATTCGTTCGGCGACATCAAGGGGCTTGGCAATCGCGTAAGCCAGCCAAACTGGAATTTCGCGCCGCAGATCGGCGTCGCGTGGGACCCGGGCCGCAACGGGCGCACGGTGATTCGCGCCGGCAGCGGCATGTTTTTCGACAACTTCCTGTTGCAGAACGCCTATCAGGACCGCATCAGCCGTCTGTCGCAGGGACAATATTTCCGCAGTTTAGATCTGTGTCCGGCAACAACTGTGCTGTTCCCCAACGGGCAGAGGGTAAGCGCGGGTCCTACTGACGGCGTAAGTATCGCTTCGCTTTGCGGACAGCCGGTCGGCGGCACTGTGTCTGGACCCGATGGCCCGGTGGTTGTGGCGCAGGCGATTCAGGATCTCCAACAGGACTACCTGGACGCGCAGGCGGCCGTCACCGGCGGGCCCAACGTTTACTCGCTCGCCAACAGCCTTGCGAACTTCGGCGGCACGCTCGCCCCGAACTTCCGCACGCCGCGCGTGGTGCATATGAACTTCGGCATCCAGCACCAGCTCGGCGAGCACAGTATGTTCTCGATCGACTATGTGCGGCAGATCGGTACGCAGTATCCGCTGGGCATCGACACGAATCACGTCGGAGACGCCAGCCATCTGAATTCCGTCGCTGCGCTAGCGGCGATGCAGGCGACCGTTCAGAATGCCAATCCGGTCGTATCTCAATGCCTCACCGCGGCTGGTGTCGTTTTCCCTTTGAGGGCCGGTTCTCAGTCCCAAGCTGCGGTGCAGTGCTACATCGATGGCGTTCCGGGAGCCAGCATCGTCGACTTTGCCCGCAACGGCCTGGATTCGTCCAATGCGTATTGTGGCCCGTTTCCATGTTCGGTACTCGGCTTGCGTAATGCGGCCTTCGGGGGGATCAATCCCGCCGTGGGCTCTAACGTCATGTACTTCTCCAGCGGACGCACTGAGTACTCCGGCCTGCATGCGACGTTCCGGACCTCGGGCGATCACCTGGCGCGCGGTATCCGCCATTGGGATCTGGCGTTCTCCTACACGTATTCGAAATATCAAAGCAACGTCGCGGCGGCCGACGGTAGCGGCGGCGATTTCTCGATTCTCAGCCGCGCCGAGGACTACATACGTCCGCACGTCGGACATTTCGGATCATCAGGCCTGGACCGCCGCAACATGTTCACAATCGCGCCGACCTTCGACTTTCCGCGCGGGCCGCGTCTTTCCGTCGTCGCGCAACTCGCGTCGCCGCTTGAACTCAGTGCCCGCCTTCCACAACTCGATGGCGGAGGAGTCGCCGGCGAAATTTTCCGCACTGACGCCACTGGCGACGGAACTGTCGGCGATCTTCTCCCCGGCACAAATGTTGGCGGTCTGGGTGGATACTCCGGCAGCGACCTCGGCAAGGCCGTCGCGTTCTACAACAACAACTACGCCGGCCGCCTGACCTCGGCTGGCGGGGCGTTGGCCAGCCCGAACGGCACGATACCTGCGCTGTTTACCGTCGACCAGTTGTCAAAACTTGGCGCCCAGTTTCCGCTGTTGCAGCCTGTTCCGGGAGACGTCGCACAAGCGAAGTGGCTCAGGACGGTCGATCTGCGGCTGAGCTGGCCGTTGCGGGTTGGAGAGCGTGTCCGCATAGAGCCGAATGTCGCCGCGTTCAACGTATTCAACATCGCCAACTTCGGAGGCGCGGGCCGCCAGTTGAACGGCGTACTGGATGGAGCTCCCGGCAGTTCGCTGAACAACGCCAGTACTGCGGGAACCTGCGGTAATTCGTCTGCGCTCTGCACGTCGCGGTTGGACCGGGTTCTGCCCGGCTCCGGGACCTATGGACTGGGAGCGCCCCGACAGATTGAGTTTGGAGTGAAGATCAGTTTCTGATCTCCAGCGAGAGATTTTCGCGCTCCGAACACTTGGGGAGATTCGGGGATAAGAGTTTGTTGAAGAGGTTTGCGGTGCCTATCTCGGGGGCTGAAGCCCCTCGTTAGTGATCGTTCCGGCACGGCTGAAGCCGTGCCCTCCCGTCTTTAAGTATGATTGTGAGGCTTTAAGTGTGAGCGGTGAACGTCTGCGCCACTCAAAAGCAGAGCTTCAGCAAACTGTCAGGCCGCGTCACCGCGCCGCGAACGCGAACAGCACGAGGATGTAAATCCACAGCCCGGTCATGAAATGCCAGTACCAGGCGGTGATGTCCACAACGATCCTTCGACTTTCTACCGGACGATCCAGCACTGCGGCGACGTTTGCGAAGGTGAGTGCGACGATTCCTCCTGCGAGGTGAATTCCATGCATCGCCGTCAGGATGTACACGAAGGAACTGCTGGTACCGCCGAGCAGGTGAAATCCACCGGCGGAAAGTTGCCGCCACGCAAATAGTTGTCCTGCCAGAAATAAGAGCCCAAGAACCGTCGTGAAGGCGAGCCACGGAACCGATCGTTCGTCTCCCAGTGTAACGCCGGGGATCGACTTGATCGGCGCAAGCGCGGCCTCGCGCGTAATCGCCCGGCGTGCCAGATCGATGGTGACAGTGCTGAGGATCAGGATGAAGGTGTTGGCCAGCAGAATCGCCCACGGGAGCCGCACGGGAACCCACGTCCGGATGTAGGTGTCGCTGGTGACGTCGAAACTGACGAAGCCCCGGCGGACCATATACACGACCGTGAACGAAACGAACAGCATCAGGATCGGCGCCATGAACACCATCAGCGCGAGCCGGGCATGGCGCAGACGCTGCCCGTAGTTGGGCATGCTATCGCCGCTGCCGCGGTCGTTATCGTTACGTCCGTCGTCGCCACCGCCGGTGTAGGGCGGCAGGGAATTGCCATTGTGTCCGGTGGGGCGATGCGAAACGGGAGTGGATCGTGCCATGTCGTTCAACGTCGGCAGAGACGCTCGTTCTGTTTAGATAATCTCACCGCGCATGAGACTTTTCAAACTGCTGTCTTGTAGATGCGCAAAGGTGGATTGGGGCTGCAAGTCCAGGGGGAAGTGACGCACTGCTAGTCGGCGGCGACCGCTTTGCGATACTCCTCGATGTGGTCGCGAACCTCTTCCATGATTTTCTGATACTCAGGATCGTTGCGCAGGTTGTTGTAGTTTTTGTCGCGCTGAAACCACGGGTAATTGTGATTGCCCAGAGTGACGGCCCGCCGCAGCCACGCCAACGCCTGTTTCTTCTCGCCCAGCATGGCGTAGATGCCACCGATCCAGTACGCGCCGTCGCCGTCGACGTATTGGTCGGGCTTGCGGGAGAAGACAATCGGATCAATTTTGTCGCGCTGTCCTCGCGAAGCATAAAGAAAAGCGGCCAGGATAGGGGGCGCTTCGTCGCCGCTGCCACGCCCCAGTTCGACGGCGCGGCTGAGCGCCTTCTCCGCCTCGTCGTACTTGCCTTGGTAGTAAAGGAACTCACCCAAGTAGGCGAGCGCCTTGAAGTGATCCGGGTTGACGGAAAGCAGACGCCTCATCTCTTCCTCGGATTCCTCCGGCCGTCCCTGGAACAAGTGCATACGGGCGTGCATCCAGTGAATACGGATGGTGGTGGGGTTTAAGTCAACGCTGCGGTCGTAGGCGTTTTCCGCGAGGTCCAGGAGACCCGTGTAATGGTAGAGGTATCCGAGAAGATCCCACGCGGTCTCGGAGTTAGGGGCGAGGGCCACGGCCTGCCGCAGCGCTTTGAGCGCTTCAAGATTGCGCCCTTGCTCGGTAAGGGCGCCGCCGAGGGCCAGCAGGGCATCGGGGGAATTGGGTTTCAAGGCGACCGCGCGGCGGGCGGCCTTTTCTCCCGCGGAAAGATTGTCCGCTGCGTTGGCCGGCATGTTGGCGGCCTCCATGAAGTACAGCGTGGAGAGCAGCGCGTAAGCTTCCGCAAAGTTGGGATCCTTCGCGATCGCATCCTGCGCCAATTGCTCTCCCTTGTGGAGGCTCTCGGCCTGTGTGTGCATAAAGTAGTCGTTGCGGTAGAAACGCGCCTGAAGGTAGAGGTTGTACGCCTGCGGAGAAGTTGTCAGGGGCGCTTCGAGCGTTTGTTGCTCGTTGCCGGAGACCTCGACCTTCAAACCGTCCACGACTTTCTTGGAAATTTCGTCCTGGAACTTGAGCATGTCGTTGGCGCGCAAATCATAATGCTCGGCCCAACGGGCAGACTTGTCCTTCTGATCGATGAGCTGTACCGATACGCGGATCACCGAGCCGGCACGCTGATAAGTCCCGTCGACTACGGAATCCACCTGGAGTTCCTGCGCAGCCTGCGACGGGTCGACCGGCGTTTTCACATATTTCAGGACGGAACTGGTCGGGCGCACAGCGAGATTCTGCAACGTGGCCAGGCGCGTGATGATGGCGTCGGTCATGCCGACACCCCAGGCTTCGTCGGCGGTGTCGCCGGAGAGCGAACGGAAGGGAAGCACCGCGACCGTTCGGACGCCGGATCTCGCGGCTTCGTGGTGGTGATGATCGCTATCCTGCGCCGCTTCGTGCTCGTCGTGTGAAGCGTCCGGGCGGGGGCGCGTGTATTCGAAGTAGAGGGCTGCTCCCGCGACTATCGCGGCCACCAGCGCAACGAATCCCCACTTTAGAACCGAGTTGCGAGGAAAGCCGGCGGCCGTACTGGCCGAGGTGATTCGTCCCGACTCGGTGTCCCGCATCAACCGCTTCAAATCCGCGCGCATTTCCGACGCGTGCTGGTAGCGGACGTCGCGATCCTTCTCCAGCGCTTTGGAAATGATGCGCTCCAGATCGCTCGGCACGGCGGGATTCAGGCGGACTGGAGGAGTGGGTTCGCGATTCAGGAGGCCGTCAAAAATCTCAGCCGTGCCCGTGCCGCGAAACGGGACGAAGCCCGTGACCATCTCGTAAAGTACGGCGCCGAACGAGAACAGGTCGGTGCGAGCGTCCAACTCTTTCCCGCGCGCTTGCTCGGGCGACATGTAAGCGACGGTCCCGATACTGGTGCCGGGACTGGTGAGCTGGTCCTGCGTCATGGTGGGCGCGGACCCAACGTCGCCCGTGAGCGTGGTCTGCTTGGCCAGGCCGAAGTCGAGAATCTTCACTTGCCCGGTGGTGGTGACAAAAATATTCGCCGGCTTGATGTCGCGATGCACAATTCCCTTGGAGTGGGCGGCATTCAGGCCATCAGCAATTTGCACGGCAATATCAAGAGCTTTATCAATCTCAAGAGCGTGATTGTTAATCAGATGCTTGAGAGTTTCGCCTTCCAGGTACTCCATGCACAGGAAGGGCTGGCTTTCGTGATCGTCAATCTCATAAATCGTACAGATGTGGGGATGGTTCAACGCGGACGCGGCGCGCGCTTCCCGCTGAAACCGTTCGAGGGCTTGAGGATCGTCGGATAGATCAGGGGGGATGAACTTGATCGCAACGTGACGGCCAAGCTTGAGGTCTTCCGCCTGGTAAACCACTCCCATGCCCCCGCCTCCCAGCTTGCTGAGGATGCGGTAGTGAGAGATAGTTTGGCCGATCATGGAGTGCGAGAGATAATGGTAGGGGCTAGAGCGGGCAGAGTCAATGGAGGGTAGTGTCGATCCTATTTAGGCGCGTATTTGCTTTGCGGTTGCCAGGGGCAGTTAACCCGCGCGCCGCAGCACCAGAGCCGAGTTCTTGCTGCCGAACGCGATGCAGTTGCACACGGCGTGCTCAATCGCGGCGCGGCGGCCGGGTTGCGGGACGTAATCCAGATCACACAGGGGATCGGGCGTGTCGAGGTTGAGAGTGGGTGGAAGCTGGCCGCTCTGCATGGCGATGACGGTCGCGACCACTCCGGCAGCGCCACATGCCCCTTGCGGATGCCCGATCTGCGACTTCAACGCGGACATTGGAATCTGGTGGGCGCGCTCTTCGCCGAGCGCGAGTTTCAGCGCGCGGGTTTCGATGCGATCGTTCAAGTCCGTCGATGTGCCGTGCAGGTTGACGTAGTGGATGTCCTGCGGTCCGACGCCCGCCTCCTGCATCGCAAGACCGATCGCGCGCGCCGGTTCCTCGCCACATTCCTGTAATCGCACGCGATGAAAGGCTTCGCACGTGGAGCCGTATCCGACAATTTCAGCCAGCATGTTTGCGCCGCGCGCCTGCGCGTGTTCGTACTCTTCGAGGATGTACATCCAGGAGCCCTCGGCCAGCACGAAGCCGTCTCGGTCAGCCGAGAAGGGACGCGAGCCCTTCTCCGGCGCGTGGTTCCACGAACTGGTCATGATCCGCATCAGGATGAAGCCCTTCACAATGCCGAGTGCGATCGGGGAATCGGCGCCTCCGCTCAAGATGCAATCGGCGCGTCCGGACTGAATCTGCCGAGTCGCGTAGTTGAGCGCGTCGGTCGAAGACGTGCACCCCGTGGTGACGACATGGCTGGGCCCGCGCAGCCCGAAGCGGATGCTGAGGTCGCTGGCGAGCGTCCCCATGACGGTCGTGGGGACACAGTGAACGCTCATCTGCCGCTGCTTGTCATGGAAGAACAACTCGTACTGCTGTTCGGTGAACTCCTGCGAGCCTCCGCCCGATCCGATGATCACGCCAAAGCGGCGTAGTTCGTCGAGCGAGAGCCGGGCACTGTCAAGGCCGGAACTTTCGAGCGCCTCCGTGGCGGCAGCAATGGCCAGCGGCAGAACGCGCGACACATGCCGGCGGTCTTTCTTTTCCATCCAAGCCAGCTCGTCGAAGTCTGCCACCTCACCTGCGATCTGCACGTTGAGCCCGCTGGGATCGAAGCGCGTAATGCGGCGCACGCCACTGCGCCCTGCGAGAAGGGCGTCCGTGAACGCCGCGCGGCCAATGCCGTTTGGACTGACTGCACCGATGCCGGTGATCACGACTCGCCGCTTGTGGGCCATGGGATAGGTGAGATGTCGAAGGCAGTGGCGAGGTTACCAGAAAGGGGAGATTTCGGTAAGCGCCAGAGTGAGGAATTGGTCGGTTGCGCGTCAAACTACCACGGCGTGAGCGGTTCCGGCTCAGCGGACCCATCAGCCCGTGGATCGGAGGCTCCAAAGTTCGCGCCGCTCGCGGAGTTGTGCAACACGACTTGCCCGCGCCCCATCGACGTGGAATATTCCTTCCGCACCACGATGTTGTGTCCCTTCTTGCGCAATTCTTCGACGACCTCGGGCTTCACTCGCGATTCGATCAGCAGGCGGCAACCGATGGGCTCCGCCGTCCCGGCAATCGTAAATCGCGGCGCTTCGAGTGCGGCCTGAATGTTCATCCCATAGTCGACCAGGTTGGAAACAAACTGCGCGTGCGCCAGCGGCTGGTTGGCTCCGCCCATGATCCCGAACCCGATGTGCATGTCGCCGCGCTCCATGAACGCCGGAATGATCGTATGGAACGGCCGCTTGCGCGGCGCGAGCGCGTTGGGATGACTCGCGTCCAGCGTAAACAGGCCGCCGCGGTCTTGCAAAATGAAGCCCATCCCATTGACGGCGACCCCGGAACCGAACGCATCGTAAAGACTCTGAATCACCGAAGCGATGTTGCCCTCTTTGTCGACGACTGCGAGGTACGTTGTGTCGCTCAGCGCAGGGCTGCCGCTGGAAGTGGTGCAGCTCGCTTTGTCGGGATCGATGAGCACGGCGCGCCTGGCGGCGTAGTCTTTCGACAACAGTCCCGGCACCGGTACTTTGGCGAAGTGCGGGTCGGCGTTGTAACGGTAAAGGTCTGTGTAGGCGAGCTTCATCGCTTCAATCTTTTTATGGAGTTCCGGCGCGCCCTGAGGCCCTGAAGGATCAGGCGTGAACGTCCCCATGATGTTCAGCATCTCGAGGGCGGCCATGCCTTGTCCATTGGGAGGCAGTTCGTAAACTTTCCATCCGCGATAATCGATGGAAACTGGTTCCACCCACTCCGACGAAAATTCCGCGAGGTCATCGGCCTGCATCGTTCCGCCCAGGGCCGATGAGCTTTTCAGGATCGCCTGCGCGATTTCGCCGCGATAAAAAGCGTCGCGCCCCTGGTCGGCGATCAGCCGCAAGGTCCTGGCGAGATCGGGATTCTTGAATGTCTCACCGATAGCAGGCACTTTTCCTTGTGGCAGAAAGACGCGGGCCGCCTCAGGAGTCTCCTTGAGTCGATCCTTGTCGCCCTCCCAATACTCTTGCGCGATTTCAGCTACGGCGTATCCGTGCTCGGCATAGAAAATTGCCGGCGCGAAGAGATCTTTCCACGGAAGGCGTCCAAAGCGCTGGTGAGCCTTGCTCCATCCATCGACTGCGCCGGGTACAGTCACGCTGTGGATGCCCTCGTGCGGCATGGCGGTGATGCCCTGCTTCTTGAGGAACTCGATCGAAAGGTTGCGCGGAGCCCATCCGCTGGCGTTCAAGCCATAGAGCTTGCCGCTCTTGGCGTCCCAATAAATGAGGAACAAGTCGCCGCCGACCCCATTCATCATCGGCTCCATGACGCCCAGGACGGCATTCGCCGCAATCGCCGCATCGATGGCCGAGCCGCCACGCCGCAAGACATCCGCCCCGGCCTGCGACGCCAGAACCTGACTGGTCGCCGCGATTCCGCCATTCGTTACGACCATGGACCGCCCGTAGGAACGGTCCTGGGCGATGACGGGAACGAGGCCCGCGATAAGAAATGTGACGACGAGGAAGAGAAGACGCCGGATTTGAAACATTCGGTTCCCTCAGTGCCGCTTTGAAAAATCGCTGGGATTTGGCTACCGACTCCCGGCTGGAAGTGAATTGTACGCGAGCGCGACAAATGAAAAAGGGCAGGGAACAAGTCCCTGCCCAACATTATTTCCACCCTGCCACTCTACTGCACGGTCAGCGTGACGCCCTTCGACTGCACGGTTGTGGATTCGGTAGCGTTTATCGTGATGCCATAAGCGCCGGGCACCGTGGTCGGGGTGATGGTTACTGTCGCGTGCGCGGTCTTGGTTGAATCGGCCTGGGAGGTCGCGGTGATGGTCGCGCTTCCCGGGAGTCCGGCGACAATTGTGGGAGCCGTGTAGACGCCATTCGAGTCGATCGATCCCGCGCCAGCAGGGGACACTGACCAGGTCACAGCCGTGTTGGAGTTGTTCGTGACCGTCGCCGTAAACGGGGCGGTCTGAGGGGGCCAGCCGTCCGCCGCATTGTTCGCGAACAGCGTCGATCCGGCCGGGCTTACGCTCACCACTACCGCCGGATGCGAACTGCTTCCGCAGGCTACCAGGAATCCGAGGAGCACCAGCGATAAGCACAAGCCTACGAGGACGGAGTATTTCGATTGCTTACGTCCAGCGAAGCCAATCGCAACGATGCCTGCGAGCGGCAAGGTTAACGGTACCCACGGCATGCGGTTGTCGGAACGGCGTTGCTTCAGGTTTTTCAGGCCGACATTGGTGTTCGGGCCGGAGGTGGTGAATGTGACCGTCTCCGTAACGGGGCTCGCAGTGCCCGCGGTGATCGTTGGGCCGCTGCAGGTAACAGTCGCGTCGGGGAGGCCGGTGCAGCCAAACGTAACGTCGCCAGCGAAGGTCGTAACGCCGGCACCGGTCGCCGTCACCGTGAATGTCGATGTCGAGGATTGTCCCGACAGCACCGTGGCCGGAGTGGTTGGGTTAGACAAGGTGAAGGTGGGAGCTGTGACCACCTGCGTGAGAACCGCCGACGTGCTGCCGGCGTTGTTTGCGTCCCCAGGATAGACCGCTGTGATCGAGTGCGAGCCAGAGCTGAGCCCGGAGGTCGTAAAGGTTGCGTGAGCGACGACGATTACGCCCGGACCAGCCGTCAGAGCGCCTGTACCCAGAGTCGTCGCGCCGTCCATGAAAGTCACGTTACCGGTAGGCGTGAAGGTGCCGGCGGTTGTGACGTGGGCGGTGAAAGTCACCGAGGATCCAAAAGCCACAGGGTTGGCGCTGGAGATGAGGTCGGTGGTGGTTGTGGCCCCCAATGAAACCAACGCCGCGGCGAGATGACTGGCATTGACCGAGCCGAGGCCAGTCACGAGGTTGTACTTGGTAGTGGGATCGAAGTTAAACGTGCTGAAGCCCAGGAAGCCCGTATTTGGGCACACCAGGTTCACGGGCCAAGGGTCTGCAGGGACTCCCGACGAGGGCGACCCAGGCTGACAGAACGCCCCATTCGACGATGCGCCAGTGGAGGCGGTTGTGACTGGGTTAAAGACGCCGTTGCCGGGCGTCGCTGCCAGGGCATAAAGCGTGGAATTGATATTGCCCAGGCCCGGAGCGGGTTGAATGCCGCTCGCGACCACGTCTTGATTCAGCAGGGCCACCATCCCTGCGAAAACTGGTGAAGACACGGACGTACCGCCAAAGACAGTGCAATTTCCTCCCCCGCCAACACAACCACTGACGGCATTGGCTATGCCGCCCGCACAGGAACTGCCGCCTCCGGACGGTCCGTTGATCTGGGTGCAAACGATGTAGCCCGGGAAGTTCGGTGACCCCAGCAATGAGACATCGGGGGTGAGCCGGGTCGGGCTCGTCGTTTGCCCTGGGATCGTTCCGGGTATCGCGATGTTTTGCTGCCACGCAGGCCGCGGGAAACCGCTTGTGCAGACGCCGTTGTTGTCAACGGTGACGCAGTTGCTGACACCGCCGCCGCCGCTGGAAATCCCGATGTTGGTCTGGGCGGTCGCCCAATTCGTGATTCCTCCGCATTTGGATGGAGGAGGGGTTTGCGAACACAGCAAGCCGATCTCCTGAGCATCGTTCCAGGCTTGTTCCGGGATGTAACCCTTCGCAGAGCCGCCGTCGCTGGTGTTGGTTGGATTCCAGAAGGTCGAGCCATACTCATTCGGAGCAATGGCGGGGATCAATGTGCCACCGACTCCGGTGACGTACTGGCTACTGGCGGGGTAGGCGGCCGCGTATCCGCCAAAGGCAAAATTCGACTGGAAGTCGCACTCGGCGGCGCCGGTGTCGCCAGAGGAGTTCATGAAGGTTATACCCTCGGCGTTCGCTTTCTGGAGTTCCGCTTCGTCACTAGCAAAGAAGCCGATTTCCGCCAACTCACATGGAGAGGTGTAGCTCAATGTCAGTACTGGCGAGACGACGTGATCAATCGAGAAGAACAGCGAGTCAAAGATGCCGCCGCCGTTGGGGTCGGTGGCAGTGATAAAGATGATTTGGGACTTGCGAGCCGTTGCGCCGGACCATTCCAGATCAATATCGGCTTCGTCCAGATCGCTAAAAATATTTGTGGGAGAGCCGTTTACCAACACATACTTGAAATTGGGAGTGTTGCAGGACGTGATGACGTCGCTGGAAACCGTGCAGTTGATGGCCGAAAGGCCGAATCCGGTTCGGAAGTCATTCAAATCGGACTGAAAAATGCCGGTTTGGCCGATGACGCCAACGGTTTGTCCCGTGCCATCAATCGGGGTCGTAGCATTGTAAAGCGCATTGACGTCATAGATAGCGGCAATATCGCCGGGAGAGACGAACAAAAAGTTGCTGCCCTGGAACGTGAAAGTATAGTCGGGCTGGGCACGACGGGCCTGCTTCTTGAGGCGGAAATTGTTCAAGCCTCGAATCCCGACGACCACGCCAGACAGCGCCGCGGGAATCTGTGGCGCGACAGTGTTGGCGAAGTGCAGCTCGCCGTCCACCTTGAAATTGTGAATCTGCGTCTGAAAGGTTCGCTCGACCTGCTCGGCCGTGCCGCTGAAGGCGATCCAGTTACGGCCGCGAGCCGTACGGACAACGGTGAACCCCTGCGCCTGGAGCCAGTCCGAGAGATTCTTGATGTCGTTGCGGCTGAGGCCGAAGCGGTCGGCATACTGCTCGGGCGTGAGCCACTTGTGATACGAAGCCGAACGCGGATTCTGCTGATCGGCCAGCAGTTTGTCGATGGCTTGCTTCTGCCGCGCCGAGGGCGCCGTGAGCAGCGTCATATAGCTCATCTTGAACGACAGATCGACCGCGCCCTGGTCGAACTCGGATCGCGCCTGCATCGGCGCGCCCGCGGCGAGCCGGACCATCTGCCCGGCGAGAATGGGAGATGTGATGCGGTCTGGCGCGGCAGCGAAGCTCAGGGTGGAAAGAATCAGGATGGACAGGACGCTGGTGAGTGAGAAGCGGACGCGCATAAACACCTCCGGCCGTGGATCAAACAGGGATCCCGACGATCAATAGTTAGGCTCGGCCCTTCAACAGGGAGAAAGACCTGCAGTTACAATCAGGGGACTCTGCATATTGACCGCATTTAGACTCCCCGTCAAGCAGAAGGAAAGGGAAAACATGTTTACTAGCTGGGCTTCCGGCGAACCGCTGGGTGTCCTTCGCTCGATGATGTGTCTACATTGAGCTATAACCTATAAGCGGAGAGAGCGCATACAGCGTGGGTTCGCTAGTGGCAATTTGGACATGCTTCGCCCTTTATAGCTTCTCTGCCTTCATTGGCGATGATAGGGACCATGACCAGCGCAGCAACCGGGTCAGCCCACCACCAACCGAACATCGCATTCAAAACGAGTCCGCCTAGCAGAATAGCTGACAAGTAAGCGCAGAGTGAGGTCTGCCGCGAATCCGCGTGCAGAGCCGCACTATTCAAATTGACAGCCGCTTTACGCTTTGCCCTCGCTAGTAGCGGCATGACGATCAGGGAGACAATCGACAGCACGATTCCAAGGAAACTCCGGTTGGGTCTTTCCCGTTGGATGAGTGTAGCGGCTGACTCGTAGGCCACGTATGCAGCCAGCAAAAGGAAGCTCACGCCTACGAGCTTGAGTGCGGTACGTTCTATCGTCTCAACATGTCTCCCCCGTCGCTCTGCATTTAGTCGCCAGAGCAGTACAGAGCCGGAAACGCCCTCTATTGCGGAGTCGACACCGAAGCCTACTAGAGCAACGCTTCCCGCAATGTAGCCAGCAGCCACTGCAACTACGCACTCAAGGACGTTCCACCCGATTGTGAGATATTCGAGCGCGATCCCTTGTCGGACGTGTTGCTCCCGCAGTGCGTCTGTAGACATAGCTTTACGTGTGGGACAGAGGGTGGTGCCCGGAACAGGACTTGAACCTGCACGGCCTTGCGGCCACTGGCTCCTAAGGCCAGCGCGTCTGCCAATTCCGCCATCCGGGCTAGATTTCCTTAATCGTATCACTCGCCTGAACCGCTTTGGTCACGTTCATCGTGTCTAACAGCCGGATCGCTAATTCTTTGATCTCTCTCCCGGCATGGACGTACTGCGGCGAGATTGTGAGAGTGGTATACCCGCCTCCAACATCGGGCAGGAATCGACCGTCTTCATTATTCTATGGGTTGGCCGGTGCTGGCGCTGGCACCTTCCATTTGTCGACTTCCGCTTGCGGAAATTGTGGCCCGGGCGTGCGCGACTGTCCCTTGCTCTTCGCCCAACGTTCGAGCCATTCGGTTCCCTCGACACCCGCATCCCCGCTGGGCAGGTTGTAGGCTGGCTCGTTCAGGGCATCTTCCAGCGTGATGAAGCGGTATCCGCGCTTGCGAAACAGATCGAGCAGTTCGCCGATGTGATCGGCTTCCAACTGATTTCCGTGCAGAAGCACAATTTGTTTTGGCTCGTATCCCAGCCACTTTTTCGACTCTTGTTCCCAATAGGCGAAGGTCGCGTCGCTGTATGCCAGGTAGTTTTTGGCCAGTGCGTCCTGGGCAGCGGCATCGCCACGGGCCTTGGCATCTTCATAGGTACCCGCGTAGGCCCAGTCCCACGCATCCAGAGTTACGTGGGCGATACGGTATCCGCGAGCTGTTAGGAAGGCTTCGTTATCGCGGCGGGTCTGCAAGTCTGCTCCTGTGTCGAGATACGGATGCCGGAAGTACCGCATCTTCATCTTGTGGTTCGCAAGCAGAAGGGTAGTGACGCTTTCGCCCTGAACGACATCGTCCTCCCATGCTTTGAGTCCGGTTTTATTCAGCGACAAATGACTGTAGGTGTGATTGCCGAGGTCAAATCCGTAGTCGAGCCACATATTCAGCGCCGCGATTCGCTGGTCGACTTCGCCAAACTTGTAAAGTTTCCTTTCATTGACGAAGCCCACGACCGGAATCTTCTGATCACGCAGCGTAGTCAGGAGCTTCGTGGTCATTTCCGTGATCGTCTGCGTACTCATGCCGGGCGAGGTCGCCGGTAAATCGTCGATGGTGATTGCTACCTGGCGATCGGGCGTGATCTGCGCCGTTAATCGCGAGACTGATGTGACGCAAAGCGCACACAGGATCGTCAGCAGAAGTTGAAAGGTTTTCAGCACGGCGGTTCTCCTACGGGTTGGCGTCGATACTGGGAGGAGGAGCTTCACAGGTGATGGAGAATTCTAATCCTGTTATGGAGAGAACGCGCGTACCTCGGGGGCTGGAGCCCAAGTCAAAAGAAAGGCCTTATCGCAGCTCCAGACCGCTGCGCCACCCAAAAGCAAGGTCAACACCGACCTTTTCCGCTGCGTTTGTGAAGCCGCGGCTCATTTTGAAGCACGTGCGTCACCGCTGAAGCAGTGACCTGATACGAATCGTGAGCCTTTCAGCAAACTCTTTAGCCCGCGCGGTCCGATAGCCTACTTCGCCGTCATCTGATCGTGATCGTAATACTCATACGCCGACATTGGCTTCGCGCCGCCTTTTTTCCAGATGCGCGACTCCGCCGGCAACTTGCCCAGAACCCGAGCCATTTCCCGCACATGCTCGGACACCGATCCGCAACACGACCCGATATAGTTGATGCCAATTTCTTTCGCACGCAGCGCGTACTCGCCCATTTCTTTGCGAGTAAGCTGGAGCGGATCGAGTCCGTAAGGAAATTCTTCAAGACTGGTGAAATCCGGTTTGTCTTTGGGAGTGCGATATCCGACGGGCTGGCACGCTAGATATCCATCGACCGCCTTGCGCATTGTTTCCATCGAGGGAAGAGTGTGCTCCGGCGAGCGCAGACAGTTCATGCCGACAATATCCGCGCCCGCATCAAGAAGAGTCTTCGCCGCTTCCGCTGCGCTCTTGCCTTCCGCCGTTTCGTCCTTGTTTTCAAAGCAGATCGTCACCATCACCGGAAGGCCTGTCTTTTTCGCGCGCTCGACCGCCAGCAGGGCTTCGCCCAGCCAGGAGAACGTCTCACCGATGATGAAGTCCACGCCTTCGTCGCATTGAATTCTGAGCTGCTCATCAAACGTCTCGCGGACGCGATCCGTAGCCGAAGCGCTGCCGTGCTCATACATCCACGTCAGGCTGAGATTGCCGGCAACCAGACACTGATCGCCTGCGACCTCTTTCGCCACGCGCACCGCCGAACGGTTGATGTCCTCGACCCGATCTTCGAGTCCCACGGTCGCGAGCTTGTCACGGCTGGCGTAGAAAGTAAGCGCCTGCAAGACTTCCGCACCCGCCTCGCGGAACTCAATGTGCAATTCGCGCAGCGCATTCGGGTAAACAATCGCAACTTCCGGAGTGAACGGCCCCGGCCGCACCCATCCGCGTTTTTCCAGTTCGAGTAAGTATCCGCCGTCTCCGAGGACCGGCCCTTGTTTCAGGCGTTCGAGAATGCCTTTCTTTGCCATGTGAGCTCTCCTGGTTTTGTAGTGCCGGAATCTTGCCGGGATGGCGGCGCTACTAGTCATCCTTGTACTCAAACTCAGCTTTGATCGGCTGTCCTTCAGTAAATCGCGTCGAACGAAACGCCGAAATGTCCACAGTCGTCGCCGCGCCGTCGACAATAAGTTCCGACATCACCAGGCCGATGGCCGGTGAAATCTTGAAACCCATCCCGGAAAAACCCGCGCAGATGTGCAATCCTTCCACTCCGGGAACTTCTCCCAGCAGCGGCCGAGAATCGGGGGTCATGTCATACACGCCGGTGACTCCGCGCATCACTTCTGCTTTCTCCAGTTTCGGCATCCGCCGGCTGGCGCGCTCAATCATCTCTTCCAGATCGGTCTCGGACGCGCGCTGCGAAAAATTGTCGGGATCGACGGGACGCTTTCCATAAAAGTCGCCGACCAGAAACTTATCACTGCCGTCAGAACGAAAGTAAGTGGCCGTCACGGAATCGATGCAAGCGCAACCGCCCGCTCGCATGTCATGAGCATTCTTCAAAATCGCAACCTGGTGATACTCAGGTTCAATCGGCGGATCAACACCGATTGGTTGCAGTAACGGCCGCGTCCAGGGCCCCGCCGCAACAATCACCACCGGCGCGTGAATTTCTCCGGTGTCAGTCGTGACGCCGCGCACCCGGTCGCCCGTCACCAGCAGGGAAGTCACGCGCGTCTTCGGGAGATAGGCGGCCCCCTGATCGCGCGCAGTGTTTAGAAAGTCATTGGCGACGACATTTCCATCGCCGTAGCCCGAGTCCGGTTCGTAGGCGGCGAGTTCGACTTCATCGACCATCCAGTCCGGCTCCAGTGACCGCAGTTGCTGGCCATCGATCAACTCGACATTTGCTCCCAGGCCGCGCTGCATGGCTACATTCTGTTTCAGTCGCTCGCTCTCGCCTGGATGCACTATGCGCACGAACCCGGTTTTACGGAATTCCCCAGGCTCTCCTACAATTTCGCGCCAGTGCTCAAACATCTTCAGGCTCAAGAGCGCCAGTCGCACTTCCGGAGCGAAGCTGTAATGCATGCGGACCAGCGCCGACGAACGGCTGCTCCCGCCGGCTGCCACATGGTCTTTATCGACCACGACAATCCGTCCCGCCTTGCGCCGCGCCAGGTGAAAGGCGATCGACGCTCCCATGACCCCGGCGCCCACAACAATGTAGTCGGCAATTCTTGGAACGCCGTTCCCGCTCACGCCACGGCCTCCTTGAACTTGCCGCGTTTCCAATCGCGCAGCACCTGATGCGCCGCGTTGTGTCCGGGAGCGCCCGTTACACCGCCGCCCGGGTGCGCACCCGCGCCGCACAAATAAAGTCCTGCAATCGGAGTGCGATATTGCGACCATCCCGCTACCGGACGATTGAAGAAAAGCTGCTCTAGGTTCAATTCGCCGTGAAAGATGTTGCCTTCCGTCAACCCATAGGTTCGTTCGAGATCGAGAGGGGTCAGTACCTGACGCGCGATGATCGCGCCCGGAACATTGGGCGCATATTCGGCGATCTTTTTGACCACCCGGTCTCCGAGCAGATCGCGATTCTCGTCCCATGTGCCCTGCCGCAGCCTGTAAGGCACGTACTGCACAAAGCAAGTCATCACATGCTTGCCCGGCGGCGAGAGCGACGGATCGGCGTTCGAACCAATCACGCAATCCACCCAGAGCTGTTCCGGAATTTCGCCAAACTTGGCAGTGTCGTAACAGCGTTCCGCAAATTCCAGGGACGGCACCAGCGTGAACAGCGACCGTTGCTGCGCATCGTAATTGCTCGGTGTGCCCGTGAAGCGAGGCTCTTCTGAAAGGACCATGTTCACTTTGGCGCACGGTCCGTCCATTTTGATGCCGCGGACGGCATGCACAAAATCCGCGGGCAGTTCGCGCTCCGCGATCATCTTGAGGAAAGTCCGCTTGGGGTCAGCGTTCGACAGCACCATGCGCGCGCGAAACTCGGTTCCGTCTTCGAGTACGACGCCACGCGCCCGTCCCTGGCGCGAATCAATCCTTGCGACCGCGGCGCCCGTGCGAATTTCCACGCCTAATGATTTCGCAGCCCCCGCCATCGCGCCCGTAATCGCTCCCATGCCGCCCATCACGTGTCCATAGAAGCCCTGAAGATCGTGCTCGCCGCCGCTAAGCAGGTGAAACAACAGGCCCAGCGCGGTTCCAGGCTGATACGGTCCTCCGTGCTTGCCATAAACATTGTTCGCGAGAAAAAGCGTCTTCACTTTTTCCGATTCGTAATTGCGATCAAGAAATTCGCCGAGACTGCCCGTGAGAAACGAAACCAGCTCCGAAATCTCCGCGCTGGAGATTCCGCGAAAGCGCTTGCCCACTCGCAGCAAATCGCTCCATCCGCCCAGCGACTTGGTATCGACCTCGGGCGGCGGCTCCAGAAAAAACGGCTGGAGATAGCGGGCCAGCTTCTTCAAACGATCGTCCACGCACACAAACGTCTCTGCATCCCGAACCGAGATCTTGCGCAGTTCCGCCACTACACGATCGCGATTCGCCCACCACGACACCAGGTGTCCGTCCGGGAAGGGAACCTGCAACGCCGGATCGCAGGGCACCATGCGCAACCCGTGCTCGGCCAGTTTCAGATCGCGAATCACTTCCGGCCGCAGCATGCTGGCAATGTAGGAAGTGGTGGATGCGCGACAGCCCGGCGCGATCTCCTCGGTCACGCAGCAGCCGCCTACGATGTCGCGCCGCTCCAACACCAACGTCGACAGCCCGGCACGGGCCAGGTAGCACGCGGCGGTGAGCCCGTTGTGGCCAGCGCCCACTACGATCGCGTCGTAGATACGATTTGCAGCACTTTTCATTGCCAATGACCGCTGGTCAGGACCAGTGCCTCATCCGGGTAAGCGAAATTAACGGAACATATGGAAAAAAGCCATTGAAAAATGGTTCCCGCCTGCGGTATCGTGCCATTGACTCGGGGTCAAGCATGAATGGAATCGCCAGCAGTCTGGCCAAGCCCACGCAATTGCGATCGGACGCAAAGCCGCGTCCACGTTCGGAGGCGAAACGCGCGCGGATCGTCGACGCAGCCATCCGCCATTTCGCGGAGCACGGCTACAGCGCCGCGCGCGTCGAGGACATTGCCGCGGAACTCAACATCGCCAAAGGTTCCGTCTTCCAACATTTCAAAAGCAAAGACGGCCTGTTTTTCGAAGCTTACAAGAAAGCTGTGCGCTCGTTTCCGAAATACATGGAAGCGCCTCTCGATGTGCAGAAGCAGGGATTCTTCGAAATGCTGCGCTACTGGCTCGGCCGCACCGAAAATATGGTGCGAGACAATTGGGCCTCGTACCGGATTTATCTGGTCGGCAACTACGGTACCGACCTTGCCCTGCGCCGCGAGATCAACCGTTTCCTGGTCGCCGAAGATCCTTATGGATGGCGTGAATTCGTGCGCTACGGCCTGACCCGTGCGGACCTGCGCCAGGACCTCGATGCTGACATGATCGGCTCGATCCTCGAATGGACGATCGACCGATTTCAGGATGCGCTGCTGACCGAAGAACTCGATCCTGGACTATTCCGCAAGCAAGGTCCGGTTCCAGAAAAAAAGGAGGCCCGCATCGAGCAGTTCACGTCCCTGTTGCGTCGCGCCATCGGATCGGACAAGGTTCAGGTTTCGGGGAAGAAAGCATGATTACCGACTCGACGATCGACCAGATACTCGCCTCCTACAACGACAAAGCATCCCTATCGGATGCGTATACCATCCCGGCACCGTGGTATGTTGACGCCCGTATAGCGGAGTTGGAGCAGAAAGCTGTCTTCAGTAAGACCTGGCAAGTAATCGGGCGTGTGGATCAAGTGGAGAAGCCCGGCCAGTTTGTCACCGCCACCGTGGCCGGCGAGCCGATTGTTGCCGTACGAGGTAACGACGGAGTTCTCCGCGCGTTTTATAACGTCTGCCGCCATCATGCGGCAGCAGTGGTCACGGAACCTTGCGGGCAAGCTTCCATTTTGCATTGCCCCTATCACGGCTGGAACTATGGCCTCGATGGCGCGCTCAAAGGGATGCCGGAGTTTGACGGCGTCAAGAACTTCGAACGCAAAGATAACGGACTAGTCCCTGTGAAGGTCGACACCTGGGAGACCCTGGTCTTCGTGAATCTCGATCCGCAAGCGGGGTCGCTGGCTGACTTTCTCGGCGGGATGGTCAGGCGCGCCGCACCACTCGAATTACATAAACTGAAATTCTTCGCCACGCAATCTTACGACATTCACTGTAACTGGAAGGTGTTTGTCGATAACTATCTCGACGGGGGCTATCACGTACCGCATCTGCACAAAGGCTTGAACTCAGTCCTGGACTACAAGCAGTACACGATTGAAAACGAAGACCGGTACTGTCTGCAGTCTAGTCCGATGGTGAGCGGTGATCAAGACGCCGCCACGTCCAACACTCGCCGCGGCGATCGGGCCTGGTACTACTGGCACTATCCCAACTTCATGTTCAATTGCTACGAAGGCTACATGGACACCAACCTGGTCATCCCGGTGGATGTCGATCACTGCCGCGTGATTTTCGATTTTTACTTCAGTGACGTCAGCGAAGCGGCCCGCGCCTACAACGAACAGAGCGTAGCCGTCGGCAATCGGGTGCAGGACGAAGACCTCGGCATTTGCGAAGCCGTGCAGCGCGGGTTGAAGTCGCGAGCCTACCAGGCTGGACGTTTATCCGTGCGGCGCGAAGCCGGCGAGCAACTGTTTCATCGACTGTTGGCCGCGGATCTACGCGCGGGTCTCGCCCGGACTGCAGCCGCTGCCGACTAGGCCGCCCTCAGCGTAGAGACGCAGCTGGTCACCCAGGGAAACCAATGAAACGTGCCATCTTTTTGTTGTTGTGTTCGTCGCTCGCGTCCGCTCAACTCACCGCCGTCCGCGCCGGACGCCTCATCGATCCCGACTCCGGCACCGTGCTCACGGACCAGGTGATTCTCATCGATGGCAAGAAGGTCCAGTCTGTTGGAAAGAACCTGTCCATTCCGGGCGGCGCGAATGTCATCGACCTCTCCAACAAGACGGTGTTGCCCGGACTCATTGACTGTCACACGCACATTGCCGACGGCGAGAGTCCCGATGATCCGTTTGAAGTTCTCCGCAACACGGCGTCCGCGATTGCGCTCGCTTCGGTTCCCAACGCGCGCAATACCCTACTCGCCGGATTCACCAGTGTGCGCGACGTAGGCACCTATCGCGCTTTGAACGATGTTGCGTTGCGCGACGCGATTGCGAAGGGCTACATCATCGGCCCGCGAATGTTTGTTGCCGGAGCGTACGTAACGATCACGGGTGGTGCTGGCGCGATGACCGGTCAAGCGCCCGACATTCCACTTCCATGGGACCTGCACTACGGAGAAGCGAACAGTCCATGGGAGGTTCGCCAGAAAGTTCGTCTGCTCGCGCATGACGGGGTCGACGTGATCAAGATGCTTTCCACTGGCGCCGTCCTCACGCACGGGAGTAACCCGTCGTCGGTTGAATTCACTCCCGAGGAACTGCAGGCGGGCGTTGAAGAAGCCAAAAATTTCGGCCTGCGGGTTGCCGTTCATGCTCATGCCGCGCAGGGGATCAAGAATGCGATTATTGCCGGCGCCGCCTCCATCGAGCACGCTGAGTATCTCGATGACGAAATCATCGCGCTGGCTAAACAACACGGCACTTATCTCGACATGGATATTTACGACGAAGAGTGCATCCAGGCCGCTGGAAAGCTGGGTCACACACCTGAGGATTTTCTCCAGCACGATGCCGACCTGGGAAGATTACAGCGCGAAAATTTTGGCAAAGCCGTGCGCGCGGGCGTGAAAATGTCCTTCGGCACGGACGAAGGCGTCAGCTCCAGTGTTTGCCCGGACGGCATCAACGCCCGGCAGTTCGCATTCATGGTGAAGTACGGCATGACGCCCATGCAGGCGATTCAGGCGGCGACAACCAACGCCGCCGACTTGCTCGGTCATTCGAGCGAAATTGGATCGATCAAGCCGGGGAAGTATGCAGACTTGATTGCGGTGGGCGGCGATCCGATGAAGGATATTAGCGTTCTGGAGAATGTTGAGTTTGTGATGAAGGATGGGAAGGTTTACAAGCAGGTGGGCGCGCCAGCGTGTCAGAAATAATGAGGAATGGTTCACTTCGTCAACCCGAGCTTCCGCAGAAGCGCTTGAAACCGCGGGTTCGGGCGGAGTGGACTAAAAGCCGGCTCGACGGCCAGGATCGCTAACAGACCGAGTTCTGCCTCCTCGGCTTTTTCCAGCCAATCGATCGCCATTTCTTCTTCGCCCAGAGCGGCGTAGATAATCCCGAGATAGAAACCGAGCAGAGGCTCGTTCCCGGTTCGCTGCTCGAGTTGTCTGGCAATCTCGTGCGCTTGCTCGCGTTCCCCGGACAGCGCATAGATCACTCCCATCATTCCCTGTCCAACGAGCTTGCTTTTTGAGATTGCGGAAAGCTTGTGCCCGGCTTCGATCGCAATCTTCTGGCGCTCAGGTGTATTGGCGCAGTACACCAAGATGCGAAGTGTGTAGTAGTCGTTGGGATGAACTTCCAGCGTCGAACGAATCTGTTGCCAGGCGTGTTCGTCCCGCCCCATGCAGTGCAGGATCCATGCGTAATGAGCCTGAAACAGTGGCGCCAGGGGATCCAACTCCGTTGCCTTGTAGATTGCGGCGAGCGCCTCATCGGATCGGCGCGACACATTTAGAACAACGGACAACCCATGAAATGCAATGGCCAGATCGGGCCGGAGTCGCACCGCCTCCTGCGCCTCCTGGATCGCCAGGTCGAGATTGCGATCGGCTTGCATCGCGTGCAGCGAAAGTGCGATATGCGCTTCCGCAACGGTTGGATCCAACTGCATTGCCTGGAGCGCAGCCGCTTTCGCTTTGGGCCAGCACTCCTTGCCACGAATGAATCCGAAAAAGCCCATCAGCGCCAGGGAATAGGCCAGCCCCGCATAACTCGGCGCATGGCTGGGATCGATTGCAATGGCCTGCTGGAAAAATTCCAGGCTGTTGCGAAAACCCTCTTCGGTCCAGGTTCTCGCTTGATGATTACCCTTGAGGTAAAGTCGGTAGGCTTCAGGATTTGCGGGTGTGCGCTCCGACGAGGATGGCTTAGTCGCGCGCCCGGCAGCGGGCGTGGAGGAAGTGCTCCCCAGGCGCTCGTGCAAGCGGTCGGCAATTTCGCGCGAGATTTCCTCCTGCACGTCGAATAAATCCGATATCTTGCGTGAATAGGAATCGCCCCATACTTGGTTCTGGCGGACGACGTCCACCAGTTCGGCTTTTACGATCAGCGTGTCTTTGTGTTGTAGAACTCGTCCACTGACGATCGCGCGGACGGAGAGTTCACTCGCCGCTGTGAATGCATCCACGCCTTTGCCTTTGTAACGAAACACCACACCACGAGGGACCACGCGCAATTTCGGTAGGCGAGACAGGCCGTTGATGATGGTCTCGGTGATGCCATCGGCGAGATCTTCGTTGGAAGGATCGCCGCTGGCATTTTCGAAGGGCAGCACAGCGAGCGAATCAATCGTTTTGCTGGCCTTCGGCTTGCGCGATTTGGCAGCGTCGCGCGAAGCCGTCGGCGCAGGCGCTGGCTTGCGCTCTGGCGCGCTCGCGTCACGCTTTAGCCGCTTCAAGTCCGCGCGGAGTTCGGCCGCGCTCTGGTAGCGGAGGTCTCGATCTTTTTCCAGAAGCTTTCCGATGATTTCATCCAGCTTCGCAGGCAATGCGCGGCTCGTGCGCAGCACGGGCGCGGGCTCGCGGTTGAGAATCGCATCGAAGATTACCGCCGTCGTGTCTCCGCTGAAGGCCTGCTGCTGCGTGGCCATCTCGTAGAACACTGTACCCAGGCTGAACAGGTCGCTGCGTCGGTCGAGGTCCTTGCCGCGCGCCTGCTCGGGAGACATGTAGGCGACCGTGCCGATGGCCATTCCCGGGCTCGTCAGATTTTCCGCGCCTACGGTGCGCGTAGCTTCATCGACGCGCTGCTGCAGTTCTACCTTGGCCAGGCCAAAGTCGAGAAACTTGGCGTGGCCCCGCGCGGTCACCAAAATGTTGGCGGGCTTGATGTCGCGGTGGACGATGCCGGCCGCGTGCGCGGCATCGAGTGCGTCGGCCATCTGAATCGCCAAGTCGAAAAACTCATCGGCCTCGAACGGTTCTTCTTCGATGCGATGCCGCAGCGTAACGCCATCAAGGAACTCCATCGCGATGAACGCTCTTCCACCTTCTTCCCCGATGTCGTGAATCGTACAGATGTTGGGATGGTTAAGGGCGGAAGCCGCCTGCGCCTCGCGCTGAAAACGGCTGAGCGCGTGCGGGTCATGGGCGACCTCATCGGGCAGGAATTTCAGGGCGACGAAGCGATGGAGCCGGGTGTCCTCGGCCTTATAGACCACACCCATTCCGCCCCCACCCAGCTTTTCCAGAATGCGGTAGTGAGAGATAGCCTGTCCGATCATAGAGTCGCGCCATAGTAGGCGGAGGGGAAGTCTAAGTCAACGATTGGCGGCATTCTTGCTGGCTCGCCTGATTCCCGCTGCCAGCCCCTTCGCTACGATTCTTGGGTAACCCGCTTCATCCATCGATCTTATGACGGCTGCGGCGATGCCGCCGGGTGTAGCCGCTTCTTGTAACAGTTGTTCCAACGAAAGATTGCCGTGCCGCCAGGCTGCAATGCCATCAGCCAGCGCGTGAGCGGCGGCCAGTCGCGCGGTCTTGTGATCGAGTCCAATCGCTTCCGCTGCTCTCACCAGATGCGCGAGCGCGTGATAGCCGTGGCTGCTGGAATAGGTCACCGTGAACGCGTCAAACCGTTTCTCGGGAATTTCCACCACCGCTCCGACCATGGCGAACAATTCGCGGACTGCGCCACGCTCCGCTGAGAGCAGCCCGCGGCCAAAGGTCAGAGCAGTTAATCCCTGGCCGCTTCGCGATACCGGACTTGGCATCGCGCGCACCCACCGAACCGGCAAACCCAAC